>DAHUYW010000002.1:0-238 GCA_027306915.1 Spirochaetales bacterium | reverse complement strand
ACGACGTAAGCAGGGCTCACGAGGCAGTCATAGTCGGCTCGACCCAAAACACCCTGCCACATTCTCGTCATGTTGTACGCGATGTCGTCTTTATTCACAAGCAGGTGGTCCTCCGCGCTGAGGTTCGTTTCCACCCTTCGCTCGTTCGAGTCTCTGGGCACGAGACCGTCATTCATCGTGATTGAAATGACTGGCAAACCCGGGTGACCTCGCTCGACTCTTCGAACGAATAGATCAC
>DAHUYW010000029.1 GCA_027306915.1 Spirochaetales bacterium | reverse complement strand
GGTGAGGTCCCCCTTGCTCATTCCGGCGATATTCGCCTCGATCGAGCGCACCGAGCGCACGATGCGGTTCGCGAGGAGGAGCGCGACCGTAACGGTCAGCGCGATGAGCACGATCACGATCGCTAAGCCAACTCCGGTGCTCCGCGCCTCCACCCGCGCAATCTCCTTCGCGATAGTCGCGTACTGGCCGTCGATAACTACCACGGCAGTCTCAAGACCCTGCGTGATGCTTTCGAGCTTGGTGGCGAAGTCGTCAAGATCCGAGATCGCCATCGCGCCTGCGCGGTCTTTGCGGGCCGCCTCGTCCATGGCGAGATGGAAAAGATCAAAAGCCCCGGCGGAGCCGAAGACTGCGCTTCCGCTGCTCCCGTAAAGCGTCGACGCATCCTGGTCGACGGTGGCAAGGGAATCGTTGAAGGTGAGGGTATCCTCGTCAAGGACATGCTTCAGCTTTCCAATGGAGACCAAGGCGTCGCGGATCGACTTCGACAGGGTTGGAAGGACCTTAAGACCGTCGATCTTGAGGAAGTAATAGTCCGTGTTCGTGACCGCCTTCTTGAATCTGGGGAGCTGCGTCTGAAACTGCTCAATCGAGAGCTGATTTGCCTCCGCCTTTTCCTGGAGGAGAGCCGATCGAAGCCCGGTGAGGCTCTGCTGTTCCGACTGAATTCGAGGGATCGGTGCTCGGAGAACGAAATAGCCAATCACCGAGATCCCGAAAGCGATGGTCAACAGGGCTATGAGACCGACGAGCTTCAATCGTATGCTCATGACGCAGTCCTCCGCGCAGGTTCTGTTGCAGGAACTGAAGCAGTATAGCTCCACAAATGGGTAAAGCGCAAATGCGGCCACGTCGCGGCGCCCTCTGTTCGGGCGGCAATGATGAATGGCGCCGGCTCGAGCTTTCTCCCGCGGGCGCCTAGCGACAGGCTCGTCGATTCGATGGTAGGCTGGGTTGGCAGTTGGAGGAGAGCTGCATGGCAAGCAAGCGAGTAGACAGTTACCTTGGATACCATCTTGAGGCGGTGGCTACGTCCGGCTCGGATGGGAAATGGACCGCATCGGTGGTGATATCGAAGCCGAAGGATGATGAAACCCGGGACACCGTGCCAAACCCGCAGTCCTTCGATACGGAAGATCGCGCACTCGAGGCTTCCCTGCAGGTTGCTCGGACTTATATCGATGAGGAGCTTGGCCCCCTTCCGGCAGAGGATCCCGCAACCCTTCAATAGGACAAAAAGCGGGGCGAGTTCGGACAAAGGAGGTAAACCGACCCGCCCCGCGTGGATGACGTCTTCGTGTGGAAGACGGCTGCCAAATTCAGCGATTAATAGACGATGGGATAGAGAGAATAGTTCCCGTTTCGCGTCTTCAGAAACCGACTTCGCCCCTGTCGATTAACCGCCGTGCCACTGCCACCACCGCCTCCACAGCGGCCTGCTCCGTCGCATAGACTCCGCTCACCGCAGGGATATCGAGAGCGCGCCGAATGTCACCGACGATCTTCTGGATGATCGGCGGCATGGCGACCCACTTCCCTCGGACGCCGGAGCTATCCGGAACAGCGGCTGCACGGGCGTTGATGATATAATCTTTGTACGTCGTGATCATGCTGCCACCCACTCTCGCGTTCCTCACCTCACACGCCCTGACGGCCAGGGCTGCGCCTTGAATTTCCCCATATCACCCATTGGACGTGCAGGAAGGGCGTGAGTTTCCACGAAAGGCGGTCTGGCAGGTTTTTCAACAACCTGATCGTGTGGGCGGCCTCAGGGCCGCTTGGCTACCAGCTCTCTCACCCGTTCGCTAAAAAGCGCGAGATCGAGGGGCTTTTCGATGAGGGGCAACCCCTCCTGGCCCACATCGTCGGTCATGTAGCCCGTGACGAGGAGCACGGACACCTGCGGATCGACCTCCCGGAGAAGCTCGAGCGTCTTCCGTCCACCTACCTCGGGCATGATCATGTCGAGTACCACGAGGTCTATCTGGGGTCCCTGCTCCTTAAAGATACCGAGGGCTATCGCGCCGCTGCTCGCCTCGAGCACGCGGTAGCCGCAGCGGACAAGCGTCCTGACCATTACTTCGCGGACCTGCTCCTCGTCGTCAACGACAAGGATCGTCCCCTCGCCCCTTGATAGGACCGGTTTTGCGACGATCCCCGGCACAGGTTTGGAGGTTCGATCGACCATCGGCAGGTAAACACGGAAGGTCGTCCTCTTGCCGGGAACACTCGTAACCTCGACGAAGCCGCCGTGGCTCCGAACGATCCCGTACACCACGGCAAGCCCCAAACCGGTCCCGTGCTTTGAGGCCTTTGTAGTCACAAAGGGGACAAAGACCCGATCGACCAGCTCCGGCGGCACCCCGACTCCGGTGTCGCTCACGGCAAGACTGACATAGCGCCCCGGCTTGGCTCCCGCATGGCGCCTCGCCTCAACCTCGCCGAAGGTCACGTTCTCGGTCTCGATGGTAAGGACACCCCTTTCGGTCTCCGCCGAGGCTGCCCTTCGCTCGAACACCGCCTCGCGCGCATTCACGCACAGGTTCATGAGCACCTGGCTCATCTGGTTCGGGTCGGCTTCAACGGACCACAGTGAGTCAGACAGATCGAGCCGGGCGGTAACCTCGACCGCAAGGCTGTGCTTGAGCAGCTCATAGGTCTCGCGAGCGATCAGGTTCAGGTTGACTATTTCACGCTTTCCGCTCGCTTGCCGCGTGAAGTATCGCAGCTGCCGCGTGAGCCCTATGCCGCGATCGACCGCGGATTTGATCTGCGTCAATTCCTGATAGATGGCATCTTCGGGCGGAAGCTCCGCGAGAAGCAACTGCAGGTGCCCGCCGATCGCAGTGAGCAGGTTGTTGAAATCGTGCGCGATCCCGCCGGCGAGCTGTCCCAGATCGTCCATCTTCTGGACCTGTTGCATCTGCAGCTCGAGCCGCCTGGCCTCCGTCATGTCTACGAAGGAGGTCATAATCCCTATCGCTTCGCCGCGCTCGTTCATGATCTGAGAGGCCGAAAAGGATACGGGACGAGTTTCGCCATCCTTCCGTTTTGCCGCAAGCTCGCCGCGCCAGCCGTCGGCTCGCGAGAGTAGCCCGAGCAGCTCGCCCGCCTCCGATCCGATCCAAAAGTCGGCGACGTTCCTTCCGATGAGCTCCTCGGCCACCTCGTAGCCCAGGAGCGCGAGACAGGAGCGGTTCGCATAGGTTACCGTTCCATCGAGATCGGTGAGGAGGATTCCGTTTATCGAGGTGTCGATGGCGTGATTCTTGACGAAAAGCTCGCGGCTTTGTGACTCCAGGGCCGACGATAGGGCGCGCCGCAGCTGCTCCTGGTCGGAAAGTATTTGCGCCTTCCATGCGCTCGTGAAGCCGTCGAGAAGGGCGATACAGTAGGCCTCAAAACAGGCGAGAGCCCTCTCGGCCCCCTCGGGGATCTGCGCGCCTGCCGCCGTGCGGCAGAAGCGAAAGAGCGTGGCGAGTATGGCGAAGAGCGCCTGGGGGCCGACGCCCTGCCTCGAGAGTGAGCTTCCGAAGTCGGTGACTCCCCGTGCTTCGGAGGAGTCCAGAAAACCGATGAAGCTCGATGCCAGCCCTGCTGCGGTCTGCTCGAATCGCCGAGGATGAAGAACGTAACGGCTGGTGAAGGCGTTGGCGGAGAGTGCCTCGCTAAGGCTCCGCACGAGCTCTTCGGCTTTGTCCCGCAGGGGCGTGAGATCGCTTTCAGACACCCTCTTTTTCGACCTCTATAGCCGCCCGGAGGCGATGTCCTCGATTCGCGCGGTAACCTCGTGATTCAGCACTATCTCGGCGGCGGCCACTTGCTCGGCCACCTGGGCGGGGCTCTTCGCGCCGACCAGAGCGCATGCCACATGCGGGATTCGCACCACCCACGCGATTGCGAGCTGCACCAAAGAGCATCCCACCTCATTTGCCACCACGGTGAGGGCATCGGCCCGCTTCAGGTACCCCGCAAACTGCCGCCCCTGGAAACGCGGCATGTGCGACCGCTCGTCGTCCGCTGGGAAGACGTGATCGGGCCCGTACTTGCCGGTCAGGAGCCCCTTGGCCAGCACACTGTGGGCAAGAATCCCAATCCCCTGATGACTGCAATAGCGGATCACATCTTGCTCGATCTCGCGATCAAAGATGTTGTAGGCGGGTTGGGTCGAAGCGAAGGGCGAGGCGGCCCATGCCCGCTTCATCTGCTCGACCGAGAAGTTCGACACACCGAGGTAGCGGGTCTTCCCCTCCTTGACCAGCTGTGCCATTTCAGCCATCGACTCTTCGATCGGGTATTGGAGATTCCAGGAATGGATCTGGTAGAGATCAAGATAGTCGGTATCGAGAGCCTTAAGGGTGTCTTCGATCGAGGAGCGGATTCCCCGCCGGGTATAATCGGTGCTTGCCTTGCTGGCAAGGAAGACCTTCGCGCGTTTACCGCCCGCGAGGGCCTTCCCGATGGTGATTTCCGAGGTCCGGTAGGACTGGGCGGTATCGATAAGCGTGACGCCGACATCGAGGGCCGCATGAATGGTCGCGATCGCCTGGCGCTCATCCACCGACCCCATGCCGCCGCCAATCGGCCACGAACCGAGTCCGATGATCGAGACCTCGTCACCGCCCTTCCCGAGCTGCCGCTTCTTCATGCTTCCTCCCCACGCCGCGCATGGCGGCCCCCTGGGATAGTTTTGCACGTCTCACTCCGGAGATCAACAACAAAACACCTTGGGAGGCTGGTGCGCTGTTCCTTGAGGCAAGAAAGAAGTGTCCGGTGCCGAGCTGTAGCCCTATCCCACGCTCCGGAGCTGGGTTGTGAGCTTGTCGGTTGAGGCGACTCCCTGATTCACGTGGCGGGGACGCCCGTCGCGGTCCAGGACGAACGTGGTGGGAACGGTCAGGACGCTCCAGGCCTTTGCCAGGTCCGGCCGATCTGCGGCGTCGATCTCGATGACTTGCAGGGAGCCCCGCAGCCGCTCCTGCAGAGCCGCGAGCGCGGGCCGCTGGACCGCTTTGCAGGCGCCGCAATCAGGCGTGGTGAAATAGACAATCCCGGGCTGCCCGCGCCTAAAGCTATCAAGACTGCGGAAGTTTCGTCGAGCCTTCGCCAAAACAAGAAACCGGAGGAGGAGATAGAGCAGCACCCCGCCCCCGGCGATTGCCACCGCGCCGGCGAGACGCACGATGAGATCAGCCACTGCGTTTGCCCTCCTCCTCGATTCCTGCGATCATCTGCCGCTTCATCCCAGCCTCGGCCTCATTCCCGGAAGAGTCCCCTCCGGAGCACGCTTCGAGAAACCCGGTATTCCCAGACGATTCATCCAGTAGTAGACGGCGCATCCGGCACAAAATCCCGTAAAGAGGTTGAGAGCCGCAAGGGCTGCGACGATCCAGCCTAGAATCCAACCGAGCACGCCGCTGCCCAGGAAAAGCGCTGTCGCGGACAGGGCCGCAACTACTCCGCCAAAACCCTGGGCGAAGCGGTGGGGCTCGGGATTGTCCGATAGCAGGTCAGGCCTCACAACGCCCATCGGGCGAAGAAGCCCCGCGTAGATGAAAAAGAAGCCCGGGCGACCGATTGCCGTCCCTGCGAGCATGATCAGAGCCGTCCCCGCGACAAGCCAGGGCAGATTTGCCACAAACCCAGCCACAAGCAGCACGATAATCGAGCCCTGGTTCACTTTCAGGGCGCTATGGTCCACCTTTTGAGGAGCACTGGCCATTCGTTACCTCTGTTAGTCACTTTACATGATTGAGTATGTCAACTTTTGCGGGCAGTGTCAACTCGTTTCGATGCTGCTCCTTTCTCCGCAGGCGTCTCCCCATCGTTGCGCGCGCGAGCCAGCACGCACGACGTCGTTAGGGCGTTTGTACCACTTTATTGTGAAATTCTCTTGCAATAAGGGCACATTCAGCATAATATATTGGTAAGACTCACAATAGGGAGAATTGCTATGGCGACAATCAAGACGGTCCGAGTTGAAGCAAAACAAGTTGATGGCTTTAGGATCGAGGCACGCTCCCGACAGCATGTCTCAGTTATCGATCAGCCTCCTGCCGGCGGGGGAATCGATGCGGGACCTACCCCACTCGAGTATCTTTTCGTCTCGTTGAGCTCCTGCGTCATCACGATCGGCCACCTCATCGCCCGGCAACGCCATCTTGCGGTGCGTAACATCGAGGTGACGGTGGAAGGAGAGCTCAACTCCGATGTCTTTCAAGGCAAGTCCACGGAGGCGAGAGCGGGATTCACCACGATCCGCGTCAACACCAAAATCGATGCGGACATGACCCAGAAAGAGAAGGAGCAATTTGTCCGCGAGATTGACGCCCGCTGTCCGATCTCGGACAACGCCCACAACGCAACTCCGATCGAGTTCATCGTAGAATGAGGAAGGCCCGCGCAGATGAGGGGTCTGTGGCGACGCGAGCGCGCGAGCTGCGCACGCGCATGGGCCTGTCGCTGCGGACCCTGGCGGGACGCAGCGGTCTCAGCATCAATACCCTGAGCCTGATCGAGACTGGCAAGACCTCCCCGTCAGTCGCCACCCTGCAACAGCTTGCCCGAGGGCTCGGGGTGGCCATCAACGCATTCTTCGAGTCGACCCCCTCCCGGAAGCCCACGGTTCTCACCCGCTCGAGTGCTCGACCCGAGATGACCGTCGAGGGCGTCCGTCTAGCCAATCTCGCGAAGGACCTTGCCGACGAAAACGTGAATTGCTTCGTCGTAAGACTGATGCCGGGAACGAGCAGCGGCGCTCGCGTGATAGTTCACACCGGACACGAGTTCGTGTATATCCTAAGCGGGCAGATTCTCTATACAATCGACGAGAACGAATACCTGCTGGATCCCGGTGACAGCCTGGTATTTGAGGCCCATCTGCCCCATCGTTGGCAGAACCGCTTCGCGGGGGAGTCGGAGATGCTCCTATTCCTTTGCTCCCGCGATGCACACGAGGAGCCGGGCAAGCGCCATTTTCCAACGGAATGAACGGTAGATAATCGAATCGACATGAGCACCATGAAGAATGACCATGCCCGCGGCTTCAGCCCCTCAGAACGGGCTCGCCTGTGGGGCCTCTACAGCATCGTAGTGATGATCCACCTCCTGGGCTGGGGGCTGCTGCTTTCGCAGTCCCGCCGTTACCCAGCTCTCCTCTCCTTGGGAACGCTTGCCTACAGCTTCGGTCTTCGGCACGCCTTCGACGCAGATCACATCTCCGCGATCGACAACACTTCCCGCAAGCTTATTCAGGGCGGCAAGAATCCCGTCGGCACCGGATTCTACTTTTCGCTGGGCCACTCCTCGGTCGTTTTCCTCATCACGCTCGCCCTTGGTGTCGCCGCCAAGAAGCTCGTCGGCGCCGTCGTGGGTGACCACGGAGAGCTCCGAAGCTTCGGAGGACTGATCGGGACGAGCGTTTCCGGCCTCTTCCTGGTTGGCATCGGTATCCTCAACTTGTTGATCTTTCTCGACATCGTCGGTGTGTTCAAAGGGATGCAGCGCCGGGAATACAGTCGCAAATCGTTGGAGGAAAGCCTCGTCTCCGGCGGAGTGCTCACCCGTCTCTTCGCGAGACTCTTCAAGTTCATCTCCGCAAGCTGGCAGATGTTCCCCATCGGGTTCCTCTTCGGGCTCGGCTTTGACACCGCCTCGGAGGTGGCGCTGCTCGCCGTATCGGCCGGAGCCGCCTCTTCCGGGCTTTCCTTCGCCGCGGTCATGGCGCTTCCCCTGATCTTTGCCGCGGGGATGTCTCTGATGGACACCACGGATGGCGCTTTCATGACGAGAGCCTACTCCTGGGCCTTTTCCAGTCCAATCAGAAAGCTCTTCTACAACCTCACGGTCACCGGCCTTTCGGTCTTCGTTGCCCTCGTCATCGGGCTCATCGAGGTGCTTCAAATAATCAGTCAGATAACGGGATCGACGACCGGCTTCTGGCGCGTCGTCAACCACCTCGACATCGCAAGCGTGGGCTACTTCGTCGTTGCGGTGTTCGCCGGCACATGGGCGGCGGCGGCTCTGTTCTTCAAGCTGCGGCGGGTGGACGAGCGCTGGACGGACTATCTCGGCAGCTAGCGGCGTGGCGGACAGAGATCTTCAATGCTCGCGAGCTCCCGTCTCGTCGAGGATGCGCCTCACCTTGGAAGCGAGCTGGCGGGGCGAGAAGGGCTTGAGGAGGTAGGCAGCCGAAGTGCGGACGACTGCTTCATGATCGGCGAGATCATTGGCATATCCGCTTATGAATAGGGTTTGGAGGGTCGGGTACCGGGAGCGAATCTTCGCGACGAGCTGGGGCCCGCTCATCTCGGGCATCACGATGTCCGTGACCACGAGGTCGATGACGCGCCCGAACCGATCGGTGATGTTCATGGCCTCGCGCCCGTTCTCCGCGGCGAGAACCGTGTAGCCGTAGGATTCAAGCGCGAGCCGGGCAATTCGACGCACGTTCTCCTCGTCCTCGACCAAGAGGACAGTCTCGCTTCCCCCGGGAGCCACTTCGGCCTTTTCTCTCGCCGTTCGGGGTTTTGCCTCCGCCTCCACCGCTGGGAGGTAGAGCCTGAAACAGCTTCCAACCCCGACCTCGCTGCTCACTTCGATATAGCCCCCGCTCTGCTTCACGATGCCGTACACCGTCGCAAGCCCGAGGCCCGTTCCCTTCCCCGCCTCCTTGGTCGTGAAGAATGGGTCGAAGATTCTCGCCATCACCTCGGCTGACATTCCGCAGCCTTTGTCCGTCACCGAGAGCAGTGCGTAGGGACCCGGTTTGCTCCCCGGATGCAGGCGGCAGTAGCCTTCGTCCCACTCGCTTGCGGAAGTCTCGATGAAAAGCTGCCCGCCCTGCGGCACGGCGTCGCGAGAGTTGACGGCCAGGTTGATCACCACCTGCTGGATCTGGCCTGGATCCACTCTGACCGGCGCAACGCGCGGGGAGAGCACCGCGGTAAGGACGATATTCTCTCCTATCAAGCGCTGGAGCATCTTTACGGTGTCGGTCACTACCTTGTTGAGATTCAGGATCTTGGTCACCAACACCTGCTTGCGGCTGAACGCGAGCAGCTGTCGCGTGAGCGCGGCCGCCCGCTCGCCCGCGGCCTTGATCTCCGTGACATAGCCTTTGGTCGAGTGATCCGAGGCGATGGCCGCCAGCGTCAGCTCGCTGTAGCTCATGATCACCGCCAGCAGATTGTTGAAATCGTGCGCCACTCCCCGGCCAGCTGGCCGATCGCCTCCATCTTCTGCGCCTGGTGGAGCTGGGTCTCGAAGGCAATGCGCTCGGCCTCCGAGGGCTTGCGCTCGGTGATGTCCTGGTGGGTCCCAACGAGAATAAGCGCCCGGCCCCGCTCGTCTCTCCTTTCCGCCTTGCCTCGCGCAAGAATCCAGCGCCAATCCCCTCCCTTTGCCAGCATCCGATACTCGATCTCGAAACTTTCGGTTCGGTTTTCGATGCAGTCCACCCCCGCCGCCACTGCGCGCTCTCGATCATCCTGATGGAGCAGATCAACCCAGGCTTGATAGACCGGTTCGAGCTCATCGGGCTCGTAGCCCAACATGCGCCAGTAGGCGGGACTGAAGTAGGTCCGCCCGGAAAGCACGTCCCGCTCCCAGAGGCCGTCGCGGGTAGCCTCCGTCGCCAGCCGGAGGCGCTGGTCCCTTATCTCGAGGGCCGCCTCCGCCTGCCCGCGCTCGACCGACCCCGCTTCCCATCGCGCAAGCTGCTTGCGCAAGGCGATGTACAGAAGAACCGCGGTGACGGCGACAAAGGACCACCCCTTGATTGTCTCCAGGATGAGGAAGAGCCTCGGATCGTGAACCATGGCGGCAAGGGCGCCGTCGGAGAAGAGTATCCAGAGGGCCGAAACCAGCCCGTATGCAAGGCTTGTGCGAATAGCCAACCGCGACCGTCTAGTCGTAGACCACCTCATAGTTCCGGCGCATCGGCGGCGGCCATCGCGACCGGCGGCATTCCTGACAGCAATGATAGGAGAGGAGAGCCGGAAGCGCAACATGCGGCATCCCGCGGCGGAATGCCTCCGAATGCGCGGCTGTGGTGAGACGCTCTTGCGACCCATCGGGGTGCTCCCCGAGGAGGAGCCGGAGGTTCTTCTATCCTGCGGCGGCACCCTGCCGGGAAGAACGCGCTAGGGCGGCGATGAGGAGCTGCCCCGACGGTGGCAGACCTGATCTCCCCGGCGCATCTCCTCGCTCTCAGGACAACAGAGCGGTCAAATCGGGATTGAGGGTCGAATCATTTCATCGCAGGGAACGAGATGGTGCCATCCCAGGTATTCGAGACAGTCGCCTCCTTCGCTTCCTCCTCGGAGAACCAGTGTGCCGTAACGCTCTTCCGCCGGGTGAAGAAACGTACGCCGTCCGTACCCATCGTGTGGAGATCGCCGAAAAAGGAGTTCTTGTGACCCGTAAATCCGAAGATACCGAGCGGCACGGGAATACCTACATTCACGCCAACCATGCCGGCATGCGTGCGCCGGATGAACTCTCTCGCGAAGTAGCCGGACTGGGTGTAAATGACGCTTCCGTTGCCGAACTCGTTGTCATTCATCAGCCTCAATCCCTCGTCGAAACTTCTGACCCGCTTGATGCTGAGAACCGGTCCGAAAATCTCCTTGTCGCCGATAGTCATCCCCGGTTTGACGTGGTCGAAAACCGTGGGTCCGAGGTAGAATCCGTTTTCGAAGTTCTTCACCGTGACGCACCGCCCGTCGAGAATCAGCTCGGCGCCCTCTCTTATCCCGGTCTCAATCCACTTGATAACCGAGCTTCGATGTTCGGCGTTGACCAGAGGGCCAAGCTGGCTGGTCTTGTCGTAGGCGGGCCCGATCTTTCGTTCCTTCAAGATTCTGGTGATTGCTGTGACAAGCTCGTCGGCAACAGCCTCCTCGACGACGACTGCCGGGAGGGCCATGCAGCGCTCTCCTGCACACCCAAACGCAGAGTTCACGATGCCTTGCGCCGTGCGCTCGATCGCGGCATCCTTCAGCACCAGTGCGTGGTTCTTGGCCTCGGTGAGGGCCTGAACCTTCTTCCCGTTTGCAGCAGCGGTTGCGTAGATGTGCCTCCCGACCGCAGTCGAGCCAACGAAGGATACCCCTTTGATGTCAGGATGAGACAGCAGGATCTCGGCCTCGGTGCGCGAGCAGGTAACAAGGTTGATGACTCCAGGCGGCAGACCGGCTTCTTCCCACAGCTCGAGAATCCGCATTGCGCTCTGTGGGACAAAACTCGCTGCTTTGAGGACGAAGGTATTGCCCGCGGCGATGCAAAGCGGCGCCATCCAACCCATCGGAATCATCGCGGGAAAGTTCCACGGGGCAATCCCGGCGAATACGCCAATCGGCTCGAGGTATTGTGTCGTGTCGTAGCCGCTTGTTACGTTCATGAGCGCGGGCCCCTTGAGAAGATGAGGAATACCACACGCAAACTCGACCACTTCGGTCACCTTCAGGACGTCGCCCATCGCCTCTTCCCAGACCTTGCCGTTCTCTCGCGCGAGAAGCTCCGTAAGCTCTTCGAGGTGCTCGTCTAGGAGGGCCTTCATCCGAAAAAGCACCTGCACCCGCTTGTTCGGCGGACTATCGGCCCATGGCTGGAAAGCGCTCTTTGCCGCGGCGATCGCCTCTTCAACCTCCGCCGCCGTACACTGCGGCGCAAGCGCGATGATATCGCCGGTCGACGGATCATAGCAGCTCATGAACTTCTCGGTTCTGGAATCTTTCCATCCCCCGGCGTAGTACTTTAGTTTCTTCGGCGTGCTCTTCATAGATCACTCCTCTCTACTTCTAGCCAAATCACGTCTTGGCTTCGGATTTTGTTTCTTGCCGAGCAACCCGCTTATCTCCTCGCCCATTTCTCTTACGATTGAAGCCAGGATATCGACCTTCGGCTCGATCCGCTCCCTCGGTCCGGAAATACCGATTGAAGCTTCCACCCTTCCCTCGAAATTGTAGACTGGAGCTGCGACGCAAACAACGTTTCGCTCGTATTCCTCGAGATCAATCGCAAACCCCCGTTCCCTCACAGTCTGAAGCTCTGCCGCTAGCAGCCCAAGATCGGTGATTGTTCTGTCGGTGTATGCAATGAGCGGCTTGTCACCAAAGAGCTCCTCCAGCCCATTGCGGTCCGTCTCGCAGATCAGACACCGTCCCACGGCCGTGCAGTAGAGATCTTCAGTGTCACCGATGTTCGTATTCGCCGAAATCCTCGTTCCGCCTTGTTCTCGATCGATGAAGACCGCGAGCAATCCTGATCGAACCGCAAGATGCGCATTCTCGCGACTGTTGGCAGCAAGCTTTCTGAGGTAGTCGGATGCGACCTCGGTAATCTTCAGCTGTGACCGAAGCGCTCCTGCAAGTCGAAACACATCAAAGCCCAGTTGGTAGCTCGCTCGGCTGTCGACCTGCCGCACCAGCCCGTGCTTCATGAGGGTCGCAAGAAGCCGAAAAACGGAGCTGCGGTCGACATGGAGCACCTCTGCAAGCTCCGCGAGTCCGGGCCGGGTCTTCGGGTTTTCAGCTATGTGCTCGAGCAACGTTAGCGCCCGATCTACCGATTGTATGTACGTGGCATCTTCTTTCTTCTTCGCCATAGGCAGCAATTCTACACGCTCTACCCGTTGCCTGTGCAGTCGCGTTTGCGACTTACGGCCCGCTGCGACGCATGTACGATGTCCGAGATTGAAAGCCCCCAGGCGTCCATCAGGGTTTCGGGATCCGGGCCTGTCTCCGCGAAGGTGTCGGCGAGGCCCACCATTTCAATGGGCACCGGCCTGTCCGTGCTTGCCGCTTCCGCGACGGCGCTTCCAAGCCCGCCAAGAATCGTGTGCTCTTCGGCGGTCACGATCGCCCCACTTGAACGGGCGACCCTCCGAACGAGGTCGAGGTCGATGGGCTTGATTGTTGCCATGGAAACGACGCCGGCTTCAATGCCGAGCTCCTTCAAGCGTTGCGCCGCAGCCAGACACCGAGCGACCATGCTCCCGGTGCCAATGAGGGTTACGTCGCCGCCTTCCTTCAGGGAGACTCCCTTTCCTATCTCGGGGCGGTAGGCTCCGTCGAAAACGTCGGGAACGGTCGCGCGGCTTATTCGCATGTAAACGGGGCCGTCATATTCGGCAATGAGCGGCACCATTGCCGCGGCCTCAGCGTTGTCTGCCGGGGCAAGCACGCATATTCCAGGGATCGAACGCATGACCGCGATGTCGTTCGTTGCAAAGTGAGTCGGCCCGTCCTTGTAATCAGAAATCCCTGCATAGCCCCCGATCAGTTTGACGTTGGCTCGGGCATATGCCACGCAGGTACGGATCTGCTCACACGCTCTCAGGGTGAGCAGCGCCGCAAAGGTGTTCACGAAAGGAATCTTCCCGGCAAGCGCAAATCCGACGCCGACATCAACCATGGATGCCTCGGTCACTCCTACATTGAAGAAGCGTTCCGGATATCGCGATCCGAAATAGCAGCTCAAGGTTGAGGAAGACACATCGGCATCAAGAACGACCACGTCGGGGTTGACGGAGCCGTAGTCGGCCAGCGCTTCACCATAGGCTTGTCGTTGAGGGGCATCGCTCATCTGAACGCCTCCTGCAGTTCTCTATGTGCTGCCTGATATTGTGCATCTGTCGGTACTCCACCGTGCCACTTCGCGCTGTTCTCCATGAACGAGACTCCCTTCCCCTTAGTCGTGTGGGCAAGAATCACGGTCGGACGGCTATGGATGTCCAGGGCTTCATCGAAAGCCTCAAGAATCTGAAGGACATTATGACCGTGGATCTCCAAGACCGCGAAACCAAAGGATCGCCACTTGTCGAGAATCGGCTCGAGCGGCATGATCTCGTGACTCGGTCCGTCAAGTTGCACATCGTTGAAATCCATGATGACTGTCATTTCTGATGTGCGGTATTTTGCCGCAGTGAGCACTCCTTCCCATGCGACGCCCGATTGCATGTCGCCGTCGCCGACCAACACGTAGATGTGGTAGCGGTTCTCATTCAGCCGTTGTGCAAGAGCCATTCCGACACCTATTGAGATGCCATGTCCAAGAAAACCGGAAGACATGTCGACTCCCGGTATCTTGATCCGATCGGGGTGTCCCTGAAGCCTCGCACCGAGCTTCCCCCATGTCTCAAGCTCTTCCAGGGGGAAGAAGCCGCGTCGGGCGAGCGCGGAGTACAGCGCGGCCGCCGCGTGTCCCTTGCTCAACAGAAACCGGTCTCGACCGCTCCATTCAGGTTCTTGCGGGTTGATCTTCAATTGATGAAAGTAAAGCGATGATAGGATCTCGGCGGCGGAGAATGAACCTCCGATATGGCCGGCCTGTCGTCGCTTCACCATATCGAGCACATCGATCCGAATGAGCTGCGCCTGATGCTCGATCTCACTTATGAGCATTGCGTCGTGATTGCGCACGTTGCCTCCTCCCAATTGGCGGTGGTCACAAGACGTTGTCGGGCGCTACGAGAGCCACCCTTCTCCACCTAGAGCCGCACGCTTTTGCCCTCTCGCGCCGATTGTTGAGCTGCAAGAGCAAAGCGAAGTATTTCGCGTCCCTGTTCTCCGGTTAGTGCCGGAGCATCCCCTTTGAAATATGCGTCGATGAAGTGGCGAGTCGAGCTAATGAAGCTTTCCTCCCAGCCGGTCGGCATGTCGGAATATCCGAAGGTCCGCCCATCCCTGTACAGTATCACCGGAGGGATATCGAGCATCTTTCCATGGCCTCGAGTAACCCAAATCACCCCTCGTGTTCCAGTTATCTCGATGCGGTCATCTTGTGCGTAGTGACGGGTATCCACGACCATCTCTGGAGAATTGACGATTTCGAAGGACCCGAATCGATTCCCTGGGAATTTCATTGATACTATCGCCGGCGAATCAAGCTCGGCGCCATCCTGAACCGTTGTGCTCCCAATCCACGCATGTACCTCCTCGGCCATTCCCATGAAATGCCAAATCAAGGAAAACTTGTGGTGGCCATCGTCAAAGACTAGGGGACCGCCTCCGCTTTCAGCACGGTCGAAGCGCCACTTCCAAGCGGATTGCGGAACTGGCCACGCATGAGGGCTAGTAGCGGAATTGCTCTTAACCCGTATGGTCAACGGATCGCCAATTTCGCCCTCTTCGATAAGGGCCTTCGCCCTGACAACAGGCGGATAGAAGATGAAGTTTTCAAATACTCGGAGAATGACACGAGCCTGCCGGGCCGCATCGATAATCTGGCTGGCCTCGCTCAGTGTGAGCGCCATCGGTTTCTGAAGCGAAATGTGTTTGCCCGCGTGTGCACAATCAATTGCCACCCGAGCGTGCAGATGATGCGGCAAGAGGATTTCGACGAGGTCAACCTCGGGAAGGCTTAGGAGGTCGTGGTAATCACTGAAGACTCTGCTTTCGGCTACACCCCACGCCTGCGCCCGCGTTGACGCGATCTCGCGGTTCGTATCGCACACAGCAACGATTTCCGCGCGGTCGTTTTGCAGATATTCGAGCGCATGCAAATCGGATATCCGCCCTGTACCGACGAAACCAACCCGCAATCTCTCCATACGTGTCGCCTCGCTTTCTCCTGGCACCACCCAACCGCACCAACCTTTGGACGGCTTCACTACGGCGGCCACCGTCTTGGTGCCGAAGACCAGCCCAAAACAGGGGGGCGTGGGGCCTCTTCGATTGCCTATTATACTATGGCGTTTCTTTTAGGGCAAGATATTTTCGAGTTTCGCAGCTTTTGACCCTACCATTGACACCAGCGCCCATTTGTTGTATTATGCTCAATACTAACACCCAACAGAACATGGGAGGATGCGAGACAAGCCCATGAAGATTGCGATTGTCAACGAGACGAGTGCAGCTGATCGAAACGCTGATATTGTCCGCGCACTGGAAGGGAGAGATCTCCAGCTCCTCAACTGCGGCATGAAGAAAAATGGCGAAGAACCGCAACTCACCTACCTCCACACGGGTTTTCTGAGCGCTCTCCTTCTCAACACGGGTGCCGCCGACTTCGTCGTCGGGGGATGCGGCACCGGGCAGGGCTTTCTAAACTCGGTTGTCCAATACCCGGATGTCGTATGCGGTCACATCGCGACTCCGCTCGATGCATGGCTTTTTACGCGGATCAATAGTGGCAACTGCGTCAGCCTGATGCTCAATCAGGGCTACGGATGGGGGAGCGAGGTGAATCTTAGGCTGATCTTCGATCACCTATTTTCATCCGACCGCGGGTCTGGATTTCCTGAGAGCCGCAGAGAGTCCCAGCGCGAGTCGGTTCGCTTGCTGGGCGAGATCGGGCATGCGGCCCACCACAGCATGACGGATATAGTGCGCAACCTCCCCGATGCCGTCGCCGTCCCTGCCTTGAGCTATCCGGGGATCGAGGAGCTCCTTTCCGCAGCTCCCGGTATGAATCGTGAGCTGGCGCAAGCCATTCTTGATCGCAGAAGCGGGAGAAGGCCGTGAGCGCAAGCGCGGACCGCATCGCGCGTGCCGGCGCCATTTCCTCTTCCGGTGGCATAGACGCCGCGCTTGCCTCCGGGACACTTAGCCGATTCCAAGACATTACCTTGAGTGAAGGGATCGTGCTCGGCCTGCTTCGTCAAGGGGTCCGCAAGTACATCGGAGTGTTTGGACATGGCAGCACCGATCTTGGGGAGGTCTTGCGGGTGTACGAGGAGGCTGGACTCGTTCGCGTATTCAACGTGCGAAATGAGGTGGAGGCATCGCACGCGGCGTCTGCACTTCGCTGGCAATACGATGAAACGGCGGCCGTTTTCACCTCGATTGGGCCAGGGGCGTTGCATGCGCTTGCCGGCTCACTCGCGCCGCTTTCGAATGGCATAGGTGTCTACTATCTGTTCGGTGATGAGACCACTCACGACGAGGGTTTCAATATGCAGCAAATCCCGCGCCACGAGCAGCTTCTCTTTCTCAAGCTCGCTTCAACGATGGGAACGGCATACACCCTGCACACTCCTCACGCACTTCCGACGGCGCTTCGACGCGGCGCCAACTCGGTATTCAGCCCGGACCAGCCCTCCCCCTGCTATCTCCTGATGCCGATGAACGTGCAAGGCTCAGTTATCGAGAACTTCAACATCGAGGAGCTCCCCGGCCGACCGTCCTATCCTAGGGTCGTTGCATGCGACGAGGAAGCGTATCGCGACGCGGTGAAGTTGATCCAAACCTACCCGCGCACCGTGGTTAAGGTGGGTAATGGCGCACGCGGCCTAGACAGGCGAATCCTCGAGGAGTTCTTGGATCGGTCAGATGCCGTTTTCGTCCACGGCCCGTCGGCAGTGGGCATCCTGCCGGGCAAGCACCCCCGCAACATGACCGTGGGCGGCTCAAAGGGATCGATACCAGGGAACTACGCAATGGAACAGGCCGAGCTCGTCGTAACGATTGGAGCTCGCGCGGTCTGCCAATGGGATTCCTCGGGAACGGCATGGAAGAATGCTCGTGCCTTCATATCCATCAATACGCGCCACGAGGACGCGAGCCACTACAACCGCACCCTGGCCCTCATTGGCGATGCGCAATCCGTGCTCGCCCGTCTTGTCGAAGCGCTACGGACAGAAAATGTCAACAAGAGCGCCGGTTCCTCGTCTCCCGAGAATTCTTCACGGGCACGAGAAGGATCGGATTCTCCCTGGTTGCAGGCGTGCAAGGCGCGACGGAATGAGTGGGACCAGTTCTGCTCGGAGCGCTGCTCCGTCGAGCCCATTCAGGATCCGAAGTGGGGTCGCCCGGTGCTCACGCAGCCCGCAGCAATCCGCACGGTTGTTGAGTTCGCCGACAAGATTGGCGCGTCCAAATACTTCGATGCCGGCGACGTCCAAGCTAATGGATTCCAGCTAATCGAAGATGACCTCCCGCGAAAGACCTTCACCGATACGGGAGCCTCCTACATGGGGTTCGCGGTGTGCGGTATCTTGTCATCTGCATTCGCTGACCATTCACAGTACCCAATTGCGTTCACCGGGGACGGAAGTTTCATGATGAATCCGCAAATACTCATCGATGCGGCCGAACACCATCTTCGGGGGATAATTGCCTTGTTCGACAACCGGCGTATGGCGGCGATCTCCTCACTTCAGATGGATCAGTATGGCCACTGCTTCAAAACCGACGATTCGGTCGAAGTCGACTACGTACAGATGGCGCGGTCCATACGCGGGATCAACGGCATCTTCGGCGGATGGTCCGTCCCAGAGCTCAGATCCGCGCTTGAAACAGCGTTTGTCTTCAACGGACTTTCTGTTGTCCATGTCCCGGTGTACGCGGGAAGCGACGAGCGCGGCGGTTTGGGTGTTTACGGACAGTGGAACGTTGGAAGTTGGTGTGAAACGGTGCAGCAGGAAAAGCACCGCTTGGGCTTCTAGCGCGCGGAATCGGGAGCAGACCCGTGGTTGAAGGATCGGCGCACGAAGAGGTGTTTACCATCGACTCGATGAAGGCAACAGGCTGGCAATCCGCAGATCGCCTCACGCTCCGCACAGGCGTTTTTCGAGCGCGTCATCGTGCTCGAAAAAAGTTGACAGGGTCCCAGAGCCGTGATAAGGTTGCAATTGGTAATATAACTTTACCACTTTTACGCTTTGGCTGCGCCGTCTGGGGCCGAAAAAGGAGGCTACCACAGAAAGAGAGGAGGAAGGCAAGCGCGAGCTGTATTGAAAAACGTTGGGCAAGGTACGTTCAGCTCTACTCGCAACCCGCGAATTGCTCGTCAATACACTGTGAGCGTGCTGGAACCCAATTTGACGAGGCAGTCAATTGCAGATTTCTGCAATCATCAATCAACGTTCTAGGAGGAGTCAGATGAAAACCAGGAGATTCTGGTTGTTCTTGGGTGCTCTCGTGCTTTTCGCGGCCACCGCGGGGCAATTGTGGGCGGGCGGACAAAAGGAAGGTTCCACGCAGGGTGCTGCGCAAGCGCAGAGGACAACGATCACCGTCGCGACCTCGCTTGGTTGGATCACGACTGACGGTCTGATCCCCATACTGAAGGAGAAGCTCGCGAAAGAGGGAATTGATGTCCAGACGATAGCTTCGCAGGGTGTCTCCCTGCGGGACAAAGAGATGCTATCGGCGAGCTCGGGTGATGCGACCTATGACGTATACCTCGCGTGGGACGCTATGATGCCGCTCATTCAGAAGTACGGAGAGCCACTCAACAGCTACCTCGAACAAGCCGGTGTCAACGTTGCCAACTTCGAGGGCAAGTTCTACCCGAGTGTCGTAAGCGAAGCCTCAGTCGACGGGAAGCTCAATTGGATCCCGATCCACGTCAACGCCCAGATCGGCTACGCTCGGCGCGACCTCTTCATGAATCCGAAGGAGCAAAGCGCATTCAAAGCGGAATACGGCTACGCCTTGCCGCAGCCCGACGCCAGCGGTGTCATAGACTTCAAGACTCAAAAGGAGTTCGTAGACGTCGCGAAGTTCTTTACTCGCAAGGGCTCCGACGGCCAGACGAACCTGTGGGGCTACGTGATGGCAGGCAAATGGGATCAGGGAAACACCGTTTTTGAAGAGGAGCTCTTCCGTTCAGGTCTCGGCTACTTCGATCAGGCGGGTCACTCGGACTGGGGCCCTGCCGAACCCCAAAACCAACCGATCGTACAGCAGATCGCGCAGTTTGACTACAATACCATCAACACATGGCACATAACGTCACCCGGCGTCCTCGGGATGGAACTCACGGAAATCGGCCAGTTGTTTGCCGAGGGCAAAGCGGCGATGTCCTTCACCTGGAACGTCGACAACTGGAACCTCTACAAGGGAACCGACTTCGAAAAGAAGTACGGCCTTCCGCTGTCATGGATCCCGTCGTTCATGAACCGATCCCCGAAGGACAAAGGACTGATGTCAATCTGGGCATGGGAATTGAACAAGGACAGCAAGCACAAGGAAGCCGCAGTTAAGTTCCTTCTCGCCGCTGCAGACGAGAATCTGAGAATACAGGCGACCGAGCAGGCCAAACTGCCCGTGGGCAACGGTATGACTGCCGTCAGCGAATGGCTTGTGAAGCACAATATCGTTCCGGGCGCGTATATTCCCGCGGTCCAAACGATTGGAACCTTCTGGCCCACGAGCCCAGCCTTCCCGCAGACCGAGGCGGCCCGCGATGTGCTGCGAAAGGCGCACGAAGAGCTTCTGAGCGGCCAGATCACCCCCGACCAGTTCGTAAAGCAGACTGGGGACGGCGTAGAAGCGCTCATGCATAAGGCCGGCTATTTCTGATCACGAGACGGATGCCGAAAGAGGGGGCCTGTAATGGCCTCCTCTTTTTCCCCTCGTAGCGGAGACTCCACGTGATTCTACAGCGACAGCGCAGAACCTATTGGCTTCTGACAGCACCTGCAATTATCGCGACTCTCGTCGGCTTCTTGTGGCCGATTGCGCAAGGGGTTCGAATCAGCTTTACGAATCTCAATCTCATGGCTGACACTAACCGCAACGTCGGACTTGCCAACTACGTACAAGTCCTCAGCGACCCCAACTTCTACATGGCGCTTGTGCGCAACGTCGAATACGTCGTGGTAGTAGTGTTTTTCAACTTCGTCATTGGGTTTTCCATGGCCCTCGTGTGTAATGAAACGTTTCGCGGAAATCGAGTCCTCCGCGGGTTGATTATCCTGCCTATGCTCGTCATCCCAACGGCAGCTGCCATACTGTGGAGGTTCATGTACAACTATGACATCGGGGCGATCAACAAGATCCTTACTGCTGTGCATATCCCGAGAGTTGACTGGCTAGGCAACCCTCATATGGCGCTACCCTCCGTCCTGATAACCGACATATGGGCGTGGACGCCATGGATGTTCCTCATCCTGCTCGCAGGACTCGAAGGTCTCCCGAATGAGACCATAGAAGCGGCCCGAATCGACGGAGCCTCGGGACTCCGCTTAATCTGGTCGATTATCATTCCAATGATGAAGCCTATCTATCAGGTGGCGATATCGCTGAAAGCAATTGACACCTTCCGAACTTTCGACTACGTCTGGGTCATAACGGGAGGAGGGCCAGGATCGGCGAGTGACATCCTCAGCACCTACATCTATAAGACTGCATTCAAGAACCTGGAATACGGCTACAGTGCGGCGATGAGTCTCGTTGTCATGATCTTCACCGCCATTCTTGCATTTTCTGTGCTTCGCGGGCTGATCGTTAAGCAGGGGAAGTAGATGAGCAAGTACTTGAGAGCGTTCTTTATAGTCCTCATCGTTGTGTGGACCCTCGCGCCGCTCTATGAGTTGGTCGTCATGTCGATTGCAGCCACTGAAAGCATCGGCGCGCTGGTGCCCGGCAAGATAACACTGAAGTATTACGCGGAAATACTTTTCGGAGCTCGGTTTGGCGCTCAATCGATTTGGCCGTTTATGGGGCACAGCGTGTTGATATGTACCTTAGCCTCGATAGCCGTGATCCTCTTCAGCCTTCCCTGCGCATACGGCTTCTCTCGACTTAAGTCAAAGACGAGCCAGGGCGTTTACCTCGGCTACTTCGTCCTGCGAATGCTTCCCTCAATAGCGCTACTCGTGCCCTGGTATTTCATTCTCCGATCCCTCCACATGCTTGATACCTATGGCGGGCTTTCGATCATCTACTTCTTGTTCCAGCTCCCCGTCGGAATATGGCTTATGAAAGGTTTCTTCGATACGATCCCAATCGAGCTTGAAGAGAGCGCATGGATCGAAGGCGCGAGCATTCTGACAACCTTTCGGAAGATCATCGTTCCGCTTGCCGGCAACGGAATCTCGGTTACCGGCGTTTTCGTGTTTCTCTACAGTTATATCGAGCTTATGTACTCGTCTGTCCTGACGAGGCAGAAGATCACCCTACCCCCCTATCTCTCCGGGTTCGTGAGTGTCTACGAAGTTCACTACCAGTTGACCCTCGCCGCGTCGCTGATCAGCACAATACCCATGATTCTCCTGTTCCTGTTTGCTCAGCGATACATGATGCGAGGCATTACCGGCGGCGCTCTCAAGTACTAGGATCAACGCTAACTGGAAATTCCAGCAAAACACTCGATAGTGGCTCGCACGCCGTCTTCAAGAGGCGTTGCGCAGACGGTCCCGATCACTTTTTCCAGTTCCGCGTTGCTCGCGCCTGACGGGAATGGCAAGGACTTGTCGGCATAGGTTATGAGGCCCTTTGCCGACGGCCATACGCTTTCGATCGCGTCGACAATCTCCCTCATGTCCACTATGCCGCCCCCAAGATTGTAGACGTCGGCCCCTACGTGTTCCGCCGCCAACGCCGACTGAACAAACGCCTTGGCCGTGTCGTCAACGTATTGGAAGTTGAGCTTCCCACCAAAGGAGATCTCGTACCGTTCGCCTCTTGCGGCGGCCTTCATGGCCGCAGTGGGTGTGGAGGTCATTCCTTGATCCCGAAGGGGACCGTAGACGACGTACGGCCGTATCCCGATGCTCGATAATCCATCGAGCTCAAAGTAGACCCGTGCGCTCCATTCGTTAGCCTGCTTATACACCCCATAGTGTGAGTGGGGAATCAACCTCGCGTCATGTCCCAGCACATCGTCCAGATACTCGTCGTGCCTGCCATACACTGCCGTGCTGCTCGCATATACAAGAGAGCGAATCCCAAACTTCTTGGCAGCCTCGAAGACACTCACGGTTCCCTCGACGTTCACTCGGGCGCCGAGTCTTGGGTCGGCGGCGCAAAACGGCAGCTGCATGGCTGCAAGATGAATTACACTTTCGATGCCAGAGTCCCCGACGGTCTTCATTATGAGATTTGCATCGGTGATGTCGGCCTTCACCGTTCGAACTCTCGATATTTGTTCCTCAGACATGATCAAGCGCAGCTTGTCGAGGTTGCCACTTCTCGTCAGGGCGTAGACTTCCCGTCCGGATTCGAGCAAATTCCTAATCACCCATCCGCCAATACAACCCGTGGCGCCAGTCACGAAAAATCTGCCGATCACTTCTGCGCCTCTCCTGCGTCGACTGACCCGTAGTAGCGCCTTTCAACGTTAAACAGGTGACTCTCCATCGCAGCGGCCGCTTCATCGGGGTCTCGCTTTCTGAGCGCATCCAAGATTCGCTGATGATCTCGAATTGTCGATTGCCGGATCTCAAGGTGACTGTTCGTTTTCTCGCGTACGGTCAAATTCAACTTGTTGATAGATTGAATGAACACCGGAAGAACTCTGTTTCTGGACGCGCTGAGGATCATGCCGTGGAGTTTGTAATCGAGCTCGAGGAACTGCGTCGCATTGGCGACGCTGCTTGCCGCCTCGGTTATGTTCTCCTCGATTCTTTGGAGCTCATCCTCCGTGATGTTCTCCGCAGCCATCCGCGCAATCGCAGATTCCAGAACGCGTCGAGCCTTGAAAAGATCATGGTAGAGGGTATCGTCGAGGGTAAAGACGATATCCAGATGCTCGACCACCCTTTCCGGCTCGAGCTTGGTCACGTATGCGCCCGAGCCCTGTCTGATCTTGATGATATTCATCATCTCGAGCGACTTCAGGGCTTCGCGCAGTGGCGGCCTGCTGATATTCATCAGCTGGGCCAGCTCGCGTTCGGGTGGAAGTCTATCACCTGCTTCTAAGCTACGATCTCGAATGAGCGCGATCAGCTTCTCCACGATGATTTCCGTCGTGTTTCTCTTCTTTTGAACTTCGTAGTCTATTGGGTTATCCGTCATCTTATTTTGCGACCCAGCCGCAATCTACAAGGAGATCGGCTCCCGTAATGAAGGATGCCGCATCGCTCGCGAGAAAATAGATGGACTGAGCAATCTCATCGGGGTCCGCCCATCGTTTGAATGCCTGTTCCGCCTCCCGCTCTTTCTTGACCTGGTCGAAGGGGACCCCCGTTCGAGTGGACTGAAGTTGTATATCGGCACGGAGCATCGGAGTATCGACCGAGCCTGGACTCACGGAGTTGACGCGGATGTTGTAGTCCGCAACCTCCCAAGCAACGGCGCGCGTGAACGCGACAACCGCGCCCTTGGTCGCCCCGTAAATCGCGTGTTCAGTCTGACCCACATGCGCAGACACCGAACCAAGGTTTACGATCGCGCCGCTTCTTTGACGCTTCATAAGCGGCAGGACATGTTTCGTTAGAAGGAACGTCCCGCCAATGTTAACGGAGGTTACGCGTGTGAAGTCGTCGAAAGAGGTCTCCTCGAGTGGCTTCACCACAACGATACCGGCGTTGCAGTTCAGAACATCTATTCGCCCGTAGGTCTTCTCGACAAGGGCAATGAACGATCGAACTTGGGTCTCGTCGGCGACGTCTCCCAAGAAGTCGACGCAGTCGCCGCCCGACCGGCGTATCGAATCCCCTACCGCTCGGATCGCGTCATTTACATCCATGATAGCGACTGCATATCCTTCGGCAGCGAACCTCAGCGCCGAGGCCTTACCGATCCCGCTTGCGGCCCCCGTGATAACGGCGGTCTTTTTGTCTGTCATATGATCAGCCCCTGGTTCCCAGGATTTCCTTGGCCTCTTCGGGAGTCGCAATCTTCCGACCAAGCATACGAGAAATATCCGCTATCTCTTTGACCAATTCATGAGTAACGCACAGCTTCCCTTGCTTGTTGTACGGGTAATCCTCCGTTCCAACCCGAACATTGTCACCGTGAGTGATTGCGGCAACGAGGATGTCCATTTGCCGTGCGTCCATGATGCTCACAGCTACCGCGCAACCGTCCGGCATCTGCTTGCGCCGGTAGAGATACTCCTCAACCGTCGGGGGCGACCATGTCCCTCCCGGCCAGCCGAAAAAAAGCGTCGTGATATAGGGTGCATCGAGGAGATCACGCGATATGAGTCGATTCAGGTTCCAGATCGAGCCTGAGTGCCAAACTTCGAACTCAGGCTTCACTCCATAGTTTCTGCAGGTGAGCGCATAATCATCAAGCTCGTCTTTCGTATGAAGCACGTTGCAGTCGACTTCTGAGAACGCTTCGTCATGATGGTTGAGGATGATGGATATCATGTCCGCCTTTTGTCGCATGATATCCATTCTATCTTTGAGAGGAATGCTTGACATGCCGCCCTGAATGAGGATGTTGCTTCGCTTTCTAACCTCGCTGAATACTTCGACCCACTGTCCTTCGCCATGAATGTGGAGGACCGATGCCCCGTTGTCTCGGCAGAGTTTCGCCTCTTGGGCTATATCGCCCGGAGTTTTCGGATACGGGACGTCGGTCTTGAGCCAGCAGATATTCGGTGTTGCGATGATGATCAACGGTTTCATTCTGTTATCGCTCCCCTATTGATATGATGTGTTTGTCGAGGGTCGTCATCTTTCGACAGCCCTCCTCGGTTACCACATAGCAATCCTCAACTCCGATGAGGTAGCCCGTGTAGCTCTCCCAGGCTTCGATTTCGAAAACCATGTTCTTTTCGAATATCCTTTCCTCCGAGCCCAGGGCACCGAACAGATGCAGATCCTCGCATTCGAGACCGATGCTGTGGCCAATGCAATGGGCTATGCCGTTGGGATAGGTGGTCTTGTACCATTCCAGCGCCTCATCGCCAAGAACCCGCATCGAAACGCCCGGCTTTATGCGCTTCTCGAAGTAGGATTGAAAATCGAGGAGCCCGTCGACAAGCACCTGGGCTTCCTTCGGCACTTCACCAATCACGACTTCAGCGTTGACATCAGCGGCGTAGTCTTTGTAGACCGCACCAAAGTCAAGGCGAACGATGTCACCGGGGCCGACGACGGTGCCCACCCCGGGTGCTTCGGGATCCGATGAGCCTATGGACAGGGTAAGGTGATTCCAGTCATCCGCGCCCATTTCTAGCATGATCTTCTTTGCGAGGGCGAGAATATCCACGTCCGTTGTTCCCACTTTCAATGATTCGATGCACTTCCGGATCGTGTTTTCGGTGATTTCGGTGGCTTTCGCGATTCGAGCCACTTCCTCGTCCGTCTTCACCAAACGTAATTCGTGGAAGGAAGCGTCGGCTTCAACGATCTGCATGGAGATCTTCTCCTGAGTTAGCGCGTCCAAAAGGAACTTGGGGGCCGAGGATTCGACCCCGACGCGTTTGCCCACGAGTCCCCACTTCTTGATCCTTGCAGCAAGCGCTGCCTGGACGTCTCGAACGCTGTGGGCCCCGACGGCATCGCCTACCCAGCACAGCTTTTGGACGCTTCGGAAGACGTCCCAGTGGATAACGGTGCCCTCTCCCTCGCGTCGGATCAACGCTAGGTTAGGGTATTGGTTGGTCAGGGCCTCCAGTATGGGATTGGGGGCACTGTGGAGAACGGGGAGTCCGCTCAGGTAGTAGATGTTAGCGGGTGAACTAGCGATGAGGAGATCCAGATCATGCGTCTCCATTATCGCCGCTGCTCTCTTCCTGTCATAACCGACGGGATTCACCTTTTTCACCTCCGGAAGTCTCGGATTGATCGGGATGGACGAAGCAAGTCTTTCGAGAATCTCGAAAGTCCTGCCATTATCAGCGAGCTCGATGATCTCTTTCCTCTCGACCGGTCGTTTCTCCATTGACGAGAGATAACCCGCCAATATGCACTCGATTGCACTCATCGAGTCCTCCGGGGTGAACTCCGGGTAGCGATCCTCCAGAACGCACCGTGCGAAGTACTCGTCCTCGTGGCGAACCGATATGGGATAATACCCCGGGAACGGCGCATGCTCGATTTCCGGTTCAAACCACGTCTGTTGGCTCGCACCCATCTCCTTTGCGAAAGAATAGATCCGTACCGGCTTTTCCCATGCATGGTTCTCGAATATGCTCCCCAGACTTCCGTAGATCTCGAGGCTGTTGAAAGGAGGCGTCATCTGTGTGAAGCTCACTGACATCTCCGCGATTGTTCCATTTGCGAACTCGAGAATAGTGAGAGCGTTGTCCTCTGCTTTCTCCGGAAGATTGATTGCCTGCTTCGCCAGAACGGCAGTAACCTTCGTGCAGCGACTTTCCAGAATGTACTCCAAGGCTGCAAACTTGTGAGCGCCCATATCCATCAGTGCTCCACCTCCAGCCTTGATAGGGTCTCCCTTCCAGAAACCGCTCATGCTCAGCCCAGGTATCTCGTTCACACCTTCGTAAGCTCGTACCATTAGAACGTCGCCGACAAGCCCGCGCTGAACGGCGTCATGTATGTAGGTGTGCGCGGGGATGAACCGATGGTTTTCGGCGACCATGAACTTGACGCGGTTTCTCTTCGCGGCCTCGATCATGTTTCTACATGCTTCAACAGTCGTGCCCATTGGCTTTTCGCAAAGCACATGCTTACCCTTCTCCGCACATCGCATCACGATTTTCTCGTGATAAGCATGAGGAACCATTACGAGCACGGCATCGATGTCCGAATCGAGCATCGCATCGAGGCTCTCGTATACTTCGAGATGCCCGTCCCTGAATCTCTTGGACACCTTCCGGGCGTTCTCGGTGTTGGCATCGTAAATCGCCGCAAAGCGCAGGAGCTTCGAGCCCCGCACGCCGTTGACATGGAAGTTGAAGGCGCTCCCGCCGCCAACTACTCCGAACTTCAGCTGATTCATCTACCGTCCGTCCTTGTATCGCCAAAGGGCAACCCCATCGTCTTCGAGGTTTTAAACGCCAAGTTGATCCAGAAAGAGGTCGAATATCGTTTGGAGCTTCACGGCGCCATTCTTAGTCCCCTTGTATTCGATTTCTCCGTTCATGTGTGCGACCCCAGAGTTGAGTGCCCCGACGAGCAGGTCGCGGATTACGTGCGTGGCCATTTTCATGGTAATATCGGGCTGATCTACGTCGCCCGAATATGCCGCACACGCTCCGTTTCTGAAGATGACGGCACAGCGCTTGCCGCCAAAGTCGAACTGGTACGACTGGGAGTAACCGTGGAGCTCGACGCGAAGCTCGTCGACGTGATTGCATACCGTGATAAAGAGCTTGAGACAGTCGCCAAAGTCAATTTCTCCTAGCGTTTCGTTGGCGGCCTTTGCCGATATGGCGGACAATATGGCCCTGTCAATGCTTGTATGTTCATCCGCGAGCAGGAGCATCTCGTCCCCTCCTATCACGATCCGAAGAGCAGATGTCTGTTACAATTGGTAATGTCATATTACCAATTGAAAGCGTACCACGTGCCTTGAAGAGTGTCAACAGGTTTTGCACGAGCGCGAAGGCAGATAGTGGACTTTGATCATCTTTGGCGACAACGATCATCGGAAAGGGGCTGGAAAAGCCACCGACCGAGGATCCGAGTGTTTGGCGAAAGCGAACCGTATTTCTCCACAAAGGCTTCATCAAGCTTCGGCGAAACCGACCTGCGGCGCCATCCAGAACAGGAAGCTCGAGCAGGTTTCGAGTCTCAAGGGGGGGGGACTCGCCGTATGGCTTCCCCTGCCGATCCCGGAGGCCCGCCCTCGCTTCATCGCTCAGATCCACTTGTGGACTGGCTCTGGCGGTGGTAACATAAGTCGAAAAGGCCTCGAAGTCGAAGGACAGCCCGTCGAAGCGCACCTGTGAGCGATCGGCACCCCCCAGCGGACCGCTGGCCAAGACGGCAAATCCTGTCACTCGTCGATCCAGTAGTGACGACAGGCGACAGGAATACGGCTACGAAGAAGGGAACAAGGTAGTAGCCGTATCATCACAAAAAAGGAAGGGGGTACGAAATGAGCAGCGTGCGCGTGTTGGTTGGCACACACAAGGGCGCGTTCGTGCTGACGTCGGACGCAAAACGGGAACATTGGAAGATCAGCGGTCCTCATTTTGCGGGCTGGGAGGTCTATCACCTCAAAGGGTCCCCCGTGGATCCGGACCGGCTGTATGCATCGCAATCAACAGGATGGTTTGGCCAGGTGATTCAACGGTCCAACGATGGGGGCAAGACCTGGGAACCGGTGGACAACAAGTTCGCTTACGCGGGCGTCCCCGGCACCCACACGTGGTACGACGGCACCCCTCATCCGTGGGAGTTCAAGCGCGTCTGGCATCTCGAGCCGTCGCTTAAGGATCCCGACACGGTCTATGCCGGGGTGGAAGACGCGGCACTCTTCCGCACGACGGACGGCGGCAAGAGCTGGCATGAGCTGGCTGCGCTGCGCGAGCATGGCACGGGACCCCGCTGGCAGCCGGGTGCAGGAGGCCTGTGCCTGCACACCATCATTCTTGATCCCAGCGATCCCGAGCGGATATTCATCGCCATCTCCGCGGCCGGAGCCTTCCGTACGAACGACAGCGGGGAGAGATGGACACCGATAAACAAGGGACTAAATTCCCAGTATCTCCCTGATCCGACTGCGGAGATCGGTCACTGCGTGCATCACGTCGCCATGCATCCATCGAGGCCGGGCGTGCTCTTCATGCAGAAGCACTGGGATGTCATGCGTAGCGACGACGCCGGGGACTCCTGGCACGAGATAAGCGGTAACCTGCCGAGCGACTTCGGCTTCGTCATCGACATTCACGCCCACGACCCTGACACGATCTATGTCGTGCCCATCAAGAGTGACTCCGAGCACGTCCCCCCTGACGGCAAGCTCCGCGTCTATCGTAGCCGGACAGGCGGAAACGAGTGGGAACCGCTCACCAAAGGACTCCCGCAGGAGAACTGCTACGTCAACGTGCTGCGCGATGCCATGGCCGTGGACTCGCTCGACAAATGCGGCGTCTACTTCGGAACCACCGGCGGGCAGGTGTATGCGTCGGCCGATGGCGGAGACAGCTGGAATACCATCGTGCACGACCTCCCCGCGGTGCTTTCCGTCGAGGTCCAGACACTGCCATGATCCGCGTCCTGCTGCCGGCCCATCTGCGGACGCTGGCGCGCGTCAGCGGAGAAATAGCCGTTGACGTGCAAGGTAAGGTCACGCAACGTTCCGTGCTCGACGCGCTTGAAGCCCATTACCCGGTGCTGCGCGGCACCATTCGCGATCACGTCACGGGAGCGCGCAGGCCCTTTGTGCGCTTCTTCGCCTGCGAACAGGATTTCTCCCTCGACTCACCTGACGCTCCGCTTCCTGATTCGGTCGCCGCCGGGGCGGAGCCGTTTCTTGTGGTGGGCGCCATCGCCGGAGGATAGATCCGGTGCGAATGTATTGTGAGGTTGAAGATGATCGGGACCGATAATGCCGCGCGAGCCGTGAGCTTCACCAACGAGGAGATACTCCGCTATTCGCGACACCTTATCATGCCGGAAGTCGCTCTCGCCGGGCAGCACAAGCTGAAGGCGGGCCGGGTTCTGTGCATAGGCGCCGGCGGACTCGGCTCGCCGCTGGCGCTCTACCTCGCTGCGGCCGGCGTAGGCACACTCGGGATCGTGGACTTCGATGTCGTCGATTCCACCAATCTCCAGCGTCAGATCATCCACACTACCGCCGACGTCGGGCGATCAAAGGTCGAGTCTGCCGCCGAGAAAGTTCATGCCATCAACCCGCTCACCGAGGTGCGAGTCTTCGACACGAAGCTCACGAGCGGGAACGCCCTTGCGATCTTTCGCGGTTTCGACATCATTGCCGACGGTACTGACAACTTCGCCACTCGCTATCTCGTGAACGACGCCTGCGTCCTGAGCGGAAAACCCTACGCCTACGCTTCCGTCTTTCGATTTGAAGGTCAGGCCACCGTCTTTGCCGCGGAAGGCGGGCCCTGCTATCGCTGCCTCTATCCCGAGCCGCCTCCGCCCGGCATGGTTCCATCCTGCGCGGAGGGCGGGGTGCTCGGCGTTCTGCCCGGGCTCCTCGGCGTCATCCAGGCAACTGAGGTAATCAAGCTGATCCTCGGCGCCGGCGATTCCCTCATCGGAAGGCTCTTGCTTGTCGACGCGCTTGGCATGCGCTTCCGCGAGGTCAAGCTCCGCAAGAATCCCGAATGCCCGGTCTGCGGCGCGAATCCGACTGTGCGGGAGTTGATCGACTACGAGCAGTTTTGTGGAATCCGCGGCGAGGAAGGCGAAAGCACCGCGTCCGTCCCCGAGATACAACCCGAGGAGCTCAAGCGGAGGTTCGACCGCGGCGACGACGTCTTTTTGCTCGACGTTCGGGAGCCCCATGAATACCAGATCTGCCACTTGAGCGGACACCTCATTCCGGTGGGTGATCTTCCGCAGCGCGTGCACGAGTTGGATTCCAGCAGGGAGATTGTGGCCTATTGCAAGAGCGGAGTACGCAGCGCCAAGGCCGTCGAGTTCCTGCGCAGCATTGGCTTCCGTCGTGTCCGCAACCTCACCGGGGGCATCGACGCCTGGGCGGAGCGGATCGATCAGAGCATGCCTCGGTACTAAGCGCGCATGAGACTGACCCGGGACACGAAGTGCTGCTCGCCGACTCGATCGGTCCCGCGCTCCGGGTCGTACTCGAGACGCTTGCTCCCACCGAGCGGGTCGCGTTCGTCCTGCATGACATGTCCGCCGTGTCCTTCGAACAGGTTGCCCCCATCGTGAGGCGCTCTGCTACAGCGGCACGGCAGCTCGCCAGCCGGGCACGACGGAGATGATGTTGCCCTGGGCCTGCAGGTTCAAGTGGCGATACAAGGTGGCAGGAAGTATCGTTTCAGGCCCAGCCCGCGGTCGCCTACGGCCGCCGCGATTCGAAGAGCACCTCTGGGTATTGGTTTGCCGGCCCGGCGAGCAGCGGTTCGGGCAGGCCCCCGAGCTCCTTGTCGAAGAACGCCACTGAATACGCATTGATAATATCGAACATTCGCCGGCGGTCAACGGGTCCGGTCATGCCAAGCTGCGAGGTGAACGGCGACCAGTAGGGAACGTCGGTAAAGTTGAGGTGGAATATGTTCGGTATCTGCAGATAGTATCCGTCCCCAGGCAGCTCGTCATAGACTGACCGCATGGTCGCGAGGGTCAGCTTGATGTCTTTTTCCGACCAGCCGCCGGCTCGCGTGCGTTCGAGGCGCATGGTTGCGGCGTCGCGGGTGATGAACATGGTTGGCTGACGCAGGCCGGCTCTGACGACATCGGCAGGCATGTAGACGTCCATGATGAGGCAGGCTTTCAGACGTTGGTCCTGCAGGCAGGCCTGGGCAGCAACCATGCCGCCCAGTGATATGCCGAAGGTGCCGGCGCGGCCGAGATCAATCCGCCCTGTCAGAACATGATTGGGATCGGATTCATTGACCGCAGTGAGCTGATCGAGCGCAAAGCTTACATCCTGTGCGAAGTATCGAATAACGCCGTCCGGCATTGCGTGGCCGAAGAGCATTGGTGTTTGCGTCGCAGGCTCGACGCTCTGGAGAATCAGCGGCTGCATCTTGTCTCTCGGCAGCCCCGACACTTCGCGGCCGGATGGGAAACGCACCAGGGCGACGGCGCCCGGCTGATCGAGCCCAACAACGATGTAACCATGGGAGACGAGCTCCTCAATCTGAAAGGTGCTCACCGCTCGAAATCCGTCCAACCCGGTAAGGTAAATCAGCACGGGGAAGCTTGATGCATCGTCTGCCACCGGAGCGAACGGAACTGCATTGGTCGTGACATATCTCAAATGACTAAAGAAAAAACGGGGGAAGTGAGCCAGCCGTGCCAATGCGGGTGTGACGGCATCCGCGTCCTCTATGTAGGGGGCACGCGGCGTCGAAGGTTCGTTCTTGGCGGGGTACCACACCTGCGCCATGAACTCGCGATGGTCATTCGGGTCGGAAGTGAAAAGCTCTTGGCGGCTCCTGTCCACCCAGTGATAGGTCAGCGTGCCGATGGCGTACGGCCCGGTTGGCTTTGGGAAAAAAAACACTGGGAGTGCCACCGGCAACACGATGGAAACTGCCAGGACCAGCACACCTATCGCAATGCCTACGCCTGCAATGAATCGAATGACGGGCAGGCCGCCGGGCATGACGATACGAAGCAGCCAGATCATCAAGAAGATTGTCGTCAATACGTAAGCTGGAGACATCTGCCAGCGGGGACCTTCGATGAGTATCTGGATCCCCGCTAAAAGCGCCGTGGCGAGCGCCGAATATCCCATCCATGGTATCGCACGGAACCTCGAAATTGCTAGGACACAAAACGTCAGAAGATTCGCAAGGGTCACTATCACTTCAAGAAGTCTCATCTGTTTGACTCCTCAGTCGATGAACGTACCGTACCCTCCAAGACGCGACTCGGCAGGCCGGGAGATCGCTTGATGTTGACCACATGAAATGGCAAGAACGAAGGCTCCGAATTGGTCGACGCAGCTCCCGACAAAGCGCTTGAACAGGTGCAGGGGAATGCAATCGAGAAGGCTCGGCTCGAGCACGTTTACTCTATTCAGCGCCGCGGCGATGATCGAGGAGCAGTCATTCGTGAAGAAAAAGTGGACTACGGTCCTCGTGCTTTCACACGTTCGGTAGAGATAGACGTGCTTGAATTGCGGCGATGGCGGATCGCGGTCTACCCAGTACCCGCCGTCGCCGAACAGCCAGTCGCGGGTCGGCATTTCTGAAAAGAGAAAGTCCGATTTCAAAAGCTTCGGATCGTACACCTGATAGATGGTTCTTTCTACACCCAGCGCGATGTAGCCGTTGAGAAAGAGGTTTCTCCTCCCGGCAGGCTTGAAGGGTAAGGAAAAGAACAACGCGAGATTCGACAAACCAAGGGTGTGCTCTATGGACCTCGCCGAATTGTCAATCGTATATCGAATCATCGAAATGCTCTCGTGAGTTTCTTCGGTGCCCACACGATTGTGACCAGTGCCGCCACTGAAGCCATGATCGGGCTTGTGACGCGCGGATCGTAGTAGGAACCGTCGATCGGGAACAGTTGCCAGGTAAGGTTCACCATAGCGTGGAAAATGGCCGCCACGAAGACGCTCCTGCCTGAATTGTTGTAGAGCCAGACGATGATGGTCCGAATTGCCACCGTGCCAAGGGTCCACCACCCAATGTACAGCAGAGATCGGTGAACCTCCAGCAACGGAATGAAGTGCCAAAGAGCCCATACCACACCGATGAGAATGGCTGCCCAGAATGCACCGAAGCGGTTCTGCAACGGATCGACAGCATAGCCAGACCAGCCGAGCTCTTCACCGAGAGCGCTGATGAAAAACGCGATGAGCAACCCAAGCGTCTTTACAGCGGTGATCTGCGGCATCGGAAGCGTCGTCCCCATCACGCGGATAATACCATAGGACAGGACCACGATGAGCGGCATAAGAAGAATGATCGGGAGATACCAGATTTTCTCCTTGACCCGTCCGAAGTCGAAGGATCTTTTCAATAGATCTTCCACCCCGCTGCGACCCTTCTCCCGGTAGGCTAAGATCGCAGCTGCCATCACCGGGCAAACGAAACCGAGTCCGCTGAGCGGGACACCCGGCACCAGTTGAAGACTGGTCAAAGCGCCGAGCAGCCATAACGGAAGGCTAAGAACGAATATCAACAAGAAATATGTCCATACGGATCTGGTTGTGCGTGTGTTCATGAGGGAGATGATATTGGCTGCGGCATAGGGGAACAATGCGGAAAACCACGTAATCGCGTACGTGTTCTTACGTGTTTGACTGAGCAAGGAGGTTTCCGAGGTGTGGTCGTGCGCCTTGGCGGGTTCCGAGACGGTGCGGTATGATTTCGGCACCATGGTGGCTTTGTCGCTGTACATTTCGATCGTCGTTCTTCTCATGGCCACTTCAGCGACAACGCTCTGTTTTGCCTATTACGGCACGTTTAGACATCGCACTGCTCTCTGGCTGTCCATGTGCATGGCAGGACTTACATGCTTCGCACTTACTACTCTAGTATTCCAGACTGCGGATACGGTGAATGCTTCCGTTCTCGGACCGGTGGGCTTGCGCCTGCTCTGGCAGGCCGTGGGTTCGGTCATTATCGCCCACTCTCTTCCCCGCTTTCTCCTTGCAGCTTTCGGAGCTCAGCGTCGCCCATTTGTGTATCGTCTCCTGGACGCAGCGACTACGATTGTTGCTGTTCTCTCCGCAACACGCGTCGTGACAGGATGGAGGGAGGTCGTTGGAGTTGCTGCTCTCCCGAACAGTGTCCTGAGGATCTTCTTGTTTACCCTGATTGGCGGTGCGCTCGCTCTTGCGCTCGTCTTTCAGTCGAGGCTTCCCGACAGGAGCCTGTACAAGGCGGTTATTGCGCAGGCGGGCGCAATGACGTTGCTACTTCCCTTCGTCGTTCTGGAAGACTTCGGTCTGTTCAACCTATCCGGTTTCCCGTACCTCGCCGGTCAGTTGTTGATAGCGGCGACATCCATAGCGGCTACCTTCCATGCGCGACGCAGCTTGAGGAGACCGAAATACGTGGTAGACAACGCGCCGTCGCCGTACTTTGTCGAGCGCTTTGGTATCAGCGAGCGCGAGCTCGAGATAGTGTCAGGGGTAATGGGCGGGCTGAGCAACAACGAAATTGGCGAGCGGCTCTTTATCTCTCCGCGTACTGTGGAGAAACATCTCTACAACATTTACCAGAAAGCCGGAATAAAGAACCGACTTCAGCTTTTCAATCTCTTACGTTCCGATTCAGGCTGATTCGACACAAAAACATACACTTGAAAACAAGCAGAATGTGCTCCAGCGAAGACTCGACCGTTCGGCAAGTCCCTATCAGCCAGACGTCACGGTTTCGGTGCTCCAGGTACGGCGAAACCACACAGGGCGGTTCGCTATTCCGAACCGCTCCACACGCACACTTGAGTTTGCAGACAAGTTTAACGCGATTCCGAAGGTGGTCTTCTCTCGAACCCTCGACAAGGCGGAATGGAACAACACCCGTTTGGTACACGGGGACATGGTGAACGAGGCGGCAAGACTCAAACAACAACCAGGCAAGAATATCCTCTTGGACGGAATAAGCGTCGCCCAGGAGTTCATGAGACGCGGAATGATAGACGAATACTGGTTTGTAGTTCATCCAATTGTTGCAGGGAAAAGGTAAGCGGCTGTTTGATAACCTCAACGATGGTTCCATCCTTCGCCTTCTCGAAGCCAGGGTACTTAAGTCTAGAGCGGTACTGCTTCACTACGAGAACAAAGAGAGCAGGAATAGACCAGACCGAACGAAGTAGGTTGGCCTGAAACTGCATTGAACATAACATTTCGGTGCAGCTGACATTGGCCCGACGACTCGGTAGATTGCCGTAGCAGCTCGGTGAGGCCTCTTCAACAACGTCCTCGCCTCTGGAGGGGTCCGGAAGTTGCTGCGTCCAATGCTGCTGACCTCAATCGTTATATTGCCCCAAGTTCCGTGCGGCATCCCCGTGACCCGGCTGAGGCACCTGCAACATATTCGCGTGTTCCTCTTCCATCGGCCAGTGCCGAGGTAGGCGAGGCTGCGTCCGTGACAGGCCACGACTACTAACGACAATTTGGCTGCTGACACACTGGCCTTCGTGTCTACCAGCTCTCCATGACGTGACCACACCTGTTCGACCGAAGCACCCTGGCAGTGGACGGGGCTCAAACCCCGTTGACATTGTATATACGTGTGCGTATATTCATGTCATAGATGGACTTTGACTGGGATACTCAAAAGGACCACTGGCTCCGGACGCAACGATTCATATCGTTCGAGGAAATTGCCGCAAAGATTCAAGCCCACGACTACCTCGACCTTATCGATAATCCCGCCAGGCCGGAGCAGCATTGTTTCATAGTCTCAGTCCGCGACTATACGTGGGTTGTCCCATTCGTCTTTGACGAACACGACCGCATCGTCCTAAAAACGGCATACCCAAGTCGCAAATTTCACCACAAGTACGGAGGAAACAAGACATGAAGAAGACTCGCCTCACGAAGGAAGAACAGGAAATAGAAGACTCCGCGGATCAGTTTGTGCCGGCTTCGAAGGCCACCCGAGAACGAGTCGAAAGGATCATTGAACGCTCGAAAAGAAATGAGGCTATCAGCCTGAGAATGTCGAGTTTCGATCTCGAACGGATAAAGGCGCGCGCCGCCGAGCAAGGAATGCCCTACCAAACCCTCATCAACGTGTTGGTCCACAAATACGTAACGAACCAAGTCCTGGACAAAGAGGAAGTACTCAAGACACTGCAGGCGGCAAAGGAGTCAGGGGCAATATAACATTTCGGGCTCTTCCGGGAATCGTGTGGGTATTCCTCGTTTTCTGGGGTTTTTGGGCCGTGATGATGTTGTCGGCAGTGCTGCCGGGGGTCAATGGAGACCCGCAGCGCGAGGCCTGTGGACAGCCCGGCAGCCACGTGGGCGGGCAGCTTGGTACCTTCGGGGGATGCAAGACGTAGAGCTGTATTCGAAGGTGTTGGGGACTACGGAGCCGTGGCAGGTCACGGACGTGAAGCTAGATCTGAAAGGGCGGGAGGTCGTGGTCATGGTGGGCTACGACGAGTCGCAGTAGGAAGGGCTGGTCGGGCAACCACTCACGGTAGCTCTTCTGTGCCATGGCCACTACGGAAGCACCCATCGGCCCGTCTGTAAATTCCCCGCCACACCCCTCTCCTGCGTACCCTCTGCCTCCTTGCCCCCGACGCCGGGCTATGCCCTACGGACTCCTAGGTGCGACCGACCAGGTAGACGCCGGCGGCTAGGAGAGCCACTCCGACAATTCGCGGCAAGGTCACGAGGATTCTCGGATTTCCAAGCAGCCCCACCTGATCGGCTATCAGCGCCATTACGAGCTGCCCGGCCACGATCGCGGTGACGGTTGCAGTAGCTCCGATGCGAGGGATCAGGATAACGGGCGCCGCGACTATGCAGAAGCCCAGGACTCCGCCAAGGTAGAGGTACCAGTGATCCGGACCCGGGAGGCCGCGCAGGTTCGCCGTGCGAGGAAAAAGAAGAACGACAAGGAAAACGACAACGAGGCTCGATATGCCCACGACGAGCACCGCTCCCATGATTCCCGCGTAGCGGCCGAGCGACGCGTTGATGACGTTTTGCACGGCGATCATCGATCCGACGATAAAGCCGACAAGTATGAACAGAACAAGCTGCACGGGTGTCTCTCCCTCCACCACGGGAATTAGGCCGCTCGCGGACCCGCCCGAGCAGCCCGAGCGATGCCTACAAGGATTCCACCGGGATGCCGGAGAACTTGCCGATTGCACGGAAAGCCTCCGCGAGATCGCCGTACCCCACGCAGACATGGTGGTCCCAACCGCCGTCAAACATGCGGGCGACGACCTCCTTCGCCGGCGTCCGCGTCGTACGCACGACCGCGGCGGCCCGGCGCAGGGTCGTCGGAACGTCCAACACTTCCACACAGACCGATAAAATCCGCAGGTCTCCCCGATAGTGGCCGACCCTGGCGAGGGTGGCACGACCGGGGGACAGCGTGAACTGGACCTCCCGCCCTTCACGGCCGTAGCGGATCTCCTCTGAAGATCGGGCGAGGGATTCAGGCCCGCCGTAATGCCACAAGGTCAGCGACGAGCTCTTCTCGTCGACGGCGCTGATGTCGGCAAAGAAAGCGGGCCTGCGGCTCATCGTCTGCTCCAAGACCATCGTTATGGCGCCGTTCACGTCCCCTTCCGGGGCAACCGTGTACCCATCCGGCTGTACCCAGCCCAGAGCCGGCCACAGCCCTCCGGCTACCTCCGCATCGAACAGCTCGGGCCAGTCTTTGATCGCAAAATAACGAAGACCGCTGCGTTCAAACAGGGTGTGCAGGGCGCCGTATGCCTGTTCGATCCGCGCGATAGTCTCTTCGGGCAGGCTTCCTCCCTCGATCATCGGGAAGGTCTTTCGCGGCGCAGCCTTGCGATGCGAAGTCTGCAGCAGCGAGGTGTATACGTTCAATCCGATGTGCTCGACCGCGACGCCCAGCCGCCGCCGGAGGAGCAGCTCGTCGAAGGTGCTCGGGTAAAACCCCGGAGCCCGAAATCCGACGAGCCCGATGCGGTTGCGACGCAGCTCGGCGAGAGCCATGGCAGCGGCGAGGTGAGCCTTCAGTTGGAAGCCAACCGCCGGATCGGACGGCGCGCCGAGCACCCACGTGTGGGGATGATCGAGGGCCTTCAGTGTGAATGCCGCCATGTTCAGGCCGCACATGCTGTTCGTGGCGATTTCGCGATCGGGGTTTGCTTCCGGAAGGCCGTGAAGCACAAACGGCGCTTTGAGCTCTTGAACGACGGAGGCGAGCATGTCCCCGTCCGGAAAAGTGCCGATCTGCAGCAGGACCGCGGACAGATCCTCTTTGCGCAGGGATTCCAGCGCGGATTCGAGGGAGCTCTGGTCCGTGATCACGGCCCTCGAGCCCACCATGCGAAAATCCCCTTCAAGCGCGCGGAGCGTCTCGTCCAGATATGACTGAGCGATTCGCGTTTCGAAATAGGGAAGACCGAGACAAAGAAATCCGATCCTTTCCTCTCTATTCAATTTCCCCACCGCATACCTCCTCACTCAGGCGTGGCCAAAGGGACTAACGACCGCGGTGCTTGCCGATGAATTGCCTGACCTCGTCCTGACTTGCCGGCCCGCTGCGGCCGCCCAAGTGTGTGCATTTCAGGGCGGCCGCAGCGCTTGCGAAGCGAAGGCACTCCTGGGGGCTCCAACCCTGCAGGAAGGCATGAAGATAGGCGCCGTGATACACGTCTCCCGCGCCCGTCGTGTCGACGGCTTTCACGGGAAAGGCTTCCTGGTGCAGTGCCAAGCGGCCGTCCCAGAACCAGCTTCCCCGCGCGCCGTCGGTGACGACGACCTGTCGCGCGCCGTAGCCGCCAAGCCGGCGCGCGGCCTCCCAAACGTCGGAGGTTCCGGTGAAGGTCGCCGCGAACTGCCGGGCTACTATCATGATGTCGATCTTGCCCAGAAGCTCCTCCATGCCCGATAGACGTTCCCCCGCTCCTCCGTCAAGAGAGACCACGACGCCGCTTTCTCGCGCGAAGGTCGCAGCGCGCAGGGCGGCTTCCAGGTGAAACCCGTCGAGGTGCAGTAGACGCGCACGGGAGATCGATTCGGGAGTGATTGCGTCGGGCGACAGGCGGTCCATTCCCTCGCTGTGATACAGGATCGATCGACTCGCGGTGGATTGCTCGACCAGGATGACCGAGACTGTCGACTGCGAGTCCTTCACTCTCGGCGAGCCGCCGTAGCTCACCCCCTCACGGTCGAAATCCCGCTCGATCATCTCCCCCCACATGTCCATGGCGATCGTCCCCAGGTACTCGGTCCGATTGCCCAACCGCGCGAGCTCCACGAGCGCCGTCGCCACCGGGCCGCCTCCGCACACGGTGATGCCCGGCACGGACATCACCTCGTCCGGCTTCGGAGACCGGGGAACCTGCGTGAGGATATCGATAGTTGCGATCCCCAGCCCGAGCACATCTACGGACTTCACGGCCTCTCTCCGATTCGAGCCTGCGGGGCGACCTCACCCCGGATCTGCTCCCTCCCGCCCAAACCGAGAGCGATGAAGACGCCGCAAAACCACGCCGTCATTGCCTCGCGCAGCTCCGACCGTACTTCGGCGGGCAGTCCCCACAGCTCCGACTTGTAGCGACCCCAAGCCAGCCAGCCATGCTCTCGGAAAATGTTCGAAGACCTGGCAGGCTCCGTGCGCTTCGTTTCCGGGCCTGACTGATCGTGCGCGCTCTCGGCAAGCTCGCGCTCCATCCGTTCGCGGAGCGGTTTCGGGAAGGCCGGATGGTCGAAGACCGTCGTCTGGATGGCGGTTGCCAGGTGCACCTCATTGACTCCGAAGCCAGGAAGCCGAGACATTTGCTCCAAGCTCATAGTGGAGGCCCCGTGCTGAACGATTCCGGGAAGGCCGAACTCCCGACGGGCTATCCCGCTCAACCGGCCTACCAGCTCGAAATCGACGGGCATTCGCCCCACATTCCCGGACTCATCGAGCAGGCCTCCATGCTGAGTTCCCGTATTCACCGAAACCTTGCCGAGTCCGGCTACTCCCGGCTGGAGGCGTGCGGCAAGTATGCGCAGGAACTCGCGAAAGTCCGACTCGGTGGTGAGCTCTCCGCCGATTCGGCCCACCTCGCCGCCCAGCACGAGCTGCGGCCCAAGCGGCTCCAACCGACGAACCAGGCTGACCACCTTCGCCGTCGTGCCGGCGTTCGGCTGAAGGCGCTCTTCGACGGATGCCCCCTCTTCGCCCACAAGATCGCTCGCGTCGATGTCGATCTGATAGAAGCCGGATCGAATAGCGTGCGCACACAGCTGCTCCATTCCCGCGATGGCGATCGGATCCCCGGATTCGAGGTGAAAATGATCTCCCTGCAGGAAGACCGGACCCTGCCAGCCCTGTGCAAGCGCGGCCGCGATGATCTCTCCGGCATATTCGTCAAAGGTCTGCCCTCCGGCCGAGAGCTCGCTGGGAGCAATCTCAAAGATGAAAGGACCGGCCGCTACGCGCTCGGCCGCTTGGAATGCCGCTCGAGCGAGATCGAAGACCAAGCCGCGAATGTTGACCGCCGGCACGGTAAAACCGGAGTAGGCGCCGCTGGCCATCCCTCGATACACGGGAGCGATCGAGCCGACGAACAGCCCACAACTCTTCGCCGTCTGCTCAAGCTCACGGCGAAGCTTCCCCTTCTCCGCCTCCGGTGCGAAAGCCAACGCACGCGCGCTGTTCTCAAGTTGATGAATATCCATAAGCGATTATCCCTGCTACTAACTCGATTGGTGGACGGCGCTGCTCCAGCTCTGGAGGGTATAACTCCGAAGCGCATCCTCGTTTATCGCGATGCCAAAACCTGGGTCGCGGGGCACCCTGATCATCCCGTCCTTTTGAACAAGCACCGGCTCCCCGAGCATGAAATCTCGCGAGGCCGGCGTCCAGGCGGGAAGGTCGATCGGGTATTCAAACCAATTGCAGTTCGGCACCGATGCGGCCAAGTGGAGGTTCGCCAGCAACCCGACTCCGTTCGACCAAGTGTGCGGAATGAACTGCTTGTAGTTCAGCTCCGCGTACGCCGCTATCTTGCGCAGCTGGAAGACCCCCTCGGAGAAGGCGGCATCGGCCTGAATGACGTCGTAACAGTCCTGGTCAATCAAGGCGCGGTACTCGTGAAGCCCCCGATTGAGCTCTCCGCCGGCGATCGGGATGTCGACTCGGCCGCACAACTCGGAAAGTTGTTTGTAGTTGTACCGCGGCAGCGGTTCCTCGATCCAGGAGACGTCAAGCTCGTGCATCGCGCGAGCGACCATTAAGGCCTCGCTGAAGGACCAGATGTAGTGCAGTCCGGGACTCGGCATCACATGCGCTTGATTGCAGTCCACCATCATCGTAATGTCGCCGCCGAACTCGCGACGGACACGCTCGACGACTTCGATGTCCTTCGAGACCTCCGCCCGATGCAGGCGCAGCTTGAACGCCTTGAATCCCATCTCCCGCAAAGCGTGTATCTGCTCGATTTCCGCTTCGGCGGGACGAACTTCGGCCAAGCTGGCGTAGACCGGAAGCTCTTCTTTCGACCCACCCCAGAGATGATGCACCGGTTGACCGCACTGTTTTCCAAGCAGATCCCAGAGAGCCGTCTCGACGGCCCAGGGATAGCTGCCGTCTCGGGCGGCATTTCTTAGGACGACGCTGATCTGCTCCGTTGCGTGAACCGGTTTGCCGAGGATGTAGGGCGCCACCATCTCCGCAACTGTCGTAAGCGCCAAAGCCCCGGTATCGGGTGCTGCGCCATATCCGGCTACGCCCTCGTCGGAGGTAATCCGAATCAACACGCACGAGGTGTGCTCAAAAGTGCGTCCGGGCGCCCATGCCGGCTTGAGCGGCACGGGAAGCGGAAAACGCAGCAAGAAACACTCGATCCTATCTATTATCATCATCGCTGCTCCGCGCAGTGCAGGTAACTTCCTCAAACTTGGACACCTATGCCTCCGTGAGCGACTTGGCGAGCTTCTCGCCGGCATCGAGCACATGACGACGCAGGGCATTTACCGCCGCGCGCGCATCTCCGTCCTGCATCGGCCTGAGAATGGTCTGATGACGCTCGGCCAAACCTCCGATGTCCGGGTAGGTGGCGCTCGCGTTGTAAGCAAGCATCATGATGAGACTTTCCATGGTTTCCCAGCTCGCCAGCAAGCGCCGGTGGCGCGCGCTCTCCACAAGCGTGCGGTGAAAGCGGGTATCCACGGAGGCCGCGGCCAGGAGGTCTCCTTTTTTTTCCAAAGGAGCCATTTCGCGCACGATCTCCTCGAGCCGCATTAGGTCGCTTGGCAGAGACTTTTGCGTTGCAAGTCTTGCCGCTTCGCCTTCAAGCAGCGCTCTAAAGCTGAAGATCTCCTCTATATCTCTTGCGTGAAGGCTGATGACAAAGGCGCCTTGGCCCGGGAGGATCTCCAAGAGCCCGGTCTTGGCCAGCCTGTGCACCGCCTCGCGGATGGGCACTCGGCTGACGCCAAGCGCGTTCGCCAGCGACTGCTCCACCAAGTGCTCGCCCGGTCGAATAGTTCCCCGGGTAATCGCGCTCAGCAGGGTATCGTACACCCTCTGGCTCGCCGGGATTCGCGGTGAGGCTTCTATCTGCGGCAAATCTTGGATCCATTCGAGCTGCTCTTTTCTTCCCATGGGTTATCCTTTGACGGCCCCCGCGGTAAGGCCGGTGATCAGAAAGCGCTGAAGGAAGACGAACAGGAGCGCAACCGGAAGAGTCGTAACGACCGCGCCGGCCATCAGCAGGTTCCACTGAACAGAGTATTCGCCGATGAAGTCATACAGCCCCAGCGGAAGCGTGCGCAGACCCGGCGAGGTGATGAACGTGGTTGCAAACAGAAATTCGTCCCAGCTTAGGATGAAGCTGTAGATGAATGTGGCGACGATCCCGGGAGCCGCGAGAGGGAGCGTTATGCGAATGTGGGCGCCGAGCCTGTTGGTCCCGTCCACCATGGCCGATTCTTCCAACTCGATCGGAATCGTGCGGAAATACCCGGTCAATAGCCAGACGCTGTAGGGCAGCGCAAAGGCGATGTAGGCGATGACAAGCGACGCGCGCGTGTTCAGGATGTCCAGATCGCGCATGAGTATGAACATCGGGGGCACGAGCAGCACCAATGGAAAAAGCTGGCCGAGAAGCGCGCTTGCCAGAAGCCCGCGTCCGCCGGGAATGCGGTAGCGAGAGAATCCCAGACCCGCGAGAACCGACAGGAAGGTCGACAAGATAGTGGTGACCCCTGCGACCAAGGTGCTGTTGAGGAAATAGCGACCGAAGTTGGCCTTGCTCATGACGTCGAGGTAGGGCTGGAAGGACATGCCTTTCTGAGGGAGGAAGTGGACTGGAATGGTGAATATGTCGCCGGAAGTCTTGATCGAGGTCATGAGCATCCAAAAAAACGGCAGAGCGAAAAAAACGCAAATTGCCAGCGCGGCCAACTGGATCGACCAGTTTGCAAGCTTTCCGCGAAATCGTCGAATTCTCTTACGCTGCTTGCGGCCGGCGTGGAGGCTATCGTTCGAGCTCATGCGTTCAACTCTGCCTTGATATAGTAGCGACCGAAAATCGCAACGAATACGAGCAGGATCAGGAACGTGATCATGCCGATCGCAGTGGACTGACCCATGTTGTAGGTGACGAATGCTTGATTGTATACGAGAACCGTGAGGGTCTCGGTTGAATGCAAGGGGCCCCCGCGAGTCATGAGCCAGATCGCGTTGAAGTTGTTGAACGTAAAAATCGTGGTCAGGGTGGCCGCGATGATCAGGGTCGGCGCAATAAGCGGCACGGTGACGTGCACTAGTCGGCGCCAGGCGTTCGCGCCGTCTACCTTCGCAACATCGTAGAGCTCGCCAGGAACCGCCTGGAGCGCCGCCAGCAGCATGATCGCCACAAAAGGCGTGCCCTTCCAGATGCTCTCGATGATGATCGCCCACAGGGCCGTTTGCGTGTTCGCAAGCCATACGATCGGATGCCGGATTATCCCGAGGGCCACGAGCGCCGCATTTATCGCGCCGAACTCCGCGTCATACATCCAACGCCAGGTGAGCACTGCGACGACGGAAGGGGTAACCCACGGAATGAGCGTAATGCCGCGGGCGACGCCGCGCCAAGGAAAGGGTTGATTCAGGACGAGGGCGACCGCCAAACCAAACACCATCTGCACCGCCAAATTGACTCCGACCCAGATTCCGGTGCGCGCAAGCGCATCGCGGAAAAGCGGACCGGTTATCGCGTCTATGTAGTTCCGAAGACCCACATAGGGCTGCCCGTTGTCCGGCTCGGTGAGGATCACCTTGTGCAGGCTCATGAGGAAGGCCTGGATCAACGGATAACCTATCACGCCGAACATGACGATGAATGCGGGAACAACGAGATAATAGCCGGACCAGCGGTCGCCCTTCATTTCGAAATCGTCTACTTCTTTGCCAAGGCCTGATTGCCGCAGGCTGCCGCCTCCGAAAGCGCCGAGCTCACGTGCGCTCCCTTCAGCAGTATTCTCTGGAACGCCGGCTGGAGGCAGTTGTAGTCAACATTCGTCCATTGCGGGATCGAAGGCCGGGCTTTCGAATAGGCAAGCTCATCGACGAAGACGCGCATCAGCGGATCGCTTTTGACAACCTGCTGATTTTCGTTTCCGACTCGGGCGGCCAGACGCCCGTAGCCGTCCATGAGATCGAAAACGGCGGGACCGGTGATGTACTTGATCCACCGATAGGCGGCGTCGGCGGAGTGAGACTTGGCGTTTATTACCCAATCTGCGCCACCCACGACGGTTGCCTTCTCTTTCCCCATCGGCAGGGGCGCCACTCCCCATTCGAAGCTCGGTTTGTCTTGTTTGATCATCGGGATCTGCCAGTCGCCGGATTCAAACATCGCAATGACGCCTGAGCTGAATGCAGCGGCAAGCTCACTCCAGGATTTCCAAGTCAGCACGCCGGGTGGAACCACCTTGTCCGTGGTCGTGAGCCCAAAGAAAGTGCGAGTTGCATCGATGCCTTGAGCGGAATCGAAGGCGACCGACCCCCTGTCCGGGCTCAAGAGACTGCCGCCGCCCTGCCAGAGCCAGGGGTACCACTCATAGGTTCCTCCCCAGCCGCCCTCGAACCCGAATCCGTACCGGGAGCCCTTCGTCAGAGCCTTGGCGTCACGAACGAAATCCGCCCACGTCCATCCGTCCGCAGGTTGCTGCAGGCCCGCGCTTTCGAACGCCGATTTGTTGTAGAACATGGCAAGATCGTTGGTGTAGAAGGGCAAGCCGAGGATGTGATCCTTGTACGTCACCGTCTGGACCGGTCCGGGATAGAAGCTCTTGATATCGGAGGCGGCCTGCTGGTCGATCCGAAGAAGAGAGTCCATAGCGGCCAAATCCGGAACCCACGCGACATCCGACATCAAGCTGTCGGGAGCCGTGCGCGCCTGAAACGCAACGACATATTTGTTGAGATAGGAGCTTGAGCCGTAGGTAAGCGGGACAAGCTGCACCTTGATATTCGGATTCTCCTTCATGAACTTGTCGGCCGCGGCGAAGATCGGCGCGTCCGCCGCAGCAAAGCTGCTGTAGATCCAAGCCTGCAGAGTAACGTGCTTCGCGTTCGACTGCGCGTTCTTCGGAGCGCAGGAAGCGAGCAGAAGAGCCGTACCAACTATCGCAACCGCAATGAGCGAGACTTTTCTGAACATTTTTCTTCTCCTCCCGACTGGAAGCTCAATTTCCAGATACTCTTTCCACCCGTAGGCAAGGCTCACTCTCCGAGAAAGGAAACCCTACAGGTGACACCGCCTGGAATGCGGATCCTGTCATAACCGCCCTCCTCACCTCCTTCCCTTGCCGACTCCGCCTGGAGCGTCCGTCCATCGACGAACAATGCGCCGAGCACTCTGGCATTCAAACCCACCAATCTCAGAAAAACCGAGCGCGCGGTTGCTGAGTTGCTCACCGTCAATACTCGATCCGCGTCACGCCAAGAAAACTGCGTCCCGTCCGCCAGCGCGATCTCACCGTCGTCGCCCGGAAAAACATCAAGCCGGAGATCGGGCCCAGCGACTCGGATCGATCCGTCGGCGACCGGAAGCAGCGTCTCGGGAGAGCCGGCGAGCCGAGGGATAAGCGCTCCCGCGCGAGCGAACACCGGAATGTCGTCAAGCCCGACGGCGATTTCGTGAGTCATGCCGCCGGGGCGGAGCTCTCCGGTCCAAAAATCGCGCCATGATCCTGAAGGCAGGTAGACGACCCTACGTCGATCGTTTTCGGCGTAGACCGGGCTTACAAGCAGCCGGTCGCCAAGGAGGTACTCGTGCTCGGCGGTATCGCCGTACACACCCGGGTCATCCGGAAACTCAAGAAAGAGGGCCCGCATGACGGGCAATCCGGTTTCGTGAGCCTCGCGAGCCAGCGAGTAGAAGAACGGGAACAGGTCCATGTGCTCCTGCGCGTACCGGCGGTAGGTTGCAAGCGTCCGGTCGGAGAAGCACCACGGCTCGCGTTTGCCTAGTCCGTGAATCTGCATGATGGGGGTGAAGGCGGCGAACTCCGTCCAGCGGATGAAAGCCTCCTCGGTCGGCTGGCCGAAATATCCGCCGATGTCACAGGTCCAGAACGGAAATCCCGATAGACCGGCGGACTGTCCGGCGATGATGACGCTTGGCAAACCGCTTGCCGGCGCGAAATCCGAGGTTTGATCCCCAGCCCAGATCAACGAAAGGCTTTGACTGCCCGCCCACGCAGAGCGTCCGAGGATTATGCCGTCGCACTTTTCACGAACCGCATCGAGGGTGGCACGGTTGTAGAGATAGGGATACAGATTGTGAAGCTCGCGCCCGCTGCGCCCGTCCGAGAATACCGCATCCTCCGGGATCTGCTCGCCGAAGTCGGTCTTGAATCCGCTCACACCCAGCTCCACGAGCCGACGAATCTGCGCCTTCCACCACCCGACCGCCTCGGGATGGGTGAAGTCGACGCAGCTTCCGACGTAGTTCGGGCTGTTGCTCAACCGGTGGACGTAGGGCTCTCCGTGTGCATTTCGGATCAGATAGCCGCGCTCGGCGCAGTAGCGGTAGACCTCGCTCGGGACTGCTCCTTTCGCCATCCAGGGCGAGATCCACAGGATCAGCTTGTAGCCCTGCTCATGGATGTGATCGATCATCTCCCGAACACGTGGAAACTTCTCTGTGTCGAAGACAAAGGAGTTGCTGTCAGTCTCCCACGCCGCGTCGATGAGCTTGACCGTTCCCGGGAGACGGTGACTCCGCCCGGCATCCACGTCTTCCAGCGCCGTTTGCTGCGTCTCGGTGCGCCAGTCCCGCGACTTCCACGGGCCGAACACCCAGTCGGGAGGCAGCGCGGGGCTTCCGAACGACTTGGTGTAGCGCGCCAGGATCGCTCGGGGAGCTCCATCCAGGTAGAGGTTCGCCGTCAGGCTGCTGTTGGCGACTCGAATCACGACTTTTGACGGTTCATCCGGCGCGGCAAACCGGATGACCGCGCGCGCCGAGGTGGTTAGGGACAAGCCGTAGCCCGCTGATGAAATGAAGAAGGGAACGGGTTTGTAGGTCCTACCGCACTGAGCGCCGTTCACGACCTGGAGGTCGACCGTCTTTCCTTGCTGGTCCAGGCTGTCGAACCGCTCCCCCAGGCCGTAGAAATGCTCATCATCCCTTGCCGAGAGGGTAAGTGCCATCCAGCTCGGACGACTCCGTGCGGTTGCCTGCATGCTCAACTGCAGCACCCCGCCGCTCAGCTTGTACTCAAGCGATACCTCGACCGGTTGGTCCTGTGGCGCAGACAGGACCAACCGGCAATGGGATGATGAGCGCTCGACAAGTCGGGATCGCTCGAGCGAACGCCACAACCCGTCGGCGTCGCAATAGCTCATCGACAGGAGGCGGCAAAACAGACGCGCACTGGGATCTCGGACATCACACCACGCGGGTCCGTCATGCAGGGTGCAGCCGTTTCCGGCCTCGTCGGAGAGCCGCCATTCGGTATACATAGCATGCACAGTCTACCACGCACACCGGAATTAAACAAGAGATAAATAGTCGGGATTGTAGTCTCGCTCCCTCCCGACGGAAGTCCCGCTTGATAACTCTTTTAGCAGTAAAACTCTGCGCGTGCCCCTGGGTGTCCTCGGATCAAACCTCCGAAACCGATCCGAAGGGAGGTCATCACAAATTGCTTGACAACTCTCCGAGGCGAGTTTCTTATTGAACCCAAGAGGTGTGTATGATTACAAAAACCGTAAAGCTTCCACTGGAGATCGATCTCTTCATAAACAACAAATGGCAGCCGAGCCTGCAGGGAAACCGCTACCAACGGTACAATCCGGCAAACGGAGAGCTCGTCGCGTCAATCTCGAAGGCCGGTCCAGACGATGCCCGGTCGGCGGTGGCGTCCGCGAGAAGAGCCTTTGACAGGGGGCCCTGGCCTCGACTGTCTCCGGCCGATCGGGCCGCGGTCTTGCTCAAAACGACCCACCTGATCGAAGAGCGCAAAGAGGAGTTGGCGCTCTACGAGTCGCTCACCTGCGGGGCCCCGCTGCAGCAAACGCGCATGATGATGGATTGGGTGATCGACGTCTTCTCCTACTACGCCGGCATGGCGCGAACCATCGCCGGGCAAACCTTCCTTTTCAACGCCGCAGACATCGGGTTTACCTACAAGGAGCCGGTCGGCGTCGTGAGCCAGCTCATTCCTTGGAATTTCCCCCTCAACCAGGCGGCGTGGAAGATCTGTCCGGCGCTGGCGGCCGGGTGCACAATTGTGGCAAAGCCGGATATCAAGACTCCCGTGACGGCGCTCATGCTGGCGGAGATGTTCGCCGAGGCAGGCCTGCCGGAAGGCGTTCTCAATGTCATTACTGGTGAGCCTGGCGAATTGAGCGAGGTCCTGACGGCTCACCCGGACATCGATATGGTCTCGATCACGGGTTCGACGGCGAGCGGAAAGACCATCATGCGCAACGCCGCGGAAACGGTGAAACGCGTGCATCTGGAGTTGGGCGGGAAGTCTCCCAACATCGTTTTCGGCGACGCCGACCTTGACGCAGCGGCAAAGGCCTCCGCATCGAGCGTGTTCTTCCGCTCCGGCCAGATATGCACCGCGGCCTCACGGGTCCTGGTTCAGGAGTCGGTCCATGATGAGTTTCTCGAAATGCTGACGAAACATGCCGCCCAGATGCGGGTCGGAGATCCCATGGATTCCGCCTCCGTCCTGGGTCCGATGATCTCGGCCGAGCAGCTCGATCGGGTGGAGGGCTATATCGATGCCGGACTTCGCGATGGCGCACGGCAGGTCAGCGGCGGCAAACGCTTGAAAGGCGGGATTTTCGACAAGGGCTTCTACCTGCCGCCTACGATTTTCGATCGGGTCGGCGCCGAGATGGCGATTGCGAAACAGGAGATCTTTGGACCGGTTGCAAGCGTCCTGACGTTTCGGGACACCCAGGATGCCCTCAACATAGCAAACCAAACGATCTACGGTTTGGCCTCGGCGGTGTGGACCAACAACATCGGCACGGCTCTCCAGATGGCCCGCGGACTGAGAGCAGGAACGGTATGGCTCAACACCTATGGGATGGTTCACGCGGAAATGCCGGTCGGAGGATACAAGATGAGCGGCTTCGGACGAGAGCTCGGTGCCCAAGGTCTTGAGGAGTACCTCCAGGTGAAATCCGTGCACCTTCACATGGACGAGCTCAGGTAGACTATTGGCGCGAGGCAGGACTCCCGCCGGGACCGCACCACCCTCGCGTACTGCGTCAGGCGCGTCGGGCACCTCGGTAGGTTTACCTCATTGAATCCGCTGCCTGCTCCGCCAAAGTTATCTCGATAACCTGGATTTCTCAGTGTGCCGTGAAAGGCGTGTTATTTCCAGTGGGTGCGAATCCCACCCGGCAACTGTCGCTCCAGCCGGAAGCACTTGGAGCGGTTCAACGAGGTAACGAATTGGACTGAAGCACTTCAAGAGAGAGCCCCTTCTGGGGGTCAGCGAGCATGCAGGCCGTAACGTGAGTGAACGCCGAGCAGGCCTCGAAACGGGTAACGTGGGAGCCGACCCGACTGAGAAACGGGGAAGGCCGCTGTCTTCGGGAGATGTGCCTCCTGACCGGAACGGAGGAGGACAGAGCGAAAGACCTGAAGGACTCACCGGGGTAGTGGCGACGGCATGTTTGCAAGAGGAAATGACAGGCAACACGGGAAACCCCGGCGGTGCGGGTGCGTGAATCCGCAACCGGCGCTCCGCGAGGAGCCGGCTGGGCCGTACGGGGCGGCGGATAGGCCCGTAGTAGTGGTGAAGCCGGGTAATGCCGGTGGAGCGAAGGGGCCTTGGTTCAAGGAGAGCGTATGAAGTGGCGAAGGCTAAGGAGATTGGCGTGAGCCTACTAACCCTACCGAAGGTCGAGGAGCTACAGAGTGCGCTGCCCGCAAAA
>DAHUYW010000028.1 GCA_027306915.1 Spirochaetales bacterium | reverse complement strand
TGAGCCTGGCGACGAGCACCCAGACGATCCTGATGTACCCGGCGCGCGGGACGGCCACGGTATGGGAGGGCGGCGCCTGGGCCGGGCTGGCCAACGAGCGCGAGGAGGCGGCCGAGGCCCTGCTCGAGCTTGCCACCGGCGGCAAACCGCGCACGGCCAAGCCGGCTGTCCCGAGCGCCAATCCCTTCGATCATCCTGACGCGAGGCGGCGTTTCCGCGTCATGGCCAATGTCGAGGAGCTCGAACGGGCTCTGGAATACCCGTGGGAAAAGTGGACGGTTTTCCTTCACCCCGAGCAGCGCGAATGGGTGGAGCGCGAGCATGCGGGACCAGCACGCGTCTCCGGCTCCGCCGGCACCGGAAAGACCATCGTCGCCCTTCATCGCGCAGTACATCTCGCCCGCAGCTACCCCGAATCAAGGGTACTGCTTGCCACCTTTTCCGACCCCCTTGCTTCCGCCTTGCGGACGAAACTAAGGCGCCTCGTCGGCAACGAGCCGCGAGTCGCCGAGCGCATCGAGATCTACTCGCTTCCCTCCCTCGGCCTTCGCCTCTTCCGGGCTCACCGCGGAAACGCCGTAGGACTTGCGAGTCACGACGATGTCCGTGAAACCCTCAAACAGGCATCGGCCGTGGCGCCGGGCCACAACTTCAGCCTCCGTTTCCTCCTGACTGAGTGGGAGCAGGTCGTCGACGCCTGGCAGCTTTCCACCTGGGAGAGCTATCGCGACGTTGCGCGCCTCGGACGCAAGACGCGGCTGCCGGAATCCCAGCGGAGGGTCCTCTGGTCCATCTTCGATCGCGTGCGCGAGGGGCTCCGAGCACGCAACCTCACGACGCAAGCCGCCATGTTCACCGAGCTCGCGGCGATGCTCGGCAAAAGCGGCAATCCGCCCTTCGACTTCTCCGTGGTGGACGAGGCCCAGGATCTCGCCGTTTCACAGCTGCGCTTTTTCGCCGCTCTGGGAGGCGAGCGACCCGATGCGCTGTTCTTCGCCGGCGATCTCGGACAGCGGATCTTCCAGCAGCCCTTCTCCTGGAGATCGGTCGGAGTCGACGTGCGCGGGCGCTCGCGGACGCTCCGCATCAACTACCGCACCTCCCACCAGATCCGGGAGCAGGCCGACCGCCTGCTCGGTCCGGAGATCACCGACGTCGACGGAAACGCGGAGGATCGCAGCGATACGGTCTCGGTTTTCAACGGCCCGCAGCCCCACATTCGCATCCTGCCCACCGAGGGCGACGAGACAAGCGCGGTCGCCGCCTGGCTTGCCGAGCAGGCGCACGGCGGGGCGGCGTTCCACGAGCTGGCCGTCTTCGTGCGATCGGAAGCGCAGCTTCGGCGCGCCGAAGCTGCGGCCACGGCGGCCGGTCTCCCATTCACCGTCCTCGACCAACACGTGGAGACGACCAGCGGCCGCGTCTCCATCAGCACGATGCACCTGGCCAAGGGGCTCGAGTTTCGCGCGGTGGCGGTGATGGCGTGCGACGACGAGGTTATCCCACTGCAGGAGCGCATCGAGACTGTCGGCGACGATGCGGATCTCCAGGAGGTGTACGACACCGAGCGCCATCTCCTCTACGTCGCCTGCACCCGGGCGCGAGACGGCCTCTTTGTGTCGGGGGTCAAACCCGCATCGGAGTTCCTGGACGATCTTCGGATGGAGTGATCTGCGGGAAATCAGCGGTTGCCCTGTCGAACAGTCTCGGTCTCGTTGAGCGCATGGGTGAAGATCACGAGCCGGCCCACTCACTTCCCCAACACTCGGTCCGCTGGAGGAACCTCTACCGCATTCCCTGCACCGTATCCCCCTACCGATCAGTTCTTTCTCGATCCCTTCCGCGATCGGCTGGTCACGCGCTCTTGAGAAGCAATCCGCCCTTTAGTTTGAAATTCTACCACGCCGTGGTATAATTTCACGGATATGATTGAGCGACTCTATGAACAGCATCTGGTGCGGCTGCTCGAGCTCTTTCCCGTCGTGGCAGTCATCGGTCCTCGGCAGGTGGGCAAGTCGACCCTCGTCCAGCGGCCTGCCATCGCCCGCAGTCGCACTTACGTGACGCTCGATGACATCCTCGCTCGTTCGCTTGCGGAGAAGGATCCCGTGGCGGTCGTAGACACGGCCTCGCCGCTCACAATCGACGAGGTGCAGCTCGTTCCGGATTTGCTGCGCGAGATCAAGCTTCGCGTCGATCGTGAACGAACGCCCGGTCGTTTCCTGATCACCGGCTCGTCGGACCTCAACTATATGGTCGATCTATCGCGGGTCCTCGCCGGACGTGTCGGAATCCTGCGGTTGCCTCCCATCACCTATTTCGAGCTCAACAAACGGTCGATAGAGCCGACGTGGGTCAGCATTCTGCGGGGGGAAAGCCGAGACCCGGGCTCCGCTGAGCGCCCGCCTTTCGACTGGAAGCATCTTTCGCGCGGCGGATTCCCGCTGAGCGTCACCGCCCGCGATCCCCCCTCGCGGAGCCTCTGGTTTGACGCCTTTCGCAGCACCTACCTCGAGCGAGATCTGCGGATGATCTCCGACATCGCCCATCTCGCCGAGTTCTCCAGGGTGATGGAGCTCTCCGCCGGTCGCACTGCCCAGATCCTGAATCAAGCGTCGATTGCGCGAGACGCGGGACTCAGCCCGGTCACGGCGGGCCGCTACCTCTCGATTCTCGAAGCAAGCCTCCTGATCCGCCGCATCGAACCGTGGTACGAAAACATCGGCAAGCGGCTTGTGAAGTCGCCCAAGCTCGTCTGGGGCGACTGCGGCCTTGCGGCGCATCTGCTTCGGATTCCGCCGGAACAGTTTCCTGCGCATCCCCAGACGGGGCGCCTCTTCGAGACGGCGGTCATCAACGAGATCACGGCCCTCTTGCCCGTATACTTCCCATCGGATCGAATCTACTTCCTCCGAAGTCACGAGGGCATGGAGATCGACCTGTTGATCCAGCACGGGGAACACCTTGTGCCGCTGGAGATCAAGTCCTCCCGGACGATCACCGCGGCTGATGCCGAGCCGATCGAGAAGTGGCTCTCCTTAAGCGGACGCGAAGAGAACGGAATGATCATCTACGCGGGAACTTCGCTGCGCCGGGCAAGCCGTCACGTCGTTGCGGCCCCCCTGACGTAGGAGACCTCCGCACCTCCCTACCCGGAAACGGCGATTCCCGTCGTTTTTTTGGGAAACCCGCCGTTCCCAAAACGGTCTATCATGATAGGTGGAGGCGTCGACCATGTCCAAATCCGACGCGATCCTGACCGTGCGGGCCGTGGCGCAGGTGGCCCTTTTCATCGTGGCGGTGCCGCTTCTGCCCATGATCATCTCCGGCGATTGGAGCTGGTGGGGCGCATGGGTCTATGTGCTTTCCGGCCTCGTGGCGTTTGTGTTAAGCCGCGCGCTAGCGGCGCGCCGCCATCCGGATCTCCTCGCCGAGCGCGCCCGCTTCCTGACGCAGAAGGATACCAAGCGATGGGACAAGATCCTCGCTCCGCTCCTGGGTCTGTGCTCGATCCTGGTTCTTGTCGTCGCGGGCCTGGATCGCTCCCTCGGGCGGCCGCTCTCCGTATCGCTTGCAGTGGAGCTCGTCGGGCTTGGAGGCCTCCTACTCGGGTACCTCTTCTCGTCGTGGGCTCTCATCGAGAATCGCTTCTTCTCAGGGACGGTCCGCATCCAGAGCGAGCGCGGTCATCAGGTCGTCTCAAGCGGACCCTATCGCCTCGTCCGCCATCCGGGATATGCCGGCGCACTCGTCGGCTTCGTCGCAACGCCGCTCCTTCTGGATTCACTCTGGGCCTTCGTCCCGACGCTGTTGGTCGTGGCGGCGGTAGTCGTCCGCACCGCGCTTGAAGACAGGACGCTCCAGGCGGAGCTCGCGGGCTACGCCGAGTACTCCCGAAGGACGCGCTATCGCCTTCTCCCTGGCGTGTGGTGAGCAGGGCCGCTTGGGCCAGCGCGGCCGTCATCGACAGCGTCTATCTGAATCGGAACAATTCCGCCCGCGATTGACAATTGCGTCGGCGTCCCGCAGGATACGAGGATCACGCGCGACTACGTAAGGAGGAAGCAATGGCGAGAGAGCACGGCCGGGGAGGCTCCGCCGGGAATACCGGAATCTTCGGCGGATCCTATGGGCTCACCATCATCGGCGCAGCGGTCTATTTCGTGGGTCACGCGACGACCTTTTGGATGGGAGCTCTCGGAATCTTGAAGGCGCTGGTGTGGCCAGCCTTCGTCATCTACAAGGTGCTCGAGCTGTTGAAGCTGTAGCCCGCAGGCCTTCAGAACCCGTGCGCGTTCAGTGCCGGCACGAGCTGCGCCTCCTCGTAGCGCAGGTGTGAGAAGAGCCTGTCGCGGAGGTGCTCGGCGAGGCGCTTCAGGCCGACCGCCTGCCCCCGGTCCCGCTCGGCGGCGTCGATCGCTTCGTGCACTAGGGCGATGATCTCGGCGATCACCTCGTGCTCGGCCATGAGCCGCCGGAGCACCGGTAGGGCCGCAGGTTCTGCACGCCCGAGGCCGGGGAAGACCGCGCGATCCTCGATCGAGTGGTGCATCGTGAGCAGGGTGCAGAAACCGGAGCAGAAGGATCCGATCGCCGAGTAGCTCCGGCGCGCCGAAAGCTCGCGCACGACGGCGCGCGCACCCTCGATGTCCGATCCGCCGGCAATGAAGTCGTCGATCGCGGCCAGAAGCTCACGAGCCGTTTCACGGAGGTGGTCGTGGATCTGGACAAGCTGCGAGCCCGCCCCCCAGCCCCCCTCCTCGCCGCCGTTCCGCGTCCCCGGCCACGTCGGCCGCACGGTTTCGTCGAAATCAGGGAGATCTAGTCGGACGTTGCTTTCCATTTTGGTAAACAATGTACAACTGCCGGCGGCTGTGGTTCAACGGCTTCTGGAACGGCTGGCTGAGAGCCTTCCGCTTATTGGCGGTCGCTGGTAAACTCGCTCCATCATTCACATGGGGGGAACGTGGTGGACACCGACGAGTTAAGAGGGCGCCTTGCAAGCGTGCCCAGGGAGACGCTCATTGACGCCCTTGTGGAGCTCTACGAGTGGGGCGATGACGCTGCGCGAGCCCGCGTCGAGGCAGCCGGTGCGACAGGCGACTTCGACGGCGCCGCACGGGTTGTTCAAGAGGCGCTTACCCGATGGAAGGGGCAATCCCGTCTTGTCTCGTACCGCGAATCGGGAGCATTCGCCCGCGAGATTGGAACCGTCATTGACGCGCTAGAGCGGGAGGTGCTCCCTGCCGATCCGAAACAGGCCTTCAACCTTGCCGAGGCCGCCATGTCCGCCGAGGAGCACATCGCCGGCGCAGTCGATGACTCCGATGGAGACGTGGGCGCCGAGCTCCAGCGGCTTCCGATTGTGTGGATGAAGGCGGCGGCGAAGCTGCCCCGCCCCCCCGCGGGTTGGGCGGACCACGTCAAGAAAATGGTAGACCATGACGACTGGAGCATCCGCGACCGGATGTTGGAAAACGCAGAGCTGCTTCTGTCGCCTGACGAGCTGCGCACCCTCTATGAACGCTACGAAGTCGAGCTGCGAGTGAGTATCAAGACGGAAGGGGAGCCCAATGTTTCGGGCTTCAGCTCCCTTGCAAGGATGGAGCAGATCGCGATTGCGCTCAAGCAGCCCGAGCTCTATGAGAAAGCGATGCGGACGCTCAGCCCTGCCCCGAACGAGCTGCAACTCGTCGCCATCGCGCAGCAGTATCTCGCGTTCGGCCGACCGAAGCGAGTCGTCGAGCTCCTCGAATCTGCGGACTTCGACAGCCGCTATTCCGACTACGATCGCAATCGACTTCTCGACGAAGCCTACGCGGCACTGGGAAATCATCACGCGCGCATGGACCTTGCCCGAAGGCTGTTCGAGCGCACGCCTTCGCGGGAGAGCTTTCGGGCGCTGTTTGATCTTCTCCCGGAAAAAGAACGGCCCGCCTTGCGGGACGAGGCGAAGACACGTGCGTTTGACGACACGGAAACCCTCAGAGCAGCGCAGCTGCTTGTTGAGCTCGGTTCAATCGACGATGCGGGAGAGCTCCTCCTGCGGCGCCGGGAAGCCCTGCCGCCTGCTTTCTACGGCAGCCTCCTCGAATTGGCGCAAGCATTTGACAGTGCGGGCAGGATTGTGCCGCAGGTGGTCCTCTACCGCACACTGCTTCTCGACATCCTCGAGCGGGGGTATTCCAGGGCCTATCACCATGCGGTGGACTACTTCGAGAAGCTCGTGAAGCTTGAGCGGCAGATTTCGGCCTATCCTTCCGGGCTGGAAGGGATGGCGGAGTTCACCGCAGCGCTCAAGACGCGCCACGGCAGAAAGCGGAGTTTTTGGGATCGTATCCGAGGGTAGTTCCCGGCCCACCTCGAAGGGAATCGGCCGATCTCCTTCATCCATGACGCCCGGCAATACGATCCTCAAAGGTTGACAAGTCCACCTTCATAGGTTAGTTTTGTCCCGTGCACATCGTCCGATCGGTGGAGAGAAAGGCTCTGGCTTTGGCCCGCGCCTTCCCGTCGCTTATCGTCACCGGTGCTCGCCAATCCGGGAAGACTACTCTTGCGCGCACCGTCTTCCCCACTCATCAATATGTCAGCCTTGATCTTCCGAGTCTGGCCGAACAGGCGGAAAACGATCCTGGGCGCCTCTTTTCCGACTCCCCGCCGCCGGTAGTTATCGACGAGGTCCAATACGCACCCGGCCTCTTCCGCCACGTGAAGCGCCTCATCGACGAACGGAGGGATGACAAGGGGCTGTTTATTCTAACGGGCAGCCAGAAATTCGTTCTCATGAGGCATGTCTCGGACAGCCTGGCGGGGCGTGCCGCGGTTCTCGACCTGGAAAACCTTTCGTTCGCCGATCTCCGTCTGGCAGGCCTTATTCACGAAGATCGTCGATCACTCGTCGCGTTCCTGGCGCGCGGACAGTTTCCGGAGCTCTGGAAGGAGCCCGATATCCCAACCATCGACTTCTACCGCGGGTATCTCGCCACATACCTGGAACGCGATGTCCGCCAAATCCTGAACGTCGCGAACCTTCGAGACTTCGAACGGTTCCTGAGGATATTGGCTGCACGGAGCGGAACGCTTCTCAACAGAACGGAGATCGCGAAGGACGTCGGTGTAAGTCCCAAAGCCATCGGCGACTGGCTAAGCGTACTCGCCGCATCGGGTCAGATCAGCTTTCTTGAGCCATGGTTCGTCAACTTCGGCAAGCGCGTAGTGAAGACTCCGAAGGTCTATTTCAATGACACGGGCCTCCTCTGCTTTCTGCTAGGGTTGGGCGAGACTGACATCGAGCGGTCAGCCTTTCTTGGCCAACTGTGGGAGACCTTCGTGTTTGCCGAGCTCAGGAAGCAGAATGCCTTGAGGGACCGGCCGGCCACTCTTTGGTTCTATCGAGATCAGCGGGGACGCGAGATCGACTTCCTTCTGGATTCCGGAGCTGTGCTCGACTGTCTGGAGTGTAAATGGTCGGAGAATCCTCGAACGGAAGACGCGGCAACGATGCGTGCGGTTCTCAGCGAGCTAGGGGAGGCCGGAATTTCCTGGAAGGCGGGGAAGGCAGGAATCGTCTGCCCGGCAACTCCGTCCCGTCGTCTATCGGACAACACCCGCATCATGTCGGTGGCCGATCTTATCACCGAGTTCCCCTAAAGCGGCCGACACACGCTTGTCTGCATGGGCTTTCCGACGTGGGCCGCAGATAGGTCGATAGGCGGAGGCTCCCGCGGCCTTAGCGTGCTCCGACGCGCGCCCTCGCCCTTTCGACCCAGCGGGCGTCGACACGCTCGAGCCGGTTCTTCTTCAGGTTCTCGCGCATGATCCATCGGATGTCCTTATCGGGATCGTCGAGCCACGCCTCCATGAGAGCCTTCCCCTCGCCGGGCTCCGCCGCGACGACAACGCTCCAGCAGTAGCCGAGCCCCTTCCGCAGGACGAGGAACTCCTCGGCTGCGCGGTCCGTCTCCAGACGAAGGGTCCGCGTGATCGCCTCGATTATCGCGAGCGCCGCTCGCGCGTGCTCCGGCCGCCGGAGGAGGCGCGGCTCGCAGAGCGCGGCGGCGGCGGCCTTTCGCTCGAGAAGCGACCCCTTCGCCCATCCCCGCATCTCGTGGATGAGAACGCCCATGTCCGCGTCCCCCACCCGCTGGAGCGCCATCGCGACCCCCTCGCGCATCCTCCAGCGCGGATCGGAGGCCGAGGCTCGGATACGCGCGAGCGCATCCCGATCACCCTCGGCTGCAAGACGCCCCATCCCGACGACGCCGCAGAAAGCGAGAAACTCGCCGGGGTCGTTGGTGGGCGCCTCGTCGGCGCCGTAGCCCAAGTAGCGCTCGAAGAGGGAGAGCTCGCCCTCGTCGGCCACCGCCTGCGCAAGCTCGAGATTCCCCCGTGGGCCCGGTAGGCCCGACTCGCGACGGAGGTAGCCGTCCCACTCCGCCAGGGTCTTGAGCTTTGTTCGATACTCCTCGCGCCTGCCCATCTCGCCTCGTGCCTTGGCCAAGCTTTCTCGCAAGGCAATCTCTCGGATCCCGCAATTCTACCACGAAGAACTTGCGCACCAAGGCCGGCGCCTGCTTCCGCTGCGATTCCCAGGCGGCGACCCATGCCTGCGGCCGCAGGTGCGCCTTAAGTCCGGGGCCCCGGCGGCGGCGTGCGCCGGACGTGCCCCTGCGGCGACGAGTCCTTCTGCGGTCGGGGCTGCGGCGGAGGCGCAGGTTGTCGAGCCGACCGGGTTTATTTCCTTGACAGCAGATTTCACGGCGGCCTACAATCGTAGTATCAGCTGTTCGAGATAAATCAAGTTCATCATCACTAACGCTACTTTCACTGGAATGGTGCTGCGGCCGGCAATCGTTGCTGCCTGAAGAGTCATCCGGTGGAGCGATTGTCGGGTCTGACTGCGGCGCCGCGGTTTCGAAAGGAGGTCGCCCATGTCCGGCTCCGCTTCTCGCGCAACGCGCAAGATACAAAACCCGGTCGGATTCGGAGTCATAGGCACCGGTATGTGGGGCCGCGCCCACGCCGAGGTCTACGCGGCGAGTCCCTACTCGCGCCTGGTCGCCGTGTGTGATCTCCAGAAGGATCGCGCGGAGGGCGTCGCCGCCCAGTTCGGAGCCAAGGCCTACAGCGACATCGATGCCTTCCTAGCCAACCCCGAGATTGAAGCGGTAGGAATAGCGACCCCTGACAGCATGCACCGTGCTCCCGCCGTTCTTGCCGCAGAAGCGGGGAAGCACATCCTCCTCGAAAAGCCCCTTGCAACGACGCATGAGGATATCGCGGCAATTGTGGATTCCGTCACGCGAAACAAGGTTCGCCTCATGGTCGACTTCCACGCTCGCTGGAGCCCTCCGATAGTCCTCGCGCGCGACTCGATCCGCCGCGGCGAGCTCGGTGAGCTCGTGTCCGCCTATTATCGCCTGAACGACGTCGTCTCGGTTCCGCTGCAGATGCTTGTCTGGGCCGCAAAATCCTCGATCCTCTGGTTCCTCGGAAGCCACACGATCGACACGCTGCGCTGGCTCCTTGACGATGAGGTCGAGTGGGTCCATTCGGTCTCGCGCTCGGGCGTGCTCAAGGCGCAGGGCGTCGATGTTCCGGATATCTACCAGACGCTGATGAAGTTCCGTAAGGGAGTGATCGCGACGATCGAGAACAACTGGATCGTCCCGAACACTCAGCCCAACGTCAACGACATCAAGCTCAACATTCTCGGCTCGAAAGGGATGCTCGACATCGACCTCACGAACAACGGGGTGCTCCAGCGCTTCCTTCCCGATCGCTACGACCAGCCCGATGTGTTCGTAAAGCCGCAGATCCACGACCGCCACGTTGGATTTGCGTACGCCGCGATAAACGACTTCGTCGAGCGGCTTGCCTTCGGAGAGGACTTCCTGACCGATCTGCGCGACGGCGTCAACGTATCGAAGACAGTGCTCGCTATCATGGAGTCGGCCGAGAGGAACGCTCCCGTGAAGGTGGAGCTTTAGCGGGTATACGCCCGGCGCCGCGGCGCGCTCCCTCCCACGGGGCACGGGGAACAAAGGAGGCAGAGCGCGTCGCCCGTCGGAGACTTGCCGGACCGCATGGGCCGGCAGAAGAAACGAGGAGGGAAGGGTATGAGAACATCCGTACGATTGTTTCTCATTCTCGCGGCACTCTTGCTTATCGCCGGAGGCCAGCTCTTGGTCGCCGGCGGCGCAGGCGAGCCGAAGGCGGCGGCAGGAGCGGTCAGCCAGCCCTACGGCGCCGACGTCGGCAAGTGGCTCGCCTACGTCCGCGACAACTACGGCGGCACCACGGTAACCTTCGCTGCGACTCGCCACCCAGCGATCGACGCAATGCAGGCGATGACCGACGAGTTCACCAAGCTCACGGGGATCACGGTGAAGTACGACATCATCGAGGAGGGCTATCTGCGCAACAAGCTCCTCATCGAGGCCCAGGGTCACACCGGCGCCTACGATGTGCTTCTGCTCGACTCCTTCTCGCTCGCGGAATACGCCCCCGCGAATGTTGCTGCGGACCTCAAGCCGTTCCTCGACAACGCCTCGATGACGCCCGCCTGGTACGGCTACAGCGACATCGTCCCCGCCTACCGCAAGGGAATCGGGATGTATAGCGGCGTCGTCTACGGCGTGCCCGTTGCCGGCGAGACGAGGTACGTCGGCTATCGCACCGATCTGTTCCAGAAGTACGGCAAGCAGCCTCCAAAGACGATGGACGATCTCTTGAGCCTGGCGAAGTTCTTCAAGGGCAAGGAGAAGGACCTCTACGGGATCGCGATGCGGGCACAGAAGGGCATCCACTTCGCGTCGGGCTGGATGACCACGATGTATCAGAACGGAGGGCAGTTCCTTGACCAGAAAACGTGGAAGGTCCTCGTCAACAGCCCCGGTACCGTATACTCCCTCGAGTATTATGTCGACCTTCTCAACCAGGGGCCTCCCGACATCTCGGTCTACACCCACGAAGAGGCCGAGAGCGCATTCGCCCTCGGCAAGACGGCGATGTGGTTTGACTCGACTGCCCTGACTCCCTGGATCCTCGACACGTCGAAATCGCTCGTCGCCGACAAGGTCGGCTTCGTGCCGCCGCCGAGCGGAAAGGCCGGGGCCTACGGCGCGCTCGCCGGGTGGGACGTCGGCCTGTCGCCGGACGCCAAGAAGAAGAACCAGGAGGCCGGCTGGGAGTTCATCGTGTGGATGACGAGCCAGATCAAGGCGAAGGACTACGTGAAGCAGGGCGGCACACCGGTGCGCGAGTCGGTCTACTCCGATCCGGAGCTTGTCAAACAGAACTGGACCTTTCCGATCCAGCTGGAGTCGCTCGGCCGGGCGGCGAACCTGGTCAACGATGGCATCCTGTGGCTCGCCCCGCACCCGAAGTTCCTGAAGGTAATCGAGGTTGCGGGCAACTACGGCTCGCAGGTGCTGGCGGGTCAGCTCCAGGCGAAGCCGGCGATGGACATCGCCCAGGGCGAAGTCGAAAAGATCATGTCCGAGTAGTCGGACGGCAATTCGTTCCCGGGGGGAAGGCGAGGCAACGGCTGCTTCGCCTTCTGCCCCACTGCGATTCATGAGGAGCGCCAAGAGGCAGGGTAATGGGCAAGCCACGAAGCGGTTCATACTGGGGCTCGAGAGGCTACCTCCTCAGATTCCTGCTGCCTGCTATGATCGTGCTCTTCATCATCGTGATCGTCCCGATGATTTTTCTGTGGTACGTGGGATTCACCGACTATGATCTCGGCAAAGGCTGGGATCAGCGCCGGACCGTGGGATTCTCCAACTATGTAAGGCTGTTCAGCGGCGAAGACCGCGATTTCTGGCCGGCCGTGCTCACGACGCTCATCTTCCTCGCAAGCACGGTCTCGCTCGAGTTTCTCATCGGCCTGGGCGTCGCGATGCTTTTCAACCGAAAGATCGCGGCCAAAGCGGTGTGGATGGCCTTCCTCATCATCCCCCTCACCATAACTCCCGCCGTGATCGGGCTGATGTGGAAGCTCATGTACAACACCGAGTATGGCGTGCTCAATTTCCTGCTCAACTTCATGAACGTGAAGGTCAACTGGCTCGGGCCGCAGAGCGCGCTTCTGTCCATCATCATCGTGGACGTCTGGCAGTGGGCACCCTTCGTCGCGCTTATGCTGTACGCGGGGCTCCAGGCGATTTCGACCGAGCCCTACGAGTCGGCGGTTATTGACGGGGCTTCGAGCTTGCAGATTTTCCGATTTATCACGCTGCCGCTGCTGAAGCCGATGATCATAGTCGCGCTGCTGCTGCGCTCGATCGATGCCCTGCGGATCTTCGACACGGTCTACGTCCTCACCAAGGGTGGACCGGGCAACCTGACCGAGCTCCTGAGCCTTCACATCTACCGGGTTGGGTTCGAGCACACCGGCTGGATCGGGAGATCCTCGTCCGTAGCCATCGTCCTGCTGATCCTTGCTACGATCATCACTACTATCTTCATGCGCGTCGTGAACATCGCGCGGCCCGCGGCCGTAGCCCAGAGAATCGAGGAGGAGAGCGGTGACGTCAGACGCGCGACGTAGAGCCGGCATGCGAGTCCTGAAGCGCGTGGGGCTCTACGCGGGGCTCATTCTCGTAGTCGTCGCCTTTGCCTTCCCCTTCTACTGGATGCTTTCAACCTCGATTAAGACGCGAATCGACACAATCAACCCCGCCAAGTGGATCTTTTCTCCCACCCTCGAGAACCTCACCCTTGTCTTTGCGAAGCGTAACTTCATGATGTATCTGAAGAATAGCCTCGTGACCGTCATCTCGACGACGCTCCTCTCGCTTGCGCTGGCGCTCCCGGCTGCCTACGCCTTCGCGCGCTTTCGCTTCAAGGGCAAGGAAAACGTCGCATTTACCGTCTTGAGCCTGCGGATGCTTCCTGCAATGTGCGTGGTCCTTCCCTACTTCCTGCTCGGCCGATTCATCGGAATCCTCGACACGAGCCTCATCCTCATCATCGTTTACATGTCCTTCAACATTCCCTTCGCGATCTGGATGCTGCGGGGCTTCATCGAGGACATTCCGATCGATCTCGAGGAGGCGGCATGGATCGACGGTTGCACGCTCACACGGTCGCTGTTCAGGGTCATCATCCCCCTCATCGCCCCCGGCCTGGCCGCCACCGCCATCTTTATAGTCATCCAGAGCTGGAACGAGTTCGCCCTTGCGCTCTTCCTCACAAGCTTCCAGGCCCGCACCTTGCCCACGATGTCGACCATGTTCCTCTCGGTCACCGGAATCGTGTGGGGGGAGATGGCTTCGGTGGGCGTGCTGACCACGCTACCGGTGCTCGTCTTCTCGCTCGTCATCCAAAAGTACATGATACGCGGCCTCACCTTCGGCGCCATCAAGGGATAGCTGGATCGGCTGCCGGGCTACTGAGGGGCGCTCGGGCTTCCGAGGGACGCGTTCTCGCGGCTATTTTCCCAAACTATTCCAGCGGTCCCGCGCTTCAAAAAAAAGGAAGGCCGCTTGCGCAGCCTCCCTCTCTTCTTTTTGCGACGGCGGGAGGGCTTTGCGGCCCTCTCACACCCCGATCATTGGTAGGCGGGATTCGGCTTGAAGATCGGATTGTTGATGTCGTAGATAAAGGCCCCTGCCGCCCTCTTGGCGAGATAATCGTCCGTCTTCCAGGGAATAAGCTTGTTGACGTCCATGTTCTCCTTGTCAAACGGAATCATGTGGACGAACACTGCCTTGGGGTAGGGCTTGCCCGCGAAATAGGCGCTCATCTGCTGGAAGCAGATGTCGGCTTCGAGCGTCGGGCTCTCGCTCACGTCAAACGTCTCGAGCCCCTTCGCGACCCAGTCCCAGGAATCCTCTCGCCCGTTGCTTGAGCCGAGCCAGTACTTGCTCGGATCGAGACCGGCGTCCTGAATGGCGGAGATGGCACCCTTCATCATGTCGTCGTTCTCCACGTACGCGCCATCCCACCCATTGGGACCGAGTGCCGTAATCGCGTTTTGCATCGCCTTCTTGGCCGGGTCGGCGAACCAGTTGCCTGAGGCCCAGTAGACGACCTTGAGATCGGCGCCGCCCGCGCCCCGGGTGCCGACGCTCTGGAGAAGGTTGCCGATGTCTTTGCCTGCCTTCTGGTAGGCCTCGAGGAATCCTTGAGTCTGTCCGGCAGCGGTGCCCTGGCCGAGTTTTCCCTCGATGATGATCACCCGGTTGACGCCGTGCTTCATCGCGTTCTGACCGGCGAGCTCGCCGTCGAGCACCCAGTCGTAGCCGGAGAAGCCTGCAAGACCAGGATTGTTCGGCGGATTGTGCGTAAGATTGAACTCCGGAATTCCCGCGTCGTGGCACATCTTCTCGGTCTGCGCGCTCGCCTCAGGCGAGTTCTGCACGACGACGACCGCATCGACCTTCTGCGTGATGAAATTCTGGACCGCCGCGATCTGCTCGGGCGCCGTCCCCTGTCCCACGACGTCGAGGACCTGCCAGCCCGCTTTTGTCGCAAGCGCCTTGAACACGTCAAACCCATCTTTGTAGAAGACGTCGGCTACATCCTTGTAGTAGCCGATGACTTTCCCACCCTTTGCACTGCTCGCTTCCTTGCTGCCATTCGCAAAGCTCAAGGTCGCAACTATCGCGAAACATACCAACAACAGTGGCAATCGTTTCATCTGCGTTCTCCTTTCGTGTGCTAGTTTGTGACCTTTTGTAATGTTTCGCTTCTGCTCATTGCCCGCTCGGCTTCTGCGTCACCTCCTTCTCGCCATCCGTCGCCAGACGCGCCATCGCGACCTCCTTCCTTCGTGCCATGAACTCGGAGACTTTGGAAGACACATCCCCTGCGGACACGGCGATTATGATCACAAGGCCTCTTGCCACATACTGAACCTCTGAGGGCAGGCGGAGCAGATTCATGGCGTTGCCTATGGAGCCGAGGAATAGGACGCCGATGAGGGTGCCCACGATGTTGCCTTTTCCCCCTGCCATGGCTGTTCCCCCGATGACCACCATCGCGATCGTGTCGATTTCCAGACCTTGCCCAAGGGTGATGATCCCGGTATTCACCCTTCCAAGGAGCACCACCGCCGCGATCCCGACCAGGAAGCCCATGATGACGTACACCGAGAGTTTCATGTTCTTGACGTTGATCCCCGCAAGGTAGGCCGCCTGGGGATTGGCGCCGACCGCGTAGATCCGGCGTCCGTACTTCGTGTAGGTCAGCAGGAGACCTCCGAGCAACATGATCGCGAAGAAGACTATGACATAGAGGGGAAACACCAGGTTGAGGTCGGTTACCGGGTCCTTGGCTCCCTTGACGAGATTCGAGGTAAGGAAGCTCAGCTGATTGCCGATATCCACCTCGCGCGAATTGGAGAAAAGGAGCGCAATCCCCTGAAACAGGATCATTCCCCCGAGGGTGATGATGAAGGGCTCGACTTTCGTCCGCGAAATGATGTAGCCCATGAAGGTCTCGAGGACGACTGCGGAGCCCACCCCCAAGAGAATCGAAGGAACAACTCCGAAGTGCCACTTCGTGAATCCCAACGCGACGATGATCGAAACGAGGGAGGAAAGCATGCCGACGGACAGATCGATTCCTCCCGAGACCATGACCATCGTCATACCCACGGCGACGATCCCCGGAGCTGCCACCTGCTGAAGAATGTTCACGATATTCACGGGACTTATGTACGTCGGAAACTGGTGGAGCCCGAACTTCAACAGCTGCAGGAGAACGATGAACACGATAAATCCGAGAAAGATCGACAAGACTCCGAAGTTTTCGTGCCGCTTGAAAACGGTCATCTTCATTGCCCGATTGCGTTCGGCTGTCCCTTCCTGCTTCATATTGTCTTGTCCCCTATGGAATAGGTCAGAATGTTCTCCTCGGTGAGCTCGTCCTTTGCAAGCTCACCGGTTTTCTCTCCGTTTTTCATGATGAGAACCCTGTCGCTCATCGATATCACCTCGGGCATGTCGGAAGAGACCATGATGATCGCCTTGCCCGCCTTGAGCAGATCCACCATGATCTGGTAGATCTCCTGTTTCGAGCCCACGTCTATTCCTCGCGTCGGCTCGTCAAAGATGAAGATCTCGCCGTTTGTATTGAACCACTTGCCAAGCACGACCTTCTGCTGATTGCCCCCCGAAAGGTTCATTACGCGAGTCCGCGAATCGTTTGTTTTGATGTTCAGCGCTTTCACGAACCGGTCGCCTGTCTCCAAGTCGTCGCTGGGACGCACGAAGATGTTGCGGGTATTGACGAAGTTCGCGATCGATACGTTTTGCGCTATGCTCTGCGCAAGAAATAGCCCCGTGTTCTGGCGGTCTTCGGTAATGAAGCACATTCGGTTTTTGATAGAATCCTTCGGGCTTGAATGCTTTACAACCTTTCCGTTTACGACGATTTCGCCGTAATCCAGACGGGCGCCGCCGAAGAGGACATTCATGAGCTCCGATCGTCCCGAGCCGACCATTCCCGCGATTCCCAGAACCTCTCCCTTTCGAAGAACAAAGGAGATGTTTTTCGCCCCGTTGCCCGTGACGTTTCTCGCCTCGAAGACCACTTCGCCTATTGGAACGCTCTCCCGCTGGTAGAACGTGGAGGGATCGCGGCCGACCATATCCTTGATGAGGGTCGTCTTCGTGAGGCCGGCCATGCCGTACATGCTCACCTTGCAACCGTCCCGGAGGACCGTGACCCGATCCCCGATCTTGAAGACCTCCTCGAGGTGATGCGAGATGTAGATGATCCCTATACCGTTGTCCTTGACGGTATTGATGATGTCGAGCAGCGTATCGATCTCCGTGGACGAGAAGGAAGCAGTCGGCTCATCAAGAATGATCACCCTCCTCTTGAAAACCAGCGCCTTGGCAATCTCTACGATCTTCTGCTCACCGCTGCTGAGCTCGCTCATCTTCAGCTCTGGAGTCAGGTCGCTCTTCAAGTAGCGCAGGACATCCTCGGTCTGCCGCCGCATCTCCTTTCTCTGCATGAATCCCCGCCGGGCGATCTCGGAGCCCGCAAAGATGTTCTCGGTGATGTTGAGGCTGTTGAAGACGAAGTGCTCCTGATAGATCGTTTGAATCCCCAGCTGTATTGCGAGGCGTGGGGTGAGCGTGACCTTCTTGCCGTCAAAGACGATCGACCCACCCTCGTCGGGCTGATAGGCGCCGGACAGAATCTTTATGAGCGTAGACTTCCCCGCGCCGTTTTCGCCGCACAGACAATGCACTTCGCCGTCTTTCAGATCGAACGAGATATTCTGCAACGCTTTCACGCCCGGAAAGGTCTTCGAGATATTGTCCAGTCGAAGGATCTCATTCATGGTTTCAGCGATCCGGCCATCATTCGGTTTTCATGGCCTTATCGAACTCGAGCGTCGAAGGTAAGAAGTTGACTCGTTTCACAAACTCACACGCCTCCTTCGCACCGAACTCGCGCTCCATGCCGTTGTCTTCCCACTCGACCGAAAGGGGTCCCTGGTAGCCGATCGCATTCAGCTCTCGAATGATCTCCTCGAAGTTCACCCCGCCGTGGCCAAGAGACCGGAAGTTCCATCCTCGCCGCAGATCGCCGAAGGCGAGATGCGAGCCAAGGATCCCTGACTTTCCATCCAGGACGACCTTGGCGTCCTTCATATGGACGTGGTAGATCCGGTCCGGAAACTCCCGAATCAAGAGCTTCGGATCCATCCCCTGCCACAGGAGGTGACTCGGATCGAAGTTGAAGCCGAGCGCCGGGCGGTGGTTGAACTCCGCAAGGAGCCGCTGCGCGCTGTAGATGTCGAAGGCGATCTCCGTCGGGTGGACTTCCAAGGCGAACTTGACCTTCTGCCGATCGAACTCGTCCAGGATCGGATTCCACAGCTCGACGATCTTACGGAAGCCGGCGGTGACCATCTCCTCGGTGGTCTGCGGAAAGGAGTACCAGTACTTCCAAATCGGCGACCCCATGAAGCAGGTGACTACCCCGCAGCCCATCTTCGCCGCCGCCTGCGCGGTGAGCTTCATTTCCTCAATTGCCCACTTTCGGATCTCCTCGGGCTTTCCGGCGTACTGCTTCGGCGCAAAACCGTCCAGGCGCTCGTCCCACGCGTCGCCGACGCACTGCCCGGCAAGGTGGTTTCCAATGGCGCGGCACTGGAGGTTGTACCTCTTGAGGATATCCTTCTTCCTCTGGACATAGGAAGGATCGGTGGCCGCTTTGCGCACGTCCATGTGATCGCCCCAGCAGGCAATCTCGAGTCCTTCGTATCCCCAGCCGCTCGCCTTCTTGCACAGCTCCTCGAAGGGAAGATCGGCCCACTGGCCGGTAAAAAGTGTAACGAGCCTACTCATTGTCTCCTCCTTGCACTATTCCAGGTTGACCCAGCAAGCCCCACCCTTGGAGCTCTCGACGCACTTCTCGATGAAGGTCACCCCCGAGGCGCCCGCTTCCAGACTCGGGAAGTCTAGATCTTCTCTTGCCAATTTCTCCCCCGCCTTCTTCTTTGCAAGGGCGTCGCAGAAGCTGCGGTAGACGTTGGCGAAGGCCTCCGGATAGCCTTCCGGGTGGCCGCCGGGGATCCGCGAATATTTCGCCGCCTCCGGATAGAGCTTGTCTCTGCCGCGCGAAAGGATCTCGCCCGGCCGGTCGAGATAGGAAACCGTGAGGTAGTTCGGATTCTCCTGAACCCACTCGATGGCGCCCTTCGTGCCGAAAATCCGTACGCGGAGGTCATTGTCATGACCGACTGCAATCTGTGAGGTCCAGTACAGACCCTTCGCCCCGCTTCCGTAATTGACCATGATCGATGCGTTGTCATCGAGCAGCCTGCCGCTGACGAAGGTGTCGAGGCGAGCGCACAGCGACTTGATGGATAACCCCGTCATGTAGGAGACCGTGTTCTCCACGTGGCTCCCGATATCCCCCACGCAGTTCGCAATCCCCGATTGTTTCGGGTCGGTCCGCCACGCCGCCTGTTTCGCGCCGGTGGTCTCAAGCGGAGTCGCAAGCCAGTCCTGGGCATACTCCGCCGACACGAACCTTATCTCGCCGATGTCGCCGTTTTCGATCATCCGCCGCGCCTGCTTCACCATCGGGTAGCCGGTGTAGGTGTAAGTCACGCAGAACAGGAGCCCTCGCTCCTTGGCGATGCGCTTGAGCTCCTCCGCCTGCGCGGAGCTCCACACCAGCGGCTTATCGGAGACCACGTTGATGCCGTTCTCGAGAAACGCTTTCGCGACCGGATAATGAAGGTTGTTCGGCGTCACGATTACGACGAAGTCGATCTTGTCCGCCCGCGAGCCTTCTTTCTTCGCCATCTCCTCGTAGGTGGCGTACAGGCGCTCCTTCGCTATCCCGAGGCTCCCACCGGTTGCGAGCGTGTTCTCCATGCTCCGCGAGAAGCTTCCCGCGACGAGCACCGCCTTGCCGTCAAAGGCCAGAGCCTTCCGGTGCACCTCTCCTATGAAGGCTCCCGCCCCGCCGCCCACCATGCCGCAGGTGAGGCGGGCGACCCCTCCTTCACCTTTGCTTGCTTCGATCATTCGTCACACCTCCGCGAGCTTTGTAAATCGGTTTGCCACTGCCAGCGCCGGATCGGTCGGCACCTGCTGGCGCTTGACATCTTTGGGTACCGAGACGGCCGGAACCTCGCGTACCTTCTTTCCCTCGAACTGAGGAAGCCATTTCCGTTGCGCATCGAGCATCTCCGAGGTCATCTCGCGGATCTCCCGGAGGGTAAGAACCGCGGCCGTTAGGGGATCCATCGCCACCGCCTGGACAAGCGTCTCGGTGTCGCCCGAGAGTGCCGCGAGAACGCTCAGCTGCTGAACAAGCACATTCGTCATATTCAGCGCGGCGAGCTGCGCAGGGAGCGCCCCGATGTGCGTAGGATGGAGACCGGTTCGATCGACATAGATCGGCACCTCGACGCACGAGCCTTGCGGCAGATTGGTGATGTACCCGTCGTTCCGGATATTGCCGTTTAGCCGAAAGGGCCGCCCGGTCACCTCCGCCTCGATGATGTGGGAGCAGTATTCGGCGCTTCGAGGACCAAGCTTCGTCGACTCTATCGAAAGCGGATCGAGCTTCTGGAACTTGTCGTCGATCATGCGGCAGTAGGTGTAGTACGCTCCCGTTTCGCCGCCAAAGCCCGGCTCGTCGCAGTACCGGGCGAGGGCTTCCTTGTTCTTGCGGAAATAGGGGAGGTATTCGGACAGATGACCCGTGCTTTCGGTCATGAAGTAACCGAAGTGCCGCATGACCTCGCCGCGCACCTTCTCGTTGACGTAGTATCCCGGTTTCTCGAAGTTCGCCCTCAGAAGCGGATAGAGATCCTTGCCCTCCTTCTCCAATCGAAGAAACCACGCCATGTGATTGATTCCGGCGGCTACGAAGTCGATCTCCTCTTTCTTGGCGCCGACGTACGAAGCTATGAGATCCATCGTCGTCTGCACCCCGTGACAGAGGCCGACAAAGCGCAAGTCCTCGACCGTTCCGAGAGCCCAACAGCACATCGCCATGGGGTTGGCGTAGTTGAGGAGGAGGGCCTTCGGGCACAGCTCCCGCATCTCGTGCGCAATCTCCATGAGCGCGGGAATGTGCCGCTGCGCCCGGAAAATTCCCCCCGGTCCCATCGTGTCGCCGATGCAGTCGTCGACCCCGTGGCGCATAGGTATCTCGTAGTCGAACTGGAAGGCGTCCACCCCGCCGACCTGGATCATCACCACGACGTAGTCCGCACCCTTGAGAGCCTCGCGCCGATCGGTCGTCGCCATCACCGTTGCCTGCACGCCGTTGTCTTTGACCATGCGGTCCACGAAGCTCTTCATCTTGTCGAGTCTGCGATGCGTGAGCGCCATGAGCCGATATTCGCTCCCCGCAAGGGCCGGTGTCGCAAGGAAGTCCGCCATGAGGGTTTTCGCGAAGATGAGGCTCCCTGCGCCGATCATTGCTATCTTTGCCATTTCCGTATTCTCCCCTGAGAAACTGGATTAGCCGAAAAGGCGTTTCAGGAACTTAGCGCCTTCGCGGGCCAGCTCGTCCTGGGACTTCGCGAGCGGTCTCCAAATGGAGGCGGCCTTCGCTATCTCCTTGGCCCCGGGCGTGAACGACTCGATGACCGCCGCGCCTTTGTATTCGATCGCGCGCAAGGCATCCCGTATGCCGATCCAGTCCTGGTGGCCCGTCCCGGGAATGCCGCGGTCGTTCTCGCAGGCGTGGAGGTGGCACAGCATGTTCTTTCCGAGCGATCGGATCGCATCGGGGATGCTCTTTTCCTCTATGTTTGCGTGGAAGGTATCGATGTGGATCTTGTAGACCGGGCTCCCGACCTCCTTGACCAGCCTCACCGCCTGCTCCACGAGATTGATCATGTCGCTTTCGAATCTGTTGAGCGGCTCAACGCCGATTGTCACGCCGCAATCGGAGGCAACCTTCGCGATCTCCCGGAGATTCTCGACGCACCAACCCCACTCTCGCTTTTTCTCCTCCTCGCCGATGAGCCTGGTCTTTCCCACCGCAGAGTAGACGGGACCTGCGAAAAGGTTGGACCCGATCGATTCGGCAAGACGGAGGCACTCGCTTATGTACTCGACTCCGTTGCGCCTGATCTTCGCGTCGTCGCTCGAGATGTCACGCGTGGGGCCGAACGCTCCACACACCGTGGCGGAGAGGCCGTTGTCCTTGAGCAGCGACTTCAAGAGACCCGCATCGATGATCGAGGGATCGTCAACGGCGATCTCCACGATATCGAAGCCCATCCCCTTGACCCTGGGGATGAGCTCGAAGGACTTCGTGCCGAACGGAGACACCCAGACCCATGTGTTTACGCCGATCTTCATTGCTCGCTCCGCTCCCTTTCCTACAGCCTGTCGAACTCAGGTATGGCTATCCTAGCGCCACCCTTCATTGCAGACTCGTGCGCGCAGATCCCCGCACCCGTGTAATAGGCAGCGGTGACGGCATCGACCGCCGACTCCCTGCCCTCGACTATCGCATCGATGAATTCCCTCACAAGATGCGGGTGCGACCCTCCATGACCTGCGCCCTGAACAAAGGAGACATGGGTCGGATCATCTATTCGCTCTCTCTTGGTGAAAGGCGCAATCTCCGGCGGGAGCTGCTCGTCGGTGTCCGGTACTTCGATCCTTCGTGCTTGTTCTCCCCCTTCAAAGAGCGCGGGCCCCTCGTCCTGGAGCTGCTCCCATTCGAACGCCAGCTTGTCGCCGTAGACGTCGAAGCTCTCGCGGTACTGCCTTACCGTTTCATAGAGGGAACGCGTCGCCTCCGCAACTACGTCCGATCGTCTGAGCTTGAAGGTCGCAGTCTCGACCGCGAAGGGTGATCCGTATCGCTTCGTGAGATTCTCGCTTATGGTGCCCGAGCCGTGGCAGACCACCGATTCCGGAGCTGCACCGGTTATGCAGAGAAGCGGAGCAATTGCGTGAGTGCCATAGTGCATTGGCGGGAATCCGAGCCAATATTCGGGCCATCCCTCGAGCCCCATGTTCTGCATGTGGGAACCACGAACGAACTGGATGCGGCCGAGCTTCCCGCTTTGTACCAGGCTCTTCGCGTACAGAAACTCCCGGGTGTACACCGCGGTTTCCATCATCATGTAGACCCTTTTCGCTCGCTTGCGGGCCTTCACCAACGCCTTTAGTTCCTCGGTGGTGGTTCCCATGGGCACGGTGCACGCAGTGTGCTTTCCCGCTTCAAGCGACGCCAAGGATTGTTTCGCATGCTCGAGAATCGGCGTCACGATGTGAATCGCATCGATGTCATCGCGTTTCAGAATCTCTTTGAATTCCGTGAAGCGGAAATTCTCGTCGATCCCAAACTTGTCGCCGACCTCTGCAACCGTTTTCTTATTGCGCGCGCATATCGCGACCTTGCCCACATGCTTGTACCGCTGGTAGATCGGAATAAACTCCTTGCCGAAGCCCAATCCGACGACTGCGACATTGATCCGTTTCGTCTCATTCATGGTAACTGCTCTCCCCCTCCCGGACTACAAGACAATTTCACACTTGATAGGATTGCCGACGCGGTTACGCAGGTCTTGGATCGCCTTCTCCGCCTTCTCGAGAGGCGCCTTGTGGGTGATCAGGCCCTCCAGGTTCACGAGACCCTTCTGCACGATGCTAATCGTCTGCGGCCAAACCAGCGGCGCAAGCCACGAAGAACGGATCTCTTTGTCCATGGTATGGAAGCTCAAAGCGGGTATCTTCAATACCGCATCGCCGTCGGGCAATCCGAAGTGCACAATGATGGAGCAATTGCCGCCCGCTTCTACCGCCTGCTCGAAGCCCTCGGTCGATCCCGTCGGGACGATGACCCGGTCGGCCAACCGTCCGCCGGTCACCTCGGCTATCGCCTTCTTCACGTCCGGCACGTAGTACTTCGAGCTCGGCTCCTTGTCGTTGAAGACGTAATCTGCCCCGGCGCGTTTGCCCGCTTCAAGACGATAGTCACGGGTTCCGATGAGAGCGACCTTCCCGGCGCCGTATGCTTTCTTGGCCAGCTCCACCATCATGAGTCCGACGGGACCCGGTCCGAAAACGGCCACGAAGTGTCCCGCCTTTATGTCGAGACGGTTCATGCCGTTCACAGCGCAGGCGAGCGGCTCGATGCAGGCGCCCGCCTCATAGCTCACGTTATCCGGCAACTTGAGGAGGCCGCTGTACTTTGACGCGCAATACTCCGCGAATCCTCCATTCACCGTAACCCCAAGCACGGTTCCATGCTGGCAAAAGTGCGTGTTGCCGGAGGCGCAGTCATCACAGGCGCCACAATACTGGACCGGATTGACCACCACTCGGTCGCCGGGTTTGAAGAGGCCCATCGCCTTGGGCACGGAGCCCACCTCCACTACATCGCCGGTCAACTCGTGTCCGAGGACCAGCGGCCCCTTCCCGGTCGGAGTTCCGACCGGGCTCAAGCCGTAGTAGTAGGAGAGGTCGGACCCGCAGAATCCGACGTTGCGCACCTTGACGAGCACCTCGGTGTCCGAGATCTGGGGTATCGGTATCTGTTCGAGCTTCATCTTTTCGGCTTCGTAGAAGACCTGTGCCTTCATCGATCCCTTCATACGCTTCCTCCCCTCACGGTTCGCGTTTCACGCGTAGGTCTTGATAAGCTTGTCCAGCGCTTTCTTGTTGTCGGCGGTGACCTCGAGAGCCTTCGGCCAGAAGCAGAGATCGATAGGCCACCACTCATCGTGATACCCTGCCTCGATGATGGCCGGCAGGATCTTCGAGAAGTCGAGCTTGCCCGTTCCTAGTGGGGCATGCGTGCTGGTCTCGTTGTCATGCAGGGTGCCGTCCGAATCGATGAGATGGATGTGGCCGATCTTTCCGGTGAGCATGTGCGCAAACTGCACCACGCCGCCGGGAAGCACCTCTTTCGCCCCCATCTGCCGTGACCCTAGCACGCCGCACATGTAGGCGTGGCACGAATCGAACAGGATCGAGAAATTCTCGTGGTCGACCTTGTAGGTCATGCGAACGACCTCACTTGGCTTATTGAACAGAAATCCTGGCTCGAACTCCCATATGAGCTTCACGTTTCGCTTCTTGCATTCCTCTGCCGTTTCGTGCCAGAGCTCGGCCACTTTCGAGAAACAAGCCTCGTAGCTCATACCCCCGGGAATCGCGGTCGGCGGATCGACGGTGTCCACCCGGAGCTTAGGACTTCCGATCTCGCCGCAGAGATCGAGGTTGGCTTTGATGGCGTCGAGGTATTCCTTTTTCTTCGCCGTTGCGGGAGAAGGGGTGGGCGCCGCAATGCCCGACACACCTAGGCCTCGCTCGGCGAGCATCTTCTTTATCTTCTTGCGATTGGGGTCGGTATTCGATTCGAGGTGCGGTGCAAAAGCGCCGAACTCGATCCCGTCAAACCCCAGGGATTTGAGCTTGTCGAGAGCCACGTCGAACGCTATCGGGGCCTCCTTGTAGCCGCCCCAGATGTAAGCCCAGGTCCCAATCGAAGTCTTTTTCTTTCCCATCTTCTAAACCTCCTCCTAGTCGGGATTGCTCCTGTTCACGACGGATACTTCGGAATTCGCGGCGCGTCATCGTTGATGTCGGGACCGAAGAACTTGAAGAGCTTCAATTTCGATCGGCCCGTGTTGCGGATCGTCAGGGATCGAGTCGCCCGTTCGTGACACACGAACAGCTCATCCTTTCCGGGAGTGCCTCCGTGCACCTCGTTGCCGTCAACCTCTCCATCCCCCCGCCACACGAAGATGCTGAAAACGCCCTTTTCGGCGGTCGTGAGGCTCGACCCCGGATCGAGCTCGATCTTCTTTCCGCTGAACTTCGGGGTGTTGTAGAAGACCCACCACTCCCGTGCGCCTTCCTCGCTCGATGCCTTGACCGGAATGGGAACGAGGTGATGGTTCTCGTAGAAGTAGGGGTCCCCGTTCGCCTTCCAGTCGAGCTGGTCGAGAATAGCCCTTTCCTTGAAGCGCTTCCGGCTGTCGGACGGGACATCCTTGTAGAGGAGATCCTTCGAGATGATCCGCCCCGCGTTCAGAGCCTGCACAAAGGAGCCCACATCGGAATCCTCCTGAAGCTCGAGCGTCACTGCAGTTCCGGGGGCGTGGAGGATTCCGGACGGGAGACAGAAGCCCTCACCCGCCACATTCACGTAGGCTCGCGAAAGGCCAAGGATGGCGTCACTATTCCAGGCTTCGAGATAGGGCAAGAGCAGATCGAACTGCTTCCTTTCGACAATTGAGGGGTGAACGCCGAAAAAGGTCTCCGGATGAGGGCCCAGCTCGACGTCTTCCAGGAAGTAATAGGCTTCGTCCTTGGAGTTCCGTCCGAGAAGGTCCGCATCTTTCTGCATCTGATGGTAATGAAGCGGAATACGCGCGCCGAAGTCATGTACCTTTACCAGCCGTCCGAGTCCTTTATGTCCGGCCGCGTATGCCCTCCCCATGATCACCTCCGGGAGGATCTCGGTCGCCTCCTTCAGCGTGATCTCTTCCTCGGAAGAATCCAAGCGCAGTCGACTGAGCCCCTCATTCTCGGGCCCTACCGCATTGTCCGCTCTCGTCACGGATGCGAGCCACCGCTCGCAGATGTAGCCACGCTTCCCGACGTCATATTCCGAGTCTTTCAGCCCCAGTCGCTTTCCCGGCGGGATGAAATCCCGCGCCACCCACTCCGCAACAAGGTTCAGGATGCCGTCGCTCTCTTCGATTGTCTGCTCGAGGAGTTGACGCTTTCCGCTCATGTTGACGCTCCGATTTTCCTCACCGAACGATCCTTCGGGCGAACCTTCATCGTTGACTCCCGTTCGATGAGCCATGGCTCAAACAGCTGCTGCGCTACCTCGACGGCGCGGCCGTTCGCAATCTCAAGAAGCAGTCTCGCCCCCGCTTCAACCATATGATTGAAGGGCTGGTGAATGGTCGTCAGCGAAGGAACCATGAGGGAAACGAGCGGAATGTCGTCGTAGCCCACAATGGAGACGTCCTCCGGCACCTTGAGCCCGTGCTCCTTTAAAATGCGCATGATCTGCAGCGCCTTGACGTCGTTCGATGCGAATATCGCGGACGGCGGCCGTCCCGCCTCGATGAGCTGCGACAATTGCGGGCATTTCCCCTCGCTCCAGAGCTCTTCGCTCTGGGAGATGACGAAGCCTTCTGAAACTCCGTGACCTCGCTCCTTTATGGCATCGAGGTACCCTTCCCCGCGGTGCATCTCTTGAACGGTGAAGTCTGAAGTTGCGAAGACGATCGATTGATGGCCGCAATCATAGAGGTGGTCGGTCGCGAGCTTCCCGCCGAGTCGGTTATTCAAGTTGACGGCCGGGATGTCGTAGCCTGGCACTTCGCGATCGACGAGCACGAGGGGCAGCTTATCGCGCAGATGAAAGTCCACGATGTTCGTGACGTTGCGGTTCCCCCCGATGCTTAAGACTCCGTCGACCCCGCGGTATCGGATTGTCTCGAGTATCTCGCGCTCCAACTGCAGGTCGTTGTCGGCGTTATGAATGACCAAGCCGTAACCGTTTTGGTGAAAGAACCTTTCGGCGATCCAGCTCGCGTGGGCGTAGTAGGGGTTTCGGATGTCCTGGACGATCATGGAGAACGAGTTCGATTTCTTGAGAACGAGGCTCCGGGCAGCGGCGTTGGGCTTGTAGTCGAGCACCTTGACCGCAGCGAGGACCTTGTCTCGCGCACTCTTGGACACGTGGAGGTCGCCGTTCAACACCCGAGAAGCGGTGCTTTTGGAGACTCCCGCGTACCGCGCGATGTCCAGAATCGTTAGGCCCACCCGACCCTCCTGAGAACGTTCCCGCGAACGGCCGACTTACTGCTCCACCACAAATGCAGCTTTCAGGTTATCTCGACAACTTCTTATTTTGAAATGAATTAGGAAAGTACAGCCGAGAAGACATCCATGTTCCTCCAAAACGAGAATCATGGGAGCGTTCCCAGCCGCTTCTTACGTTTTTAGCACGAGTTTCCCCAGCTGTCAAGGAAAATCGGTTATCTCACGGCACGCGGTGACGGGTCCACCCTCGCTTGCGCGCAGCCTCGCTTCAGGTCCGCTTCGCTTTTAGCTCACCTTCGAGCTTTCGCCGTTCGCGCAGGGCAAGGGTATACTCCCGCTCGTGGGTCGCGCACCCGACGTTCATCTGGCGGATGAGGAGCTCGATGCAGTTGTCACACGCGGTGCACCACTTGATTTCCTTCAGTTTCTTGTCTCGGACCTTCATCGGCAGATAGGGATCCGACAGAGATTGCCTGCCGATAGCCACCATATCCGTCACCCCTTCACGGATGTTTTTGTCGGCCCAATACAAAAGCGACGCCTCCTCCCGGCTCACGGCCTGGAGCTGATTCTTGCCGCTGTTGAGGACTGAGTAGGCCGAACCGATGACGACCGTCTCCTTCTTGAGCACATCTCGGGCAGCTTTTTGAAAGCCAAAATGGAGATACACGTCGTCAGGAATCCGCTTGTCCGGCTGCGAGAGGGCAAGCGTTATCGAGGGACTTCCCGCGGAGACAATGACAAACTTGGCCCCGCGCTGCTCGATCCCTTTGATGAGCTCTATCGACTCAGTAAGGTCCATTATCGCGCTGGTCGGCGATGCGGAACCCTGTCCTCCAGGGAAGCCTTCCCACATAGAAACCTTCGAACCAACGATGAAGTTCGGGTCCTTCACCTCTTTGTGAATCCTTTCGTAGACCTCGTACACAAACCTCGTTCGGTTCTCGAAGGAGCCTCCGTACTTCCACTTTCGATCGTTGTAGGGCCGCACGAGCTGCGAGCCGAGGTAGCCGTGGCAGACCTTGAAGTCGATGCCGTCGGCGCCTGCGTCATGGGCGATCTTTGCAGAAAGCACGAACCGTTCCTTTATTTTGTCGATGTCATCCTCGCTCAGGAGCTCCCCCCCGAACCCGGGAAGCGGCTTCACGCAGACGCGCTTCGAAAAGTCCGGATGGCTCAACTCACCCGAATGGGTAAGCTGCCAGAGGAAGAGGGATTTGTCGTTCGTCGCCTTCATTTCTTTCACGAATTTCGTCAATGCCTTCGCGTTGCGCGGCATGACGCTGAGTTGCATCCTCCTTCCGCGATTTTCATAGGTTACCGTGATGGCCTCCAGCACCACCACTCCGGCGCCGCCTTCGAACAGCCGCCGGTAACGGCGGTAGGTCTTCTCGCTCGGATTACCGTTTTCGTCGGCGTCACAACATTCCATGGCGTTGATGGCGAAGCGATTCGGCGCGGTACGAGGTCCGATGCGAATCGGCTGAAAGAGCGTCTCTTCGTAACTCATGATTCCTCCTCGGCCGAAGGTGGGACCCCCCGGCTACGGCTCGATTGTGAGGCAGAGGAGAGGTTCCCGGAATACGAGGCCATGCCGAGAGACAGTCTAGGGTTTTCCTAGGGTCATACGTGGCGGGAAAGATGCTCCTGCAGACTTCCGGTCTGATTGGCGATTCGCAGCTTTTTGCGAATATTCATGCGGTGAAAATCAACACCCTTGGCAGAGATCCCGAGCAGATCGGCAATCTCCTTCGTGGTCATGCCGCGCTTCACCAGATCCGCGATTTGAACCTCGCGAGGCGTGAAACCGTTTGCCGTCGAAACAAGAGACCTCACAAACGGGGAAAGAAGGTCTCCCAGGTAGGTCCTGATCAGCTCGACCTGGTCATGCTCAGGGGTGCCCTGAAGCTTGCCCGCCAACTGAGAGACGATCGGCATCACCAACCGTTCGATGTTCTCAAGCAAGGTCTGAACGCGCCGATTCTGTTCCTTTTCGTCTCTCTTCAGAAGCACATCGAGGGCGATCTCCTGCTCGTGCAGCGTCTGAAACTGGAAACGGAGCCTCCTTTTCAGATTCCGTGTGACCCGCTCTTCCTTCTTCTGCCGGGTCACGTCGCGAACATACTCGATGATCCCGACGACCGTTCCGGCATCGTCGAACATCGGAAAGGCAGAGAGCTCCTGCGCTCCGTGAGCGGCTCCATCGCCTTCGTAAGGGACGACGGAAACGGCGCGTTTTCCGGAAGAGACTGCGCGCAGCGTTGGACAGCCAATGCAGGAGGAATTTCGGTTGTGGTAGACCTCGTAGCATTTCTTGCCAAGAATCACCTTTCGGTCCGAGTACCATTCCTCCATGGTGTGATTGACACCGAGAATAGTCAGCTTTGAGTCCAGGATGCTTATGCCGTCGTTGCTCGCATTGAAGAGATAGACGAAAAACTGCTCGAACTCCTTGAGCATACCTGCGACATCTTTACGCGATCCCTTCTCGGGTCCTGCTTGTTTGTAGATCCATCGCTTGAGCGGACGTATGTCCGGCATGTTCCTACCCCGTCCTGCACACTATAGCACAGCTGCGAGCTGACCCGACCGAATCGATGCCATTCGGTCTGCACCCGCCTCTAAGGGCGTCGCCGTTCTCAGCCTTTTTTGCTATGATCACCCGGCATGTGCTCGAGGAGGTTTGCGGATGAGACGGCTTCTCATTGGGATACTGCTTGCGTGTGGATTCTCGGTGCCTCTTTTCGCTCAGGGTCTGATTTCCGCGCATCCGACCATCAGCGCCGGCGATACGGCGTGGATGCTTATGGCGACGGCGCTCGTGATGCTGATGACGCCGGGGCTCGCCTTCTTTTACGGCGGGCTCGTTCGCAAGAAGAACGTGCTCGGCGTTCTCATGCAGTGCATGATGGCGCTCGCGGTCCTGTCGGTCATGTGGGTTCTTGTGGGCTATTCCCTGTCGTTTGCGCGAGGAACCCCCTACATAGGGAGTCTGAAGCTCGCCGGCCTGGTCGGCATCGGGATGGGACCCTCGCTCTACGCCCCGAAGATACCGGCCATCGTCTTTGTCCTATTCGAAATGATGTTCGCAGTCATAACCCCGGCTCTCGTGGCCGGAGCCTTCGTGGAGCGGATGAAGTTCTCGGCCTACATCGCCTTCATCATCCTCTGGAGCCTCGTCGTCTACTATCCCGTCTGCCATTGGGTGTGGGGAAAAGGCGGATGGCTCGCCGCCATGGGAGTCCGCGACTTCGCGGGCGGCATCGTCGTTCACATCACGGCAGGATTTGCGGCCCTGGTCACTGCGGTGTACATCGGGCGGCGAAAGAACAGCCTTCACATCCCCACTCCCCACAACCTGCCGTTTACCGTCCTCGGCGCGGCAATTCTGTGGTTCGGGTGGTTTGGATTCAACGCGGGCTCGGCGTTCGGGGCGAACGCGATCTCCGCGAACGCCTTCCTCGCGACAAACACCTCTGCGGCGATCGCAGCCATCGTGTGGGCCGTTCTCGACCGGGTAAAGACCGGTAAATCGACCTTGCTCGGAACCGCGACCGGAGCGGTGGCCGGGCTCGCGACGGTGACACCCGCATCCGGGTTCGTTACGGTGTGGGGCGCGCTTGCTATCGGCGCATCCACCGCGGTTATCTGCTATTTCATGATCGCCGCCGTCAAGCCGCGGTTCAAGTTCGATGACACCCTCGATGCCTTCGGCGTCCACGGCATGGGCGGCCTGTGGGGCACCCTGATGCTCGGCGTCTTCGCCGTTCCGTCCATCGACGGCGTTCGGGGATTGGTCACGGGCGCCGTCCGTCAGCTCGAGGTCCAGGCGCTCGCGAGTCTCGTCACGGTTGCCTACACGGTCGTTGCGACGTTCCTCATCATCAAGCTCATCGACGTGACGCTCGGCGTTCGAGTCCCCGACCGCGAAGAGGCGATCGGCCTCGACCTTGCCCAGCACAACGAGCGAGCCTATACCCTCGTAGATTAGGCGGATGCGCCGGACCGCATCCCCCGGTTCGGCCGTGGCGCCGAGCCGACTCGGCTAAGAGCCCACGGCGGGACGGCCGAGGGCTACCGTCCCAGGATGCGGTCGATCTCCTTCAGCTGTTCTTTGGTGAGCGGCCCGAACTTCATCGCGCCTGCGTTCTCCGTCACCTGCGCCACGGTGCGGAAGCCGGGGATCGGCAGGGTCTTCTCGCTGCGAGCCCAGTTCCATGCGAGCGCACCCTGCGACACCGAGCGCCCGTTGCTCGTGAGAATCTCGCGCACCGCATCGCGCCTGGCGAGCCATTCGGCGCTCGGTTTTCCGCTCTTGAAGTACTTCATCCACTCCGGGCTCTTTGCGCCGCGCACGTCGTCGGCGGAGGGTTTCGATTCGGCGGTGTACTTGTTGGTGAGGAGCCCCATCGCAAGCGGCCCGCGATTGAGCGCCGCGAGGTTGTGCTTCTCGCAGAGCGCGATCACCGCCGGGTTGTCGTCAAGGACATTCAGCTGAAGCTGAATGGCGGAGCACTTCGGCCCCTGCGCGAAGACCTCCGCCCGGTCAGGGAAGTCAGTGCTCCACCCATAGGCGCGGATCTTGCCCTCCTTCACGAGCGCCTCGAGCGTGTCGCGCACCGGCGCTGCCTGCTCGGCGGGAAAGCCGTTATCATGGAACTGATAGAGGTCGATGTAGTCCGTACCGAGGCGCCGCAGGGACTCTTCGCAGGCCTGCCGGATCCCTGCGGGCGTAGCGTCCTGCCGGATAACCTGTCGGGTGTTCTCGTCAAAGACATTGCTGAACTTGGTGGCTACGACGACCTGCGAGCGGCGTTCTCCAAGAGCGCGACCGAGCACCCGCTCGCTGTGCCCAGCTCCGTAAACATTGGCCGTGTCGAAGAGCGTGACACCGAGCTCGAGGGCTGCGTGAATCGCGCGGGTGGACTCCGCGTCGTCCACCTCACCCCATCCAAGGGGCGTCTCACCGGCCCAGAAGGGTCCGCCGATCGCCCAACAGCCCATGCCGAGGGCGCTCACCTCGACTCCCGAACGTCCCAACTTTCGTTTCATCAATACACTCCTTCGTGACCTATCGTGCTGACTAAAGAATACTATACCCGTGCGCGCATCAGAGCGACCAGAGCGAGCGCCACACGAGCAGCGCATTCGCCGGCCGCTCGCCGATTCGCCGCGCGGTGTAGGGCCACCATTCCGTCCCGAACGGGAAGTAGAGACGGACCGGATGCCCCTGCTCCTGAAGACGCCGCTGCAGCTTCTGGCGAACACCGTAGAGCATTTCGAACTCGTAGCTTTCCGCGGGGCGAGGGCGCGCGCGGAGCATCTCCTCGAGGGTCCCGATCAAACGATGATCGTGAGTAGCGAATGCGGCGACCACACCCCGCTCTTCGGCCTCCGCAGAGAGGAGGAGAGCAGCCAGCCTCAGAAAGCTCTCGTCGATATCGGCTCGCCGGACGAAGGCCCGCTCCGAGCTCTCCGCGAACGCGCCCTTCACGAGCCGTACGCGGGCGCCGCGCCGGATGAGGTCGCGGACGTCCTCGTCGCTCCGCCGGAGGTACGCCTGGACGGTTACGGCCGCGGGCACCCCTTCCTCGAGCAGACGCGCGTGAATGGCAAGGGTGCGGTCGACGACCCCGTAATCCTCCATATCGAGCATGATGCAGTCGCGGTTTCCGCGGGAATGGCGCGCAACGGTCCTCCCGATAAGCCTGGCGTTCCCCATGCCGACCTCATCGGACAGCGCGAGCCCGATTTGCGTGGGATCGACCGAGACATGCACGTCGAGCCCCGCCGGGTCAAGCGAGCGTATCGCGGCGATTATCTCGTTCACGTTCTCCTCGACGACGCGGGGGTCGCTGACGTACTCACCCAGGAAGTAAAGCGATGCTCGAAATCCCGCCCCGGCAAGCGAGCGCGCCCGCAATATCGCCTCGGAGACGTCGCTCGCTCCGACGAATCTACCGGCGAGGCGCCGAGTCAACGAACCCTCCTGCATGAGCTGCCGCGCCCTACCGCTTCGTGCCAGCCGAATCATGAACCCTTGCCAGTTGTACGTCACAGCATCCTCCGGCCCGAACGACTGCCGGCTACCGCGCCGCACGCGCGCGCTCGGCCTCGTCGAGGGCGGCGATCCGCTCGGCAAGCGTCGGATGGGAATAGTAGAAAAAGCTGTAGAGGGGATGCGGCGTGAGGTTCGACAGGTTGTGCCGAGAGAGGCGGAGCAGCGCCTCCTTCATGCCGCCGGCCGATCCGAGCGCCTCGACTGCGAAGCGGTCCGCTTCGTACTCGTGCTTGCGTGACCACAGCGAAAAGAGCGGCTGCAGGAAGAACACGAAGGGGCCCGAGCAGAATGCCACAAGGACAAGCATCGCGGCGTAGCTAATCCGATGGAAGCCGAAGGCTTGGTAGAGCGGGTGGTAGTTCAAGAGAAGACTCATCACCCAGAAGCCGGCGAGTGACAGGACGACCGACAGCGCGATCCCCTTCGTCACGTGATTCCGCTTCTCGTGGCCGATCTCGTGGGCAAGCACTGAGAGGATTTCCTCCTGCGAGTGGCTGCTCACGAGGGTATCGAAGAGGACTATGCGCTTGACCCGCCCGAGTCCGGTGAAGTATGCGTTCGAATGGCCGGAGCGCTTGCTTGAATCAACCACGAAGATCCCGCGGGTGCGGAACTTCAATCGCTCGGCAAGCGATAGGATCGCACTCTTAAGCTCCCCGTCCGGCAGCGGCGTGAATTTGTTGAACAGCGGCGCAATGACGAGCGGGGCAAGAATGCTCATGACTATCTGCAGGAGCGTCATCGCCGCGAAGGCCCACAGCCACCAGTAGGCGCCGGTCTTGTCCATGAACCAGAAGAGGGCGAGCAGCACGGGAATGCCGATCACCGAAGCGAGCGCGAAGCCCTTGAGCGTGTCGATGGCGTAAAGTGCGGGCGTCGTTCGGTTAAAACCGAAGCGAGATTCGATCGAGAAGGTCGAGTAGAGGGAAAAGGGCAGCGAGATGATCCAGAAGAGAAGGGAAACCAGCCCTACGACGACGACACCCTGGAGATAGGGGGCAACGGGGAGATTTCTCACCGCATCGTCGATGACCCCAAAGAGCCCGCTCAGGATGACGGCAAGGGTGGCAGCCGACGTGACTCCTTCGACAAGAACGGCGAACCTCCCTTTGGTCAGGGTGTAGGAGACTGATCGGCTGTAAGTAACCTCGTCGACGACCCCGGCGAAGGCTTTTGGCACCTGCGTGCCGTTCCGTCGGACCTCCTTGAGGTTGAGGAGGCTCAAGGCGGTTGCCCATCCGAGCTTGAGCAGGAAGAAGACCAAGAAGAGTATCAGAATCCCTTGTGCGCTCATCGTGAATCCTTGGAGCTTAGGCTAATCGCTTGCCGCAATCAAGGCAAGCGGCCTGCAGGCGGTCGACGCAGTCACCGTCGAGATGGTACCTTCGTCCCATGGTAAAACATCCCGACGACGGCAAAGGGACGCCGGAGCGATGGGTCGCCCTGCTGCGCGGCATCAACGTAGGCGGCCACAAGCCGATCAAGATGGAAGAGCTGAAGGGGGCGTTTTCATCGCTCGGTTTTCAGCGCTGCAAGACGATCCTGGCAAGCGGAAACGTGCTCTTCGACTCACCTGAGATGGACCGCGCTGCGCTGGCGCGGACGATTGAAGAGGCCCTCGCACGGACCTTCGGTCACGAGATCACCGTCGCCCTTCGCACCGTGAGGGAGATCCAGGAGCTCGCGGAGACGGAGCCCTTTGCGAAGGTCGCCGTCACCCCACAGACCCGACTCTACGTCACCTTTCTCGCAGAGGAGGGCTCAAAGCACTCCCTCCGCGCCGGGAGGCCTCCCGGCGCCGACTTCACGGTTGTAGGGGTTACCGCCCGCGAGGTATGCGTCGCCCTTACCCTCACCCCGACAAGCGGGACGCCCGAGCTAATGAGCTATCTGGACAGGAAGCTCGGCCGCACGGCCACCACGCGCAACTGGAATACGGTCGCCAAGATTGTGAAGGGCTAGGGCGCTGCCCGCCCCTATTCGGACGAACGCTTGTGGCGGAGGAACCACGCATAGAGCTCCGCATTGTCGTAGACTCGATCCCAGATGTCGTGCCCGGCGTCGGCGTACACGGTGAACCGGACCTCACCGCCGAATCGCTTTAGGGCGTCGATCATCTCCCGGTCCTTCTCCAAAGGAACGAACGGATCGTACTCCCCGTGGAAGGCCCAGACCGGAAGCCCCGCGAGCCTCTGTGCCCGCTTCGGGTCGCCAATCCCGGATACCGGTGCAATGGCCGCGAACCGCTCGGGGTGGGCCGCTGCAAGGTACCAGGTCCCGAAGCCTCCCATGCTCAACCCAGTGAGGTAGATACGGTCCACGTCGATCGGGTAGCTGCCTATCACCTCGTCGAGAAGGGCGTCAAGCGACTCGGTGAGCATCGGCCAGCTTGTTCCGTCAGGACACTGGGGCGATACCGTCACGAACGGGAGCGAGCGATCACGCTCGGCGATCTTTGGGACTCCGTTCTTTTTTACCAGGCTTACGTCATCACCCCGCTCGCCCGCGCCATGCAGGAAAAGGATCAATGGCCACCGCCTCGGAGAGCCGGGCTCGTAGCCTTCCGGGAGAGTGACGAAGCGGCGGAAGGAGGTCAGGCTCACCTCGGAAGTGTGGGCATGAGCCATCTTCCAGACCGAGCCCGACTTCACCCAGAAGAAGGAGAAGCCCCATGGGCCGCGCGCCAGCTCGCCGGCAAGGGTGATCTGACCGTAAAGGTAGCCTGCGGCGACGGCACTCCGGCCGCTTCCGCTCACCTCGAAGGTACCGAGCCGGAGCAGGTAGTCCGGCATCGGATCGCCCGGCATCATCGCGGCAGGCGTGACGAGCTCTCTCCCGAAGCCGACAAACTGGGTAAACTCCGGAGCGAGGTAACGCGAAGCGCTCCCGTAGTCGGCCCGATTGAGCGCGGAGACAAAGGCGGCGACCGCCCGGCGCACCTCCTGCTCGTCGGCTCCGCCGAAAGCGGCGGGCGGCCCCATTGACCCGGCGCCCCGGGTGCCGGCGCAGCCGGCCAAAACCGCGAGCGCGAGCGTCGCCGCCACCGCCAGCGTCGCCACAAGCGCCGAGGAAAAGGGCTTTGTCATTGTTCGCCTCCTCACCATGAAACGAAGAGTGACGCCTCCGAACCGGGCGAAAGTCGGCGAGCAGGGGTATAGGGGAACTTTGTTGATTGTAACCGACCGGGCGCCCGCGAGCAACAAGTCCTCCCCGTCGTTTCGCGGCGGCAGCCGGGGCGGGCGCCGCCTGCGCGCCATGCTCTCCGACCGCGACCGAGGTTTTGCTTGACAGAACGCACGAGTGGGACTCAGAATATTAATTAACCGTACGTTACCATCATTCTTCACCAACGCCTCGCTCGGATAGGGCACCCTCCTTTGCTCGGCCTACAACTCCGCGTTCCCTGTGAACGCTGTCTATACGAATCGTTCTCAAGGAGGTTTGTATGGCGAGCCGGAAGAGTTTCTATGAGATCACCCTCGAGTACCTGGAACGGATCGAGAGGGAGCAGGCCGGAAACTTCAAGAAAGCGGGAGTGGCCATCGGCGACGCGATCATGGCGGACAAGCTCGTCCATGCGGTCGGCACCGGTGGGCACACCAATCTTCCGCCCTACGACATGTTCTACCGAGCCGGCGGCTTCGCGGCGGTCAACTTCATCCCTGCCCTCGCCGCGCTGTACGGCAGCGTCCCCGCAACCTACGGGATGCGGACCGAGCGCCTTCCCGGCTACATGGAGTGCGCCGTTGACTATTACCGCATCGAGAAGGGCGACGTCGCGATCGTGTTCAACAACATCGGCGTGAACGCCGGCTCGATCGACGCCTGTCTCGCGTGCAAGGCGCGGGGCGCCTTCACGATCGGCGTCGCGAGCGCCATCTGGCAAAAAGAGATCCCGAAGGACCACATCACCCGCCATCCCTCCAAGAAGAACATGATGGACATCGTCGACCTGTTCATCGACGACTACAACCCAATTGGGGACAGCGTGATGGAGATTCCCGGATTTGACCGCCCCTTCGCGCCGATTTCCGGGATCACCGACGCCTACATCGTTCGCCGGATGGAAATCGACGCCGTCGAGTACATGGTAGGCAAAGGCTTCAGCCCCCCGATCTACATGAGCGCCAACCGGGTCGGCGGCGATGAGGCGAACAAGAAGCTGATCGACAAGTACTTCAATCGCATAAAGCTACTCTGATCCGAGAAAGGAAGGAGGAAAGAAGATGGGCAAGTTCAGAAAAGTCTTTGTTCTCGTGGTCGCCGCGATCCTGTTGGCGAGCTTCTCCGTGTCGGCAGCGGGCGAGAAGGAGAAAGCCGCCCCGGCTACGCCGGCCGCCCCCGCGGTCCAGCCCGCTGCAAAACAACCGATCGTCGTTACCTTCTGGCATCATGAGGCGCCGGCACACCGCGTCGCAGCCTTTCAGAGCGTCATCGACCGCTTCCAGGCTCAGTACCCGAACATCAAGGCAAAGCAAGAGGTCATCATGTGGGGTGACGCTTGGGTCAAGTCCCTGTCTTCGCTCCAGGCGGGCACCCTGCCGGACTTCCAGCTCTCGATTCCGGACCTGACGCTCACGATGTACAAGGCGGGCGCCCTCACCCCGGTGACCGCGCTCTACAATGAGCTCGACGCGAAGTACAAGTTCTTCCCGAACCTGAAGGGGATGTACACCTACAAGGGAGAGACGTGGGGCATCCCGGTCTTCACGATGGTGATGCTGATGACCTACAGGCCGAGCCTGCTGAAGCAGTACGTCGGCACCGACCAGCCCCCGGAAACCTGGGAGCAGGCCCTCGCCTACGCGAAGATCATCTCCGAAAAGTCGAAGGGTGATGTGGCGGGGATCGGCATCGGCGGAGCAAAGAACCTGATGACCGACGAGCAAGCCTACATCTTCCTTGCCGGCACGGGCGCTCGATTCTTCGACGCGAAGGGCAACGTCACGTTCAACAGCCCCGAGACCGTCGCCGCGCTTACGCTCTACAAGGATCTTTTCCAGTATTCTCCGAAGGGCGCGGAGGCCTGGTCCTGGGGAGAGATCGAGCTGAACATCGCCGCGGGAAGCATCGCCATGTCGCCCTACTTCCCTTCGGTGCAAAAGAGATTCGCCGAGGAGTTCGACAGCACCGACTACGCCGCGGCGCACATGCCCCTGTTCAAGGGAATGAGCAAGCGGGGAACCATCACCTACCCCAACGAGATCCATGTCTTCAAGAAGACGGCCGAAAACGCTGAGCGCTACGAGGCGGTGAAGACGCTCATTCGCTTCATGGAGCAGCCCGAGGTCAACGCTATTCTCACCTCCGGGGCCGAGCCCGGCGGGTTCTTCCCGGCAACCGAGGCGGCGGGTGCCGCAAAGGAATACTGGGATAACCCGATCGTGAAGAAGTTCGATTCGATCCACCGCGTCGCGATGTCGGCCCTCAAAGACTACGCTACCCTCTACGGTCTCGAGTACGACAAGTGGGTTAACATCGGGCTTGGCGACATTACGGGAGCGGACATCCTCGGCGAGGTCGTGAACAAGGTGATAAGCAACCAGATGACGCCGGCAGAGGCCGCCGCATGGGGCCAGAAGCAGATGGAGAAGTACTCCATGCCGGCGAGCGAGTGATCGGGAGCACCTCGACTGCCAGGTGGGGGTCGATCCTCCACCTGGCGATTTGAGCGCGATTCGAGGAGCGCCATGAGCCTGTTTCGCACACGGAAGCAAGTGCTTCTCCTCGTCCCTCAGATCGTTCTCGTGGCGGCGATGTACGCCTATCCGGTCGTGCGCACCGTCGTCCAAAGCTTTTACAACGTTTCCTTCGGCTCGCAGCACGCGCAGGCGGTCGGCCTTGCAAACTACGCGGGAGTCTTCCGCGACGAGGCCTTCTGGGCGGCCTCCTTAAGCAGCCTCTACTGGACGGCGGGCAACCTCGTGATCCAGCTCACCGTTCCGATCTTCCTGGCGCTTCTCCTGAACGAGCAGTTCAGGGGCATGAACCTCGCCCGGGCGACCTTCATGCTGCCGTGGGTGGTGCCCACGGTCGCCTTCGCGGTGTGCATGCGCTGGATGCTCCTGCCAAAGATAGGCATTGTCGCCGAGGCCTTGAGCGACACCCTCTTCTTCGGGAAGCAGGTTCACGTGCTCGGCAATGGCGGATTTGCGATGCCGACGCTCATCCTCCTGAACTCATGGAAGTTTCTCCCTTTTGGGACGCTCATGATCCTCGCAGCCCTTCAGACAATCCCGAGGGAGATCTACGAGGCGGCGATGGTCGACGGAGCAGGGCCGGGGACGCGCTTCCGGCACATCACCTTTCCGCTCCTCGGCTCGATGATCTGGTTCGTCGGCTTCCTCGCCTTCTCCTGGAACTTCAACACCTTCGACCTCATCTGGCTCATGACCCAGGGGGGACCCGGCACGGCTACGCAGACGCTGCCGGTGCTCATCTACCGGACCGCCTTCAAGACGATGCGTCTCGGCGAGGCGTCGACCATCTCGGTGATAGTGGCAGCCGTTCTCGCAGTCATAGGCTTCGTCTATTTTCTGACCCTGAAGCCCCGGGAGGAGCAGCAGCGATGAAGCCGGCCGCGCGGAGGCGCTTGCGGGCGGCGCTGACCGCAGCCGTCCTGCTGTTCCTGATCTGGCCGTTGCTTTACATCTTCATATCGTCGTTCAAACCGATCCGGGAGATCATGGGCAGGGCGGAGCTCTTCCCGAAGAATCCGACGGCCGCCAATTACGCTACGCTCCTCTTCGCCCGCACCCCCGTGCGCGATTTTCCGCGCATCCTCCTCAACACTCTGTACGTCTCCACGCTCTCCGCTGTGCTGTCGGTCGCCATCTCGTCGGTCAGCGCCTACGCAATTGCACGCACCCGGGAGCTTCGAACCGGCATCACGTCGAAGCTGCTCCTCTTCATCTACGTCTTCCCGACGATCATCGTCCTCACGCCCATGTATCAGCTCTTCGCGCTCATCGGTTTGTGGGACAGCTACTACGGCCTGGTGATCGTGTACGCCGGGCTCGCCTCGCCGTTCTGCACGTGGCTGCTTGTCTCCTTTTTCGAGAGCATCCCGAGGGAGCTCGAGGAGTCGGCGGCGGTCGACGGCGCGAACGCGGTCAACCGATTCGTGCGCATCGTTCTTCCGATCAGCATGCCGGGGATTGTCACCGTGGGGGCCTACGCCTTCATCTCTGCGTGGGGCGAGTACATGTTCGCCCTCGTCATGATCAACTCAAGCGCGAAGAAGACCGCGGCGCTTGGTCTCGCGACCTTCACCGCCGAGCAGTACATCGAATGGGGTCCTCTGCTTGCGGGCTCCATCCTGATAATCCTACCGATCTTCGTGCTGTTTCTGCCCGTGTCGAGGTTCTTTATTCGCGGCTTCATGAGCGGCGCGGTGAAGGCATGAGAAACGGAGGTACACGTCCATGAAATCGAATCGCACGAGGCGAGTCGCGCTCGCGAGCGTCCTTTCGGTCTTCGCAGCGCTCGCGGCGCAGGCGCAAACGATGATCGAGACGACGCGCGCGCAGTACGTCCTTCCGGTCTCCGAGCTCGCAACCACGAAGACCTACCCCGACCTGCTCCGGATCACCTGCGACGTAATCGAGGCGCAGGTGCTCCCGAATCGAGGCCGGCTGCTCTCGGCGCTGGGCGTGCGCGGCGGAGCTTCCTTCCTGCATCAGTCATTCATTCCGCAACCGATGGTCCTGAGCTCCGGTTTGCACGCGGTTGAGTTCGGCGGCTACTACCTTTCGATCCCGTGGAACACCCGCGATCGCCAACCCTACGACCTCGCCTACCGGATCGTCGAAAACAGCGCGGAGCGCGCTCAGGTTGCCCTCTCGGGGAGGGACATCCTGAAGAGAGCGGCTGCCGTGTCGGTGGTGACCATGCGACGGAACCGACCGGTCGCCGAGATCCGGACGACTATCGCGAACGAGACCGCAACCCGCACCCTCCGTGAGGCGAGCTTCCGCGACTTCACCCTTCTCTCACCGATGGAGAAGGAGGGGGAGACCGCGCGGCTCCTCCTGCCCTCCGAGAGCGTCACGGTCGTCGACAGCGCCGATGATTGGGCCGGCGCGAAGAACGCGAGCGTCCCCTGGACGGAAGCCCTGAGCCAGTGGTCCGGCGTGAAAGGCTTCTATGACGTCAAGGCCGCCGCACCGCCTGCGCTGCCCTGCTTCGCGATAGTCTATCCCGGCAGGCACATCGCGGTGGTGAAGATCTGGTCGCCTCCCGGATACTTCGACTCGATCGAGGTGGTCACCCGCGGCCCTGCCTACACCAAAGAGCCGGGGATGGGTCCCTACTACACGGTCTCCTGCGTCAAGACGGGCCTCGAGATCGCGCCGCAAGCGCAGACGGAGTTTCGAACGGCCTTCGTCGTTCTCCAGGATGTCTCCGGAGACGCCTCACTGCGGGAGCTGTTCAAGCGCGCGGCATTGCTGGTCGAATAGATACCCCAAGCGCGAGCATGTGGTGAGCAGAACGCTAGCTGTGATGGTAGAAAAGCCTCCCCGCGCTTGGAGGCACCGGCGCGCAGAGAGCGAGGTACCCTCCGCGGCGCGGCACGAAGGGCATCCGCGGTATTACTCGCGCGAGAGGGCCGCGCGCATCGACGAAGGCCATCATCACATGGCCGTGCTCCCGCATGAGCCAGCGAGCGGTCTCCCATAGGGAGACCCCGTCGTCCTCCCGCTCCGGGGCGTACCAGAAGTCCCGCACGGGCAGGCGCCTCATGACGCCGCCCGTGGGCAATACCCTGAATAGCGAGTTTGCTATGCGTAAAGGCGGCGGGATGCGCGTGATCTCCATCGGCTCGATTGCACCCTCGTCCGTGACACTCAAGCCGGCCACAATGGAGCGACGGTGGTCGACGGCGACAAGATAGTGTCGCAGGCGGGCTCCGAACGGCTCTGCGTCGTGCAACTCCTTCATCTCGGCGGCGCTGCGCGGAGGGTAGAGGTTGTAGCCGTGATAGAAGGCGTCCTGTCCACAGGCGATCTCATCCCAATCGGACGCCCCCGCCGGACGGACCTCGATATCTCCGACGCTCCGCGGCGCCCGGGAGCGCATGTTTGTCATGGCAGTGAGGGTGCGCCGCTCGATACGGGTGCTCCACCGCCGCGCCGCACGGAGCGACCCCTCGTTTCCCTCCTGGATCCCGGCGATCACTACCGTGTCGTCGCCGAGCCGGTCACGCGCACCTGCGATGAGCCAGGAGTAGATACTCGAGGCGATCCCGCGCCGGCGGTGGGCAGGGTGGACGGTGATGGCGAAGAGATAGGCATAGCCGCGCAGGGCACCCTCGTACCGACATCTTCCCAGGCTCATCGCCCCCATTCCGACGATTCCCGGTTGGTCGGAGGCCTCTGCGACGACGCCGACCGACCCGGGATGCAACGCAGAAAGGGCGGCAAAGGGATCTACGAGATACTTCGTTGAGAAGGCAACGGCTCCGGTGTCCGGGCTCTCACGGTCAAGTGCTGCGATCGCCGGAGCGTCCCGTGGCTCCATCCGACGGAGAATGATCTCCTGCGCCATTCCGCGCTCCTTTCTCGGTCGCTTTTGTCAGAAAGGTCGCTCAACCGTACTGCCGAGTCAAGCACAACTGTAGGTGATCTTTCGAGAGGCACAACTCGCTTTAGCAGGCGCTCTCGGGAGGACCGTACGTTACGATGAAAAGCCCTGAACAATGTCGCCATTCTCGCCTCGGCGCGCGAGCTCGCTCCCCTTGCTCCGACTCGCGTGGGCTATCCCCTCCCACCCGCTGATGTGCGAGCGAATTCTGTTGACGGGGCTCGGTCAGGGGAGTATTATCGTATTCGAAAATTGGAATAAGGTTAGCTGCAGTGGAAGAGCTCCGGATGAAAGACGAGGCTGTGGCGGGCGAGGCCCAAGCGCTGGCGCATCCGGTCCGGCTGCGCATAGTCGAGCTCCTTCGCGATGAGGGGGCCTACGTGATGCACCTCACGACCATGCTTGGCCGGCCGCAGGCAAACGTCTCCCAGCACCTCGCGATCCTGCGCGATGCCGGGCTCGTGATCGACGAACGCGACGGAATGACCGTCAACTATCGCGTTCGCGACGAGCGCGTCTTCGAAGTGATCGACCTCCTCACAGCCATGGCTTCCAGTTCTCCGGGGGCCTTGGAGAGGGAGTCTCCCCCGTTTCGGCGGCGAGGCGGCGGATTCGGGAGGGGCGGACAGTGCCGATGCCCGCGCTGCAGCGGGCGCGTCCGCAGTTGAACGTTTTTGTCAGCAGCCTTATTCCAAATATCGAATAGGCTCGCACGAAGGAGGTGAGCGCAATGTACGGCATGTGCTGCCATGGCGGCGGCGGTCGGGGCCAAGGCCCGGGTCGCGGATTCGGGCGGTTCGCCGGCCGAGGATACGAGGATGCTCCCCATTATGGGTGGGAGGCCTACGGCGGTCCCACGAAATCGGAGCGCAAGGAGTGGCTCGAGGCGCTGAAGAAGCATCTCGAGGAGCGCCTTTCGGAGGTGAGCGAAGAGCTTGCCAAGGCATAACGACAGCGACGGGATTCGCCGGAGCGCGAGTCCCGCCGCCTTTTCAATGAGCCCGCCATTGCCGGAAGCCCAGGAGGCACACCATGGAACCGGATCAGATTCGCATAACCGTCGTGGTGGACAACCACGCAGGACGGGGGCTCGAGGCCGAGCACGGTCTTGCGCTGTGGATCGAGACACGGGAAAAGCACATCCTTTTCGATACGGGAGCGGGGAGAGCGCTTGGCGCCAATGCAAAGGCGCTCGGCGTGGAGCTTCGAGCGACCGACACCCTCGTCTTAAGCCACGGCCACCATGATCACACCGGCGCCATTCCCCGAGTCCTACAGGCCGCCCAAAGATGCGAGGTATACTGCCATCCGGGAGCGATGCAGCCTCGCTTCAGCATCCGCGACGGCGCGACGAAGCCCATCGGGATGCGGCGGGAATCGATTCTCGCCCTCGAGCGCCTGCCGCCGCAGCGCATCCACTGGGTGTCGCAACCCACGCGGCTTTCGGAGACGATCGGCATCACCGGCCCCATCCCTCGAGAGACGGCCTACGAGGACACCGGCGGCCCCTTCTTCCTCGACTCGGAGGGGAAACATCCCGATCCGATTGATGACGACCTCGCCATGTGGCTTGGAACCGACGCAGGGCTCGTCGTCTGCGTCGGATGCTGCCATGCGGGACTCGCGAACACCCTGGCGCACATCCGGCGCCTGACCGATGACGCCAAGATCCGGGCGGTAATCGGCGGGTTTCACCTCATCGATGCGAGCGAGGAGCGTCTCGAGCGGACCGCGTCCGTTGTGGAGGGCTTGGCGCCCGAAGCCGTCATCCCATGTCACTGCACCGGCGAGCGCGCCGTTGCAGCATTCCGGGAGAGGCTGGGCCGACGGATCGTGCCGGGGGCGGCCGGCGAAGTCTATCAGTTCTAGGGGATCGCAGGAGGCGAAAGGCGTCGGCCGGCGGTGAAAACGGGACGCCGTCTTCAGGGACAGAAACGGCGAGCTTCGGTGTTTCAATAGCAATGCCGGGAGGTGTGATATGAAACGCTGGATAGTCCTCGCCATTCTCGCCGGAGCGCTGTCGCTCTCGGGCTGCGTCCTCGGAAGCGCCAATCTGGTGTTCGATATCTCGGACGCCCACGCCTACAATAGCTCCACAAAGTTCGTCATTGACGGCTACCTCACGAATAACGGCACCGTCGCGGCGCACAACGTGAGGGGAGACTACTTCATTCACGACTCAATCGGGGTGGTGATAACCAACTACGTGGAAACCTCTTCAAGCTCCTATCCCACGGAAATTCCGCCGGGATCCTCGGTATGGATTCACATCGAAGGATACGGTAACTCGGCCTATCCCCGCCAGTACACCATGACCGTGACGCATCAGGATTGGAGCGGCAACACGGTGACGGCATCAAAGCACGCACTCTTTACGATCTATTACCCGTAGCGCGCTCCCGGACGCGCCGGGAAGGACTTCTGAAGAGCGGTCGTCCGGAGAAGCACTGCCGCGCGTTGTCTTCCTAGGCGAGTCTCATTGCCGTTTGAAGTTCCCGAGCACCTCGAGGTTGGCCGACGGAATGCGGCGCAGGTCCCACGAAGCGACGATCCCGGCCGCCCTTCCCCGCGCCTGAGCGCAGGCGGCTCGCATCTGCTCGGGGCTCGTCTCGATTTCGTACGCCGGGTCGGTCACCGCCTCGATTCCCGCCAGCACGGCGACTTCGCTCGGGAGCTTTAGAGATTGTATGCTGTCGAGCTCATGGGCGATGAAGCCTGCGGAAAGCGCGTGCGCGATCGCCTCGGGATCGAGCCTGCCTGGACCTTTCAGGGCGGTCCACTCCGCTGCCAGAGGGCCGACCGCGCGCTCGATGAGCCGGAACAGCTGCACTACAGGAACGTCGGGCGCGAGCGCACCGAGCCCCTGTGCGAGACAGGAGAGCTCGACCGGGAGAGCGGCCGGGCCGACCGCTCGGCTGTAGAGCATCGGCTTGATCCACACGCGGGGCCAGCGGGAGCCGATGGCGCCGGCCGGGAGTCGAGCCTCGGGCGACGCGGCTGCCCCCGCATCGGCGCCGGGCGCAGCCGGCGCCACGGACGCGGGCGCAATAACCTCGGCGAGCCGCAGGTAGTCCTGTCCGACAAGCGATGCGATCGCGGGGCTGAAGAGATCGAGACCCACCGAAAGTCCGCGCCGCCTTGCTCGCTCGGCGAACCGGCCGACGAGCCTCGCGATCGATTCTGCGCGAAACTCCCCCAGGTCGCGGAGGAAGGGGTACTGCCAGAGCGAACCTTCTCCCGTCCAGCGCCGCGCCCACTGCGCGCCTGCGCCCGGCCGCGAGTGAATCTCTCCCAGGACGCCGAGCGCCTTCTTTCGAAGACGCTCAAGCGGGTAGCCGAAGCGCCGGGCGAAGCGCTCTGCGCAGGCCGGGCAGAAGCAGGTGAGCAGCGCCTCAAAGCCGTTTGCCGGCGAAGGGAAGCGGATGCGATCGAGCATGACGCCCGAGACCGGGAGTCGATCGAGAAGCGCCTCAAGACGCTCTTCGACCGGGCGAATCGCCTCCTCCTGGTTGGGACAGAGAAGCTCGAATCTTTCAGCGACGCTGTCGAGGGCAGCCCACCGTCCGGCGGAGCCGCGGGAGCGCCCGCCGTCGACCGTGAGGACGAGATGCTCCGGTGACGACTCGACGCCGGGAGCGTCGGCGAGCACGGGATACCAGAGAATGGGCTCGATGCCGGCGTCCAGACACTGCGCGCACAACCCGGCGGCAGCCGCAAGAGACTCCTCGCCTCCGCGTATGCCGAGGATGAGGGCGTCGAGCCCTGCGACCTTCCGCACCTCGACGAACCGGGTGAAGGGCTCTTCGGCCGAGAGCGCTACCTGGGCACCGATCAACGGAACACTCATCGATAGACCCCCGAGATCCCGGTCCGCTCACTGTCGACGCTCAAGATGGTGCATGGCACGGAGGAGTCCCCTTCGATGGGACCTGTTTATTATATGCCCGGTGGGATCGACCGAGCAACGACAACAGGCGACAAGCGTTGCCGAAGCGACTCACTTCCGAGCGCGCGGACCGGCTTCCTTGGCCGCGGTGCGGGCAAAATCCGCCGCGCGCTTCAGGTCATCCTCGTCGGGTTTCCCGCGATTGAAAAACCACATCCTGGCCTTACAGGAATAGGTCTCATCCGAGACCGCGAAGCCTTTGCGGCGAAGAAGCTGCTGCAGCTGTACGGCCACCCGGCGCGTTCCAACGACGGAGGCCGCGGTTCCAAAGACAGCGGTGCGACGCACCCCTGCGGGATCAAGAGCCTGCGCAAACCTCTTGGCCAAGGGATCTAAGTTCCATGCATACAGACCCCCACCGAGAAGAAGCAGGTCGACCTTGTCGAGGGGCCCCACCTCCGAGACCCGCTTGGCGGTCGTTCCCAGCTCTCGAGCAATAGCTTCGGCAATCTTCTCGGTATTGCCCGTCCGTGTGGAATAGACAACCTCGATCTTCATCACCCGTGCCTCCTTTTCGCACATGCGACGAGCAAAAACCGGCCCCGAGGGTGAGAGGCGGCGTCTGACGGCGCCGCACGTCGACCCACTCGCTGGGAACGGGAGCTCGCTCGTTTTGTTTTTTGGGTATGCCCAAAGAATATCAGAGAATCGCCTGACGCGCCAGGGCTGTTCGCTTCGCGCGGCCCGCGTGCCTCGGGGCCGCGGCGCAGGCAAGCTTGGCTCGAGAGGCGGCTACCCTTCCGGCTTCAGCTGCCGGAGGATCCCCATCATGTCGAACTCGGCCCACTCCTCGAGGATTTTGCCGTCGCGAACGCGGGCGAAGTCGATGAAGGCGATTGTGATCCTGCGCCCGCTCGCCGGTAGACCCTGGTAGGAGCCGGTCTGGGTGCAGCGCATCGTGATCCGGCTCGCAACGCGATCACCCTCGGCAATCTGCTCCCCGACGACAGATTCGATGTCGGAAAAAGCCGAAAAGAAAAACCGCTCGTCGGCCTCCCGCTCGTCGCGACTCATTGCCTGCCCGCCGCCCGGCGGATGGTAGCGGTGGTCCGGATGGACGAAGGCCATGACGGCCGACAGCCGTTGCGTGTTGTAGGACTCGAGGTAGCGCCGGACCGCCTCTTTCGGAGTCCATAGGGCTTCCTGATCCAATTGCGATTGATTCATGACAGAGTGCCGCCTTTGATCTCAGTCGATACCGTCCGCTTCAGCCCTATTCTGGCGCTCACGCTCGCCTCGCCGTCAAGCCATTTTTCCGGCCGCGCCTCGCGAAAACGAACCTTGCCCCTCTTCCCCGGACTTTGTGCTATGATGCCCGTGCGTACAAGGAGGAGCCCACAAGCGGACCATGGACGATTCAAGGCACAAGGGGCTGATTCTGTTCGGCGTCGTTCTCGGCGCGAGTCTCATTATCGCGTCCGTGATCGTCGGATACGTCATCTACCACGTGAAGACCTACGACAATTCCGTGATCACCGTGACAGGCGTCGCGCAGAAGGAGATCAAGTCCGACATCGTGAAGTGGCGGAGCAGCTTTTCGTGGCAGACGGGCCCCACGCCGGCAGACCTCAAGGATGGATCGACGGTGATGAAGGGCGACCTCAGCGAGATCCTCGCCTACTTCGCCGCGCATGGCGTGACGAGCTCCGAAGTGACGGTAAGCCCGCTCTCCGTGAGCCCCGTCTACAAGGCCGCGAGCGGGTCGAGCGACGGAGGAGACTCCGGCGGAAAGCTCACCGGCTACGCCCTCTCGCAGGATCTCTTGATCGAATCGGAGAAGGTCGACGACATCACGACGCTTGCCCAGGACGCCTCTCAGCATTTCGTCGGCAACGGGATCGTCTTTTCGGGACAGGATCCGGAGTACTACCTGAAGAACAGCACCCTCGACGCGGGCCGGAGCCAGCTGCTCGCGAAAGCGCTGGCCGACGCCAAGAAGCGGGCCGAGGCGATCACCGAAGGAGTCGGGGCTTCCGTCGGCTCGCTCCGCTCCTCGAGCATCGGCGTCACCCAGATCACCCCGGTCTACTCAACCGAGATTTCCAACTACGGCGCCTACGATACGTCGACCGTCGAAAAGCTCATCACCTACCTGGTCCGTGCGACCTTCACCATGAGGTGAGGCCCGACCGCCTACGATCGACTCGCCTCGGGCTGCTGGGATGCTGCGGCCAGAGGTCAGCCCCCGTCACCGAAAACCTCGCTTCCGCCCCTCAAACACAAAAGGCGGACTGTCGATTGATGCCCAAAAAGCTCCTCCGCCCTGCCCTCGAATCGTGTAGACATAGATGCAACGCCATGAAAAGGATCACCCTGTCGCTTCTCTGTCTCGCGCTTACCGCGTGCGCCGCGCGAAGCGATCGCCAGGCAGCCAGGGAAGCGCGGGAGGTGATGGATGGGCCCTACACCCTGGCCTACCGAGTCTTCGCCGGGAGCTACAAGGACAACGGGCCCGTCTTCGCGCACCTGACCGCGGACCTCCATGCTGCGGGGATAACCACAACGCGCACTGTTGGGATCGATCTGCGGGACCCCAAGACCACGGCGCCAAAGGATTTGCTGTGCGTCTGCGGCGCGGTCCTTGAAGAGAGGGATTGGCCGCGAATCGAAGGGCTTTCCCCCTCCTTTCGAATCATGCATATTCCGCGCGCGGCGCGGATAGTGTGCCGATGCCCCATCACCGGGCCGGCAAGCTACACCGAGGGGGGCGCGCAGCGCTACCCGCTCCTCACGAGCTTCGCGAAACGACACGCTCGCTCTCTCCTAGGGACCTTCGAGTTCTACGACAGCGGAGCTCGGACCATCTCCTACGTGATGCGGACGCTCGAGAGGGAGGCCGATTACCCGGAGTTAGGGGGGCCGGCCGGACCCCGACTGGCAGCACTCCACTCCGGAGGCTGAAGGCATGGATTCGCTCCGGCTTGCCCGAGCGTTGGATCTTGTCCCCACCCTGTGGGACCTCGACGAGATCGACGGCCTCTTGATCACGCGCCATGGGAGAATCGTTCTTGAGACCTCCTTCCATCCCAACACCCCGAGGCTGCGTCACGAGCTTCACTCGGTGACCAAAAGCGTCACCTCCACCCTCGTCGGCATCGCGGTCCAAAAGGGGATGATCCGGGTGGACGATCCCGTCCTCTCCTATTTCCCCGGGCGCACCTTCAGCAACATGAGCGCCGACAAGGCGGCCATGAGGGTGAGGAACCTGTTGAGCATGCAGTCCGGCCTCGCGTTTCAGGAGTTCCCGCTCACGGGGAATGACAACAGCCACGCTCGGCTGCTGCGCAGCGCCGACTGGGCCCGATTCACCCTCGATCTCCCCATGGCCGCCCGGCCCGGCTCACGCTTTAACTACAGCGACGGGGATATGGCAATTCTTTCGGGGATCTTGAGCAAGGCTACGGGCGGCCGGATCTCCGAGTTTGCTGCGGAAGAGCTATTCGCACCGTTGGGTATCACCAACGTTGACTGGCGGAGGGACCCCCAGGGCAATTCCCTACCGAACGATGGCCTCTTCCTGACGCCGAGGGACCAGGCAAAGATCGGCTATCTGTACCTGCGCGGCGGGATGTGGAAGGGGAGGCGCATTTTGCCTTCGAGCTGGGTGCAAGACATAGTAGCCAGAAGCGTGCGGGCGACGGGGTGGACGGTTCCGCGCTACGGCATGCTGTGGTGGGTTGATCGGAGGGGCGGCCTATTCTCTGCAAGCGGGACCGGCGGCCAGTATAGCATCGTCATGCCGCGGCAGGATATCGTCGCCGTCGTGAACGCCAAGCAGGGGGCGGTCGTGGACGCTCCCGGCTTCCTCGAGATCGCGCACGAGCTGATCCTCCCCGCGGTGAAATCAGACCGGGCGCTTCCCGAAAATCTCGCCGCCTTCCAACGGCTGCAGGAGCGGATCGAGCGCTTTGAGTCTCCGGCACCCCGGCCGGTTCCCCGGCCTCCGGAGACTGCCGCGCGTGTCTCGGGCCGGAGAATCCTGCTCGAGCCCAATCCGCTCGGTGCGACGAGCCTGACGCTGCACTTCAGCGGGGATGAAGCCTCGGCGGAGATCGAGTCAAACGGGACGATCGTACGCCTTCCTGTTGGCCTTGACGGCATCGAGCGGACAAGCGACCCCGTGGGCACGGTTCAGTACTCGTCGTTCGGCTTCTGGGATGACGAGCGGAGCTTCTGTGTCGAGTCCCGCGTCCTGCAGGGCGACTTCCTCAACAGGATCAGCTTCCGGTTCTCCGGCGGCACGGTGCTCGTCACCTATACGGTCTCCGACGAGCTCTGGCAGTCCTTCTCTTTCACCGGGCATTTCGCGGATCCAACCGGGAGCTCTTCCAGCTTGGAGCAGGCGGCGGGGGCGAGCGGCAGCCCAGCGAAAACGAGCCGGCCGGGGCGTCGATCCGGCAGCCTTGCCGTCGATTGGGACGCCGCCGTTGCCGCTTTCCAGGACGGAATGCGGAGTGCGCGTGAAACACCTACCGACCTCTCTGAGCTCATGGTGACGCGGATAGCGCAGGCTCGAGGGCGGTGGCAGCTTGGGGCATCGACCTTGTGGGGCGTGAGATACCAAACGTCGAGGCAGCGCTCGAGCAATTCTCATTGAACTGTTCGAGACTAGAAAGCAGAATATGATATGTTCGGTTGTTACGCCGGCCTACCGAGACCACGGCAATCGTGGTCTTGAAGAGTCACCTTGGGAGTAGACCATGGTGTATCATTTTGGGGTCCATAAGGAACCGAAAGGGTACTGGGCGGAATGCATCGAGCTGCCAGACTCAAGCAGACACTCGAGATGGGCTCTTATCCAATGCGATAGAGGCCCTTGATCTATACCTTGACGAACCGGAGGGCGTTGTTCGCCAGATCCCCCTTCCCAAGCGCACTGCGGCAAGGCACGTAA
>DAHUYW010000027.1 GCA_027306915.1 Spirochaetales bacterium | reverse complement strand
GGTTCCCGTGACGTCGTATTCCGCCGACTGCCGGAGCTCAAAGAGGTCACGAAGGGTCCGAGCGGTCTCCTCCATCGCCGCCACGACCTGTGGATCGGGCTCCATCGGGGCCGGTTTCATGCGATGCGTCTCCCCTCGCCTTCGACATTGATTCCAAGCGGAGTATTCCGTGCCCATCGCCACTCTTCGCTCGTGTAGATCACACTTGCGAAGATCTCACCACTGCTTCGCATGATCTCGTTCTCCGCGGCGGCCACAAGCTCGCGCAACTCGGCCTTCTTTCCGTCCGCTACGATGAGAACGTCGTAGTCCGAATCGGCATGGTTGTCACCGCGCGCTCGTGAGCCAAAAAGCCACATCTCTTTCAGGCTATGGCCAAGAAGAGAGCGGATAGTATCCCCGAACTCCCGAACCACCCCCTCCTCTATTCTTGCACCATGCATACGGGCAGTATCTCACGTCATTCCGAGTCGGAGAAGAGCGTCAGCTCGAAATCGCTCACCCGTCGCTTGATGACCGAATCGGCAATCGGGTTTTCGGTAAGTGCGAAGCGCACCGCTTTGCGCCATCCCTTGTTGCGTCCGCCGATCGCCTGTCCTGTTGCAGCGTCCGTCATTGTGTAGAGCCACCACCGCTCCTCCGGGCTTAAGCCCACCCAATTGCGAACGGCGTTCGGAATGAGGACCGGGTCGCAGTCCTCGACCGCCCAGCAGAGAAGCACAAGCTCCTTGCCCAAGTTTCGGTCCAGAGGCGTCATCCCGCTCTTTGCCCACTTCCCCGTAGCCACGCCGTGGCGAATGAGCCTCCGATTGAACTCCGAGCGAGCCTCATCGGCGATCTCGCTCCAGGTTCCGGCGGGCAAAAGCACCTTGAGGGCAGGATCGTTGAACCCGCTTTCCCGGCGTTCGATGTGGCAGATTTCCGCGTTCCAAAGAAACTCCTCGGTGATCGCTATCGTCGCCTCCCGCCCCCGGGACGACGGGAAATGCACGACGAACGCATGGGTCGTGCGTTCGGGAGTGAACCCGAAGCCGAGGGCTTCGCTCACTGCTTGACCTCGTGCTCCACTTCGATCGTGAGCCGCTCGCGCTGCTGCCAGTCGAGCAGACCTTGTCCGGAGCTGAACTTCATGGAGCCCACCGTTATTGTCAATTGGCCGTTCGGAACGAGCTTCGTGAGAGCCTCGGCCAGTGCCGTGATCCGCTCTGCCGAATGATACTGACCGGGCGGCAAGGTGTAGTAGATCGTCTCGCCGGTGTCGGGTGCCACCACGTTGATCGAAAGGTCGGTAAGGGTTGCGCCGTACTCATGCGCGCGCTCGAGGACCAGGAAAGCCTTCCGAGGGCTTGAGATTCTGAAATCGCTTGCGGCACCGCCACGTTAGCGGGCGCCCCGCATCGATCGCCGTTGAGCCGCGCCGAACCGTGAACTGCTCCGCGCCGTGGAGACCATCCTTCTCAGCGAAGAGCTGAATCACACTGGCTGCCGCAGGCACAGGGAAATCGCCGGCGTAGGGGGTCCCCTTCGACGCTGGATCGCTGCCATCGGTCGTATAGCGCATGGGAACCTTCGGAATAGAGGTCGCTTGAAAGAAGACATCGTTGCCCTGTCCGTAGAACCGTCCTTTGATGACGATCTTGTTCCGCCATTCTTTGGCCGGTCCGCTTTGGCGGCCGCCCGGCTGGTCGTCGACGCACAGAAAGGTGAGCGCGAGCTCCCTTGTTCTGAAGTCCTGAAACGCGGTCACTTCCTTGCTGGAGAGGTCCGGCGTGCGCCTACCGATTTCGTAGAAGACGCACGAGCCCCCCTGGGCGATGATTTGGAGAATCGCCTCCCCGCTCTCTTCGTCGAGCGATTTCTGAACGATCTCCACCGATGTGGGTTCGAGAGGAAACGGCCCGTGGCGTACGGCGCTGGCTTCCGCTCGCCATTTTCCCACACGCTCCGCGTACTCCCGAATATCCTCGAGCAAGTTGGAATGATGAAACTGCCATTCGGTCTTCATGGCCGCGCGTTTCTTGATCTCGTTCCACGGTGCCGGATTCTGGCCGTCGAAGAGCCGATCCTGAACCTTTTTGACCCAGGTGTCGTTCGCCCCTTCCTCCGAGAACTTCTGGCTATCGAGCAGGGTTCGCCGGATCTGCCGCTCCGCGTCGAAGCGGTTGCTGTCGAAATTGAGGTTGATGTGCTCGGCTCGAAGCCGACCATGCGACGGGTAGACGACGGTCGTGAAGGTCTGCTGTACGGCGCTTCGCAACTGAACGAGATACTAGTCCCGGCTCTTGCGCGCTTCCTGCGCCTGTGGATCCTTCGGCGACACTCCCTCGCGCTCCTGCTCGTCGAGGACAACGCGAATCGCCCGAACGTAAGCAGCGTTCTTGTACACCTCTTCCATGAGATCTCGATCTCCGGTCAGGAAGAACATTCGATTCTGCAGCGACTGCTGTTCGAAGAAGGTTCTCCACTCAGGGTGAAGAGGCTCATCCGGGCGCGCGTCGGTGTAGGGTTCAGTAAGGATCAGAACGACCTTCTCCTGGGCCAAACGTATCTCATCGATTGGCGGGAGAACGTACAGTTCCTGATAGAGATCGCGAAGCTGCGGTTCAAAGAGGTCGCTCAGATACTTCCGAAGCTCCTGTGCCCGGTTTTCGCGTGGAGTGTCTCGAACCATTCCGTAAAGTCGCGCAGCGAGGTTCTGGACGTTCTTGAAATACAACCGCCCGTCAGTCGAAAGGTGGAGGTACCACGCCCGGTTGGGTAGCACCTCGAGGACGTCCGTAATCAAACGCTCAAGCGTTCGACCCGGTGCGCAGAGCCAGGCGACGACCTCCATATCCCGAAGACCGATGATTGCCTTCTGGGCTGTTGATAGCGAGGATACGTAGATCAGTTTCGCCGCGTCGGTGGCATCATTCGACTTCAATTCCTTGTCGAGCTGTTCCGAGTAGGAATCGCCACCGTTTGCGATATCTGTCCTCACCGCCTCGCTGAGAGAGGGATTGATTCGGTCGAACTCGCTGTGCACGTCCGGGTCGTTGAGATCGATATCGTAGGGGTGGATAAGATAGAGATGTTTGGCTCTCTCCGTCTCCCAGAGATTCGAGACGATGGCCCGCATCATTCGAAGGAGTCCACGCGTCTGCTGGAAGCTTGGATTCTCCTTGAAACGGCCATAGAGATCGCGGAGTGAGAAGTGGAATGGGTAGGCATCCCGTATCTCGCCGGCGTAGGTCTGTGGCGAAACGTTCGTAAGCTCCATCTGGGCCGCTTTCTTGACGACTTCGCCGTATGCCGTCGCTACGGAATCAATCTCCCCTCCTCCGGGAAGCTTTTCGAAGAGACGCTTCTTGAGAATCTCAAAGACCTCGTCGCCCTGTGTCGCGACTGGTTCGATATTCAGCGCGCTTCGGTTCGTCTCCTGCTCGAGGTCATTCAGAGCCGCTAATACCCCCGTGCCGGTATTCATGTAGGCAGTCGCCGACAGATCGGATATAGCGATCGCGACGTTTGAAAGCTCAGCCTTGTTGGCCGCCACCATGAGATTACTGACTGCCGTTGTCGTCACTGCAGCGAGATTCGACTGACCGATCGACTTCGAAAGGGCGTCGGCGAAGTACGGCGGTAACTCATCGAGGAGTATGATCGTCGGCGGTCCCTGGAGCAGATTGATCCAGCTCGTAACGCCTGGGGCCTGAAGCGGTGAGTACAGATTGTTGAATAGCTCTTTTTTCCCCACCTGATCGGCGAGTGCCCCCCAGAGACCGAACGGATAGTCCGATTCGCGACCGTCGAAGCCGATAACACGAACCTCCGAGGTTCCCAAGTCCTGGTGCGGCCACATCTTCTTTCGGATGGATGGGTACTTTGCAAGAAGTCCGAGCGCGATCATCGAGTGCGTCTTGCCGCCACCCATTGCTTGTGAAAGGAGGAAGGTAGCCGCTTGATCACGTTTGCCGAAGATCCGCTCGAACGTCTTGTTCACAAGGCTCTTGAGGCCATTGGTCACGAAGTTCTCGGCGAAGAAAGTCTCTGCTTCTCGCTCCCCGAGGGTTCCGTTAAGAAGATCGCCAAGCTGCAGAACGACGTCCTTTCGGGAACGATCGAACACGCTCTTGCGAGGGACGCATAGCTCGTAAATCGGTTGGATTTTTGCTGCCATAATTCATCCCGTTCAGCTGGATAGGTTGCGTCAATCACACCGATTCTACCGTAGGAGAGACCAGAACACAACCTATTCATTCCTTCCCATGTCTCGGAGTCTCAGATCAAGCTCGGGCTCCCGCTGCGAAGCGGGCCTTTCGAAACCACGTCCCGCGCATTCCGCTCGCCCTTCCGGACAACCGCCCTGAGGACTTCCAGGTGATCGTCATCTATCACGCGGCGATTCAATCGATAACGAGCCCTAGTATCGACGGCTCCAACGATACTCTTGTGCCACCTCGGACGCCGTCGTGTCGCTCCTCGGAGTCGCGTGAGATTCCGCCCGAACTTCGTGGTGCTCGATCGAATGCGAATCTGAGGTTCTCTCGCTCCTTCATGCAGACTCCATCGAGACCGGGAATCGGATCATGGCCGGGGCCCTTTCGGCCTACCTCGACCAATTCGCCGCGATGGAGCGCGCGGAGTTCGAAACAGAGTACCGCATCTATCGAGCCCTCGAGGAGGAGGACCTGGGGTTCGGGAAAAGATCTCGATCTATGTCGCACGGGACGCAACGGCGGCAGGCTCTAACCTGGCCGTCGCCGAAGAGCTTCGCGACCTGGTCGAAGAGGGCTGGACGCTTCCGGAGGCGGTCAAGAGCTTCGGGAAGCTGCACGCAATCAAGCTCGACCGCCACCTCTACTATCCCCTCCTCTACGTTTCCACCGACCGAAGCGAGCTGTACGCCTCGCCTTCCGGCCTGAACTCAGGCGAGTTCTCCTTCGTCTCGGACCTCGAACGGGTGACGCGCGCCGAACCGCCCCTGCTTGCCGGCTGTGAGCTCTTCCTCCTGCGCAATCCGAGCCGAACGGGGGTCGGCTTCTTCGAGGCGGGTAACTTCTTTCCGGATTTCATCATGTGGCTCCTTCGGGATCGGAGGCAGACCATCGCCTTCATCGACCCCAAGGGCATTCTCCAGCTGTCGGACGGCTTCGCGAATCGCAAGCTCCGCTTCGCCGAGACGATCAGGCGGATCGAGAGCGAAATGGCGCGGCGCAACGGCGAGCACGATGTTCGACTCGAAGCTTTCATTGTCTCGCGGACCGAATACGAAAAGATTCGGTGGAATCTCGGCGAGGACGGCCACCGGAGGCTCCGAAGACGGAGTTTGAGAGGCGGCATGTGCTGTTTCAGTCGGATGGCGACGGCTATATCAGGAAGCTCTTGCAGCTGGCCGGAAACTGACAGAGGTAACAGGTCCTGACGTCGAATCACCGTACCGCTCATTTCGGTGCCACTCACGGCCGAAAGCTCGGCCGACTGGTCGTGACGACCGATGCGCCCCCGCCGTCCCGCCTAGCGTCACACTACTTTTGATTCACGAACCGCTTCCACTCCACCCGCTCGCCGTAGAAGTTCAGCAGGTAGCCGACCGGAAGACCTGAGAGCTTTAGGTAGTTGATGAGCTGCGCCTCCATGGCTGGCGAGAGTGCCCTAGCGGCCTTGAGCTCCAGGATGATGGTGCTCTTGACGACGAGGTCCGCGATGTAGGCCCCCACATACTCCCCACAGTAGGCGAGCGGATAGACCTCCTGTTGTGCAAAATGGAGTCCGCGGTAGAATGGAAAGACGAAGGAGCGACGTACCACGAATTGGCCGGATAAGAGGAAAGGATCCGGCGCACGAACATTCTATCCGCGACGATCTGCGCGACCCACCTGCTTCGCCCGGACGATCCGTAGTTCAAACAAAATCCCATGATTCAGGCCGATTGAAATCAGCCCGCGGTCGCCTCTACTCTGCCGCACTCACCGTTGGCGACAGTGCTGCTGCTGGTCGACGCTGCGCCCCATCCGGCCTACCTAAACCCTCTTCTGTCCAGCCCGCTCTATCATGGCCTTGCACTCGAGGAGGGGCTTCCAGTCGATCGAGCGGCCTTCGGCGTGATGCGCAGCGCAGGGGGTGCGCTCCATCCTGCGCATCGTGCTCGCCTCGGTGGAGCAGACGCGCAGGCACTTGCCGCAGCGGATTCAGTTATCGCTGTCAATGTAGATGTAGGTCGCCTCGTGGGCGATGTCGGTCTGCACGTAGTCGCTCGGGGCGCCGTCTTTGTCGAGAAACAGGCGGGAAACCTTCTTGATGCAGTCGCGCGGCGAGACGTCGATGCACCAGTCGCAGTGGATGCACTTGTCCTGATCGATCTCGAATTTGTGGTTGCACAAATAGCAGCGAGTCGTTGCAACCCGGGTGTCCCCGTCGGAGAGCCCCTTCTCGACCTCGGCGTTTCCGCTCGCCCGCTCCACCACGCTGCGAAGCGGCATCGGCGGGGCCTTCTGGAGGACGTGCGCTCGAAAGCAGCCGGTCTCGCCGTCGATGAGCTCGATGGAGACGTGATGCTTCTTGCGCACTTCGCCTGAGAGGAAGCGGTCGATCTCGTCGGCCACCGCCTTGTCGTCGGCCACGGCGTGGATCACGTCGAGGCTTCCGGTGAGGAAGTCGCCGGTCACAAAGAGCCTCGGGTTCGACGTCGTCTGGCTCTCTCCAACCGAAATGCCCTCGGGGAGGATGGAGTAGTCGGCGTCCTGCCCGATTGCGACGATGAAATGGCGGCAGGGAAGCTCGAACTCGCTTCCGGGATTCGCCTCGATAGTCGGCTTGCCGTCTTCGCTGTCCTCGCCCATCATGTTGCGCTGGAAGCGGACCGCGCCGAGCTCGCCTCCCCGGCGGGACACCTCGATAGCTGCCGCCCACCGCAAAAGGCGCGCTCAACCGGGGAAGCCGACGATTCTCACCGTTCCGTTGGTCCCGTCCACGATAAGCTCCCTGCCGTCGGCGATCCGCGCAGTCGCCCCCACGACGCCGACCACCGCCGGGATGCCGTATTCGCGGGCGACGATCGCCCCGTGCGACATGGGCCCGCCCGACTCCATGACGAGCGCCCCCGCGATGAGGAACAGGGGCGTCCAGCCTGGGTCGGTCGAGGGGGCAACGAGAATCTCTCCGGGGAGAAGCTGCGCCCCGGCCGGGTCGAGAATCACCCGGGCCTTTCCGGCGTAGCTTCCGCGCGAGGCGGGTATTCCCGGAAGGAGTCCGGCGTCGTCGGGCAAGCCTTTCCGGGGAGCCTCCGCCTCCGGAATGGTCCCGTCGGAGAGGAGCACGGCGGGATGGCCGCGGCGGGCGACCTCCGCCGCGTAGGCCGACTTGCGCTCGCGAACCAGCTCACCGACCCCATTTCCGCGAAGAGCCCACCGAATCTCGGGAAGGCTCAGGAATGCGAGATCCGCATCCTCTGCAAGTAGCCCGGCGGCGACGAGAGCCCTCCCGACCGGCTCGAGGAGGCGCCGGGCGTGGGCGAAGAGAAGGGCGATATAGGAGCGAGGCACCTCCTGGAGGCCCGAGAGCGCGCGCACCCTCTCCAGGCAGAAGCGCACCAGGGCCGACGCCCCGGCTCCCCGTGCCCGCCCAGCAAGCTCGGCGACCATCGCCTCGGCGCGCCGCCTGGCCGAGCTAAAAAGCTCGTCGGGCCGCTCGATCGCCTCTCCATGGCGGAGATAGCCCGCTATCACCTCAAAAAGAGGGGCCGGCTGCTCAGACCACCGCGGCAGGCCGGCATCGAGCTCGCTCGCGCAGCGATGGCCGTGCAGACGCAGGAACTCATCCATCGCGCGGGCGAAGAAGTCCGGAAGCCCCCCGGAGCGGTACTCCCGGGCGAGGCTCTCGGCGGGGGCGGAGCGCAGGCGCAGCGCAAGGCGCTCGTCCCGGCGTGCCAGCACGGCAAGCTCCCACAGCGCGAGGTCCATCTGGGTGGTGGGGTTTGCGGGAAGCGCTCGAAGGGAGGTCTCGATCTCCTCCTCGGTCGCCGCTCCCCGAAGCAACCGGCGGGCCAGCGAGAGCAGGATCGTGCTCGGAAGCAGGACCGACGGCATGATCCCGAGGAGGCGCAGCGTGGTCTCGGGCGAGAAGAGCCGCTCCACCGCTGACGGCCGCTCCTCGACGGGCAGGGATTCGAGCCGCGAGGCCGCATCCGCGATCTCCACTCGGAGCCGCCAGATGCGCAGGCGGATGCCTTCCGGCTGCGCTATCGACTGAAGGAGGTAGAGGGAAAGGCGCGATCGAAGAAGAAACGACAGAGCCCGGCGCACGAAGGGAAGCGGCGAGCGGTAGGTGATGGAGAAGCCGGGCTCCCGCGCAAGGTGCGCGAGGGAGGCCGCGGCACGGGCCTGGACCCCGCCCACCATTTGCAGAAGGAGCTTGCGCCCGATCGCGCTGCGTAGCGCCTTCGTCACATCGAGATAGAGGCGCCCTGCAGCTTCGGTGAGGAACGCGGGACCGGCCGAAGCCTCGGCGGGCGGAAAACCGAAGCAGGCGGCCACCGAGGAGACAAAGAGGCGAAAGAGCGAGCCTCCGAGCGGGGTGAAAGGGCGCTCCATACCTTGCGAGGCGTTCACGGAGTAGTAGACTCGCAGATCGGCGGCCGAGCTCGGAGCCCCGGCGGGAAGGGGAAAAAGTGTAGTGATCGGACGCGCCTGGACGATCCACACCTTGCCCTCTTCGTCGATCGCCCATTCCACGTCTTGGGGAGAGCCGAAATCCGCCGCGATCGACCGCCCCGCGGCGACGAGCGCGTAGAGCTCGTCCCGGGAGATACAAGCTCCGGGGTGAAAACGATCTTCCGGCGCCGTGCGGGTGCCGCCTGTTGGGAGGGGCCTCGAGACAACCGCCTTGCTTCCGAGGCGCTCCTCGAGAAGGCTCGCCCCTTCGAAGCCCACCACGAAGTGATCGGGGACGACCGCCCCCGAGACGAGCGCCTCGCCCAGTCCCGGCGTCGCATCCACAACCGCACGGCGCCTGCTCCCACTTATCGGATCGGCCGTAAAGAGCACCCCGGAAGCCTTCGCAGGGACGAGCCGCTGTACGACAACGCCGATCGCGACGCTGCGCTGGTCGATCCTGCGTTGAGCGCGGTAGGCCACGGCTCGGTCGCTCCACAGCGAGGCCCAGCAGCGCCGCACCGCGTCGGCGACCTGGACCGCGCCGACGACGTTCAGAAAGCTATCCTGCTGTCCCGCAAAGCTTGCCCCCGGCAGGTCCTCCGCAGTGGCCGAGGAGCGCACCGCGACCGCAGGCGCGGGCTGGCCCAGCGAATCGTAGGCGCGCGAGAGCGCTGCGGCGACCTCCTCGGGCAGGGTGGTCGAGAGGATGGCCTGACGAATGAGGGCGGCAAGTCGGCTCAGCCGGTCAAACTCGCCCGAGGCGACCCCGGCGAGCTGTTCCACGAGCGAATCGAGCGCTCCAGGCAGGGTCGCCCGCAGGTAGGCCGCGGTTGTCAGACAGAACCCTTCGGGAACCGGGTGGCCAAACCGCAGGAGGCGCCCGAGATTCAGCGCTTTGCCCCCGACGAGCGGCGCCATCTCATCATGAATTGCGCCGAGCGAAAGGGCGAGGGGCCCTTCGCGCAGAGCACCGGACTGCACCTCTTCGATCGGATTGTCGCGGCGCATCGACTCACCCTCCCGCCGCGATCGCAACTGCTGAATACACGACAAGCCCGCGACTGAGGTCGTTGCCTCTCGCCACGATCCCAGCCGCGATAAGACCGACAATCATGCTCATCTTTCGTCTCCTTTCATCCACATTCGATAATTGAATGACCAATTAATTGAGGCTCAAAAAAAATCATCGCGGGAGCAGCCCCGGGAGCACCGTCCCGATCACCCCGTCGACGATCTGAGCGTGCGAGTAGCCTGCAACCGAGGGGTCCTTGAGGATCTGCCGCCGAAGGACGAGATCCATGATTCCCCCGAGCAGATAGTCGGTGACGAAGGCCGAGTTCGCCCTGCGGAGCACGCCCTCCTCCATCTTCCGAGCGAGGTAGCGCTCGAACGCGCTCGTCGCCTCGCCGATAACCGAGATGCCGAGCGGAGCAATCCGCGAGTTGTGGATGATCTCGGGGAGATAGACCCGCATGAGGGAGACGAACTGCTCGCTCTCCGCGATCTCGAGCAGCTTGCCGAGGAGACCGCGCAGCATCGGCTCGGGATCGAGGTCGAACATGGTCGTGTCGATGGTCCGCATCAGTCCTAGCGGCGATCGCCGTTCCATCGCGCTGCGCAGGAGCTCTTCCTTGCTCGCGAAGTAGTGGTAGATGAGCCCTGGCGGTATCCCGGCCGCGCGCGCGATATCCCGGTTGGTCGCCCGGTCGAATCCCTTTTCCGCGAAGACCCGCACCGCCGCATTCAAGATCTGCTCTCGCCGGTCGACTGCACTCCCCGGGGTTCTACCCATCTTTTTTCCCTACGCGGAGGAAGCATCCGTGCCTGCCCATAATTGACTGACCAATTAAATAATGAAGCCTGGCCCGGCAATTGTCAAGTGAAAACAGCCGCAAGCGTCGGCCGACCTCCAATTCGCATTCTTTCGTCCGCAGGCGCGTCCAGGATTGCATCTCCGAACGTCCCGCGAAATCCCAACTCCTGATGCTTGGCACTACGTAGAAATCTCCGAATTTCGCCGCGGCACGATCCGCCATAAGCTCAATTGAGGTCAGTCAGCCCTCACCGGAAACAAGGAGGAAGAAATGAGGAATAGGCTTTGCCTGCGGGCGCTCGAGCTGCTCACTGCAAGTGTGATCCTGGCGACCTGGCTGATCTTGGTCGGATGCCCAAACCCCGCGACAGACAATGTGACGTCCAAAGGTACCAACCCTGTCGCGCCTCTTCCGCCGAGTGATTTTGCGGCGAGAGCGATTTCGGCGAATGCGGTTGCCCTCACCTGGACGGACAACTCGGACAACGAGGAAAGCTTCGAGATCGAGCGCAGCCTCGACGGCTCCACTGGATGGAACGAACTTGCAACCACCACGGCGAACGCGACAACCTACGACGACAGCGCTTTGACTACCGGCACGAGCTACTGGTATCGCGTCTGTGCGGTAAACGGTGCGGGATCCTCGTCCTACTCCAACACAGACAGCGCCATACCCGCGGTCACCTACACCCTCGCGGTCACCATCGATTCTGCCGGCGCCGGGTATGTAACGAAGAATCCGTCGTTAAGCCAATATCCGCCGGGTACGGTAGTCCGGCTCACGGCGTCTGCATACAGTGGACACGGTTTCTCAAGCTGGAGCGGAGATGCTTCCGGCACAGCGAACCCCACTTCCATCACCATGGGTGGAAATAGGTCGGTGACGGCAAACTTTGTCGCCTCCCTGGCTCCGCCCTCAACGGTCAGCGCCACCAAAGGGATGTACTATGACTATATCGAAGTCTCGTGGGACGCGGTTCCCGGCGCCACGGGGTACAATGCGTACTCCTCCTCGGTAGACAATCCCACCCTCGTCGACATCGCCAATGGTGCAGTAGTCACCGGGATCTCCTATCAGATCCGCCAACGGACCTGAACGTAACGGACAATGAGTACGGAGCACAGTCGACGTACGAGGTGAAGGTGTCGTGGTCTACGCTGGCAGACGCCCAAGGGTACAAAGTCTATAAGGATGGAGTCGTCCAGGAAACCGTTGTCGTGCCCTATTCGTACATTGACGCGGGCGATTCCTACACTCACAACTATCAGGTGGCCGCAGTTGGACGCAACGGACTCGACGGCCCGATGACCGCCCCTTTCGCCTTCGTCGCTTCACCCTAATCGGCGCCCTTGGTTTCGCAGAAGGTATCACGGTAGGCCGGGCACCTTCCCGGCCTGCCGAATCTAAGCTCCGGGGGTGAAATCCCGAGCCAGGACGTACAAAAAACTCGCCATGACGGTTGAAACCCGCCGGCAGGTGAAGCATAATAAGCATCAACCAATAGACACGTTGCGCAGTCACCAGGTCACGGAGGCAGATCAGTTGGCGAGGGAACCCGATCTCCCGTGGATGCGAGTGCTCGACTTCCTTCTGCCCGTCGAGCAGACGACAGACCGTGAGACCTTCTATTCGGCAATCATGGACGGCATGCCGAAGCTCGTCCCACTTGACGTCGGGGTCAGCTGTCTTTCCGCCGAGCGCGGCCGCCCGCAGTGCGTCGCCTTCAACCGCGGGTTCGAAATCAAGGCAGATTTCAGCGATTACTACTGGCGGCGGATGCCCTTTCCCCCGGAAAGGACTCTCTCGATGCATCAAACCGACTACCGAGAATGGGAGCACACGGAATATGTGACCGACTTCATCCGCCCGAGCCGGATATGGCACAAGATGGCCATTCCCTCTCCTTCGTTTTCAGTCGCGCTCTATCGCAGCAGGGCGGATGGGCCGTCTAGCGACCTGGAGGCTGCGATTCTCCGAACCGTAGGCCCGCATCTCGAGTCACTGTACAGGCGATTCCTGCCGGAGTGCGGTCCTCGTGCTGCACAGATGACCTGACTCGAGCCAGAAGGCGGGCACCTGACGCGCCGGGAGCTTGAGGTGCTCCGGCTTGCCGCGACGCGCCTCACCAACGGCGAGATAGCCTGACCGCTTGGCATCAGCGTGCGGACGGTCGAAGAGCACTTCGCCAATATGTACGACAAGACCGGAGCTTCAAATCGGAGGAGGCTCATGAATCTGCTTGGTCCCGCGCGCCAGCCGTGAAACCCGCCGGGGCGGGGGCCACTGGGATCTATGCGCGCATGTTCAGCAGCACCGTGTGGAGGATCCCGCCCTTCTGGAAGTAGTCGAGCTCGACGGGAGTATCGATGCGCGCGACTACCGTGAAGCGCTTTGTGCGCCCCTCGTCGTCTGTCACCGTTACCGCTACCTCGGCGGAAGGGGCCGCGACCCTCTCGATCGAGAAGGTCTCATGTCCGGTAAGCCCGAGGCTCGCGGCGCTCTCGCCCTGCTTGAACTGCAGAGGCAGCACGCCCATGCCGATCAGATTGCTCCGGTGGATGCGCTCGTAGCTCTCCGCGATCACCGCCTTAACGCCGAGTAGCGCCGGCCCTTTCGCAGCCCAGTCGCGGGAGCTGCCCGAGCCGTACTCTTTGCCTGCGATAACGATAAGCGGGACCCCGGTCTCCTGATACTTCATCGACGCATCGAAGATGAACATCGTCTCTCCGGTTGGCTCGTAGAGGGTGTAGCCTCCTTCAGTCCCGGGCACCTGCTTATTCTTGATGCGGATATTGCCGAAGGTCCCGCGCATCATGATCTCGTGGTTCCCGCGGCGCGAGCCGTAGGAGTTGAAGTCGGCCACCCCGACGCCCCGCTCGGTGAGCCACCTGGCGGCCGGGCTGTTCTTCGGGATGGCTCCGGCCGGCGAGATGTGGTCGGTCGTCACGCTGTCGCCGAGGTAGGCGAGGACGCGCGCTCCCACTATCGCCGGCGGCTCGGCGTGAGCCTCCGTGATGCGGTCGAAGTAGTTGGGCTTTCGGATGTAGGTGGAGCCGTCTTCCCAGAGGTAGCGCTCCTCTCCGGCGAGCTTGATCCTATTCCAGGTCTCGTTCCCGGTGAAGACATTCGCATACTCGCTCGTGAACAGGCTCGCCGAAAGCGACTTAGTCAGGGCCGTCGCGATCTCCGTCGAGTTCGGCCAGACGTCGGCGAGGTAGACCGGCTTCCCGTCGCTTCCGGTCCCCAGGGAATCCTTGGTGAGATCGATGTCGACGGATCCCGCGAGGGCATAGGCCACGACGAGCGGGGGCGAGGCGAGATAGTTCAGCCGGATAGCGGGGTGGATGCGTCCCTCGAAATTGCGGTTGCCCGAAAGGACATCCGCGACGGTGAGGTCGTTTTCGTCGATCACCTTTTGGATCTCCGGACGCAGGGGACCGGAGTTCCCGATGCAGGTCGTGCAGCCGTAGCCGACGATGTTGAAGCCGAGGGCCTCGAGCGCGGGAATCACGCCGGCGTTCTCCAGGTAGCGCCCGACGACGCGGGATCCGGGGGCGATGCTCGTCTTCACGTAGGCAGGAGGGAAGAGGCCCCGCTCGTGCGCCTTCTTCGCGAGGAGCCCGGCCGCCATCATGACCGAGGGATTGGAAGTGTTGGTGCAGCTAGTGATGGCAGCGATAGCGACCGCCCCGTTCCGCATCGTCACCTGCTTCCCGTCGAGCGCGAAGCTGACCTCCTCCGCTTTCGGCGGCTTCGCGGCGACAATCTCACGAATGGACTTTTCGTAGACCTCCTTGGCCGACGAAAGGGCTATCCGGTCCTGGGGGCGCTTCGGTCCCGCGATCGACGGAACGACCGTCCCGATGTCGAACTCGATGACGTCGGCGTACTCGGGGGTGGGTGCTTCCTCGGTGCGGAAGAGCCCCTGGGCGCGGGCGTACGTCTCGACGAGGTCGACCTGCTCCTCGGGGCGCCCGGTGCGGCGCATGTAGCTCAGGGTCTGCTCGTCGATGGGAAAGTAGCCGGCCGTCGCCCCGTACTCGGGGGACATGTTCCCGATAGTCGCGCGATCCTCCACCGGAAGGGTCGCGAGGGCGGGACCGAAGAACTCGACTATCTTCTCGACGACGCCGTACGTGCGCAGCCTCTCCGTTATGGTGAGGACGAGGTCGGTCGCGGTCACCCCTTCCCGCAGCTTTCCGGTGAGGCGGAAGCCGATCACCTCCGGAAGCGACATGTAGTAGGGCTGGCCCAGCATCACCGCCTCGGCCTCGATCCCCCCGACCCCCCACCCGAGCACGCCAATCCCGTTTATCATCGTCGTATGCGAGTCGGTGCCCACGAGCGAATCGGGATAGGCTACCGGCTCGGCGCCGGTTGCGTCGCCGGTGATGACCGTGGCAAGGTACTCGAGGTTGACCTGATGGATGATCCCGGTTGCCGGAGGAACCACCCGGAGGTTCTGGAAGGATTTCGCCCCCCAGCGGAGAAACTCGTAGCGCTCGCGGTTGCGCTGGAACTCAAAATCGGCATTGACCTTGAGCGCCTCCGCGGTGCCCCAGAGGTCGACCTGGACCGAGTGGTCGATGATGAGGTCTACCGGTATCTGGGGATTGATGCGTGCCGGCTTTCCGCCGAGGTCAACGATGGCGTCACGCATGACGGCAAGGTCGACTATCGCGGGGACCCCGGTGAAATCCTGCATGACGACCCGCGCCGGCATGAAGGGAACCTCGTGCCGTCTTGCCTCGGCGCTGCGCCAATTGAGCGCGTTCCGCACGTGCTCCTCGGTGACGAGCCGCCCATCGAGCTGACGAACGAGGGACTCGAGCAGGATGCGCAGGGAATAGGGCATCTTTGAGAGATCGGTCTTGGTCTTCTTTTCCAGCTCCTTCAAGCTGTAGTAGATGAATGTTCCCTTTTTCGCGGAGAGCATGCTCCTTACGCCGAACGGATCGCGATTGGACTGCATCGTCGGAAGTTCCTCCCTGTGGTGTACCTTAGTAATATCCTAGAAGATCACGAGTTTTGGCAAGCCGTGGTCTTCCACGGCGATCGCCGCGGTGAATGGGCACGTTGACGAAGCACCGCACCTCTACTACAGTTGCGCCGGGGGAGCCATGAAGCTGAACGTCCGAAAGTGGGAGGAGCTCTCTGGCGCCGATCGCCGGAAGATGCTCCGGCGCTCCGAGAGCGACATCACCTCGATGCGCGAGCACGTCCAGGCTATCGTGGACCGGGTGCGCCGGGAGGGCGATGCAGCCCTGCGCGCCCTGACCAAAGAGTACGACCGAGCCGACATCGATCGCCTTCCCTTGCGCGTTGCCCCGGCGGAGTTTGCGCGGGCCCGCGAGCTCCTGGGGCCCGCGGTGCGCGACGCCCTTCGCTTCGCCATTGACAACGTGACAGCCTTCCACCGCCCGCAACTTCCTTCGGGGATCGACCTCCGCGAGATCCGGGCCGGCATCTACGCGGGTGAGCGCGCGACTGCCATCGATTCCGCCGGGCTCTACGTCCCGCGCGGGCGCGGAAGCTTCCCCTCGATGCTGTACATGCTTGCGGTGCCCGCAAAGATCGCCGGAGTCCGGCGGGTGTGCGTGGTTTCTCCACCCGGCCCGGACGGGAGCATCGACGCTGCCTGCCTCTACGCAGCGGAGCTCTGCGGGGTAGACGAGGTCTACCGGGCCGGAGGAGCCCAGGCTATCGCGGCGCTCGCCTACGGGACCGAGAGCATCGCGGCAGTCGACAAGATCGTGAGCCCGGGTAGCAGCTACGTTTCGGCCGCGAAGCGCCTCGTGGCTTCGGACGTCGACGTGGGACTCCCGGCGGGTCCCTCCGAATCGATAGTTCTCGCTGACGAGAGCGCTGACGCGCGGACCGTCGCCCTCGATCTTCTCATCGAGGCGGAGCACGGCTCGGACTCAAGCGCCCTCCTCATCACCCCTTCGCAGACGCTTGCCGATCGGGTCGCCGCGCTGCTCCCTGCGCTCGTCGAGCGGATACCCGAGCCGCGCCGCACCTTCGTGAGCGACGTGCTGTCCGGCTACGGAGGTATTCTCATGACCGCTGATATGGAGACCGCCGCCTCCGTCGTCAATGAGTTCGCTCCGGAGCACCTCCAGGTGCGCACTCGAGAGCCCTTCGCGACCCTCCAGTCGATCCGCAACGCGGGCGAGATTCTCCTGGGGGAGCACACGCCCTTTTCGGCCGCCAACTACGCGATCGGCGCCAATGCCGTTCTTCCGACAGGGGGAAAGGCGCGCACGTGGTCGCCGGTCTCGGTCCGCGACTTCATGAAGTACTCGTCGGTCGTTTTCGCCACCCGAGACGGGTACGAGACTCTTGCGCCGCACGTCGTCGCCCTCGCCGATTACGAGGGTTTCTTCACCCACGCCGAGGCGATTCGGCAGAGAAGAGAGTCGCGCTAGCGCCGCGCTCGCAGGGAGGCCTACCGTGCCGCTGATCAGCCGCCGCTTCACCGCGGTCGACGAGGCGTTTGCTTACCTTGAGTCCTTTACGAACCTCGAGCGAGAAACGGGTCATTCCGTGCGCAGCTATCGGCTCGACCGGATGCACGCGCTCCTCGATCTCTTCGGCAACCCCGATCGCTCCTTTCGGACCATCCATCTCGCAGGCTCGAAGGGAAAGGGCTCGACCGCGATCTACGTAGCCTCGGTCCTCGCGGCAGCCGGCGAGAAAACCGGGCTTTACACCTCACCCCATGTCTCAAGCTACCGGGAGCGGATCAGCCTTGCCGGCCGCTTCTTTCCCGACGAGCTCTACGTGGAGATCATCAACAGGATTGCGGCGCGCATCCGCGATCTCGGCAAGGACGTCCTGCCCGCCCGCGGCGAGCCCACGACCTTCGAGCTGCTCACCCTCCTTGGCTTTCTCATGTTTCGCGAGTGGGGATGCAGCTGGGCGGTCATCGAGACGGGAATTGGAGGGAGGCTCGACGCGACCAATGTGGTGCATCCCGAAATGTGCCTCCTCACTCCGGTCGAGCTTGAGCATACCGAGCTTCTCGGAACCACGCTTCAGGCTATCGCCGGCGAGAAGGCCGGCATCATCAAAGAGGGGGTTCCGGTCTTCGCTGGCTACCAGCGGCCCGAGGTCAAGGCAGTCTTCGCCGCAACGGCGGCGCTTCGCCACGCGCCCAGTCGCTTTCTCGCCCAAGAGGTCGAGGATCTCGCCACCACCTTGAGCTTTGAGGCGACCGAGATGAGGATCCGCTGGCGCGGCGGGCGTTTGGAGGCCTACCATCTTGCGATGCCGGGGGACGTCCAGGCCGAGAACGCGGCGCTCGCCGTGCTCGCTCTTCGAGGAATGGCAGGAGGCGACCCAGTCGCCCCGGCGCCGAGCGGCCCCCGGAGCCTGTTCGGCGAGGAGGCCCTCCACGCGGGACTCGCAGTCGCGCGCCTCCCCGGGCGGATGGAGGTGATTCAGACCGCTTACGGCCGCATTGTGCTCGACGGTGCCCACACCCCCGTCTCCACCGCTCGCCTGCTTTCGTCGTTCCGAAAGCTCTTTCCCGAGCCGTCGATCCTCATCTTCGGCTCGGTCCTCGGAAAGGACCGCGAGGGGATGGCGGATGCGCTTGCGTCGGCCTTCCGATCGATCATCATCTCCACTCCCGGGACCTTCAAGAAGAGCGATCCCGAGGAGGTCCATGCGGCCTTCGCGGCTCGAAACCCCAGCACGACGCTCGTTCCCGACCCTGCGGCCGCTCTGGCCGAGGCGGTACGCCTCGCGCAGGAGGGCCGAACGGCGCCGACAACCGACGGAGCGCACGGAGACGGAGCCCCCCTGCCGATCCTCGTGACCGGCTCGTTCTACATGGTCGCGGAAATCCGAAGGCTTCTCGTATAGCCCGATTGACAGCAAGCCCTATGCGGAGTTCCATTACTGAAATGGAAGGAACGATGATCTCCGAGCGACTGAGGCGCCTCACGCCCTATACCGCTGGCGAGCAGCCCCGGGGGAACGGGTTCATCAAGCTCAATACGAACGAGAACCCCTATCCGCCTGCCCCCGCGGTTTCGGCAGCGCTCGAATCCTTCGACCCCGGCCGCCTGCGCCTCTACCCCGATCCTGCTTGCACCGAGTTACGGGAGGCGGTGGCCGAATCGCTCGGGCTCTCGCCCGAAAACGTCTTTGCGGGAAACGGCTCGGACGAGGTGCTCTCGTTTGCTTTCTACGCCTTCTTCGACGGCGCGCGCGGCCCCCTGCTCATGCCGCAATTCACCTACAGTTTCTATCCGGTCTACTGCGACTTCTACGGTATTCCCTACCGGCGCCTTCCCCTTAGACCCGATTTTTCGCTGGATCTCTCGGCCTATCTCGAAAGCGGCGAGGCGTGCGGGATCGCCTTTGCAAATCCGAACGCTCCGACCGGGGTGGCGGCGAGCCGCTCGGAGATCGAGCGCCTTCTTGCACGTGCACCGGCCGACCGCGTCATTCTCGTCGACGAGGCTTACGTAGACTACGGCGGTGAGAGCGTCGTTCCGCTCATTCGCGAGCACGAAAACCTTCTCGTCGTCTACACCTTCTCCAAGAGCAAGGCGCTCGCCGGTATGCGTCTCGGCTTCGCCTACGGGAGCAGGGCTCTCGTCGATGCTTTGTTTGCGGTGAAGGACTCCTTCAACTCCTACCCGATCGACACCCTCGCGCAGGCGGTAGGGGCGGCTGCGGCGCGCGCCGGGGACTACTACGCCGAGGTCACCCGACGTGTCGTGGCGACGCGGCGCGCGTTTTCGGACGCGCTTCTCGAACGCGGCGCGACCGTGCTTCCCTCCAGCGCGAACTTCGTTTTTGCCTCCTTTCCCGGATTGTCGGGTAGAACGGTCTACGGCCGTCTGAAAGAGCGCGGAATCCTCGTCCGCCACTTCGAGATTCCCGGAATCAGCGACTTCGTGCGAATCAGCATGGGAACCGAGGAGCAGATGGGCGTGTTCCTTGGAGAGATCGACAAGTGGATGAAGCACGCTTCCTGAACGATCGCCTCATCGTCCTTACGGGCGACATCACCGAACAGAAGGTCGATGCGATAGTGAACGCCGCCAACAGCACTCTCCTGGGAGGCGGCGGAGTCGACGGAGCCATCCATCGCCGCGGGGGCCCGCTCATCCTGCAGGAGTGCCGGGAGATACGCCGCCACCGGTACCCTGACGGCCTCCCGCCGGGAAGGGCGGTCATTACCGCCGGCGGAAAGCTTTCCGCCAAGCACGTAATCCATACCGTCGGTCCGATTTGGAGGGACGGCAGGCACGAGGAGATGGAGACCCTTGCGGAGGCCTACCGCAACAGCCTCAATCTGGCTGCAGAAACCGGGATTGGGTCCATTGCCTTTCCTGCAATCTCCACGGGGGTCTATGGCTTCCCAAAGGAGCTCGCGGCCCAGGTCGCCTTTCGCACCATCGGCGACCACCTGAAGCGGCGGAGCCTGCCCCGGGAGGTCTATCTCGTCTTTTTCGGCGAGGGAGACCGACAGATCTTCCTCAACTCGATCAAGCAGTTCCTCTGAAGCCCAAGGAGCACCGGTGTCCCTCAACTGGCGCGAGATTAACCTCATCTTGAGCGAGCTCGATCTTCCTGGTTCGCACATCCAGAGGATGATCCAACCCGATTTCTCATCGCTCGTTCTCGATCTGTACCGTCCGGGCGATCCCTTTGCCCTCTACATTTCCCTCGCCTCCGGCAAAACGCGCCTGCATCGGCTCTCGCATGCGATTGAGCACCCGGAGAAGCTGCAGCGCTTCGCTCAGTTTCTCCGAGCCCGCGTGAAGGGAGCCAAGATTCTCGAGGCGACGCAGGTCGGAGAGGATCGCATCGTGCGGATCCGCGTGGTGAGCGGGGGCGAGGAGACTCTCCTCTGGATCCGGCTCTGGAGCGGGGCGGCGAACATCATCGCGACCGACGCGGAAGGGCGGATTCTCGACGCCTACTATCGTCGCCCTGCGCGCGGGGAGGTCACCGGCGGGAGCTACAACCCGAGCGCGCCTCTTCCGGCCGAGGCAGCCTCGAAAGCCGAGGCGCCTCCCGCGGCACGAAGCGAAGGCCCCCTCCAGTCGCGCGACCTTGCGCGCTTTGAGTCGCGCGACCTTGCGCGCTTTGAGTCGCGCGACCGCTTTCCGGTGCGCGACCTGCCGGGCGAGGGGAGCTTCAACGAGCGGGTCGAGCGCTTCTACGGCCAGGGCGGGGTGCCGGGCGACCTTGCTTCGCTGAAGGCGCAGGCTCTCAAGGCTCTCGAAGGGCGGCAGACTCGGCTCGAAGCCGCCCGCGCAGCCCTGGCCCGGCAGCGCTCGAACTACGAGCACCACGATCGACTGAAGGCGCAAGGCGATCTCGTTATCGCGAACCTCCATCGCATCCAGCCGGGGGACCGCTCGCTCACCGCGGAGGATTTCGCGGGGAGCGGTGACCTGATCGAGGTGCCTCTCGACCCCAAGCTCTCACCGGAAAAGAATGCCGAGAGCTTCTACGAGCGCTACAAAAAGGCGAAGTCGGGGCTCCTTCGCCTCGACGCGGAGATCGCCGACCACGATCGCCTGCTTGAGGAGCTGGCGCGTGAGCAAAGGCTCGTCTCGGAATCGGAGGATTCCGCCTGGGTTTCTGCCTACCTGAAGCGAATCAGGAAGGAGCAGCCTGACCGGCAAAGACAAGAAAAACGGGAGCGTCCGGGTCTCGAGTACCGATCGGGCCCCTATTCGATTCTCGTCGGGCGATCGGCTGCGGAGAACGATGCGCTCCTCCGTCGCCATGTCCGCGGCAACGACTGGTGGCTCCACAGCCGCGACTATCCGGGAGCCTACATCTTTATCAAGGCAATCCCCGGGAAGAGCGTCCCCCTCGAGGTGCTGCTTGATGCGGGTAACCTTGCCTTGTACTATAGTAAAGCCAAGTCCGGTGGACAGGCCGAGCTGTACTACACGCAGGTCAAGTACCTGCGGCGGCCGCGAGAGGGCAAGTTGGGGCTGGTGCTGCCGACCCACGAAAAGAACCTCTCGATCAAGCTCGACACGGGAAGACTCGATCGCCTTTTCAACGCGCGTGAGCTACATGCCGGACCATGAGTGACGGCGGAAGCAGCCTCTGACTGCTAGCCCGCCATCGGCACCATGCGTGTCTGCCGCCACGTGCCGCCGAGCCTTGATCTCAGGCGGCTGGAGCGATGCAATGGAGCTCTCCCTCACTCCCGGCGAAAAGGATGCCCTCCTGGCGGTGGCTCGCGAGACCATCGTTGCGCGCCTCGAGGCACGCTCTCCGAGGTACGGGCCGGTCTCTCCCACCCTCGCCTCCCCCCGCGGCGCCTTCGTGACGCTGCACGCGGGCGGCGTTCTGCGGGGATGCATCGGACATATCGTCGCCACCGACCCCCTCATCGAGACCGTGCGCGAAATGGCAGCGGCGGCAGCATTCCACGACCCTCGATTTCCTCCGCTCGCTCTCGACGAGCTTCCTTCGATCACCCTCGAGATCTCGGTCCTGGGCCCCCTTGAAAGGGTCGCCAAGATTGACGAGATTATTGTAGGGGAGCATGGGCTCTACGTAAAAAGGGGCGGACTCTCCGGGGTGCTGCTGCCGCAGGTCGCGCCCGAGCAAGGATGGGATGTCCCAACCTTTCTCGCGTACACCTGCCGGAAGGCCGGGTTGCGGCGCGACGCCTGGAGCGAGCCGGAGACCGAGATCTTCCGGTTCAGCGCGGTGGTCTTCGGCGAGGAGACGGGACGTCCGCCCAAAAAGAATAAGGAAGACTGAAGAATGGCTGTGTCACTCGAACCGATAGAGACGGGGATCGGCAGGCTTACGCTGGACGGGCGGGAGCACCTCTGCGTCCGCGTCGCCTCCCACAGTAAGAGCCTCGCTCGAATGCTCAACGAAATCCGAGGGGAAAAGGGTTGGCTCGTGCATGGCGGTGAAATCGTACCGTGGGAGATCGAGAGCTTTCTCGAGCACGAGGGCGCGATCTACGCCTACGGTCCGCCGGTCGCCGCGGAGCCGCTCTCCCGCATCTTCGCGCTTCCCGCCAATGAGCCATGGGAGCACCTCGCTCTCCTCGCGAGGAACGCTGCGGCGCTGGCCGGGCAGCCGGCGCCCCTGCCGAGGCCCCAGCTTTCCGGGGTCCTTGCCAACCTCAGCGGTGCGCACCTCTTTTTGCCTGAGGCGGTCCTCGCGGCAGGACGGGCGGCCGCAACCGAGGAGGAGCGGATCGCGGTCGCTGAAAGCTGGATCCACCCCGACCTCACGGGGGAGCGCGCCTTTTGTTACTTCATCGGAGCCCTAGCCTACCGCATCTTGAGCAGCCGCCCGCCTCACGCGGGGAAGAGCGAAGAGGAGGTGCACCAGCGCGCGAGGGAACAGGAACCCATCTCTCCGCGCCTCGACGATCCGCAAATCGCCCCGGAGGTTGCGGAGACCGTGCTTCGCGCCCTTTCCCCCCATGAGAGCTTTACCCTCGCCGAATGGGAGGCTGCGCTCACGCGATGGTCCGCCGACGGGGTGCACAAGGCCATAACCGAGGACGAGCGCAGGCAGCTCGTCGAGCAGAGCGGACGGCTACGCCGCCGTTCCGAGGTCGCTTTCCAGCGCAAGAGCTTCCTCCAGCGCAATTGGACCACCATCGCCATTGTCGCCGCTGCGGTGGTCGTCGTGGGTTTCATCGGAGGATCAATCCTCAAGAACGCCCTGAAGCCCCGCGTCACGGTTGGCATGACCGCCGAGCAGGTGGTCCGTCTCTACTACGCCAGCATGAGCTCCCTCAACAGCCAGGCGATGCAGGACTGCGTTGTCGGCGGCGCCGGCAAGGGGGCGATCAACCAGGTGGAGACCCTCTTCGTCATCAACCGGGTGCGCGAGGGATACGGCCAGGGTACCTTTCTGCCCGCATCACAGTGGAAAGAGATGGGAGCGCCTCCGCTCAAGTCGGGACAGTCCGTCTTTGGAATCACCAATCTTGTCGTGAGCCCCGCGGGAACGAACGAGTTCCTCGCTCGCTACGACAAGTGGGTGTCGATCCCTCCCAAGAATGCGGGCGAGGGCCCCGGACCGGTCGGGCCCCTTAGAGTGGCAGGAAGCGCGCACGAAGATCGCCTCTATCTCAAGAACGAGGGGAAGTTCTGGGCGATCTACCGCATCGAGAGCGTCAGGGAGGGCCCGCTCTCCTCGACAAAGTGAGCCACCGCCTCCGTGATCCCATCCACGTCCTCGGCGTGATGCCAGCGAACGAGAGGAAGCGACCGAAAAAAGGTGATCTGACGCTTCGCGTACCTGCGGCTGTTGCGCTTGATGAGCTCGCGGGCCTCCTCCACTCCGCCGGCGGGTCTTTCGATTCGCCCGGAAAACTCTCGGTAGCCGATCCCCCTCATACCGGGATCTTCGAAGGAGCAGCCCGCGCCGAGGAGGGAGCGGACCTCCTCGGGGAGCCCCCGCTCGAACATGAGATCGACTCGCCGATCGATCCGCTGGTTAAGCTCGTCGCGCTCGCGCTCGAGCCCAAGGACGAGGAAGACGAACCGGTTGCGCACAGCGCGGGGCAGCGCAAACTCGGAGAGGGGCCGACCGGTGATCCGCAGCACTTCGAGCGCCCGCAGGATGCGGTATTCGTCATTCGGAGAGATCCGCTGGGCAGCCTTCGGGTCCGAGCCTGCGAGCTCGGCATGCAGGGCAGCCGCGCCTACCTTGACGAGCTCGGCGCGCAGCCGCTCGCGCACCTCGGGGACGCTTGGCGGCGTCGCGGGGAGACCAAGAAGAAAGTGCTTGAAGTAGAATGGGGTTCCCCCCGAGACGACCGGGAGCCGACCGCGCCCTATGATGTCGGCGGCCAGGCGGTCAGCGTCGGCTACGAATTCTCCGACGCTGTAGCGCTCGCGGGGATCGCGGATATCGATCAGATGGTGGGGAAGCGTGAGGCGGAGAGCCCGATCGGGCTTCGCCGTTCCGATATCCATCCCCCGATAGACCTGCATCGAATCGGCGCTGATTACCTCAGCCTTGTCGGGAAAGAGACGGAGGAGGATGTCGGTCTTGCCAACGCCGGTGGGCCCAAACAGGAGCACCACCGGGAGAGGCGGCTGCCCCTCAGGACTCGAGGCGGTATTCGACCTTCTTGGTGAGGATTTGTTTGATGGCGACTGAGACGATCTTCCCGTCGTTCTGTTCAACCTCTTCGTCTCCGGCTACCGTGATCTGCATCGCGCGACGAATCGCCGCACAGGTCATCTGGTAGACGTTTTCCTCACGATCGATAAGGAGACCCAACGGAATAATCATTGCATTCACCACCCTTTGGCGTTCGACAGCAGGAACTATACCAAATTTCTGAAGTTGTGTCCATCGGTTCGAACCGATCGGATCGATACCCGCTCACTTCGCCCTGGCGGCCGCAGCGATGAGCCCGGCGACGGTGTATTCGTCGTGCGCCTCGGTATCGATGACGAGGTCGGCGAAGTCGTACTGATCGTTATCGATACCGTAGAGAGCGAGATAGCGGGCGCGATCGAGACGGTCGCGCTCCACCGTCTCGGCCATCGCCTGCTCGACGCTTTTCCCCTCCCGGCGGGCGATCCGCTCGGAGCGAACGGGAAGCGAAGCGGTGAGGTAGACTTTCAGATCAGCGTCAGGAAGAAGCCAGATAGCCAGGCGCGAGCCGAGGACGCAATTCCCTTCGGCGGCCATCTCCTTCTGCGTCCGGTCGAGGGCGAGATCGTAGGAGGTATCCACCTCCGCGAGCTTGCTGAACTCCTCGAAGCTCATCCCTCGCTCCTGGGCAAGCGAGCGAAAGGTGTAGTTGATGAAGCGCAGGGAGAGACGCTGGGCGACCAGCTTGCTTACGCTTGAGTTGCCGCAGCCACTTTTGCCCGAGATTGCGACGGAAAGTCTATTCGACATTGCGAAGCTGCTCCCGGATGTTTTCGAGAGAGTCCTTCACCTCGACGACCGCTTGATTGACCTCGAGAATTGTGCTCTTTGACCCGACGGTGTTGATCTCGCGCCCCAGCTCCTGGCAGAGGAAATCCAGCTTCTTGGCTGTCGGCTCGGCGCCAGCGGCCAACTTCTTGAAGCTTGCCAGGTGGCTCTCGAGGCGCTGAACCTCCTCGCCGATGGTGGACTTTACGAGAAGGACCGCCGTCTCGGCAAGGAGGCGGGATTCGTCGTAGCTGTTGCCGAGCAGCTCCGTGAAACGCTCCTTCAGGTTACTCTTGATGATCGACTCAAGCTCGCCCGAGTATTCCTTGATTGTCTCGACGGCTTGCTCGATCCGCGCGAGGTTGGAGAGAATGTCCTCCTCCGTCGCCTTGCCCTCGACGCTGCGAGCTCGCTCGAAGTCGCCGAAGGCCTTCTCGAGCTGCGGCTCCAGGAGCCCCCAGAACAGCTCGACATCAGTTGTCCGATCGACCTTCAGAAGCCCGTCAGTCTTCAGGATCCCTTCCATCGTGAGGAGATGGACAAGCTCCACGCTCTCGTTGATTCCGGCCGTCTCGGCGAGCTCACGGAGGACTTTGGCGTAGGAGCGGACCGCTCTCTTGTCGAGGATGATCGACAGCTCCTCTTCATACTCGATGACGCGGACGGTGAGCTCTACCCGTCCGCGAGAGATGCGCCTCGCGAGATAGTCGCGGGCGCGCGGCTCGAGAGGACCCAAGGCGGCCGGCAGGCTCACCCCGATGTCCAGGTAGCGATTGTTATAGGACTTCAGCTCGACGCTGACGCGTGCCTTCTCGCTCTGGTGCTCGGCGAAGCCATAGCCGGTCATGCTCTTCATGCAAGGGCGCCCCTCGCTTCGTTTGACACTCCGTTGTTACCGGCAAAGGCATTATGGAGGGCGCGGCCGAGCACCCAGTTGTTGCCGGCTCCCATCGTGAGGAAAAGATCCCCCGGGGCAAGCACATCCCGGCAGAAATCGAAGGCATCCATCACCTCATTGAAGTAGTGGACATTCGGATGATGCGCAGCGGTGCGCCTGAACAGATCCTCCCCGGTGACATGGCCGCTCTTCTCTCGCGCCGACGCGTAGATCTTGTGGAGGATGACGATGTCGGCGGCGCCGAATGACTCCGAAAGCTCTTTGAGCAGCGCCTCGGTACGCGAGTAGGTGTGCGACATGAAATCGACCACGAGGCGGCGGCCGGGATAAAACCCCCGCAATCCCTCGAGCGTCGTGCGAATTGCGGTCGGATGGTGAGCGTAGTCGTCCATAAAGAGGATGCCGCGAGCCTCGCCTACAATCTCGCAGCGCCTTCGCGACCCCGCGAAGGCCTCCACCCCCGCCGCGATCGCAGCGACGTCGGCCGCGGTCACCGCCCCGCGCTCTTTTTCCACGAGCAGTACCGTAAGGGCGATCGCGGCCACCGCATCGAGCACGGTGTGCCGCCCCGGAATCCGCAAGGCAAAGTCGCGACTAAATCCTGCGAGTCGAAACCGGCTATGGCCGGGCTCCGTGGTGATTTCGGTGATTCGGAAGACACCTTCCGCTTCGGTTCCGTAAGGGACCGCGTGGACGTCGGGCCGCCGCTCGGAAAGGCGCCGCGCCACCTCGCTTGCGCCGCGATCGTCGGCGCAGTAGACAAGCTCCCCCCCGCGCGGAAGGCGCTCCCCGTACGCCACGAAGGCGTCGAGGATATCCTCGTAGTCGCGGAAATAGTCGAGATGATCGGGCTCGACGCTCGTCACTACGATGCGCGTGGGATGGAAGGAGAGAAAGTGACGCCGATACTCGCAGGTCTCGGCCACAAAGTACTTCTCCCCCTGCACGAGCGTAGAGGAGTCTTCGAAGGTCGAAACGGCCGAGCCGACCAGGACCGAGGCGGGAAAGCGCAGGCTCTTGAGAATGGTCCCCACCAAGGCGGTTGTGGTCGTCTTGCCATGGACCCCCGAGATCCCGCTTGAATCAGCGAGCTGCGATAGCATGCCGAGGGCATCGGTGTAGACGAGAACCGGTATCCCGAGCTCCCGCGCGCGGAGCAGCTCGGGGTTCTCGTCGGGATTGTAGGCTGCGGAATAGACGACCAGGCGCGTGCCGTCGGGGATGTTGTCGGCGGCAAACCTCTCGGTAAACGGAATGTGATATCGTTTCAAGACCTCATCGGTGTAGAATTTCTCGCTCGTGTCGGAGCCCGACACCGAAGCTCCCCTCTTCGCCAGCAGCTCCGCAAGCGCCGCCATTCCCGTTCCTTTGATTCCGGTCAAAAAGACTGGCAGCCCTTCGAGAGAGGTGTAGAGAGGTGAGTCTGACATGGGGCCATCATACGGACTAAAGGTAGCTTGTTCAAGTTCAAGCGCGGAGACCGAGGGACAAACGGTAAGCTCCTCGTCCCTTCCTGACGGGTCAAATTCTTGGCCGCAGGCCGAAAAACAGGCGGACGCCCTGAGAAGAACGGGAAGATCCTGTGCCTGTCCCGGCAAAGGCACTCCGAAGCCTAAAATCTGCTTGCGTTCCGATCCGATCGGCCCTAAAATGAGACGAATCCGACAACCTCGAGGAGATTAAGATGAAACGAACACTGGTAATTGCCCTTCTTGCCTTAGGTTTCATTGTGTCTGTGTCGGCCCAGACTCTGGTCTTGAGCAAGGACTTCTCCCAACCGGGACCGGCTACCCCCTCCTACGGCGGATGGCAGGTCATGAATGGGAGACTCTACCAAACCGACGCCGCAAATCCTCTCGCAAAGATCAACTTTGCGGCTCCTCAATCGGGAATCATGCAGTACGAGTTCAACATTCGCTATCAGAGCGGCCTCACTGACAACAAAGGCGGCTTCGGCATTCAGCTCTTCATCGACAAGGCCTTCGACGGTAGATCGTGGGGGGATGGCCATTCCTATCTGATGTGGATCAATTACGATCAGCATCCCACTTACGGCGGCGCCGGGCTGCGGGCTCAGGTTTACCGGAGCATGTCGCCGATCGACATGATTCTCATGCCGGGCTACGATATTCCGCTCGACATCTCCAACGTGCTCACGGCTGACCCCACTCTTATTGTTCCGGTCAAGATAGTCGTGAACGGCGACACCGGGGACGTCAAAGTATATGATCCGACGCGGACCGACTGGGTCTATACCTTCAACCTTGGCGCGGCTCCCGGCAGCGGCAACTACATCGCGCTGCGCACGAACAGCCTCTCCGTCAGCTTTGGCGATCTGCGCGTGACAAAGCTCCAGTAACCGATGCTTGCGGTTCGCTCGCAACCAGGCGAGCGAACCGCTCCTCGTCGCGAAGAGCGATTGGGGGAGAGAAGCAGCCGCCGCCGCTCGCCGGCCTCCGCAAGGGGGCGGGCTCCTACACCTTCGTCGAAACTTTCTTCGCGTTGAAGCGATGTACGAAGGTGAGGAGAATCGAGCGGGGTGCAAGCCTCGTTCCGAAAAGTCCGAGCCTGTTCACGACACCCGGGATCACGATTCGCCTCCCGGAAAGCAGTCCGTCAAGTCCGCAGAGGGCGACCTTCTCGGCGTCCATCACATTCCCTCCCGAGATGCGCCTCTCCGGAAGACCGGCTGCTCGATCGAAGTCGGTCTTCGTCGCTCCCGGACAGAGGACGGTGACGGTGACGCCGCTTCCCGCGACCTCCTTCGAGAGCGCCTCGGAAAAGGAGACCACGAAGGCCTTTGTCGCAAAGTAGGTGGCCATGAGCGGGCCGGGGCTGAAGGCCGCGGTCGAGGCCACGTTCAAGATGCGCCCCCTCTCGCGCTCAACCATGCCGGGAAGGAGCTCCCGGGTGAGCCGCACGAGCGAAGCCACGTTAACCTGAATCATGGAAAGCTGACGGGTCAAATCGGAGGTCGCAAAGGGTCCCCAATCGCCGAACCCGGCATTGTTCACGAGGATGTCGATCGCGATCTTCTGCCTTTTTAGCCAGCGCAGGAGCGTTTCGGCGCCGCTCGGGGAGCTCAGGTCGGCCGCCACCGATCGAATTGCCACCCCGGTCGCAAAGTACTGGGTCTTGAAGCGATCGAGCTGTTTTTCGTCCCTCCCCGTGATAACGAGGTTGTATCCCCGCAGAGCCAAGAGCTTCGCGAACTTCCATCCGATGCCCCGGGTCGCACCCGTAACGAGCGCGGTCTGGACCCGGTTGTCATTGTAAGAGCTCATCTCCCCCTCCCCCGAAGAGACTATAGCGCGGAGAGTCCTCTTTTCAAGGAGGAGCGAGCCATCTTGCGGACCTTTCCGGGTTGTCCTATCGTTGACGGGAAAGGGAGCGAGATCCAATCATGAAGAAAACCGGGATCGACGTCCGCATCAAGAGGGTCTATGACGATCCCTCTGCCGACGACGGGCTGCGGGTTCTCATCGACCGCCTGTGGCCGCGAGGAAAAAGCAAGGAGAAAGCGAAAATCGATGTTTGGTGGAAGGAGGGCGCGGTCTCCGAGCCGCTTCGCCGCTGGTTCAACCATGAGCCAGCCAAGTGGAACGAGTTTCGCAGGCGCTATCGCGAAGAGCTTGCAGCTCACCCGAAGGAGGTCGAATCCCTGCTCGCTGCTGCCGGCGCGGGGCGCCTAACCCTCCTCTTCGCAGCGAAGGATAGGGATCACAATAACGCAGTTGTCTTGCAGGGATTTCTCGAAGAGCGGCTCTCTTCGTAAGGTACGGGAGAGTGCCGCTCGCCTCGTAAGCGGCGCATACCGCTCCTCTCGTGAGGCACTCTTTCCATGCTACAGCGTGGCGACGATGTCCTGCTTCTTGTGGTGGGAGAGCGCGGCCCTGCACTGCTTGCAGATCTTGAGCTTCTTGCCGTTTATCTCCTGCTCGTAGAGGACCTTCACCCTCGACCGCTTACACACGGGGCATACGCCCCTGCCCTGCTCCGGGAGCTTCCGGATTCCTCTTCCGCGATGTGCCTTCGACATCTATCTCCTGCCTTATGAATAGTCCGAAGGCAAACTATATCCGGGGCAGGAGGGCGTGTCAATCGGCACGCGGCATGCTACAAGCGCGAGAGGAGGTATGCGACGAGCTCGCCGGTTCGACGGGATGCAAGGGGGAGAAAGCGGGCGAAGTCGGTCGAGGCTTTGCCGTCCGCTCGATCCGAGATGACCCGAACAAGGAGGAAGGGCACCTCATTGATCGTCGCAACGAGCCCGACGCTCGCCCCCTCCATCTCTACCGCGGTGCCGCCGAGCTCCTCGACAAGGTAGCGGTGCGACTCTCGGTCGGCCTGGGTGAGGAACTGATCGCCGGTAAGAATGCGCCCCGCGACCACCCGGAAGCCTGCCGGCTGGAAGCCCATCGCAATTCCATGCAGGCGCTCGTCGCAGTCGATGATGCGAAGATCGGTAAAGGGAACCTGACCGAGGGGAAAGCCCGCCGGCCGGGCGTCAAGGTCGTACTGAAGGCAGTCACGCGCGATGACCATGTCGCCGATCTCGATCGAGGAGCGAAGGGCTCCGGCGATACCGGTGAAGAGAAGGGCCTCCGGCTGATAACGGTCGATCAAGTGCTGTGCGACCATCGCCGAGAGGCTTTTCCCGACGCCCGCGCGGGCGATGACGACCTCTTTCCCGGAAAGCCGTCCGCGGTGGGAGGTGAAGCCGTGCCACTCTTCGGAAGAGGTGAGGGAGGCGCGCCCGAAGAGCTCGGTGAGCTCTTCGGCAAGGGCCGCGAGCACCAGGTACACCTGCCCTACCCTCGATCGAGCCGCCCCGCAAGGAGGCGCTCCACGAGCTTCGCGATGAGGCGGTGGCTCTCCGCAAGATCGTCGGGTGAGCTCGGCACCCGTCCATCGACGAGCGGCTGAATGAACTGCCCTTCGGTGAGCTCGTGGCGGCAGCTCGCCACCAGCGCTGCGATGCTTTTCACGGTCGCCTCCAGGTGAAACTGCAGCCCAACGGTCCGCTCCCCGATGACAAAACCCTGGTTGGCGCAAGCCGTGCTCTCGGCGACCGGATGCGCGCCGGCAGGAATGGCGAAGGTCTCGCCGTGCCAATGAAAGGCCGGAAAACGACCCGGGAAATCGGCGAAGAGAGCGCTCCCCCGCGCCTCTTCCCGCAGCGCGACCGGAAACCAGCCGATCTCGCGGCGGCCGTTCGAACGAACCTCGGCGCCAAGCACCTCCGCGACGAGCTGTGCTCCCAGGCAGATGCCGAGGATGGGAGTCTCCGAGCGCAGCGCCCGCTCGAGGAAGCGCTTTTCCGAGCGCAGCCAGTCATGCCGGGCTTCGTCGTGGACGCTCATCGGCCCGCCCATGACGAGAAGGAGATCGATCGCGCCCGGATCGGGGAAACCCTCGCCGGCGTAGAGGCGCGTCGCGGAAAGATCGTGGCCGGCGACCCGGGCCCAGTCGCCTATCGCGGCGGGCTGCTCGAACGGGACATGCTCGATTGAGTGGATCCGCATGGCTCCTCCAGGCACATCTCTACCACGGAAAGGCTGGCGCTTCAAGGCGCGATTGCCTCGCGCCGAAGGCCGACCGAGCCGTCGGCGACCCGTCTCAAGGGGCCTGCGCGCTGCCGCCGATCGTGTGGCACACCCATCGTCTTTTCGGTATACTCGCTCCATGATCCGGATCAACGAAAACTACGCCAAGCTCCAAGCCTCCTATCTCTTCTCCACCGTCGCACGCCGGGTCGCGGCTTTCAAGGAGGCCCACCCCGACCGGGAGATCCTGCGGCTGGGGATTGGGGATGTGACCCGTGCCCTTCCCGACTCCGTCATCGCGGCCTTCCACAAGGGAGTCGAGGAAATGGGCGACGATCGCACCTTCCGAGGCTACGGCCCGGAGCAGGGCTACGAGTTCCTCCGGCAAGCGATCGCAGAGAACGACTATCGCTCGCGCGGTGCCGCAGTGGATGAGAGCGAGATCTTCCTAAGCGACGGAGCCAAGTGTGATACGGGCAACTTCCAGGAGATCCTCTCGTCCGACTCGCGCGTTGCGGTCCCCGATCCGGTCTATCCGGTCTACGTTGACAGCAACGTCATGGCCGGCCGTACCGGCCCCTTCCGTGACGGGCGCTTCGACGGCCTCGTCTACCTCGACTCGACCGAAGAGAACGGCTTCATCCCCGGGCTTCCGGAGTCTCCGGTCGACGTGGTATACCTCTGCTTTCCGAACAACCCGACGGGCGCGGTCGCCACGCGCGAGCAGCTGGCGACGTGGGTCGATTGGGCGCGAGAGCACAAGGCCCTTATCCTCTTCGACGCCGCCTACGAGTCCTTCATCCGGGACGAGCGCATTCCTCATTCAATCTATGAGATTCCAGGAGCGCGGGAGGTGGCGGTGGAGTTTCGCAGCTTCTCCAAGACCGCCGGCTTCACCGGGACTCGCTGCGCATTCACGGTGATCCCGCGGGAATGCTCCGCCTCTGACGCGGCGGGTCGCACGGTAAGCCTTCACGACCTCTGGAATCGAAGGCAGGCGACGAAGTTCAACGGGGTTTCTTATCCGGTGCAGGTCGCCGCGGCGGCGGTTTACAGCGCCGCCGGAAAGCGGCAGACGCGGGCCCTTATTGACTACTACCTTGAAAACGCCCGCCTCATCCGCGAGCGGCTCCTCGGGCTCGGTTTTGCCTGCACGGGCGGCGACAACTCGCCCTATGTCTGGGTGAAGACCGACATGGATTCTTGGAGGTTCTTCGACCGCCTTCTCGAAGAGGCCGGAGTGGTGTGCACCCCCGGCAGCGGATTCGGCCGCTGTGGCGAGGGTTACGTTCGGTTCAGCGCCTTCGGCAGCCGCGAAGACGCCTTGAAGGCGATGGAGCGAGTCGAGGCCCTCGAGTTCGCCCGGGAGGTGGGATGATGGACGCGATATTCGAGCAGATCTCCGACTACGGGATCGTTCCGGTCGTTAAGATCGACAAGCCGGAGGATGCGGTTCCCCTCGGCCAGGCCCTGATGGCCGGAAGCCTTCCGCTCGCCGAGATTACCTTTCGTACCGCGGCAGCCGAGGAGTCGATGAGGAGGCTCACAGCCGACCTTCCCGATCTACTGTTCGGGGCGGGGACGGTCCTTACAACCGAACAGGTCGACCGGGCCATCCGCGCGGGGGCGAAGTTCATAGTTGCTCCAGGGCTCAATCCCAAGATCGTCGAGCACTGCCAGCGAAAGAGGATTCCGGTGATGCCGGGGGTCGAGTCCCCGACCCACGTGGAGGCGGCTCTCGAGATGGGGCTCTCCCTCCTCAAGTTCTTCCCCGCCGAGGCCTCGGGCGGCGTTGAGATGCTCAAGGCGCTCGCCGGCCCCTTTCCCGATGTGCGGTACGTGCCCACCGGCGGCATCAACGAGAAGAACATGACGAGCTACCTCGACCTCCCGCACGTTGCGGCAATAGGCGGAAGCTGGATGGTCAGGCCCGAGCTCATTGCGGCGATGAACTTCGCGGAGATCACTCGGCTCACACGCGAAGCGGTGCTTGCCTCCCTCGGCTTCAAGTTCTTTCACCTCGGGATCAACGAGACCTCTGCCGAGCGCGCCTCGGAGAGCGCGAAGACACTGGCCGACCTCTTCGGCTTTGCCGTCCGGGAGACCGCGGGCTCCTTCTTCGCCGATCCGGGGGTCGAGATTCTAAAAAACCCGATCCTCGGCGAGCACGGCCACATTGCCATCCAGACCTCGTCGGTCCAGCGAGCGGTCGCCTACCTGAAGCGCCGCGGCTTCGCCATTCGCCCGGAGACCGCGCGCCACGCAAACGATCGCCTCACCTTCGTCTACCTCGAGAAAGAGGTCTCCGGCTTCGCCATCCATCTCATCCAGAAGTAGCGAGACCTACCGCTCGGTCAACGTCGCCCGGCCGCAGAACGTGCGTCGCCCGTTTTGGGGGATGATCGAAGGCGCCCGAACCCTCGGTCATCCCCGTTTCATTTGATCCATGCCGGCCTGAAGTGGGTAGCCACACAAGACGAGATTTATAGCTATCGAAGGAGAAAGTGGACCAAGGCAGACAATCCCAAATGCGCTCGGGAGGAAATGACTCCGCCTTTCCGCTTCCGCGCTGTCACCGCTTCCGATCGTGACGGAGGCCGACGCGGAGCGGAGTGCGGAAGACCAGCCGGAAACCGCGCTCGGGCGCTCAGGTGAGTTGACGGTGAACACGGAGACAGTGTTCGTGCCCGAGTTCGCTGCAGCGAACACCGCCATGATCACGATGATCCCTTTTTCCATGCGCCGCATAGGATTCCCCGCTACTCATGCGCTCCGTTGGCGAGCGCTAGTTTCGCCACGCATATGCCTGACTAGTACACTCAGGTAGCTCATGATAGTCGTGAAAACGGTCGGGCGCACGGGCCTAAGGCGCGCTCCGCGCGGCCAGCGGGGTTTCCTCATAATCAACGCTGTGCGGCCTTTCCTATCGGGGGCGTCAATTCGTGCGACCGCATGAAGAAGTTCCTCAACGCAAGCATTACCACCGCCCCTCGGGGTCACAAATTGCATGAGTAGCCGCAACCCGTGCTTGCCTGCCGGTTCCACGTCAGCGCGGTTTGAAATGAAAGACCGTACGCGTTCCACGTCCGAGAAGCGAATACTCAAAAGTGATATTGACGAAGTGCCCCCATGCCACAATTGTGGTGAAAACCGAACCGCACTAGCGGCTTGCTCCTACCTTTTCCGCGCGAACGGCCAGAGGGGCGCGCCCAGGGGGGCCCTCGGAGCGACCGGCGGCATCGACCGGGAAGTGAGGAGCACCGCCGGTCGCCGGCCCGGTTTTCGCCGCGGCTGGAGCTTGCTTTTTTTTTGGATAGGCCCTACTCTTAGGGATGTCTCGGTTCGCACGCCGGCCTGCCGCAGCTTGACTTCCGGCGGTGAATGTTGCGGCTGTCGTTCGAACCTGGATCACTTCCCAACCCATAAAGGAGCAAACTATGAAGAAGCTGCTGACAGCGACATTGCTGTGCCTCTTCGCGTTTTCGGCAACCGCCCTCTTTGCGAAGGGTCAATCCGAGGCCGCCACCCCGCAGAGGCCTCTCATCGGGATTTCGAAATTCGTTACGCACCCCGCGCTCGACGCGGTCGAGAAAGGAATTCAGGACGTGCTCTAGGCAGAAGGCGTTGACGCAAGCTATGATCTCCAGAACGCAAACGCTGACGTCAACACCGCCGCTCAGATCGCAGACAAGTTCGAGTCGGAGCACGTGACCCTTGCGGTCGGGATCGCCACTCCGACCGCGCAGGCCCTCGTGAACAAGATCAAGAATATCCCGATCGTCTATTCGGCAGTGACCGATCCGGTCGGAGCCGGTCTCGTAGCCTCCACCACCCAAGGCGGCGCGAACGTCACCGGGGTCTCCGACCTTACCCCGGTGAAGGAGCAGATCGAGCTGCTCATGAAGATAAAGCCGATCAAGCGCCTCGGGATGGTTTACACGAGCAGCGAGTCCAACGCGGTAGCGCTTGCGAAGCTGGCGAAGGCGGCCTGCAGCGAGCTCGGGATAGAGTTCATCACACAGACCGTGTCCACCTCCGCGGAGGTCATGCAGGCCACCCAGGCGATCGTTGGAAGGGTTGACGGGATCTACGTCAGCACCGACAACACCGTGGTCTCCGCCCTGCCCTCGCTGCTCGACGTGGCGATGAAGGCGGGTGTCCCCGTCATGTCGGCCGATCCGAGCTCCGCCGCCTCCTTGCCGGTGCTCGCGGCATGGGGCTTCGACTACTATAAGCTCGGAAGGGCCACCGGCCGGATGATCGTCGAGATTCTCCACGGCAAGAAGACCTCGGAGATCCCGACCAAGTACATGACGGATCCCTCGGACGTCGATCTTCTCATCAATCTCGATGTGGCGAAGAAGCTCGGACTTACCGTTCCCAAGAGCATCATCGACTCGGCGAATGAGATCGTCCAAAACGGACAGCTGACGAAAAAGAGTCAGTAGAGCGCCGTCAAGGAGCCTCGCGGACCGCCGTCCGGGCCTCTTAAGACTCGAGACGGCCGCCGCGGGTCCTCCTTGGGGCAGCCTCGAAGCCGTCCTTTCATGGGCGACCACTGACGGAAGTATGCGGAGCGCGCATCCATGCTCATAATTCAGGGAATACTCACGGAAGGCTTCATCTACGGAATCATGGTTCTGGGGGTCTTCATTACCTTCCGTATCCTGGACTTCCCCGACCTCACCGTCGACGGCTCCTTCCCCCTGGGCGGAGCGGTGATGGCGACTCTCATCATCCACGGCTACAATCTCGAGCTCGCCCTGCTCATTTCCTTCGTGGCGGGCTTCCTAGCGGGCTGCGTCACCGCGCTCATCCACAACAAGCTCAAGGTGCCGAACCTCCTCGCCGGAATCCTCACGATGACCATGCTCTATTCGGTGAACATCCGCGTCCTGCAGAATCGCGCAAACGTTCCCCTGCTGCGCGTGCGCACGATCCTCACCGACGTCACCGGATGGACCAAGGGGGTGCTTTCCTCCGACTGGACGACGCTCATCTTTTTTGCGCTCGTCACCATAGTGATAATGCTGCTCCTCGACCTCTTTTTTCGAACCGACCTCGGCATCTCCCTGGGAGCCCTGGGCAACAACGAGCAATTGGTGGTCGCGACCGGCGTGAATCCGGAGACTCTTAAGCTGATCGGCGTGGGCCTTTCGAACGGGCTCGTGGCTGTCTCCGGGGCCTTTGCCGCTCAGTATCAGGGATTCGCCGATATCAACCTCGGTCAGGGGATCGTGGTCTCCGGGCTCGCCTCGGTAATGATCGGTGAGTTCCTCCTCCGATCCAACCGAATTGGGATCCTCACCTTGCGCGCCCTCCTCGGGTCCATCCTCTTTCGCGCGATCATGTACATCGGCCGCTTCTACGGTTACTATATCAACATGACCCCCAACGACCTTAAGCTGATCACCGGTCTTCTGATCATCGCGTCTCTTGCGGTGACCCAGTTTCGCAAGATTCGCTTCAAGGTGAAGGTATGATCCGAATCGAGAAGGCGACGGTCATCTTCAACCGCGGGACGCCGGACGAGAATATCGCCCTGCGCAATCTCTCGCTGCGCGTGAAGGAGCATGACTTCATCACCATTATCGGAAGCAACGGTGCAGGCAAGACCACCCTCTTCAATCTGATAGCAGGAAGCGCAACACCCGAGCAGGGGCGCATTTACATCGGTGAGCGCGATGTGACGAGAGACCCCGAGTACAAGCGGGCGCGTTACATCGGACGCATCTTTCAGAACCCTCTCCTCGGAACCGCCTCTCGCATGGCCCTCGAGGACAATATGATCATAGCGGACCGCAAGGGCTTCAAGGGGCTGCGGTTCAGCTTGAACCGGACGAAACGAGAGTTCTTCAAGGAACAGCTCTCGACCCTTCAGATGAATCTCGAGAGCCGTCTCAAGGACAATGCAGGCCTCCTCTCCGGAGGACAGCGACAGGCCCTCACCCTCCTCATGATGGTCCTTGCCAGGCCGGCGCTGATTCTCCTCGACGAGCACACCGCCGCCCTCGACCCGAAAAACGCGCAGGTGGTTCTCGACCTCACGACCCGCTACATCAGGGAGTACCAGCTCACCGCGATGATGGTCACCCACAACATGAGCCACGCCATAAAGTACGGAAACCGCCTGCTTATGATGGACAAGGGTGAGATCATCTACGATGTCGAAGGGGAAGAGAAGGAGAAGCTTACGGTTGAAAAGCTCGTCGAGCGGTTCCACCGGATTCGTCAGGAGACCTTCGAAAACGACGAGGTCCTCCTCTCCAACGACGAGTAGAGCGGCGGACGAACGATTCATCCCGATTAGGATCGAATGGAAAGGGGCGCTCGCGTATCTCTTCGCCCTCTTCCTGGTTTACCTTGCGGGATTCTTCATCGCCCGCATCTTTAGCTTCCTCTACCTCCTTCTCCTGTTTCTCCCGCTCGTCGAGCTGCTTCAAGTGATTGTTACGCTTTTTCGTTTCCGATTCTTCCAGCACTTCGACAATGAGCACCCGGTGAAGGGGGAGACTATCGCCTATCGCCTTGCCCTCGCCAATGAGAGCCCGTTCGCCTCGGCGGTGGTAAGTCTCCACTTCAAGACGGTTCATCCCGACGTCACGACCCAGCTTCACGATCTACGCCGCTGCTTCGCGGCGAACGAGTCGCTGGAGGCGCGCTACGCGATCCGCTGCCCGTACCGTGGGATCTACACGGTCGGCCTGGAGACCATAGCGGTGAAGAGCCTTTCCGGCTGGATCGAGATAGTCCGCTCCGCCTATCACCGGACCTTCTACGTCTACCCCCGCATCATCGAGCTCACTCCGCCCTTCACGGGCAGCCGCTCCGAGTCGACAAGCGGCCTCGTCTCTTCCGGGCTCCAGGTTGATCGCTCCCTTTTCGAAGGGCTTGTCGACTACCGCGCCGGCCTTCCCGTTCGGGACATCGCCTGGAGGAAGTACCTGTCGACGGGGCTCCCCTTCCTCAAGGAGTACCGCCGCTCCTCCGAGCCGGGGATCACCATCTACCTCGACCTGCGCCGCGGAGAACCGGTGAGCCCTTTGCTCCTCGAGCGGGAGGACTGCTCGGTGGAGATCGTTGTCGCCCTCGTCAATTACTTCATCCGGGCAGGAGTCCCAGTGACCGTGCGGGCGCTTGCGCGGGATGTTTACAGCTTTCACAGCGCGCGCGGAGAGCGCTTCGCCGAGTTCCATCGCGAGACGATAAAGCTCCTCTTCGGCCCCTTCCCGTCGCCGGCGGAGCTCTTTGCCGCCGACCGCCGGATGGGAGCCGCGGCGGGATCGATTCTCTTCGTGACTCACCTCCCGGACCCCGAGATCCTCGACCTCGTGGTCCCCAGCGAGGTGCGGACGGTGGGAGCAATCGTCAATCTTCACGGCCTCTCCCCCGAGGCGCGCGTCCGACAAGACCGCTACTTCCAGGCCATCCGCGAGCGGGGGGGAAGGCTCATCCTGGTCCAGAGCGCCGAGACCATTCGAGAGGACATCGAAGGATGAGCAGGACAGCGACCGCAGCGCGGATCGCCTTCGCGCTCGCGACGACCATAGTCCCTCCCATCGTCGCGATTGGCGTCCTTCGCCCGCAGGGACCGGCGGCCCCGGTTTATATCTACTGTGCCGTGACCTTCGTGCTCGCGGCCGGGCGGGGGATCGGTCGGTGGCGCCGGCTGCGAGCTGCGGGAGAGCCCCCCCGCTCCGAGACGTCTGGACCGTTCCGGAACCGCCTCAAGCGGGCGATCGGCGTTGCCCTTGCGGCATGGCTTGTCGCTGGCGCCTTTCTGGTCTTTGCCGGATTGGACATCACCCCCGCGTCGACTATCATCGCCTGGCTCAAGGTCGCGCGGGAGGGGGGAGCCTCCGGGGTGATTTCCTATCTCTTCGTCGCGATCATCGCCCTCTTCTCCTCGCTTTTCGGCGCGATGCTCCTTCTTCGCGCCGATCCCTGGCCGGTTGCCGCCGACAGCCTCTTCATCGCGCTCTTTCTTGGCGGCGTGATTCTGGGCCGCGTGGCAATCTCCGTGGCCGCCCTTGCCGCCGCCGCGGTGGCATTCGGCTGCCGGGCCCTGCGCGCTGCGGGCAGGGTGCGGCTCGTCCCGGGCCTCGAGGTGCTCGGGGTCGCCGTGATCCTGTCCGCACTGTTCTTCCCGCTCAAGCCTCACAACCCCCTCTTCGAGGCGCCCTTTGCCTTGGACCTGAAACCGGCCGTTGCCCGCCTCTTTCCGGAGTTCCCCTTTCTCTACGGACTTCCAGGCTACGGCTACTCCTTTCCCGGCGATTCGCTTGGAGGTCGCCCGGCCCTGACCAAACGCCCGGTCTTCGAGGTCAAGGCACGCCGCGGCGAGACGCTCTACCTGCGAACCGCGGTCTACGACACCTACACCGGACAGGGCTGGGAGGCGAGCAGCACGGCCGAGGAGGGCGGCAAGACGACCGCACAGGGGCTGCACGTCGCCTCCGACGGAAGACTGGCGACGCTCGGCCTGAAGGGGAGGATCGAGGCCCGCATCAAGCTCCTTATCGACTTCTTCCCGGCGCTTCCCTCCACCCTCGGGACCACCGGTTTCGTCGTCGAGCAGGCGCCGCTTCCCTCCCAGGGCGCCGGCCCCTCTCCCGCCGAGCCGGCCTCTGCCGCGGGTGGTGAGGTACCTCTCGGTCCGCTTTCCCTCTCGGAGGCGGGACTCGCGACCGGCTTTCTCCTTGACACGCCGCTCCTCGCCGGGAGCGTCATCACCGTGGAGAGCGGCAGCCGCTCGCCCTTCGCGCCGGATCTTCCTGTCCTTCCCTCCGATCTCGCAGTGGCGAAGCCGCCGCCCGAGCTCGTCGAGCTCGCCAAGGAGCTCTCCCGCGGGCGAAGCGAGCGAGAGACCATCGACGCCATCAAGGCCTACCTCGCGAGCCGCTGCACCTATTCGCTCGAGACCGCAGGACCCCCGCCGGGCAACGATCTTGTAGCCACCTTCCTCTTCCACACCCGGAAGGGCTACTGCGTTCAATTCGCGACCTCCTTCGCCGTGCTCGCCCGGCTCGCCGGCATTCCCACCCGCTACGTCACGGGCTTTCTCGTCAACATTCCGGACCACTCCTCGCAGACAATCGTCACCGGGATGAGCGCCCACGCCTGGGCCGAGTCGTGGCTTGACGGACGGTGGGTGACCGAGGAGGCTACCCCTCCCATGGTTCCTTCCGCGTTTGGAGCCACCGACTACTGGCAGCGCTTCAATCCGAGCGGGGATTCCTACACCCTCAGCCAGCTCGAAGCCGCCATGGCCGGGCGCATCGAAGCACCGGAGCAACGGACCGAGACGGCGCCGCGGCTACCCCTTCCGCTCCTCGCCATCCCCGGCGGTGCCGCGCTTCTCGCGGCAATCGCCTTCGCTGCGCGCGCCCTCGCGCTCCTGCTTCAATCCGTGCCCGCGAAGGCGAATCGCGAGGTCCGGCAGCTCATCGAGCTGTCGGCGCGGCGGGCCCTGCCGGACCCCGCGCGCCGGGGATGGCGGGCCTGGGTCGGGGGCACGGTGGAGATGATCGGAAGCGGGGGGAGGCCTCCTGCGCCGCGGCCATCGCTTCGCCGCCCCCACGTCGAGCGGGCCGGATGGATTGTGCTTCTCCTCGCCTTCGGCGGCAGGCGCGCGCGCGCGCGCGACGCCCGCTATCTGGCCGAGGTGCGCCGCCGACTCGCTCGCGCGCGAAGAGAAGCGAGCCCTTTACATCATCGGGGCCATTAGTTAGAGTCTAACGTGGCTCTCACGAGCGGATGACCAGGATGTAATGAAGTCGAGAAAGGAGTGCAAGCGAGAATGATCACCGATGCCGAAACGCTCCCGCCGCGGGCGGAGGCCTCCGGAAGGCCTTTTCCCGCGCACTATACCCGCCAGCATGAGATCTTCAAGAGCGAGCTCGAAAGCTTCCTCCTGTCGGCTTCGGGCTGGCGAAAGGTCTTCGGCCCGAGCGAGGAGAGCGCAAGCCCCTCCTTGAGCGACGCGAACAAGGAGCTGGCGGCGATTGCCGCCTATGCCTTCGCGCGTTTTCTGAAGGAGAGGAGCGGGATGTCCGATCCGGAGGTTGCACTGGCGACCGACACCCGCCCCACCGGACCGGCCATCGCCGACATTTGCGCGAGAGTCTTCCTCACCGAGGGCCTCCGCGTGCAGTACCTCGGGGTGGCGGCCGGACCGGAGATCATGGCCTATACCCGCATCGCAAAGCTCGCCGGATTTGCCTACATTACCGCAAGTCATAATCCGATCGGCCATAACGGCTTCAAGTTCGGGCTGGCCGACGGCGGAGTCATCGGCAATCCCGAAGCCCAGGCGATCATAGCCTCCTTCACCGAAACCCTGGAGGATGCCGCCCGCTGTGCCTCGATTATCCAGGATGCGAACTCCGTGACTGAGCGCGAGCTCGCGGAGCTCTACGCTGCCGCGCCCGGATTCAAGCACCAGGCGCTGGAGGCCTATCTTCGGTTCACGCGGGAGGTCGCGGCAGCAGTTCCCGAGCCCGACAAACAGGAGGAGCTTCTCGCACGGCTTGCCGAAGCGGCTCGGCGCCGAGGAATTGGGGTGGTGGCCGAGCTGAACGGAAGCGCGCGTACGCTGTCGATCGACGAGCGCTTCATTACGGGCCTGGGGGTGAAGGTGAAAGTCGTGAACGGAAGCCCCGGTGCCATCGTCCATCGCATAGTCCCCGATGGGGAGTCACTCGAGCCCTGCCGGCGGGAGCTCGAGCGCGCCTTTGCCTCCGACCCCGGCTTCCTCTTCGGCTACGTCCCCGACAACGACGGGGATCGCGGCAACTTGGTCTTCATGAATCCCGCGACCGGTCGCGGCGAGATCCTCCACGCCCAGGAGGTCTTCGCTTTCTGCTGCATCGCCGAGCTCTCCTACCTCGTTTACACGGGACGCCTCACCTATTCCGCCTCCGGAAGAGCGGTCCAGAAGGTTGCGGTCGTGGTCAACGACCCGACCTCGCTCCGCATCGACGCAATAGCAAAGGCCTTCGACGTGCGGGTCTTCCGGGCCGAGGTGGGAGAGGCGAACGTCGTCAACCTTGCGCGGGACAGCCGCAACTCCGGCTTCCTCGTGCGCTTCCTCGGCGAGGGCTCGAACGGGGGGAACATCACCCACCCTTCCGCTGTGCGCGATCCCATGAACACGCTCGTTTCCTTCCTGAAGCTGCTTCTCCTCGAGTCGGAAGACGGCCGGCCCGGCCTCTTCGAGATCTGGTGTGCGCGCAGCGGCAGCGCCTATCGCCCCGGCGCCGGAATCCCCCAGATCCTCACCACCCTACCGCAGTTTGTGACGACCGACATCTCCGAACCCCGCGCTATCGTGCACGTGAAGTCTATCGACCAAGCCGCGCTGAAGGAGCGCTTTGAAGAGCTCTTCGTGCAGGAGTGGGATGAGAAGCGGGCCCATCTCGAAAGCCGCTTCGGCGTAAAAAGCTGGGAAGAGATCAACTACGAGGGGACCGTCGAGGTCCACGGCTTTGGCCGCACCTATCGCTCGGGACGGCAGCGCGGAGGCCTCAAGATCCTTTTCAAAGACGACCTGGGGAGAGGCATTGCCTTCATGTGGATGCGCGGTTCGAACACCGAACCGATCTTCCGCGTCCTTGCCGACGCCCGCGGGACCAACTCGGAGGATGAGGAATGGCTCCTCGCATGGCTCGTGTCAATGGTGACGAGGGCCGATAGCGCCGCCTGAAGAGCCAGCGGTCCGTTCTCGCTCTCGCGCCGCCCTACCCCTTGAAGACCTTGGCTAGCCGCTCCAGAGCCCACCCTGCCTCCTCGTCATCGAGGACGAGCGGAGGAGTGAAGCGCACGACGCGCGGGCCGACCGTGTTGCACAGGAGTCCCTCCGCGATAAGACGGCCGCACAGCTCGTCGGCCGGAGGCGCCTCGGGGGCGAGCTCGATGCCGAGCATCATACCCTTGCCGCGGACCCCCGCGATCAAGGGGCTGTTCATTGCGAGAATCTCTCGCGTGAGGAGCGCTCCCATCTTCATCGCATTTGCCGCCAGATTCTCCTCGACCAGAACCTTCAATGCGATCCGCCCGACCGCGCAGGCGAGGGGGTTCCCGCCAAAAGTGCTTCCGTGCTCGCCGGGCTGGAAGACATCGAGCACGTCGCCGCGAGCGAGCACCGCCGAGACCGGAACGAAGCCTCCCCCAAGGGATTTCCCGATGATTGTCACGTCAGCCTTCACCCCCCAGTGCTCCTCGGCGAGAAGCTTTCCGGTGCGTCCGAGCCCGGTCTGAATCTCGTCGAGGACGAAACTGACGTTGTGGGCGGTGCAGAGCTTTCTCGCCTCCTGGAGGTAGCCGTCGGGAGGAACGTTGACGCCGCCTTCGCCCTGAACCGGCTCCACCAGGAAGGCAACCGTGTTGGGCGTGATGGCCTCCTTGAGGGCCTTGGAGTCGCCGAAGGGAATCACCTTGAAGCCGTCCGGGAAGGGACCGAATCCGGCTTTGTATTTCTCCACCGTGCTGAAGCCGACCACCGCGATGGTGCGGCCGTGGAAGTTGTCGGCGCAGACGATCACCTCGGCCTTTCCCTCGGGGATCTTCTTTCGGACGTAGCCCCACTTGCGCACGGCCTTGAGGGCGGTCTCCACCGCCTCGGCTCCGCTGTTCATGAGGAGGACGCGCCGCGATCCGGTGAGGTCGCACAGCTCCTTGTAGAAGGGACCGGCCTGGTCATTGCGAAAGGCGCGGGAGATGATGCTGACCTTTTCGGCCTGCTCGATGAAGGCCTTGTGGATCTTGGGATGACTGTGTCCGTGGTTCACCGCGCCGTAGGCCGAGACGCAATCGAGGTAGCGATTCCCGTCGGTGTCCCACACCCACACTCCCTTCCCGCGCGCCACCACTACGTCGAAGGGTTTGTAGTTGTTGGTGCCATAGGTAGCCTCAAGGCGGATGTACTCGTCTCGGGTCATGTCAGTTCCTTTCGGTTGATTTGCACGATCTCTTCTAAAACCGGATAACCCATTGTAGTGAGTGCGCCTCGTTTGGTAAAGCCGGGGGGCGGGGCGGTCGGGAAGACGGTATTCCTCCGCCTCGCACGCCACGAGCCCCTCTGCGGCAAGCTGGGCGAGCGAAAGGGCGATCCGCTCCGAGGCGAAGGGCAGCTCCCGGCCGAGCTCGCCAAGCGTCGCCCGCTCGCGCTCAGCGAGATACGCGAGGAGGCGGCCTCGAATCTGGCGGTTGGAGTTCTCGAAGCGAGACTGGCGGACGTAGTGCGCGCTGCGCGCGTTCGGATTTGCCACCCGTCCTTTCAGCATCACCCCGAAATCCATGAGGGCGCAGTACCAGCTGCGCGGATCGCCGCGGTCGAGCGTTGCCTCGACAAGCGGAAGGATCTCCCGGTCGTTCACCCCTTCCCGGCCGGCGAAAAAAAAGTGAAGGAAGACGCGGCGTACGTTGGTCTCGATGAGCGGGAGCGGCAGCCCGAAGGCGAAGGCGCAGACGGCCGCGGCCGTGTAGGGCCCGATGCCCGGCAGCTCGACGAGGAGCGCGGGGTCGGCAGGGAGCCGCCCGCCGAAGCGCTGCATCACGATCGAGGCGCTCTCGGCGAGCGCCTTCGCGCGGCGGTTGTAGCCGAGTCCCTGCCAGAGGGCGAGAACGTCGCGAAGAGGGGCCGAGGCGAGATAGGCAAAGCCTGGGTAGCGCTCCACGAAGGCGCGATACTTCGGCACAACCCGCTCGGTCTGCGTCTGCTGGAGCATGAGCTCGGACACGAGGATCCGGTAGGGGTCCGTGGTCTCGCGCCAGGGGAAGCTCCGTCCGCAACGGCGGTAAAACTCGCGCACAAGCGTGCGGAAGCGGGCAACCACCTCCGCCGGCGGCGCTCCCTCGCTTGGAAGGCCGCCGAAGGGAGCGAGGTCCGCTTCGGGCGGGAACTCGAGGCGGGCGTCGGTCTGGGCTGGATTGCCGGGGGGCACGTCAGGGCGCACGATGTTGGGGGCCGGCCTTGTCCATCATTTCATTGAGAGATTGAACACGCCGTCCCAGTTGGCGGGCGGCGGGCCCTTGGCATATTCCTCGCAGCGCTTGACGTAGACCCGCGCCGGCCCATCCTCCGGCCGCATCTTGAGGGTCTCCTCGAAGCCCTCCCTTGCACGCGCCCAATCCTTCGCCTCGAACAGCACGAGGGCGTCGTGAAAGCGCTCGACCGCCGCTGCAACCGACCCGTCCCCCGCGCTTCGCTCTCCGACGAGCTCGTAGAGCTGGACGGGCTGCTGGATCCCGACGACTCGGACGCGGTCGAGCCGGCGGAAGACAAAATCGTCGGGGCATTCGCTCCTGGTCGATTCGCTCGCGAGGATCCAGGTCCCATATTGCTTGTTCACCCCCTCGAGCCGAGCCGCCAGGTTCACCGAGTTGCCCATGATCGTATAGTCCATCTTATTCGCGGTTCCCATGTTCCCGACGACCATCTCTCCGGTGTTGATCCCGATGCGCGTCAGCAAAGGCCCGGGCGCCACCCCCTCGGCGGCGAAGCGCTCGTTGAGCAGCGCCTCGGACCTCTTCATCCGAAGAGCCGCCGCGCATGCCTTGCTCGCGTGGTCGGGGTAGGCCACCGGCGCCCCGAAGAAGGAGATGATCGCGTCTCCCTCGTACTTATCGATCGTACCCCGCTCCTCCAGGATGATGTCGCTCATGGCAGTGAGGTACGAGTTCAGCAGGGAGACCAGGTCGGCGGGAGTCAGCTGCTCGGATATGGTCGAGAAGCCCTTCACGTCTGTAAAAAAGGCGGTGAGCACCTTCTGCTCTCCGCCGAGGGAGAGTTTGTCCGGATCGGCGATAAGCTCGTTTATGACGTCGCCGGAGAGGTAGCGGCCGAAGGCGTTTCGAATGTAGCTCTTTTCGCGCGCCTCGGTAAGGAACTTAATGACGGTGAGGACGAGGAAAATCAGAAACAGGGCGACAAGCGGTGCGGCCACTGCGACAAAGACGCCCGTGAGAACGAAGAGCGCGACAGTGCCTCCGAGAAAGGCGAGGATGAAGCCGATTCCGATGAGAATCGTGGGAAGGGGCGAGAGTCTGCGGATGACAAAGAAGAGCCCCAGTCCGAGGACCACGGTGAGCGCGGTCGCGTACCAGGATGGAAGCTCCTGAATGAAGCGTCCGGATAGGATGGAGTTCGCTACCGTGGCGTGAGTGCCGACGTTTGCGTACTGCCGGTCGAAGGGGTTCACGCCGAAATCGGTGGTCGAGGTCGCGGTCGCCCCGATTATGCAGAAGGAGTGCGCAAGCTCGCGCGAGAGATAGCTTCGCGACTCCATGAGCGCAGCATAGAGCTTTCGGGTCTCGTCGAACTTGGAGAGGACGTCGCTGCGGACCGCGGCGAACCCTTCACGCTGCTGTGGGCTGATTCCCGGGGTTGCGAGGGCCGTATCGATCTGGGCAAGAATCTGCTTTTCGGCGCTGCTCTTGAGGAATGCTCCTACCGCTCCGTAGAACTCCACCCGCAGCTGCCGGTAGCGAGGGATCACGTCGGGGCTTCCGCCTGCGAGGACCTCTTGCTTCAGCCGCTCGGCCTCATCGTAGGACTTGAAAAGCTCGGCGCCTCCCGGATAGAAGGAGAAGTAGTTGGCGTTCGCCATGCCGCGCAGCAGGGCGAGCAGCGCATCCTCCTGCTCGCCGTAGCGGACGAGGTAGTAGTAGCTCATCTGACGATAGCTCTTCTCGAAGGTTCGCTTCGGCCAATTCAGCAGAAAGTCGCCGTGCTGCGTAAGGGGGATCGAGATGTCATGCGGGGCCTGCCCCGGAAGCCGCGCCCCTTTTAGCACGATTCGGTGGGCGTAGAGATCGATCTCGGGATTCCCGAGGTAGTGCATGAGCGGGGCAAAGGCGAGCTGTCCGAAGTACTTCCCGCCGTAGCCGACCACCAGATCGACCCTCCGCCGCACGCCGTCGGAATCCACCAGGACGTGAGGAAAGCCGCTCCCCGCCGCACGGCTCAGGATCGGCTGGATTGCCGGATGGAGGCCCGGGATTTGGTGCCCATAGTCTCCTTTCACGACGACGTTCGCAAGGGAGTCGTGGTCGAGCACCCACCGCTCGTAGGCGGCCGGAAGCTCCGATTTCTGCGGGACGTAGTTGACCGTGAAAAAGGCGTGCTGAAAGAACCAAGCCGCTTCGCCCAAGTACGTGTCGTTGTCCCTGGCGATGGCCTGAACTCGGTCGAGGAGGAGCTTCTTGGAGTCGTCGCTCATGCCGGTGAGCTGCCGGACGTAATCTCCGGCGTCGGCAAGCGGGAGGCTTCCGGACTGGATTGCCTGGAAAAGACCGGTGATGTTCTCGTTGAGGCTTCCGAACTGCTGATCGAAAAGGCGGGGGATCTGCCGCTCAAGATAGGGGGCGTCGACTCCGAGTGGGCTCGGATCGACGTACTCGATATCAAAGACCGCGTAGGCCGCATTGAACTCCTTCATAGTGATGAGCCCGTCGGCCATGACGCTCCGGCTCCACGGCCAGACCCCGACCTTGGCGATGGAGGTATCGTCGATGTCGATGATAAGGATGGATCGGTTCTCGGGCACGTCCCGTTTGAGGTGAAGGTAAAGGTCGTAGGCGCGATTGTCGATGCCGGAAAAAAGCCCAAGAAGGTTGCACAACCCGAAAATGAGCACTACAATCGCCGGCACCAGGAAGTCGAGGTTCAGCTTCTTCGCCATCGCTCCTTCCTTACTGTATTGGAAAGAAAACCTGACAGGGAGTATACTATAGGCCGTCGTTAGCCGTCGACAAAAAACAGGAGGGACCGGATGAGAAAAAGGGGGGTCCTCTTTTTCTGCCTTTTGTCGTTCATGTGGACAGGATCGCTGTGGGCTCAATCGAACACCGTCATGGATTCGCTGCTCTCGCAAAAGCAGGCGACGTTCGGAGACGCGGTCTACATGGTTATGACTGCGATCAAACAGGTGCCCGATGCTGCGTCGCCGGGCGACGCGATCAAGGCGCTCGAGGGTGATGGGTGGGGCGTCAAGATCCTCAGTGCCTCCGTTCCCATCACTCTCGGCGAATACGCCTTTCTCCTCATGCGGGCGTTCAAAATGCACGGGGGGATCATGTACGGCCTTTTCCCCGGACCGCGCTACGCGGCGCGTGAGCTGGCCTACCTGCGCCTCATCTATGGGGATACGAGCCCCTATCGAACCATAAGCGGGCGCGAAGTCGTCGAGATCCTCGGCAGCGTCATGAGCTACGAAGGGGCACGATCATGAGGGCGCGCGCGGCTCTCGCTGCGGGCCTGCTTCTGCTTTCGGCGGGGGCTCTCGCGGCGCTCGACTTCGGAGCCACGCTTGACAACATGTCAAGCTACGGGAACCAGCAAACCCCTGCCTTCACCCAAAAGGACAAGCTCGCCGGCTGGATCACGACGGACATCGGATCGAACCTCACGTTCACGGCTACCGCGAGCGTGCAGCTCTGGAATCTATCGCCCTGGTACATACTCAACCTCGACGTGCTCAACCTTTCGGGGCAGTTTCCGAAGGTTTCGGGAGGACCGGCGCTCTTCACCTTCACGGTCGGCCGCTACTTCGAGAGCGATTTCACGGGGCTGGTCTTCTCCCAGCAGAGCATCGATGGGTTTCAGCTTGGGTTTAGCAATCCCGGGATGGCCGTTTCGGCCGACCTCGGCTATACCGGGCTCACCCTCAATCCGGTCTCCTACATAGTCATGACGGAGGCCGATGCGGTGGCGCAAGGCAACTCCTCTGATTTCTTCGGATCGCCGCGCATCGTCGGACGCCTCCAGGTTCTCCTGCCTGATCTCTTTCTACAACAGGATCTTACCCTCACCGCCCTTTTCCAGCAGGACCTGCGCTCGCTCTTTGCGAGCTCCAACCTCATCCAACCGGGATTCACCACCCTCACCTTCGGACGGGGCGGCAGCCTGGACAGCGAGTACTTCGGAGCGGGGCTGTCGGGGTCGATCGTCAAAGAGCTCTACTACAACACCTTTGCCTACCTCGAAACGGGCCGAACGCTCTCCTACCTCTCCGCATCCGGCTCCTACCAGTACCAGCCGATTCTCGCCGTTCTCGCGGGGGGCGGGGCAAACTACTACCTCTCGGGCTTGCTCGGCTCGACCGTCGGGCTCGATCTCCTGTTTGCAAGCGGCGACGCGGACTACACCCAGGCGATCGAAGGGAATACCGCAGGAGATGCGACCGCATTCAGCCCGATCACTTCGCCTCCCCGCCTTCTAGCCCTCGCCTTTTCGCCGAACCTCGAAAACGTCGTCGCGGCGACCTTCAGCTACTCGATAAGGCCGTTTTCCGGTACGAAGATCGCGTCCCTTCAAAACCTACAAGCCATCGTGAAGGCGATCCCCATGCTGCGGCCGACCACCGGTGCGGTCGCCGCCCCGGGGATTTCGCCCTCCGCTGTCTCTGCTGCGCTCTCGCCGACCTTCAACGATCTCTATCTTGGAAGTGAGTTCGATCTGATCGTGAACTACCGTCCCTTCTCGGACCTTGGAGTTGCGCTTTCGGGAGGTCTTTTCGTCCCGAATTCCGGCGTCTTCACGAGCTCGGCGCTGCAATACTACTCGGAGCTCGATGTATCGCTTGCCTTCTAGGCATGGACCATGAATAGGGAGGAGTCTGATGAAGATGCGATTGATAATGGCGGCGCTCGCGCTTCTGCTCCTTGGGGTTCCACTCTTCGCACAGCAGTCCGCAGTCATAAAGGAGCTCACCGGCAAGGTGCAGCTGAAGAACCCCGACGGCCAATGGGTCAGCGCGACCCCGGGGGCGGCAGTTGGACCCGGGACCATCGTCTCCACAGGGTTCAATTCGACCGCGGTCCTCGACCTCGGGACCTCTCAGATCCAGGTTCGCCCGCTCACCCGCATGCGGCTCGATGAGCTGTTGCGGAAAGCCAACAACGTCACCACCACGGTCTTCCTGACCGTCGGCGAGGTCCACGCGAGCGTCGATCGCCTGCCGGGGCTGACCCAGGCCTTCAAGCTCGAGAGCCCGGTCTCCACGGCGGCGGTCCGCGGGACGCAGTTCACCTTCGCGGGCGACTGGGTGGCGACGCACGAGGGGGTCGTGGAGTTCTTGAACTCGTTGGGGCTCGGGCGCGACGTCGCTGAGGGTGAGGGAAGCGAGCTTTCCGGCCTCGCGCTCCCCATGTCGCCGGGCGACTACAAGGCGAACAGAGACAACGTGAACCCCTACGCCGGCCCGCACGGGTTCCAGGTCGAGACGACTCCGGGCACCACCCACACCGGGACCATCGTGGTGACGGTCAACTAGGCCGGTCCACGGGAGAAACCACATGAAGACAGTACGTTTATCGGTAGCAGTCGCCGGGGCCGCGCTCCTTCTCCTCTCGTGCTACGCCATGTCGACCCAGACGACCGGAAGGATACAGTTCGCGGTCTCGCCCCAATCGCGCTCCATTACCGCGGGATCGAACCTGCTGCACGTTTCGCTCTTCTCGGTGAAAAGCGTGGGCGGGACCTGGGTTCCCCAGTCGCTCTACACCTTCCCCGGCGGGCAAGCCTACGCACAGGGGAGCGTCGGAAGCACCCTCACCCTGAACAACATCCCGGTCGGCAACTGGGCTGTCCTCGTGTCCGCGGGCGCTGCCGACTCCAGCGGCAACTTCATCACCACCGACTACAACTGGCCCTACTCCGTCGTCTCGGTCGCTGCCGGCGTCGACAACCCGGTGAGCGTGACCTTGCAGCCCTCGCCCATCGTACCGACGTCCCTCTTTGGAACGAACGTCCCGGGCGTGGTCACTGTCACCACCGCCGCCACCACCACCATCTACACGGGGACCGAAGCCCAGCTCTATACGGTAACGGGGACAACCGCAACTGCCGTCACGGGAGGCTCGGCGCCGGCCGGAGCGCACGCCTACTCGTTCTCGCTTGGCTATTATTACGCCTCGGGATGGACTGCGGCGCCCTTCATCAACACGAGCAACGGCATCTACTACTACTACAGCGGGGCGTCCGCCATCCAGACGGACCTGGCGGCCTCCAATCCGATTCAGATCCTCAAATCGGGAGCCTTCACCGATCACTCGGGCAACCTTGTGTTTTTCTACGAGAACAGCACCGGTTTCGGCGGGGCCTATTCGTCGGCCCCCCCCTACACCTCCTCGATGTGGGTCAACGTCAACCTGAGCAACG
>DAHUYW010000026.1 GCA_027306915.1 Spirochaetales bacterium | reverse complement strand
CGTCGTCGACGTGAGGTTCCCGTTCAGGGTCGTCGCTCCGGTGTAGCTCTGTGCACCCGTCGTCGTCACCGCCTGCAGGTTGATCGTCGGAGCGCCGGTCCCTCCGATCGCCACCGAGCTCACCGGGGTGGCCCCGCCGACCGGCCCGAGCGTCGCCGACCCTCCCCCCGCCGTAATCGCAAGCGGCTGCGCGCCGTCCACGCTCCCCATGCTCACGTCGTTACCGGCGTTGCTCCCGGTGAGCGTGATGGTGCCGCCACCCGCGGCGAGCGTCGTCGGCCCGCTTACGGTGACTCCGGCGCCCTGGGTGTTCACCAGGAGCGTCCCGGCAAGCGTCGTGTCCGCCGTCGAGGTGTAGCTCTGGGCGCCGCTCGTCGTCACCGCCTGGAGGCTCGTTGTCGCGCTTGCCGCCACAGTCACCGAGGCGAGCGGCGTCGTTCCTCCCACCACGGCCCCGGCCGCGAAGCTCACCGCGCCTCCTCCGGCCGTGATGGCAAGCGGCTGCGCCCCGTTCACGGTCGAGGTGCCGCTGAAGCTCACGGTGTTGCCGGCGCTGGTACCGGCAAGCGCGATCGTGCCCGACCCCGCGCCGAGCAATACCGGCCCGGTGAAGGCTACCCCGGCCCCCGCCGTGTTGACCGCAAGCGTCCCGCCGAGCGTGGTCGCCGTGGTGGCCGTATAGCTCTGCGCTCCGCTCGTCGTCACCGCACGAAGGTTTGTCGAGCTCGAGGCGCTGACCGTGAGCGAGGTGAGCGGCGTGACATTTCCGACCGAATTGCCAAAAGTCACCGTGCTCGTGCCCGCGCTGACCGTGAGGGACTGCGCGCCGTTGACGACGTTCGTGAACTGCACTGTGCTGTTTGAGGTAGTCAGCGTCGTCGCGCCGCCGACCGTCACCCTGCCCTGGTAGGCTTGATTGCCGCTCGTGGTGGCAGACTCGATCGTGATCGCGGAGTTCGAGGGGTTCGACGAGTTGAGCACGAGGGAGCCGAGGGAGATGCCGAGCCCGATCGTTGCGCCCGGCGTGAAGTTGATGAGCCCACCCTGGGCGAGAACTGTCAGGGCCTGTGTTCCGGCGGTGGTGGCGTTCATCGTTCCCGCGAAGGTCACGTTGATCGCCGATCCAGCTCCGGAGGCCTGTATGAGGACGTTGGCAGTGAGCTTCGTGGTCCCGCCGACCGAGAAGGACACCGTGCTGCCGCTCGCGTTGGAGATCGCCGCGGGGGTGTTCCCGACGCCCAGGAAAGCATTCCCCGTCACGGTGAGGCTGAAGCCGTTGAGGCTGATGTTCGCGGCGCTTCCCGAGATCGTGAGGCTCGCGATCGTCACGCTGCCCGAGCCGAAGTTGAGTTGCGGGTAGATGGCGCTCCCTACGTTGTTGACCGTGACGGTGTCGGTCCCGGCGCCATCGGCGTCGGGAAACGGATCGGGCCCGGTTCCTCCACTCCAGTTGCCGCCCGTGCTCCAGGAGCTCGTGACGGAGCCGGAGGTCCAGGTGAAGTTGAGGCCTGCCGCAAACAAGGGCGACGACAGGCACACGAGAAGAGCCACAGATGTGAGTATCCTGCGCAAGCTGGCCGGTCTCCTTTCTCGCTATCGATAACACTATAGCACTGAAACGATTGGGTCCCAACCGCCAACTGCCTGCCCGCGACGTCGATTGGATCAAAATCACTCTGCCGTGGCGCTTAGCCAAAAAGGTCGTACTGTGATATAGTTGTCCGAATACGTTACGGAACGCTCGATCGACCGCGAGAGCAGGAAGGGGTCGCGCATGAAGGTAAGGATCTTCTTATCCGTATCTTTTTTTATTAGCATACTCATGATTGCATGCTCGCCATCCCAGATCGGGGTTGGCCCCAAGGACCAGCCGTCGCCGGCGGCCACGCAGGGCTCAACCGGCGGCTCCGTCAGCGTGACCAACGACGCCGCGCGCAACATTGCCGTCTACACCAGCGTCACCGGAATGAAGGAGGATGTTACCGCCTTGGATCCTGCCACCGGCGAGAGCGTCACCTGCGTCGAGGCCGCGAGCTATGCCGTGGTCCCGCAATCTCCTGATGCGGACGCGCTGCCCCTGCAGGTTCTCGTCGTCGGCGAGCGAAACGACGGCTCTCCCGGCGCATGGGAGATTCATTCCGACGGTAAGATCGACCTCGTCGAAAAGGACGGCTCGCTCCCCGGCGATCTCTCCCCCGGGCCGGGTGAGGGACCGGAAGGCATGTATCGACACCATGGATGGGAATACCACGTGACGGCGATGAGCGCAGACGGCAGGATGATCGTCGGATACGCCGAGAACTCGAAGGGCTTCGACCGCGGCCGCATCTCGATCCCCGCCGGCACAACGGTCGGCGTTTATTGGAGGGTGTTTCCAGCCCCCCACGGGCGGCACGTGGTCGTCTCGAGGCCCCTGGTGATCGGAACCTGGGCGACGCCAAGAGGACGTGCCGACTTCCGGGACCATCGGACTCTTCCCTTCCCCGGATTCCTCGCCAAGCTCAAGCACTTTTTCGAGGGCCGGCTGCAGTCCTACCTGATCATGGCAACTGCGGTTCAGTACGACGCCGATCAGAACGCCTACGTCGTCACCGGGACCGACCAGGACGGCAAGGCCGCCACGGCGGCGATCGGCAAGGACAACACGATCGCCATCCAGGAGATCCAGACGCCGCCGACCACCACCTACAGCGAGATCGTGATCGACACCTACAATCCGACCGGGACCGGGAATGGCGCAGGCTTCGACGTCATCGGCCTGTTCAGCGCCACGGGGGTCGTGAGCTCGGCCAACCCCTGGACCAGCCCCGCAACGGGGACCCTTGCGGTCGACGGCGACAGCGGCTACGGCAGCAATCCGAACGGCGCGCAGCCGGGCTTCGCCTACATCGACTACAAGCCTTCCACTCCGCTTCCCTCGGGCACGGTGCTCTACGTGCGCGTCAGCGGCTACAGTGCGCCTCCCGGCGACTCAACCGGAGCCACCGCCGCAACCGGTCCCTATGCGCTCCGCGTCCTCACCTCGCCGAGCAGCAGCTACAGCTACTACTCGACGACCGCCGCCACAACCGCCTATGAGCCCGACGACAGCCCGATCTCAGGCGGCGTGCCGACGAGCCCGATCGCGATGACGCCCGGCCAGAGCATCAACAGCTACCTCACCGGCGGGGATGTCGACTGGATAGAGATCACCCTGCCCTAGGCGCATCCCCCTCCTCGGGGAAGCGAGCCGCCTTGCCGTCCGGCCGCGGCAAGGGCAGGCAGGAGGGGCACCGAAAAAAAGTGTCGTCAGGGTATCGTACTTTTTCATTATTATGCTCGCGAGGCAGCTTCGCGGATACGAAACTTATACTATGTGGCGGACGGAGGTGGTCATGACTGCTCGAAGCTTGAACCTGATAGCCCGCTTTGGTTTCCCGGTCCTATTCCTCGGCCTGCTTCTCGGTTGTCCGTCGCCGACGACCCCGACGACCCCGACGACCACCACCTACAGCGAGATCGTGATCGACACCTATAATCCGACCGGGACCGGGAATGGCGCAGGCTTCGACGTCATCGGCCTGTTCAGCGCCACGGGGGTCGTGAGCTCGGCCAACCCCTGGACCAGCCCCGCAACGGGGACCCTTGCCGTCGACGGCGACAGCGGCTACGGCAGCAATCCGAACAGCGCGCAGCCGGGCTTCGCCTACATCGACTACAAGCCTTCCACTCCGCTTCCCTCGGGCACGGTACTCTACGTGCGCGTCAGCGGCTACAGTGCGCCTCCCGGCGACTCAACCGGAGCCACCGCCGCAACCGGTCCCTATGCGCTCCGCGTCCTCACCTCGCCGAGCAGCAGCTACAGCTACTACTTGACGACCGCCGCCACAACCGCCTATGAGCCCGACGACAGCCCGATCTCAGGCGGCGTGCCGACGAACCCGATAGCGATGACCCCGGGTCAAAGCATCAACTGCTTCTTGAGCCCGGCGGGCGACGTCGACTGGGTCAAGATCACCCTGCCCTGAAGGGCGCCGAGTAGCCGATGAAACGACCGGCGGCACCGCATGCAGCCTACTTCAGCGACTGCTCCACGGCCACGACCACCTCGCGCGCGGTACCGACAGCCTCGCGCGCCTGCCGCGCCGTGTAGGCTTTCGCAGGGATCCCGTCCGGAAGCCCGCTCGGATACCGGGTGGGGATGTAGTACTGGTCAAGAACAAGCAGGAGCTCGTTGTCCACCTTAGTGAATCCCGCTTCGTGTGCGAGCTGGGAAGTCGAGTGGCCGAGGACGGTCCGCTTGCCGAGCAGCGCGTAGTGAATCGCCTTGAGGGCCTTCTCGGCGGCCTGGTGGGCTTCGAAGCAGGCGTGCGCGTGGAAGTCACCGTCGAGGGCGTACTCCGCGAACTCCAGATCAGCCTTCGCCTGCTCGAGCCACCTTCGCCCCTCTTTTCTGCTCTCCTTCAACTCGAATTCCTTTTTCGACCGCCTCGCGTACGAAAGCTCGCGTGCGCCGTAAGGATCTGAGCTCGGCCGGGGTATAGATGAGGAGGTCCACTGGCAGGAGCGCCTTGGCAAGCGGAAGGACCTCCCGTGCGCGCTCGGTGAAGGGTAGCTCAGTCTCGCGCACGAGAATCACATCGACGTCGCTCCACTCGTCGTCCTCGCCCCGTGCTACCGAGCCGAAGATGTAGGCGCGGCGGAAAAGGTGAGCGTGCTGTCTGAGCACTTCCCGCGCGGACTCGAGCCGCGGAGTTTTCGTCATCGCCTATTTACCCCGGCAGCAAGTATACACCCTTGCCTGCAGAGGAGTCCAAGTCGCCGATTGGCGAGACCGCGTCAGCACATTCCCCGGCGAGGCATTTTCGCGCGTGCGGAGCCGCTCACCACGTGAGCCGCGCCCCCACCTCGACCCCGAAGGTGGAGAGGGTGCCCCCCGAGCTCTGGCCCGTGAGGAGGGTCGGAACCCCGTACTGCGCGTCGTTCAGATTCGTGTCGAGCATCACGGTGGTTCCCGTGTTCGGCTCGACGATGCTCAGGTAGGAGAGGCGCACGAAGAGCTCGAGGTTGCCGGCAGGCTGCCAGGAAACCGCGAGAGACGGCTCTACGTAGAATCCTCCCGCCATCGAGTCGTAGAAGATGAGGTAGCGCAGGGGGTGCTCGTCGACGTCGTTCAGGACCGCAAAGGGAGACAGCGCGACCGAGCCGTCGAGGATGAGGCGGTCCGAGAGCCTCCCGATTACCCGTAGTCCCGCGGCCGGGATGACGAAGGTCTGGCTGTAGGTGAGGACCGTCCCAGAGAGCGGAACCTTCGGCTCGGAGGGCGACCACGGGGAGTAGGGCGGCGAGGTCTGCGGCGGATATTGGTAGTAGCCGTCGTGGGCCGACCACTTCATATCGAGATACTTGTAGGCTAGGAAAGGCTCGAAGGTGAGAAAAGGAAGGGCCTCGACCTTCCACCCGAGGCGCGCGTCCAGGAGGATAGCCCTCTCGAGGTAGCTGTCGCTCTGGGAAAAGTTGGTCTTCACGCCGTCGTAGTTGAGGTAGTCCGAGTCCGTCATCGAGCCGGTATAGGTGGGGATGCCTCCGCGGAACCGCACCGAGAGGTCGAGCCCGCCGAAAGCGCCGAGCTCGATCCGGCCTCCCGCATAGACGACCGGCTGCAGGGGGTAGTCGAGCTCGCTCAGCTTGTAGCTTCCGACGTAGACGAGCTCGGTAGCCATTCCCCACAGGACTCCGCTGTCCGCCCCGATCGAAAGGGTGATGGGAGAGTCGGCGCGGGAGGGAGCGGGTCCGGGCGCCGCGGACTGGGCGCTTGCAGCCGCGGCCGCGAGGAAGAGCGCCGTCGCTGCTGCAAGGGGACGGGCTCGGAGGTAGCTCGGTCGGCTGTTTCGCGGCGGTTGTCCACGCATCCCTCATCACCTAGCCACAGTCGCGGGAAAATAACAATCGGCGGATCGGACGAGGGCTCGCGGCGCTTCCGGCCGCCTTCGGCTACCTCCGGCCGCCCCCTGCGAAGCGGCGCATGAATGCGCACATCGCCGGCGGGGCGCTTTTCGACCGCGCAAGCCGGTGGCTGACCGCCCAAGAGCGGGAATGCGCGGCGTGCCCTGTTGCCCTTCTCCGCCCCACCTCATACAATCTGCAGTCGAAGAGGCATTCGTACGGAGAGACAGATTTTCGCCTGCGCAATCCTTCGCACCTCCCCCGGCCGGGCATGGCTCAAGGCCGCGTGCGCGTCCGTGGCTATCACGGCGTCGCTGGCTCTTTTCGGCTGCGCGAATCCCGTCGTCGCTTCGCCGGGCGCTACCCGCGCTGCGCTCGCGGTGCCTGCCGCGTGGCAGTCCCTGGCGCTCACCGGGGTGGCCGTGGACACCGTTACTCCCGCCTACGTGATCGTCGGAGCCGGCGGACTGATCCTGTCCGAGAGCGGCGCGCTCTCTTCGAGCGCGGGCTTCTACTCCCAGGTTTCGGACACCGCCCTGGACCTCACCGCAGCTGCCTTCGGTATGGTGAGCGGGAGCGCTGGCTTCGTCGCGGTCGGATCGGGGGGAACGATTCTCACGAGCCCCGCCGGCGCGACCTGGACCGGACACTCGCTCTTCGGAGTCTCGTCGCTCAGCGGGGTCGCCTTCGGCAACGGGACCTGGGTCGCGGTCGGCTCCAACCTCAATCCGGCCGGAGGGACGATCGTCACGAGCGCGGACGGCACAAGCTGGACGGCCGTTCCGCTGAGCGGAGTGCCGCCTCTTTCCGCGGTTGCCGCCGGCAGCGTGGGCGGTAGCTCAGGCTTCGTCGCAGTCGGGGCGAAGGGGACCATTCTCACGAGCAACGACGGGCTGCACTGGACATCCGTGACGTCGACGGTGACGAGCGCGAATCTGTACGGGGTCGCTTTCGGCAAGGTCGGCACGACGCCCACGCCGACCTTCGTCGCCGTAGGCGAGGGAGGAACGATCGTGACCAGCACGAACGGCGCGGTCAGTTGGTCGGCGCCATCGGGAGGATCCGGCACGACCCAAGAGCTTCGGGCGGTCGCCTACGGTACACCGGGGGCCGGCTTCGTAGCGGTCGGGGCGGGCGGCACGATGCGCACGAGCTCTGCCGGGACCTCCTGGTCGACTCCTACGCTGGGCCCGAGCCTGACTACGACCGCCTACCTCGACGGGATCGCTTACGACGGCAGCAATTTCCTGTGGGTCGGGCTTCCGTCCAGCGGCTCTGCGACGATCTTCTACGGATCGCCGTAGGCCGCGCATCCGGGACACACCCCGCTTCCGCGCGGCGGCCGGCGGAGTCTGATCCGTTTGGGCCGCCACACCGACAGCGGCGACGCGAGCGAACGCGCGCGTCGCAGACAGGTGCCGGCGCAGAGGCGTCGGAAGCGGCCGGTGCCGTTGCTTTTGCCCCTCTCCTCCGCTACAATTGACAAACAGGAGCATAGGTGAACGTCACCATCAGGCCGGGCCGCCTCCAGGGCGAGGCGACCATTCCGGCGTCGAAATCACACACCATTCGGGCGCTCATCATCGCGACGCTTGCCGAAGGGGAGAGCCGCATCCTCCGTCCCCTCGACTCAGGTGACGCGCGCGCCTGCGTCGGGGCGTGCCGCGCCCTTGGGGCCGAGATCGAAGAGCGGTGGGGAGAGCCTAACGCCGGAAGCGCCCCCTTCGCAGCAAGCGCGGAGCCCGGGAACCACGGGGACGCCGGAGGTGCCCGCACTGGACGTGCCCGTGCCGGAGAAACCCGCGAGGGCAGCGGCACGAGCGGCGAGGCGGGCTCCGGCGAGCTCGTCGAGATTGTGGTGCGGGGCACCGGCGGGCGCATCGCTTCGCCCGCGCGGCCAATCGACGTCATGAACTCGGGAACCACCCTCTACCTGGCCGCCGGAGCGGCCGCGCTGGGGAGCGCCGCGATAACCTTCGACGGGGACAAGCAGATCCGCGGCCGCCCCATCCAGCCCCTCCTCGACAGCCTCGAGAGGCTCGGCGCGAGCGCGAGCGCTCTCAAGAACAACGGCTGCGCTCCGGTTACGATTCGCGGCCCGCTGTCGGGCGGCCGCACCGCGCTCGAGGCTCACACCAGCCAGTACCTCTCGAGCCTCCTCATGGCCTGTCCCCTCGCCGGGGGCGACTCTGAGATCGAGGTCCCGCTCCTCAACGAGCGCCCCTATGTCGAGATGACGCTCCGCTGGCTCGACGGGCAGGGGATCCGCTACCGCAACGAGGGCTTCCGGCGCTTCCTCATCCCCGGCCGGCAACACTATGCAGGCTTCAGCCGCGCGGTGCCCGGCGACTTCTCGTCGGCCACCTTTTTCCTGTGCGCGGCAGCGATCACCGACTCGACGCTCACGCTGCGCGGCCTCGACATGCGCGACGCCCAGGGCGACAAGGAGGTCGTGCATATCCTCGCCCGGATGGGCTGCCGCGTCGAAACAGGCGACGACACCATCACCCTGAGCGGCCCGGGAGCCGACGGCAGCGGAGCACGTCTCGCCGGGTGCGAGATCGATCTCAATGCGATTCCCGACGCCCTTCCCGCGCTCGCGGTGACCGCCTGCCATGCCGAGGGCACGACGAGGCTCGTCAATGTTCCGCAGGCCCGCCTGAAGGAGACCGACCGCATCGCGGTGATGCATGAAGAGCTGCGGAAGATGGGTGCAAGGATCGAGGAGCTACCCGACGGCCTCTCGATCGAGGGACTTGAGTCGGGCGCCCGGCTTCGCGGCGCGCATGTGGAGGGTCACGACGATCACCGGGTCGTGATGGCCCTCGCGGTGGCCGGCCTTGCCGCCTCCGGCGAAACGGTTATCGGCACCGCCGAGGCCGCGGCGGTTACCTTCCCGGGCTTCTTTTCCCTGCTCGAGTCCGTCCGGGCCGATGGAAAGGCGAGCGGCGCGCGCAGCGTTGCGGGACGGGCAACCTCGCCATGAAGAGCATCGATCTGCGAAGCGACACGGTCACCAAGCCGACCGCAGGGATGCGCAAGGCGATGGCCGAGGCGGAGGTGGGGGATGATGTCTACGGCGAGGATCCGACCGTCAACCGTCTTCAGGAGATGGCGGCTGCCCTCGTCGGCAAGGAGGCGGCTCTCTTCGTGACAAGCGGCTCGATGGGAAACCTCATCCCTCTCTACATCAACTGCGGCCGCGGAGGAGAGGTCCTCGCGCACGAGCATGCGCACATCCTGCATTACGAGCTCGGTTCGCTCGCGGCAATCGCCGGGGTAATGCCGGTAGCCGTTCCCGGGGAGCGGGGGATACTCAGCGAGAGCCTGCTTGAGGCGCGCCTGCGACCCCCCACCTATCTTTTCCCCCGAACGAGGATGGTCGAGGTCGAGAACACCCACAACCGCGCCGGCGGAAATTTCTACCGGGTCGAGGAGCTTGCCGCAGTGTCCGCCTTCGCCAAGAAGCACGCCTTGAGCATGCACATGGACGGGGCTCGCCTCTTCAACGCCTCGATTGCCTCGGGCGTCGGCGCCGAGCGCCTTGCCTCCTTCGCGGACACCGTAACCTTCTGCCTGTCGAAGGGACTGGGAGCGCCGGTTGGGAGCATGCTCTGCGGGAGCGCCGAGTTCGTCGCCGAGGCGCGCCGTGTTCGCAAGCTCCTGGGCGGCGGAATGCGTCAGGCGGGAATCCTCGCCGCCGCAGGGATCTATGCCCTGGAGAACAACATCGAGCGGCTCGCCGAAGATCACGACCATGCCCGACGGATCGCCTCGGCTCTGTGCGAGACGAAATGGGCCTCACTCGATGCGAGCGAGGTGAGGACCAACATCATCATCTTCGACACCCCGCACAACCCCGCGGCCAGCGTGGTAGCGGCGCTCGAGAGAGAAGGGGTGCGCTCGAGTGCGACCGGCGAGTCATCGATTCGCATGGTCACGAGCCTCGAGGTGAGCGAAACCGACACCGAGACGGTTTGCGAGGTCATCCGACGGTTGGCGCTGTAGGGAGGAGGGCGCCGTGACGTGCACCGAGCGTAAGATTCGCCTCTCGGGGGAGGTGGTTACCTACCAGTGTGATCTCCTCGCCCTCGAGATCGACCATGGAATCCTGAGGTTCGTGACCAGCGAGCGGCGGGTCATCGCCTCCGCGACCCTCGAGCCCGGAACCTTCACTTTCGCGGTCTACTGGCCGGAGCGAAACTATAACCTCTATTACTGGACCTACCGGGAAGATCCCCCGTTGGACGGAGAGGCGGGCGAGCCGTCGCGGCTGCGGCCGGTGGGCTACTACTTCAACATCGTCGACTCGGTCTCTCTCTCGCCGCTCCAGTTCGCCTACCGCGACTTGGTGGTCGACATCTTCGTCACGCCCGAGGGCGAGCCCTCGGTGCTCGACGAGGACGAGCTGCCCGCCGACACCGACGCGTCGCTCCTTTCGTTCATCGAGGCGATCAAGCGCCAGGTCCTGCGCGACTACCGAGAGATCATCGCAGAGGTCGACCGACTGCTTGCGCCTATCCTCGCGGAGACCTAGCGTGGAACCCCCGTTTGGCACGTTGCGCCACCCTCTTGTGATTGCCCACCGCGGAAGCATGGTCCTCGGTCCGGAGAACACCCTCTACAGCTTCGAGCTCGCGGACGCTGCCGGGGCGGATGTCCTCGAGCTCGACGTGCATCCGAGCAGCGACGGCCACATCATGGTGATCCACGACCCCACGGTGGACCGCACGAGCAACGGCTCCGGAGAGGTCCGCTCGCTCAAGCTTGGGGAGCTCAAGGCGCTCGACTTCGCGTGGCAATTCCGCCTCCCCGACGCCGAGGGATATCCCATGCGCGGAATGGGAATAACCATTCCCACCCTGAGCGAGCTTTTCGATCGCTTTCCGGGGCGCTCGTTCAGCATCGACATAAAGGAGAACGATCCGGACTTTGCAATGGAGGTCGTTCGCCGGATCCATCGGCGCGAATTGCGCAACTGCGTGGTCTTCGGCAGCTTCCATCCCCGGATTACGCGTATCTTGCGGGCGGCGCTCCCTGCGGTCTCGGTCGCCGCCGATCGCCCGGCTGCCGTGCGCCTTCTTGCAGCAAGCTACGCCGGCCTGCCCGTCCGATGGATGTCGGCCTGCGACGCCTACATGCTACCGGACCGGGCAGGGTTGCTGCCGGTAGCCACCTCGCCGCTCATCCGCGCCATCCACCGCCTCGGAAGGAGGCTCTACGTCTGGACGGTCGACGATCCGGAGGTCATGCGCCGGCTGCTCGCCCTCGGCGCCGACGGGCTCATCACGAATCGGACGGATCTCGCCTTTGCGGCGCGCCGCGAGTTTCTGGAGCGAGGCGGGCGCCCCGACGGCTAGACTGCCACCACCTCGACGCCCTTGGACTCGAGAAAGCCGCGGTGCTCCCGCGGGATGTCCGTATCGGTGATGAGGCAGTCGATCGACTCTACCGGACAGATGGTCGACAGCTCGCTCCGCCCGAACTTGCTCGAATCGGTGAGGACATAGCTCGTCCTTGCCCTGCGGACAATCTCCGCGGCGATCTCCGCCCTCATCATGTCCCTGCTCGTAAGACCCGCCTCCGGGGAAAAGCCGTCGATGCCGATGAAGGCTTTGCCGAAGTTGACCGCCTCGATGCAGGCCTTGGTGAGCGCACCGACCAGGCTCTCGCTCTCGGGTTGATAGATGCCCCCCATGAGGATGACCTTGGCGCCCTTGCTCTTGCGCAGCTGACGGGCGATGAACACGTTCGTCGTGACGACGGTAATCGACGAGCGGCCGGCAAGCTCCTTGGCAAAGAGGGCGTTGACCGACCCGGATTCGATGAAGATAGTCTCTCCATCCTCGATGAGGCTCGCCGCCTTGCGGGCGATGAGGATTTTCCGCTCGTAGTTGATGCCGAGCCTGCTCGTGATGTCGTCGGCGCCCCGTAGGATTGCTCCGCCATGGACCCTCTTGAGGAGCCCTTCCCGCTCGAGGAGGGTAAGATCCTGGCGGATGGTGACTGAGGATACCGAGAGCTCCTGGGCGAGCTCGTTGACCGAGGTCCTATTGTCGCGGGTGAGTATCCCGAGAATTCGATTGTGCCGCTCGTTCATGCTTCCTCTAGTACCAACGATGCGGCGCCTACGACACCGGCGTTCGCGCCGATCTCCTCCCGCACGATCGCCATCGGATCGAACAGCATGTCCCTCGCAAGAGAGGAGAATCGAGCCTTTATTCGATCGAAGAACTCATTCCCCCAGTTGAGCAGCCCGCCGCCCAGGACAACTGCCTGGGGGTTGAACACCTGGAAGATGTTGTAGACGCCGATGCCGATATAGTCCGAGTAATCCTTGACGATGTCAACACAGATCTCATCGCCGGCGTCGAGGCCTTCCCTGATGAAGGCCCCGTCGACCTCCGAAAGGCTGAAGGCGCCCCGCTCGCCCGCCGCTCGCTCGGCCAGCTTCGACCGCATTCCCGCGTCGAGCTTTTTTTGGAAGACCGACGGAAGGGCTACCCCGGAGGCCACCGCGATGAGGCAGCCCCTGTTCCCGCAGGGGCAGATAAGATCGCTGTGGGGCTCCACGATGGTGTGGCCGATCTCGCCCGCCGTACCGGTCCTCCCGCGAAAGAGCCTGCCTCCGAGGATGACCCCCGCTCCGATCTGGGTACTCACCGTCACGAAGACAAGATCCTCATATCCGCGGCCCGCCCCGTAGCGGTATTCGCCGTAGGCCTGCGCGTTCGCATCGTTGTCGACGTGCACCGGTGCCTTGAAGTTGCTCTGGAGGGTCGCTCGAAGAGGGTAGTTCTTGAAGCCGCGGAGGTTCGACATGGTGATGAGGGTCCCCTCCCGGTAGCGAAGGTGCCCTGCGGTGCCGACTCCGATGCCGAGGAGGCGCTCCTCGGCGAAGCCGTTTCGCTCGAGCAGCTCGCGAACGGTGCCGACGATCTCCGCGATCACCCCGTGCGCATCCTTCTGGGCGTGATCGTGGAGCGTGACGGAGTCGATCACCCGTCCTTCGAGAGCCACGAGACCGATCGCGAGCTTGGTCCCGCCGATATCCACGCCGCACAGGATCTTATCCATGAGTACGCTCCTTCCGCGCGGAGGGTCCTACGAAGCGGCATCACCCGCCGAATGAGACCAGGATAGCATATCTACGTATGAAAGTCAAAACACTTTCACATAATACGAATTCTGTTGACTAACGAAGGATTCTAGCTTTACCGTGGAGACGGAGGACCACTATGGCAAAAAAGACATTGATTGGGAAGGTCGACAACAGGGTCAAGATCGCGGCCGGGCTGTTTTGGGCCGACTACGGGAATCTGGGCGCGACGGTGAAAGAGCTCGAGGAGGGGGGAGCCGATTGGGTCCACATCGAGATGCGGGACGGCAAGTACATGGACTTCAGCGCCCCCCGCGGCGGTATCGACATCCTCGATGGGATTCGACCGCACACCAACCTCGAGATCGAGGTGCAGCTCCAGATGCTGCGGCCGAACTTCGACGTGCTCCGCCAGCTGAAAGAGCTGGGCGCGGACCTCATCAGCCTGCCGATCGAGACCACGGGGGAGATGCTCATTCAGCAGGTCATCTACGTGAAGGAGACCCTCGAGCTCAAGGTCGGAGTCTGGGCGTGGCAGGGAACCCCGATCGTCGCCTTCGAGCAGTACATCCCCTTCGTCGACATCGTCGAGTACGAGAGCAAGGCCCCCTTCTGGAAGCCGACGAGCGGAAGCGCAAGCCCGCATCACATCGATGAAATCATGTACACCAATATCCGGCGGCTCCACGACATGATAGTCGCCGAGGGCAGAGAGGCGGAGGTCGACCTGATGGAGGACGGCGGCCTGAATCCCGGAAACGTCGATCGGTTCGTCGCAAACGGGATGACCGTCGGCGAGTTCTCCTCCCCCCTCATGAAAGGCCCGCAGGGCAAGTTCAAGCCGGGTGCGGGCGACATCGCGGCCGCGGTGAGGAAGCTCCGCGCCTCGATCGACGCGGCCGCCGCGAAGCATCGGACCGCAACGGGCCTCGCAAAATGAAGATCCTCATCGTCGGGGCAAAGGGAATGCTCGGCTCCGAGCTTGCGGCTGCCTTGAGCCGCTCCCACGCGGTCACTGCCTGGGACATCGAAGAGATCGACGTGACCGATCGGCAGTCGGCCATCGAGAAGGTTCGCTCTGCGCAGCCCGACCTCATCCTCAACTCGGCCGCGCTCGTCGATGTGGACGTCTGCGAGGAGAAGCCGGAGCTCGCCTGGCGGGTGAACGCCCTCGGCGCCCAGAACCTGGCGCTCGCGGCGCGCGCGCTCGGCTGCTCCTATCTCCTCATCTCCACGGACTATGTTTTCGACGGAACGACGACCTCGGACTACGACGAGTTCGCAGTCACGGGGCCCATCAACGTCTACGGCGCCTCGAAGCTCGCAGGCGAGCGGCTCGCGCTCCAGCTCTGCCCCGCGACCTACGTGGTGCGCACCTCGTGGCTCTTCGGCCACCGGCCGAACAACTACGTCGACCGGGTGCTCACGCAGGCGAAGCGCGACGGGATCGTGCGCATGGCGACCGACCAGCTCGAATGTCCCACCTACACCGCCCACCTCGCGGAAGGGATCGGCCGCCTCATCGCCACGGGCGCCTTCGGCGTCTACAACGTGACCGGGACCGGGGGCTGTACACGAGCCGAGTTCGCTGAAGCAGTCCTTGCAGCCGCGGGCCGCACCGAGCGGGTCGAGCCGATCGATGCCTCGCAGGTTAGGCGGAAGGCCAAGCGCCCCTCAAGGATAGTCCTCGACGGGCGGCTCTTCCGGCTCGTGACCGGCTATTCCATGCCTGACTGGCGCGACGGAGTGCGGGCGTACCTTGCACGCGAAGGTTGAGCGGACGTGAGACCGGCCGCGAACGGCGGTTTCGGATAGCGGTCGACGCTCGCCGACGGCTGCCGGGAACGGCGGTCGCCGCCCGCTAGAGCCGCCGGCAGGAGGAGCGCACCTTGAACTCGGATGAAAGGACGATGCTCTGCATCCCGTCGGCTCCGGCGATGCGGCTCAAGATGAGCTCGGTGGCCGCGGAGGCGACCGCATCGAGGGGCTGCCGCATCGTCGTCAGGGCGGGCACGGCGAAAGAGGCATACTTGATATCGTCGTACCCGGTGATCGAGATGTCCTCGGGGATGCGCACGTTGTTGTCGTAGGCGGCCCGGATCGCGCCGAGGGCCATCTGATCGTTCGAGAAGACTATGGCTGTCGGCGCCGGCCTGCGCCGCAGGAGCGTGCAGAAGGCCGCGTAACCGCTCTCGATCGACCAGTTGCCGCGGCAGACCAGGCTCTTGTCGATGGGGATCCCCATCTCCGCAAGCTCGCTTCGGTAGCTCTCGTAGCGCTCGCGCGCGTTGATCTCGGCCATGTTCCCGCAGACGAAGGCGATCCGCCGATGCCCCAGCTCGAAGAGGTATTTGAGGATGATCGCGGTCCCCTCGACGTTGTTGGTGTCCACGTAGGCGCAGTCCACCTCGGCGCTCCTCCCGTGCACGATGACGAAAGGAAGATTCCCCGCCGCAAGCCGCTTGATCTCCGGGTCGCGCGCGGGCGGGGCAATCAGGATGAGCCCGTCCACCTTCCGCTCCTTGACGAGGCGGGTGGGGTCACGGTACTCGTCGCCGGTCCTCGTGCTGCCGAGGAAGAGATGGTAGCCGCGCAGGCTTAAGCAGTCCTCCAGCTCGACGCATAGCTCGATGAAGAAGGGCCGAGAAAACACGTACTCCTTGCGCGGGAAGATCACCCCGATGTTGTCGGTCTTGCGGGCGTTCAGCGCGCGCGCCGAGGCGTTCGGATAGTAGGCGAGCTCGCGAATGGCCGCAAGCACCCGCTCGCGGGTCTCCTTCTTCACGTTGGGATGATTGTTCACGACCCGGGAGACTGTCATGAATGAGACGTGCGCGCGCGCGGCTACATCTTGTTGCGAAGCCATCGTCCAATTTCCTTCGGGAGCGAATTATACCTGAAGGATGCGGAGGTGGGGAGATGCGCCCCTCCGCCGCCCCTACGATAGGAAGCCAAAGTCGCCCGCCTCGCCGACCTGCTCCGGCCCGTGCGCATCGCGGACGGTCTCGATCGCCCGACCTACCGCTTCGGTCCCCTCGAAAAGATCGATGTGGTGATGAAAGACGACCTCCGCTCCGGCCGCGAGAGTCTTTAGCCGGCCGGCTGCTCGCTCGGCTCTTCGCGGATTCGGAAGGTCCGAGCAGGGGTTCAATCCGACGACGTAACCCTCCCGCAGCCCGGCGCACCGTTTCCAGAGAATCGTGTAGGGCAGCGTGTCGACCGTGAAGCTCACCTGCACTGCGAGATCCTCCTCGCGGTTCGCGAGGAGCTGATGGGCGAAACCCTCTCGGTCTGCGCGCGCGCGGAACAGGAATACCTGCTCGACGAAGCCGGCGGTCGGCCCCGGCATTGTAGCAAGCGTATCGAGGCCGGCCGCAGCGAACCGATCGCGCGGGATCATCCGGTCGTAGCTCCCGAAGTAGCGCGATCCCGCCTCAAGAAACGGCGCCCCGAAGTTGGTGTGGTAGAGCATCTCATACTCACCCGGGGATGTCGCCCTCCACTGTCACCTTCCCCTCCGCGGTGAGGAGGCGCACCCGCGAGGCCGGGGTCCATCCGACCTTGCCGTGCAGCGGAAGAAAGACCCGCTCCACGGCGCCCATGTTGTTCCGCACCTCGTCCTCGCCCATCGCTCCTGACCACTCGATTCCGCAGCGGTTCAGGAGCTCGTTAAAGCCGTAGTGCGCTCCCCTCCCGCCCATCTCGAGCAGATTGACGAACTGGGGATGCACTATCTCGCTCACGGGCGACCTCCAGCCGAGGGGATAGCGGCCGAATCGCCCGTCGACGATCCCCATGCCGCGCGTCGGGCAGATGCGAAGCGTGAGCGGACCGTTACAGAGCTCGATGATCTCGACGCCGGTTTGGCGCCCTCCGTGCAAGGTCGTCTTGCGGCAGTAGGCGTCGTCGCCCCAGCCGAGCTCGCGGCCCGGGATATGAAAGTCCGATGCCGAGAAAGAGGAGCCGCTGTCGGTAACGATCCAGCACTTTTCCATCGCAGCCTACCGGAGGTACGCGAGGTATGCGCCCTGGAGAGCGATGACGGTATCCAGGGTTTGCTCGGCCGCCCGGACGTTGTCGACCACCGGATCGACGAGGAGCGCCTGGAGGGCAAGCTGGCGCGATCCGTGGAGGGCCGCCTCCACGGTCAGATCGTTTACCGGCACCTGATTCGCAAGCAGGCCGGCAAACCCCTTCGGCAGCGCTCCGAGCTCCACCCCGTGAACTCCGCGGCCGTCGACGCTCGCCGGGACCTCGACGACGATATCCCGGGGCAGATTCTCGATGAATCCTTGGTTCGGAAGGTTCACCGCGAGCTCCTCGGCGCGACTGCCGGTAACGATCGCCTCGATGATCGGAATCTCGCGCCAGTGCTCGATCTCGAGGGTGCCTTTGATCCGGGACTCGGGCACCTGCTCCAGACACCATGTGCGGTAGAAGGAGTAGAAGTCGAGGATTCCTTTGTGATCGACCGCTGAATGCGCCCACGGGAGGTACTCGCCGAGGTGGCTGTCGGTCGTTATCGGGAGCAGCCCGAACTTCTCGAGGATCACCCGGAAAAGCTCGCGCTCCGGCCACACCCCCTTCCGGCCAGGAAGGCGCTCGCTGCTCCCGCGGGCAATGTCGAGCATCTCCTTCGTTGCACCGAGGTTCTCGTACGACCCCTCCGGAAGCCCGGCGAAATAGGCCGGAGCCTTGGCTCGAATCTCCGGATAGGCGTCTCGCCCCGAGTCCCGGTAGACCGCCTCGAGCAGGACGCTGAAATGGTTCAATCCGCCCGCTTTGACGCGGAGGTTCGACCAGGGAATCCCGAGGATCTTGGGGAGGTGCTCTTCGAGCGAGACGACCTCGTGGCAGAGGCCGACGACCTTGAGCGTTGGATAGGCGCGGTTGATGGCGAGGCTGATGCGCGTCATCGGGTTGCTCAAGTTGATGACGAGCGCCTCGGGAGACAGCTCCGCGATGTCGCCGCAGATCTCAAGAATTGGAGGGATAATGCGAAGGGCGTGGAACAGCCCACCCGGCCCCCCGTTCTCGCCATAGACCTGGTGGATCCCGAACTGGAGCGGGACCTTCCAGTCCTGCTCCCAGAGGGCATAGCGATCGCCGACCTCGATCGCTATGATGCAGAAGTCGGCCTTGCGCACCGCCTCCCTGCGCGAGGTGGTCGCCTCGAGCGTGTAGGGAAGGCTGCGCTCGTCGATGAAGCGCCGGGCGACGCGCTCGACCCTCTCGAGTGCCTTCGGGTTAATGTCGTGGAGAACCACCGTGCTTCCCTCGAGGGGCTTGCTCTTGAGGATATTGCCGAGCGAGCCGAGGCCGAACATAGCGCTTCCGGCGCCAATCAGGACTATTCGTGCTCCCACCGATTCCCTCCTTGCTGAAGCGGCAGCTGACCTCTGTCGCCGGTTGCTCCCGCCGTCCGGCGCGACGGCCACCATCCGTGACGGCGACGGCCCGAAGTCGCTGCCCCTTCTCTTTCACGCAATTGTTAGCGCAAACATCATCAGTTCATATCATACCGCCGGCCGGCAGAAACCGCAACCGCTGGTTGTAGGTGAAAGCGCGATCTGGAGTCCGCCGTCGCGGCCGCCGGCTGGAGGGGAGCACCCTTCGCGCGATCAGCTACGGTTTCCCAAGCACATTTCGAACCGTTTGCAGAAGCATTTCTTTCGAAAAGGGCTTCGACAAATAGGCTTCAGCTTGAAGCGCTTGCACCCCTGCGGGCGAAGGCGTCGGAAGATAGCCGCTCATTGCGATGATCTTCATCTTAGGGCTTACCTTTCGCAACGTTTGGATTGTCTTTGCACCATCCAGATGTGGCATCTTCATGTCGGTGATCATCAGATGGATAGCACCCAGGTGCTCGATGCAGGCGGCCACGGCTTGCGTCCCGTCCGTCGAAGTGAGAACCTTGTACCCGTAGTGTTCCAGCAGGCGTCCTGCGGTTTCCCTTATCGATTCTTCGTCGTCGACAATGAGAATCAATTCTCCATGCCCGAGCGGTAGCTCATGAGTCGGATCGTTCGACGACATATGTTACCCAGATTTCGCCCGCGCGAACGGGATTCGTCGAGTATTATAGGCTGGCCGACGGTCTAGGGCAAGCCGCCGCCGCCTCATAAACCTTTCCGCCGCCCGTCTCGCCGCGTCACCCTCCCTCAATTCGGATCGTGTAGGACACCTTCTCGCCGCCCATCCATCGCAATAGCCGCTCTCCCTCTTCCTGGAGCTCGTTCTGCGCCTTCCGCGAAAGAGCCTCGAAGAGATCGATAACAAGGGTTATCCGCTCCGGCTGCCGCTCCATCTTCCATTTGCCCTTCGCGAATCCGTCGATCAGAACGGCGGCGCAGTTGAAGTCCCGTGTGAGGAGGCGCGGCCGGTCAGCGTCCGAGACGATGCGGCGGCGGTCGTCGTGGCCGAAGACAAGGTTGTCGAACTCGGGCAGGAAGCGAACCGGGGCCGGCGTGTCCGGCTTCGGTCGCGGCGCATCGCTCAGGTCGAAGAGCTCCCTACCCTCCTCGTCGCGAAAGGTGCGAAGGCTCGACCTGAGGGCTTCAACCGTGGAGTCGAGCCTCGTGAGCCCGGACCAACTTTGGATGTCCTGTACGCTTGCAGGACCGAAGGCGGCCAGATAGCGCAGGACCAGCTGCTTCAATCCCTCATGCGAGGCAACGAAGGTTTCCCCAAGCCATGCCGACGCCTCGACATAGGTCGGCCTCCCGGTAAATCCCCATACGCCCGCAGGGGGTATCTGGAGCAAGCCCAGCTCCATTCGAACGGAGTCGAGAATGTTCGGCTTGCCGAAGCCGGAGAACAGCTCCTCCATCTTCGCACGCAGCTCGACGCCGGTTCGCGGCCGCTCGAGCAGATGGGCGAGCAACGATGCCGCGACTCTCTCCCAATCGAAGCCCTTCGACCGCTTTGCGAAGAGGTGGAGGTTGCGGGCGAGGGCGCGGCGAACGAGCGGCTGGAAGAGCAGGTAGTCCTCGCCGGCCTGGAGCTGCAGCGTCCCGCGAAAGCTGGGCGCCCGTACGACACGCCGCCCTTCGATGAGGGCCGTCAGATCGTCGCGCTTGAAATTGCGGAGGCGACTCCAGAGGCCGACGTAAGGAGCGTTGGAAACTTGCCCCTGCACGGCGACGAGTGATCTGATTGCCGCGAAGGGCTGCCGGACCTTTCGGTCCAGCAGCCACTGCCGTGCAAGAGTCGCCCGATTCAGCTCGCGCAGAGTCAGCGGTCGATCGGACTTCATGCAGTAAGCCCGCGGAAGAAGGCACGGATGTCATCGACCAGGAGATCGGGAGCCTCCATCGCGGCAAAGTGGCCGCCGCGATCGAACTCCGACCAGTGGACGATCGTGTCGGTCCGCTCGGCGAAGCGGCGGATCGCGACATTCCCCGGGAAGATCGCCACCCCCGTGGGCACGGTCGACCGCGGTTTCGGCGCAATGGCGCTCGGATCGTGGAAGGTCTCGTAGTATTGATTCGCCGAAGAGCGGGCGGTCCTCGTAAACCAGTAGATGCTCACGTTGGCAAGCATCCGGTCGCCGTCCACCGCATCTTCCGGAAGATCGACGGACGGGTTCGTCCACTCCTTGAACTTCTCCACGATCCATGCAAGCTGCCCGGCGGGCGAGTCGGCAAGAGCATACGACAGGGTTTGCGGCCGAGTGCCCTGAATCTGCATAGAGCCCATCATATCGTCCTGGAATTGCTTCAACCGCCCGAGCCGCCTCTGCTCATCGGCCGTGAGGCCCGCCATATCCGCCGGATCTCCCGAGGGGAAAGTAAGAAGGTTGTCGACCTGCGCTCCGATGACGCGGTTCGGGCATGCGTCTAACCCGGCGCTGTCGGCGATCCTGAAAAGCCGTGGCCGGGAATGGACGGGATAACAATGTCGAACGCGACCGACGAATCGCCGCCATGCGCTCGAGGATCGGTAAGCGGGCCAATGAGATCGAGGAGCTCCACGAACGATATGCACAGAAGCTCGTCGCCCGGATCGTTGACAGAGGTTATCGGACGGGTCGTTGCGCCCGTAAGCAAAACGGTGGCCCTGCCGCGGCCCCTGAAGACGACGACATCCCACCGGCCGCCAGGTACGCTGAGCTCCGCACAGTGCTCGTTGCAGGCGATGCGCGTCACGGATTGAACGAAGCGAGAATCAGAGGGGCGCTCTTGCCGACCGGACGACATACTTTACCTAACTGTACAGATAATCTACGGCGGCGGATCGGTCAAGTTGAATCGCTCTGGCGTCCTTGGATAGCGACGCCGCCCTAACGGCCTGCCCTGGCGCGGTGGCTCTCGGCGTCGTGGGATCCTCCAGATTTTCGTTGACACCGGTCCGATCCTGGTGGATAATGCAAATGTGTGCGCAAACATCAGCGTCGAGTGCCAAACGAGCCTGGTACCGACTCGCCGATCGCGTCTGCGCAGGTCCCTTCGTGACCCGACATCACCTCGTCCTACCACACTTTCGTTTTAGCCGGTATCTTTGCTTTTATGCGAAATTGATTTCGGTTTCATACATAAATATTCTCGTTGACAGATGACAGTACCGGCCTGATAATGGGAGAATCGCGTCGGCCCTGCGCATGCATGGGGCCATGTAAAGAAATACGGAGGTATGGAGGATGAAAGCACTCAAGCTGTTTTCAACCCTGGCTTTGGTCCTCGCGGTCGCGGCCGGAACCGCGTTCGCCGGAGGCTCCAAGGAATCGGCAAGTAGCTCGAGCGGCGGCGGCGCTCCCGCGGCAAAACAGTTCCTTATTTATGACTACTGGACCGCGGGAGGCGAAAAACAGGCGATTGACGCGCTGTTCGCCATGTTCAAGGAACAGCACCCTGGCGTCGACGTTCTGGAAAACCAGGTCGCGGGCGGCGGCGGCTCCAACATGCTCGCGGTTCTCATCGGCAAGCTTCAGTCGCACAACCCGCCAGACGCCTTTCAGGCATCGATGGGCAGCCAGCTCAAGGACTATGCCGACGCAGGTTACCTTGACCCTGTCGACAACATCTGGCAGTCGACCAACTACGCCAGCAATATCGACCCGATGTGGGTCCACATGATGAAGTTCGAGGGCCACTATTGGACGGTGCCCCTCAACGCCCATCGCACCAACTGGCTTTGGTACAACAAGAAGATCTTCGACCAGCTCAACCTGAAACCCCCAACCGATTTCGACTCGCTCCTGGCCGACGCAAAGGCGATCAAGGCTGCCATGCCAAACGTTGCGCCTATCGCGTTCGGGGACAAGGAGGCGGTGTGGTCGACCTATCTCTTCGACATGTGCGACCTCTTGACCGGCGGGGTCGAGTTCATGCAGAAGGTCGACAGCGGCAGGATCGATTACAAGACCGATCCGACCTTCCGAAAGGCTATGGAGCGTTATGCCTCGCTCGTTCCCTATCTCTACCCCTACCCCTCGACGAAGACCTGGGACCAGGCGGCTGCCCTCCTGAAGACCGGCGATGCAGCGATGTACTGGATGGGCGACTGGGTTCTCGGCTACTTCCTGAGCATTGGTATGAAGCCGGAGGTGGACTTCAGCGCCGTCGCCCTTCCCGGAGACGTTTGGATGGGCCATGCCGACAGCTTCCCGATGCCCAAGGGCGCCCCGCACCCGCAGCTCGCCGAGGACTGGCTCAAGATGCTTACTACCGTCGATGCGCAGAAGACCTTCAACCTGATCAAGGGCTCGGTGACGATTCTCAACAACGTCCCCTCGGACATCTACCCCGATCCCTTCCGTAAGCTGAGTGCGGAGACCCTGCACAGCGGAAGCGCACAGGTAACCTCCGATGGGTTCCACGGCGGCCTGATGACCGCGAACTTCGGCGGCGATCTCATGAACGTCCTTACCCAGTTTGTCAGCGCCCCGAACGTCGACAGCGCGATCAACGCAATCGCGACGGCGGCCGAGCGCGACAACCTGAAGCAGAACATGTCCTGGTACTGGCAGTAGCTCTCCGTTGGCTCGACTTAAAACCTACTTCGACGAGGCGGCAACGTTGCCGCCTCTTCGATTCCTGTGAGATAATGCGAACATGATTTTCAAGCGCTCCTACGGCTTCATCTACCTAACGCCGGTCCTCATCCTGATAGCGGTGCTCTACCTGCTCATCGCCTGGAACCTGGTAGCCTCGCTCACGGTGTGGAACGGCATCCTCCCGACATGGAAGTTCGCCGGGCTCGCGAACTACATCAACCTGTTCACCCTGCAGCGCTTCTGGGACGATCTCCTTCACAACCTCATCTGGCTCGTGGTCTTCATCGTCCCGACGACCTTTCTCGGCTTTGTCCTCGCCGACTTTTTCACCACGATCGGGCGGGCGGAGACCGTTTTCCGGCAGATCTTCCTCTATCCTATGGCTCTCGCCTACGTCGTAACCGGGACACTCTGGGCCTGGGTCTACGATCCGAGCTCCGGGCTCATCAACTCCGTCCTTGCGGCTTTCGGCGTGAACACGATGAAGCTTGGCTGGATCGCCGATCCACACATCGCGATCTATCTGATGATCGTTGCCGCCTTCTGGCAGTACACAGGATTCGCCCTCGTGATCTACCTCGGGGCGATCCGCGGGCTGCCGACCGAGATGTACGAGGCGGCCAGGCTTGACGGAGCGAGCCGAACCCGGACGATGTTCAGCCTGACCCTGCCGAACGTCGGCCACGGAACTTTGATCACGACGACGATGCTCGCCATCTTCACGGTGAAGGTCTTCGACCTGGTCTACGTCATGACGGGCGGCGGTCCCGGCGACCAAACCGAGGTGCTCCCCTTCCTGATGTACCAGATCTCCTACGCCCAGCGGGACTTCGGCATGGGAACAGCGATCAGCACGGTCATCCTGATCCTCGCGGCGATCATGGTGATCCCCTACTCCAACTGGGCGATCAAGAAGTGGGTGCAGGAATGAGCGCGCTCGTCAGCCGCCGCGAGAAGATCTTTCCCTATGTCGTTGTGATCGTTCTCGCTGTTCTCTGGCTCATGCCGGTCTACGCGATGGTGGTTACCTCCTTCAAGACCCAGGCGGAGGTCGCCGCCCAGAGCTATATCCAGCCGCCGGCTCACCTCGAGTGGCACAACTTCGCGGTCGCTTTCAACGCTCTCAAGGGGGGGCTGAAGAACAGCCTCATCATCTCCATTCCCGCGACCTTTCTCTGTGTATTCCTAGGATCGCTCGCGGCCTACTACCTGATCCTCTTTCAGTTTCGCTACGCGACGATCATCTTCTTCGCGATCGTCGTGGCCTCCTTCCTGCCCTATCAGGTCGTGCTCATCCCGCTTACCCAGTTGATGAACACCCTGCGCCTGCTCGACACCTATGAGGGGCTGATTCTCGCCTACCTTATCGTGAACGTCCCGATGGCGACCCTCATCATCGCGACCTTCTTCATGAAGACCCCCCGCTCCTTCCTCGAGGCTGCGGCGATCGACGGCTGCCGCCCCTGGACTTTCTACCGGCGGGTCCTCATGCCCATGTCGATCCCCGGCGTCATCTCGGCCGCGATTCTCGTCTTCGTGCAGGTCTTCAACGAGTTCCTCCTGGCGCTGGCCCTTACCTTGAGCCCGCAGGTCCAACCGGTGATGCCGGTCCTGGCCTCCCTGAAGGGCTCCGAAGTGGCGCAGTGGCAGATCCAGATGGCGGGCGCCATCATCACCTCGATTATTCCGCTCGTGGTCTTTATTTTCCTCTCGCGCTACTTCATCTCGGGGCTCATGGCGGGCTACTCGAAAGAGTAGCCGCCGGTCTCCGGTTTTCCTTGACAGCCCTCGCCGGAGTGCTCCTCACCGGGTACACCCGCACCAGCTATCCTACCATCGGCGACCCCCATCGGCTCAACTCGATAGCTGCGGTCGTTATCGGCGGGTCGGCGATCCTCGGGGACGAAGTGAGCTACGCGGGAACGATCGCAGAATGCGTCATCATGGTCCTCCTTCAGTCGCTGCTCCCCGTCCTGTCGATTCCCGAGGCCGGCCCCTCCTCCCAACGTCGAGCGCCGGCAGGAGGGCTTTCACTCGTAACCTACTTGACTTTCGACCGTAAAGGGCTTACACTGGCCTCGTTCTGACCGGCTCGATCTCAACAAGTCTCACGTAAACGTTCTCGAACGACAGGCAAACGATGATATTCGACATCCAGCGGTTCTCCACGCACGACGGGCCCGGGGTGCGGACGGTGATCTTTTTCAAGGGCTGCCCCCTCGCCTGCCCATGGTGCGAGAATCCCGAGAGTCAGTCTCGAAAACCGCAGCTTCTCTACGACGCGCGCCTCTGCATCGGCTGCCTTGACTGCACGCAGGTCGCCGTCGGCGAGGTTTCCGTCGAGGCCGGAAGACCGCGCTTCCATCGTGACCGCATTGCCGACGCCGGGCGCTATCGAAAGGTCTGCCCGTCGGGGGCGCTCACGGTGAAAGGCGAGGAGCTAACCGCGGAGGAGATCGTGCGAGAAGTCGAGAAGGACCTGCCCTTCTACGGCGCCAAGGGCGGCGCGACCATCTCGGGCGGCGAGCCCTTCGCGCAAGCTCCCCTGTTGCTGGAGCTGGTGCGCGCTCTTCGCAAGCGATCGATCGACGTGGCGATCGAGACGACGCTGCATGCCCCCTGGAGGGCGATCGAGCGGGTCCTTCCCTTCGTGAGCCTCTTCCTTGCCGATCTCAAGAGCTTCGACGAGAGGAAGTTCCACGCCTTCACGGGCGGGCGGCTCTCGCTCGTTCTCGACAACCTCGCTCGGCTCGAGGCGGCTCGAGCGCCAACCGTCATCCGAGTCCCCGTCATTCCGGGCTTCAACGATGCCGAGAGCGAGATCGAGGCCATCGTCGCCCAGGCGGCGCTCTTCACGAACGTTCGGGAGATCCACTTTCTCCCCTATCATACGCTGGGGAAGGGCAAGTTCGTCCTTCTCGGCCGAGACTATCCCTACCCAGAGGTCCGCGCGCCCTCCGCCTCCACGCTCTCCCGCTACGTGGACCTGGCGGAGGCGGAGGGCCTGCAGGCAACCATTGGAGGATGACATGCCGATCACCGTCGAAAAGCAGACCACGCGGCTTTCCGCCCGGATTCGCCGCCTGAAAGAGGAGCTCCTCTCCACTCGCCCGACCATCTGCACCGAGCGCGCTCGGATCTACACCGAGGTTTACCGCCGCTACCAGGCGAAGCCGGTCGTTGTGAGGCGGGCGCTCGCGCTCTCGGAGACCCTGAAGCGGATGACCATCCGCATCGAGCCCGGCGAGCTGATCGTGGGCAACCAGGCCTCCCGCCCACGCGCCGCTCCGATCTTCCCCGAGTACGCGGTCGATTGGGTTCTGGAGGAGCTCGACGAGTTTGAGCGGAGGCCCGGCGACGCCTTCTTCCCCTCGAGTGAAGCAGCGGCCGAGCTTCGGGAGCTTCTGCCCTACTGGCGGGGGCAAACCCTCATCGAGAAGGGAACCGAGCTCATGCCCTACCTCATGCGCGAGATTCATGACGCGGGAATCATCCGCGCCGAAGGGAACCTTACCTCCGGCGACGGCCACATCGCCGTGAGCTACGAAAAGCTGCTCCGGCTCGGCATCGGAGGCCTCATCGCAGAGGTGCGCGCCCACCGCGCGCGCCTCGAGCTCGCCGAGTGGGCCGATCTCCGCCGGGAGCAGTTCTACCAGGCCGTCGAGATCACGCTCGAGGGGGTGGCCGCCTTTATCGGGCGGTTCGCGACCCTGGCCGAGGCGCTTGCCCGCCCGCAGGCCGCCTTCGGCGCAGAACCGCTCCGGCGCGGAGAGCCGGCCGCGAGCGGTCCGTCGACCGAGGAGCCCGAGACAAAGCGACGAGACGAGCTTCTCGCAATCGCAGCGAGCTGCCGCCGCATCGCTTCGGATCCCCCGGAGAGCTTCTACCAGGCGCTCCAGCTCAGCTACTTCATCCAGCTCATCCTTCAGATCGAGAGCAACGGCCACTCGGTTTCCTTCGGCCGCATGGATCAGTACCTCTACCCCTTCTTCCGGCGCGACATCGCGGCCGGGATCATCGAGGAGGACCGGGCGCTCGAGCTGCTCGAGGGCGTCTGGCTCAAGCTCCTCGCCATCAACAAGATCCGCCCGTGGTCGCACACCCGCTATTCCGCGGGAAGCCCGCTCTATCAGAACGTGACGATCGGCGGGCAGACCCCCGACGGGAACGATGCGGTAAATCCTTTGAGCTACCTCATTCTCGAGTCGGTGGGCGCCCTGCGGCTTCCGCAGCCGAACCTCTCGGTGCGCTACCATCGGGGGCTGCCTGATGAGTTCATGGGCCGATGCATCGAGGTGATCGGCGAGGGTTTCGGGATGCCGGCCTTCAACAACGACGAGATAGTGATTCCCGCGCTCATCGCACTCGGGGTCGAGCGCGCCGACGCCTACGACTATTCGGCGATCGGCTGCATCGAGGTCGCGGTTCCCGGCAAGTGGGGCTACCGCTGCACCGGGATGAGCTTCCTGAATCTCGCGCGGGTCCTCCTCGCGACCCTCCGCAACGGCTACGACGCCGATTCCGGACGGACCTTCTACCCGGGCATCGGCAGCCTCGCCGACATGGCGAGCTTCGACGAGGTGATGGCGGCCTGGAAGCGCCAGGTCGCCTTCTACACTCGCGCCACGGTCGCAATCGACACCGCCGTCGACACCGCCCTCGAGGAGAACGTCCCCGACATCCTCTGCTCCTCCCTCGTCGACGACTGCCTTGCGCGCGGGAAGACTCTGAAGGAGGGGGGCTCGAAGTACGACTTCATCTCGGGGCTGCAGGTGGGCATCGCCAATCTGGGAAACTCGCTTGCGGCGATCAAACGCCTCGTCTTCGAGGAGGGCCGCGTCGGAAAGCAGGAGCTGCTCGATGCGCTTGAAAGCGACTTTGCGGGCGAGGGGGGCGAAAAGCTCCGGCAGCTCTTGATCAACCGGGCGCCGAAGTACGGCAATGACGACGACGACGTCGACCGGCTCCTGGTAGAAGCCTATGGCGCCTTCATCGACGAGCTTTCGAAGTACCACAACACCCGCTTTGGGCGCGGCCCGATCGGTGGAACGTACTATGCGGGAACCTCGAGCATTTCGTCGAACGTGCCTTCCGGTGCGGCGGTCGGCGCGACGCCCGACGGGCGCAAGGCTCGCACCCCCCTCGCCGAGGGAAGCTCTCCCTCCTCCGGAAGCGACCGCCTCGGCCCTACCGCGGTCTTCAAGTCGGTGAGCAAGCTTCCGACCGCAAGGATCACCGGCGGGGTTCTCCTGAACCAGAAGCTCTCGCCTCAGGCGATAGCGACCAGAGGCGACCGCGCGAAGCTTGTCTCGATAATCCGAGCCTTTTTCGACCAATTGAAGGGATGGCACGTCCAGTACAACATAGTCTCGCGGGAGACGCTCCTCGACGCTCAAGCCCACCCGGAGGAGCATCGCGACCTTGTCGTGCGCGTGGCAGGCTACTCGGCCTTCTTCGTCACCCTCGCGCGCGACACCCAGGACGACATCATCGCGCGCACCGAGCACCGGCTGTAGCGAGGCGCGCTACAGCGCCTTCGCCATCACCCGGTTGAGCCGGCGGACGAACTCCGCCGGCTTCGGAAGCTGCGCGCCCTCGATGAGGAGGGCCTGCTCGAGGAGCAGGTGGCTCACGTCCTCGAGGAGCGCCTTATCGCCCAGATAGGCCTGAAGCTTTTTCACGATCTCGTGGCCCGGGTTCACCTCGAGAATGGGCTTGAAGTCCGGGATCTCCTTCTGCCCGAGCGCCTTCATCATCTGCTGCAGCTGAACGGTCGGATCGTTCTCGTCGGCAACGATGCAGGAGGGCGAATCGGCGAGGCGGCTTGAAGCGCGCACCTCCTTCACCTGGTCGCCCAAGACCTCTTTGATCCGCTTGAGGAGGGGACCGACCTCCTGCTCCTTCTTCTTGTCGTCGTCGGTCTTCAGGGCGTCGTCAGCGCCGGTTCGGTTGATTGCCTTCAGATCCAGATCGCCGTACTTGCCGAGCGAGGGGATGACGATCTCATCGATCTCGTCGGCCATGAGGAGAACCTCGATCCCCTTCTGCTTGTAGGCTTCGAGGAGGGGCGACTCGCGCAGCCGCTCCTCGTTGTCCCCGGTGATGAAGTAGACGGCCTTCTGCTCGGGCTTCATGCGCGCCTTGTAGTCGGCGAAGCCGGTCCATCCGTCGATGGCGCTTGACTTGAAGCGCACGAGCTCGAGAAGCGCATCGCGATTCGCGAAATCGGAGTAGAGCCCCTCTTTCAGCGGCCGGTTGTACTGCTCGATGAACTCGCCGTAGAGCTCCTTGTTCCCGTCGGCGACCGACTTGAGCTCGGAGAGGAGGCGCTTCACCGAGGCGCTCTTGATGGCCGCGAGGATGCGATTCTGCTGAAGTATCTCCCGGCTCACGTTGAGGGGAAGATCCTCGGAGTCGATCACCCCGCGCACGAAGCGAAGGTAGACCGGCATCAGCTCCTTTTCATCATCGGTGATGAAGACCCGTTTCACGTAGAGCTTGACCCCGGAGCGATAGTCGGCCTGGTACATGTCGAAGGGAGCCTTCTTGGGGACATAGAAAAGGGTGACGTACTCCTGCGCCCCCTCGGCGCGGGTGTGCACCCAGAAGAGGGGCTCTCCCGCGTCGTGGGAGATCGTCTCGTAGAACTCCTTGTAGTCCTTGTCGGTGAGCTCCGTCTTGGGCCGCCGCCACAGGGCGGAGGCGCTGTTGATCTGCTCGACCTTCTCCTCCTGGCCCTTCTTCTCGTCGCCGGACTGGTAGCGAAGGTAGATCGGGAAGGCAATGTGATTCGAGTACTTCTTGACGAGATCCTCTATCTGCCACCGGTCGGCGTACTCCTTGCCCTCGTCGTTCAGGTGGACAACGACGGTCGTCCCGTACCCGTTGAGCTCCGCGGGCTCGATCTCATAGTCGCCCTTGCCGTCGCTCGTCCACTTGTAGGCCTGCTCTTCGCCGGCCTTCTTGGTGGTCACCTCGACCTTGTCAGCGACCATGAAGCTCGAGTAGAAGCCGACACCGAACTGGCCGATGAGGTTGGAGTCCTTGCGCTGATCGCCTGAAAGCCGGTTCAAGAACAGGCGGGTGCCCGAACGGGCGATGGTTCCGAGGTTCTCGACGAGATCGACCTCGTTCATCCCTATCCCTGAGTCAGATACGACGAGGGTGCGGCGGTCTTTGCCGTCGAAGCTGATGTCGATGCGGGGATCGAAGGGGATCGATTTGAATTTCTCGTCCGTTAGAGTAAGATACTTGAGCTTGTCGAGGGCGTCGGAAGCGTTCGAGATGAGCTCGCGCAGGAAGATCTCCTTGTGCGAGTAGAGCGAGTGGACGATAAGGTGAAGCAGCTGTGATACTTCGGTCTGGAATTGATGTTTCGCCATTCCGCCTCTCCCGGTGTGTAAAAGTGAGTGTTTTCGAAGAGAAATATACCGAATTCGCTCACCCGAGGCAAACCTACTGCGCTGCGCGGGCGGTGAGGTCGGATGCCGCAGAGGCGCACCGGCCGGCGCGCATCCGCGCGGCCTACGCTTTCCCGGCAGTCTTTCTCTGCCTCGCCGCGCTTCTCGCGCTCGCCGGCTGCGCCAAGAGAGGGCAGAGCTCGCTCGGGCCGCTTGGTGAGTCGGGGGCCCTCTCGACGAAGGCAGTGCAGCCTGCACCCTCCGGCGCGACCGAGGGAGGCCAGGTGGGCTTCTTTCTCGACGTGAGCGGCTCGATCACCGTGAGGCAGCTTGGCCCCAACGGAGCTCAGCAGCCGGGCGCGACGGTAAACGGGCGCACGGCGACTAACGGCGGCGGCGCCTCTGCGGCGGGAGCGGCGATCCCGCCCGGCGCCGTCCCCGCGGGGCAAGGCGCGCCTATTCCCCCGCGCATCGGCGACCCGATCTACGCTCCGGATTCGATTCAGACCGGAATCGGCTCCACCTGCAAAATCCAGTTCGGGGAGGGCGTTCTCGTCGAGCTCACTCCGCGCTCGAGCATCGAGATCCCGTCCTTTCCGAAGATTGCTGCGGGAGGAACACCCCCTCCGCCGGTCGTCATCGTCGAGGACGGCATAGTTCTTTTTTCCGTGGCGCGGCAGGCCTCAGGAAATGCCCTCTTCGCCGCAACCGGCAGCGCCGTGGTTGCCACCCGGGGCGGCGATTTTCTCGTCGCGCGCCTCAAGGCCCGCACCGAGATTGCGGTCGGCCGGGGAACGGTCCAGGTGGGGCTCTCGCGGCTGCCGTCGGGCCCAACTCCTGCCGCCGCCACCGGATCCGCTGCGGCTGCCGGCACACCCGTCATTGGCGTCGAGACCGTCATCGGGGACGGCGTCGGGCCGAATCCGATCGATGTCCACGCAGGCTACGAGATCGCGGTTCCCTCCGCCCTGACGCCAGGGAGCGCCGGCTCCGCGGCCGCTACGGGAGCGGGGGGCTCGACTGCCCCATCCGGCGGAGAATCGGCTCCGACTCAACGCCCCCTCTCGCCTGCCTATCGAGCCCTGCTCTTTCGCGGCGACCGCAGCGTGCTGCTGGGGGAGCCTCTCATGAAGCCGCAGGGTGACGGCGCCGATGCGAGCGACGGTTCAGCTTCGGCGCCGACCGCGGCGGCGGACATCACACGCGGGGGCACTCAGGGCGCAGCGGCAGCCGCAAACGCAGGCGCTCAAGGCGCGGGTTCGGCGGCCGCCGCGGGCGCTGCGACCCAAGCAGGACCCACCCCTCCTGCGCCGCCGGAGGCTCCCTCAGATCCGGCCCCCCCGTCGCTCCGCTCGGCCGAGTGAGTGGGCGCGCAGCGGCTCACTGCGCCGGCGTAAGCTCCACGTCGTCGAGCTTTCCCCAATCGCCTGCGTGCATATCACCCGCAAGCCCGATCGTGCAGCGCCCTGACTGATCCACGACGATGTCGCTCACTGCGTAGTGCACCCACTTTCGCCAGCCGGTGTTGATGACGGGTGCGTCCCATGTGCGCCCTCCGCTCTCGGCAAAGAGGCGGAGAGAGACGGGCGTCGTTCCCGGCTTCCCGCTCGCCCCCATCACCCAGGCGCGAAGGGTATAGGCGCCCGGGGCCAGGCCCCGGATAGTCTGGAAGACTTTGAAGGTATAAGGGGAGCCGTACCAATAAGAGCCGGTGTAGCTTCCGGAGTGCGAGTTGTTGGAGGGCGGGCTCTTTTCGACCGTGAAGGCCGTCACCGGCCCGCCGCCTGAGGTCCCTTCCACCTGCCAGGGAGCGAGGGAGCCGCTCTCGAAGCCCCCGTTGACGACGGCGTTGCGGGTGACGGTGACGACCGCGCTCGCCTTTAGGGTGGTTCCTTCGACGCTCCCCGAGACGGTGAAGCTTCCCTCGCGGGCATACGCGGAAGGGTCGATCCGCTCCCATCTCACGGGCACCGCTGCAATCGAGCCGTCGCTGAAGTAGGCGGGAATCCGGTCGGGCAGCTCCGGCCTCTGGTTGACGGAGGTTCGGACCGCGAGATCGGTGACCGAAGCGAGCGTCGGCGCTTCGGTCACCGTGGACTCCGAGACGAGGCGATAGGTCCACATCGAGGCGAGCGGCCTTCCTTTGAAATCCCACCAGGCCTGGTTCTCCCAGCCGTCCCCGGCCCCGGTCATCCAGCCCGCCCCCTTCACGGGAATCCAATCGGGCTCCCAATAGAAGAGGCCAAGCCCGCGGTGGTCGGGGATGGCCGCAAGCGCCGCCATGACGTCCCGGATCTCGGTCGCCTGTCCCTGTACGCTCACGGCGAATCCTCCCGCGACCGGGTCGTCGCCCGAAAAGGTGTTCGGGGTGCTGTCTGCGTTCTTGTCGGTGAAGGGGTAGGCGGTCTCCGCGATGACTATCGGCTTGTCGTAGCGCGCGGCGACCGTATCGAGGGTGGATCGCAGCTCGGAAAGCGTTCCGTGCCAATAGGGATAGTAGGAGAGGCCGATCACGTCATAGTCGACCCGCGGGCTTACCTGATCGAAAAACCTTTTCACTGCGGCGGTCCCGTTGTCGGCAATATGGATCATGATCTTGGCCCGCGGGTCCGCCGTGCGGACCGCGCTCACCCCGGCGTCGAGAAGCCGGATCAGCTCGTCGTAGCCTTCGGATCCCGGCCCCACCCTTCCGACGGGCCAGAGCATGCCGTTGTTTATCTCATTCCCGATCTGGACCATGTCGGGGGCTGCACCCGCAGCAGCCATGTCCCGCAGGACCCTTTCGGTGTAGTCGTGCACCGCCCGCTCGAGCTCGGGAGCCGACAGACCGGCCCAGGCGGCCGGCGTTTGCTGATTTCCCGGATCGGCCCAAAAATCGCTGTAGTGGAAGTCGAGCAGCACCGAAAGGCCGAGCGCCTTGGCCTGCTTCGCGAGACCGATTACCACCTGCTCGTCGTCGTTGCCTCCGCCGACTGGGGCGCCTGCGGGATTCCGTATCCCGCCAATCGTCGTCTCCTTCGCGAAGAAGGGATGGTTCCACAGCCGGAGGCGCACCCAATTGACCCCATGATCCCGGAGGATCGCAAGCGGATCGCCGACCGCTCCGTCGTCCCGACGGAACTTCCCGCCGCTCGCCTCGATCTGCGCCAGCATCGAGACATCGGCACCTCTGATGAAGCTCGGCGAAAGGCCGTCGATTCTCCGCACGATGATCCCGAGGTTTCTCGGGATGGGAGGCAGCGGGCCCGCCGCCTGCGCCGCTGAGACCGCAGCGCCTTGCTCCTGACCCGAAGCCGCCTGGCCGGCCGGCGAGGTGGAGGCGCAGGCCGTCAGAGCCAGAAAGCCGGCGATCGTCGCTGTCGCCATCAGAGTCATCCTCCAACTTTTTTTCATGGTGTCGATCCTCCGCGCGTGTGCGCGCTTCCTGCCAGTCTTAGCGCGTAACGGTAGGCTGCAACGAGGCTCTTGGTCGAGGCAACGCCTTCGTAGGCGATGTCAAAGGCGGTCCCGTGATCGACGGAGGTCCGCACGATCGGGAGACCCAGGGTGATATTCACGCCGCCCTCGAAGTCGAGGATCTTCGCCGGGATGTGCCCCTGGTCATGGTACATGCAGACCACCCCGTCGAAGGCCCCCTTCACCGCCCGCACGAAGACCGTGTCGGGCGCCTCGGGTCCCGAGACGATGACGCCGCGCTCGCGCGCCGCCGCGATCGCCGGGGAGATTTCCTCTATCTCTTCCCGGCCGAACGAGCCATGCTCTCCGGCATGGGGATTCAGCCCCGCCACTGCGATACGCGGCCCTTGGATGAAGCGCGCAAGCGCCTCGTGGGTGAGGAGAATGACCTCGAGAACTCGCTCACGCTTCACGCGGCGGATCGCCTCGGCGAGCGAGACGTGCGTCGAGACGTGGGTCACCGCGAGGCGCTCGCTTGCAAGCATCATGGTGACGCTCTTCGCACCGCACAGCTCGGCTATCATCTCCGTATGGCCGGTGAAGCCGGGATCGCTCAAGCGCACCGCCTCCTTGTTGACCGGGAGGGTCACTATCGCGTCGATGCGGTGGTCGAGGGCAAGCCGGACCGCCCGCTCGATGTAGGCGCGTGCAGCCCTGCCGGCCGCCTTGCTCAAGGTGCCCGGCGCGAGCTCGTCCCCGGCCATCGCCTTCAGATCGATCACGTTGAGCACGTCGGGCTCCGCGAAGCCCGCCTCGGCAATCGGCCGCAGCGGCACGCCGTAACCTAGGCGCGAGTTACAGTACGCGAGGACCGCACGGTCGCCAACGACTGCAATGCCCGCGTGCGGGTCGGGCTTCCCGCCGGAATCCGTCACGGCAGCAGTGTCCTCAAGCTCTCCGGCTTTCCAGGCCTTGAGCACAAGCTCGGGGCCTACCCCGTTCGGATCGCCCATCGTGATCCCAATCATCCCTTACCTCGCCTCTCCTTTCTCGCTACTATGGGCCAACAAGGCAGGAGATGGAAGAGAGACTCGCGATAATAGCCGACGACTTCACGGGAGCCGCCGACGCCGGGGTTCAGTTTGCGGCGCGCGGGCGCTCGTGCGCGCTCGTCACCTCAAGCGCTTCGCTCGAAACTGCTGAAGGCCGGGCGGAGGTCGTGACCTTCGATACGGAGAGCCGTTCCCTTGCTCCGGAGGCCGCCGCTGCGGCGGTGCGGGCGGCCGTCGCCGTCCTGCGAGCCGCGGGCTTCGACCGTTTCTACAAGAAGATCGATTCCACCCTGCGAGGAAACCTGGGCGCCGAGATCGACGCGCTCATGGAGGAGGCGGGGTGCGACCTCGCCCTCGTAGCGCCATCCGCCCCCCGAAACCTCCGCACGGTCGTGGAGGGACGCTGCTGCGTGGCCGGCAGGCCCCTCGCAACAACGGAGTATGCCGCAGGGTCGGGCGGCGAGGATGCCTCATCGGTCGCGGCGGTTATCGCCCGGCAATCCCGCCGACCGATCGCCTCGGTCGGCCTCGCCGTCGTCAAGGAGGGAACGGACGCGCTTGCGGAGCGGATCGCCGCCCTGCGGGGCGAGGGCGCCGGGATCGTCGTCGTCGACGCGGCAACCGTCGAGGATCTTGCGATCATAGCCGGTGCCGCCTGTGATGCTGCCGGAGGCGCCCCCGCGCGGGGCGTTGCGAGCTTTCGAGGCGCCCTCCCTCCACTCCTGTACGTGGGCTCCTCAGGCTTCGCCGAGGCGCTTGCGGCGGCCGAGTCACCTCCGGCCGCGTTGCCGCAAAGGCCGGTTCACGGCGACCGCCCGGCTCCTCCTGCGGTCGGGCCTGCCGCTCTCGCCGAGGAGGGACCCATCCTCTTCCTCGTCGGCAGCCGCAGCGCGGTTTCGCAGGGCCAGGCCGATGAGCTGCTCCGCGCAGGGGGCGTGTTCGAGACAGTCGTCGATCCGCCGGAAGCCGTCTCTTCTCCGGCGCGAGAAAGGGACCGGATTGCCCGCGCGGTTTCCGGTCGCAGGGACAAAGGCCACGTGCTCGTTCGGGTCGGCGCTCGCGGCGGGGCTGCCTCCTCGGCGCCCGACCGGCACGGCGGCGAAAAGCTCATCGCCTCCTTTCTTGGAGATCTCGCACGAGTGCTTCTTGCGGATGAGAGATTCAGCGTCGTGGCGGCCACGGGTGGAGACACTGCGGTAGCGCTCGCGGCGGCGATCGAGCTTTCGGCGCTTCGCCTGCGCGGCGAGCTTCTGCCGGGGGTCGTGGTCTCGACCGCGTCGAGCCTGCGGCTCCATCGTGCAATCACCCTCGTCACGAAGGCAGGAGGCTTCGGGGAGCCGGATGCCCTGCGATGCGCGGCGACCCGGTCGACGGGCGAAGGCCGATGATCAATCAACCCGAGCTTCCATGGTCACGGGCGGCCGCCGAGGTGGCCGCGGCGCTCGAGAGCGACCCGGAGCGAGGGCTTTCGGCTCGCGAGGCCTCCGTGCGCCTTGCCGAGGTTGGAGAGAACCTCATCGCCGCCGTCCGGCGCCTCCGCTTCCTCGATGTCCTCTGGGAGGAGCTGCGCGAGCCGCTCATCCTCCTCTTGATCGGCATCGGCGTCCTCTACTCTCTCTGGGGGAGCCTCGGCGACGCGGTTACCATCTTCGCCATCATCCTCCTCCTCGCCTTCGTCGAGGTCGGCACGGAGTTTCGCGCCAAGAAGCGGATCGAATCACTGCGGAGGCTCGCCGAGCCGACGGCGGCGGTGATCCGCGACGGAGCTCCCGCCGAGGTTCCCGTTCGGGAGCTCGCATCCGGCGATCTCCTCGCACTGCGCAGCGGCCGGCGCGTCGGCGCCGATGCCCGTGTGATCTCCTGCCGCGGTCTCGCCATCGACGAGTCGCAGCTTACCGGAGAATCCTCCGCCGTCGAGAAGGGAGACGCTCCGATAGGGCGCGAGGCCCTCCTCGCGGACCGCACGAACATGGTCTACCTCGGAAGCGTCGTAGTGCGCGGAAGCGGAACCGCGCTCGTCGTCGCGACGGGAATGCGGACCGAGGTGGGGAGGATCGCCGAGCTTACCGCCGAAGAGCGGGAGCCGAGGACCCCCCTCCAGTCCGCGATGAAGCAGCTCTCCGTCGCCCTCCTGTGGGTAGCCCTGGGCTTTAGCCTCGTCATCCCGATCGCGGGGATCATCCGCGGGATGGCGCCCAAGCAGATGATCCTCACCGGGCTCTCGCTCGCCTTCGCCACCGTGCCCGAGGAGCTTCCCATCATCATCACGATGGTCCTCGGCGTCGGCGGACTCGCCTTGGCCCGTCGCGGCGTCCTCCTCCGGAGGCTGCGCGCGGCGGAGACCCTCGGCAGCATCACGGTGATCGCGACCGACAAGACGGGCACGCTGACCGCGAACGAGATGAAGCTACAGCGGATAGTGAGCGAGGACAGCGAGGCCCTCCTCGAGACCGCCTGCCTGATGGCGGGGGATGCGGCGCTGGGGGAGAGCGCGGCGGGAGAAGCGGGGGCGGCGGACGCCACAGCCGGCGCCGGGAACGGAGCCGCGGCCTTACGCTCGGCAGACCCGATCGATCGCACCCTCCTCGCCGAAGCGGCGCGGCGCGGCATCGCCGGCGCGGCCCTCGAAGCGCGCTACCGCCTCCTCGAGGACCGGGGCTTCGACCCGACTCGTAAGCTTTTTATCCAGCGCTACCTGGATCGCGCCGGCGCCCTGCGACGCGAGCCGCCCGGACGCGCGCCGCAACCTTCGGCGCCGGGCAGCGGGGCTGAGCCTGCGGCCCAAGCCAAGCCGTGCGGCGATGATCGAGCCGTCGAAGCGCGCGAGCCTGCGGAGCAGCCCGAGGGCTCTGCCAGCCCGCAGCCTCTGCTCTTCGTGAAGGGCGCCCCCGAGGCGGTCTGCGCGATGGCGGGCTTGGCGGCTCTTCCCGACGAGCTCCTGCCGATTCTCGAGGACGGCGAGCGGGTCGTGGCCTTTGCGCGCGGTCCCGAAGGGAGCCCCCTTCGCCTCCTCGGCTTCGCCTCCTTCGCCGACCCCTTGCGACCGGAGGTCGCCGGCTCGATAGCCGCCGCGGCCAGCGCCGGCATTCGCGTGGTGATGATTACCGGCGATCATCCGAAGACTGCGTTTGCCGTCGCGCAGAAGGCGGGCATCGGCTGCGAACGCGTCGTCGGGGGCCACGAGATTGCGGGAATGACCCGCGAAGAGCTCTCCGAGGAGGTCGGGCGGACGAGCCTCTTCGCGCGGATCGCTCCGCAGCAGAAGCTCGCCGTCGTTCAGGCCCTTCGCGCCCGCGGCGAGGTCGTCGCAGTCACGGGCGACGGGGTCAATGACGCCCCCGCCCTGAGGGCGGCCGACATCGGGATCGCAATGGGCCGGAGCGGCACCGACGTGGCGCGGGAGGCCGCTGACATGATCCTCACCGACGACAGCTTTCCCTCGATCGTCGGCGGGGTTCGCGAGGGGCGCAAGCTCTTCGACAACCTCACCAAGTGCATCGGCTACTACCTCGCCTGCAAGATCGCCCTCGTGCTCTCCTTTGCCCTGCCCCTTGCGCTCGGCCTTCCCTTCCCCTTTTCTCCGGTCCAGATCATCCTCCTCGAGCTCTTCATGGACCTCGCCGCCTCGACCACCTTCGTGGCGGAGCCGGCCGAAGGCGACCTCCTTGCGCGCCGGCCGCGCAAGCGAACCGACCCCTTCATGAACCGGGCTATGATAACCCGGATCGCGGCCGGAGCAGCCACGCTCGCGGCCGTCGTCCTACCGGTGTTCCTCACGTCATGGTGCCTGACCGGCGACCTCCCCCTCTCCCGAACGCTCGCCTTCGTCACCTGGATGGTCGGCCCCGGGTTCCTCGCGGCGACGATGCGGACCGCGCGGCGGCCCTTGCGCGAGATAGGCCTTTTCTCCAACCGCCCCTTCGCCGTCTGGGTGCTTGGAGTCGCGCTCTTTCTCGCCCTTGCCTTTTCGATCGGGGGGCTCCGGGAACGTCTCGGGCTGGCGGCGGCGCCGGGGTGGACGATCGCGGCGGTAGTGGGATGGGCCCTTCTCGCTGTCGCATGGCTGGAAGCTCGGAAGCTTCTTGCGCAAGTCAGCGAAAAGTGACATTCTGGAGATTTTCAGAGGTAGATTGATTGAGTAAGCTTCATGAAGCATTCAAACGCCGCATTCCCGAGCCCACGCTCATGCTCATCTACGCGGCCCTCATCGGGGTGGGAGCCGGGTACGGGGCGGTCGGATTTCGTGCGCTCATTGACTTCTTCAACCATCTCGCCTTCGGGGTGAGTCAGGCGCAGCTCGCCTCCTATCACGGCTATCGAGTCTTGTTCGTCCCGATCATCGGCGGGCTCCTGGTCGGGCTTATCGTCTACTTCGGCGCCCGAGAGGCCAAAGGACATGGAGTCCCCGAGGTGATGTATGCCATCACCGAGAAGCACGGCGTCCTGCGGCCGCGGGTCGTCGTCGTGAAGGCCCTTGCCTCCTCGATCTGCATCGGCACGGGCGGCTCGGTGGGCCGGGAGGGCCCGATCGTTCAGATCGGCTCGGCCTGGGGCTCCACCTTCGGACAGTTCCTCGGAGTAGGCGAGAATCAGCTGAAGACCCTCGTGGCCTGCGGCGCGGCGGGTGGGATCGCGGCGACCTTCAACGCTCCGATTGGAGGGGTGCTCTTCGGGGCGGAGATCATCCTCGGCAGCTTCATGATATCCAATCTGGGCGCCATGGTCGTAACCTCGGTGATCGCGGCGGCAATCGGACGAATGTACTTCGGCAACTTCGCCTCCTTCACGATGCCTGCCTACGTGGTCTCGGGGATTCCTATTCTCTCCGCCTTTGTCGTACTGGGCCTCGTCGGGGGGCTGTTCGGCGTGCTCTACGCTCGCGTCCTCTACCTCTTCGAGGACTTCTGGGAGAGCCTCCGGCGCCTGCCCGAATGGGTGAAGCCCGCAACCGGCGGAATCGCCATCGCCGCGACCGGTTACTTCCTGCCTCAGGTGATGGGGGTCGGCTACCCGAGCGTCGACGCTGCGCTCGCCGGGAAGCTCGGGCTCGGGATGCTCCTCGCCCTCCTTGCGGGGAAGCTCTTCCTCACTTCCGCCACCCTCGGCTCGGGAGGCTCGGGGGGTGTCTTCGCGCCGGGCCTCTTCATGGGCTCGATGCTCGGTGGCGCGTTCGGCGCCATCGCCCATCTCCTCGTGCCGGGCCTTCCGGTCACCGGCGGAGCATTCGCGATGGTCGGCATGGCCACGGTCTTCGCGAGCTCCGCCCGCGCGCCGATCACCGCGATCGTCATGCTCTTCGAGATGACCGGAGACTACAACCTCATTCTGCCGCTCATGCTCGCGACGGTCATCGGGACCACGATCGCCTCCGTGATCGAAAAGGAAAGCATCTACACCTTCAAGCTGGTGCGCCGCGGTTTCGACATCGTCCGAAAGCGAAGACCCGATCGGCTCTCCGCGATCCTCGTGGAGGAGGCGATGCGCCCCCTTGTCGTAAGACTCACCGACACCCTGAAGATCAACGACGCAATCCTCGAGCTCGACCGCTCCGGCGAGAGCCTTGCGGCCCTTCAGACCGCCGACGGTCACATGCGAGGGCTCATTTCGCGCCACCAGCTTTTCGAGGAGCTCTCGCACTGGAGGGGGGGGAACCGGAAGCTGAAACGCATTACTCCCCTCAAGACGGGATCGGTTCTCGGCAAATCCCCGCTCGCGGAGGCAAGCAAAATCATGAGCCAGCTCCACGTCCCCTTCCTCCTCGTCCTCGGCGAGGAGGGCGATCCGATCGGCATCATCGGTACCGACGATATCGTGCGGGCCTACAGCCGATTCACGGAGGGCTGACCGGGGCGCGCCGGGCATCCCGGAAGCGGACGAAGGGACTGATCCCCTTTGTGCTGTGGCGCGCACGGGGCGATGAGAGGACGGCTGTTTGTCCTTCCGGCCATCGCAAGAGCTTGACTCCAGGGAACCCACTACCTAAACTTTAGTCATCCAGTTAAATAAGTCTTACCGCCGAATCAGGCGCAAGTTTTCGAAGACCTATCTCAGGAAGAGAGGAGAGCGCCCGGGGATTCCCGGCGCGCGAATTGTCATGTGCGTCACGCCTATTATCACGGGTTTCAAAGGATCCTATTTGCGATTCCTGCGATGCTCCTGCTCGCCGTTCTCATCCCCTTGGGCGCAGTCGCAAGGACAACCTGGCGATCGAAACGGCTACGGTTTTGGGCCGCAGGGCTCCGTCATCACCCTGATGCTCGTGAATATGGACTACGGCCCCGACATGGATCACGGCGTTGTCATCACACCCGATCCGCCTCCCTATCCCGTGCTCACCCTGATGGGGATGCCGGATTCCCTTGCCGGCATCCCCATCCTCCCGCCACGAGATATCGAGCAAACTCAAAAGGCCCACTTTCCCGAAGAGTCAGTCACCTTCACGGATCCGCCCGCCGGCGACTACTACTATCTCTGCCAGTACTACGATCACGCCTCGAAGGGGATGTACGGGCGCTTCGTCGTCGCGCGAAATTGAGCCGGCCGGCGAAGGGTCCGGAGGGCGCTCGGTCGCGGCGGTCTGCCCGCGCCCGCGCTCTCATTCCCAGTCACTCCGCGATGAGCTTTCCCCGCAGCATTCCCATCTTGCACTGAAAGCCGTATTCCCCGGGCTTGTCCGGGGTGAGCTCGATGGTCACGAGCTTGCCTTTCGGAAGCGCCGCGCTCTTGCCGAAGTCGGGGAAAAGCACCTCCTCGGAGCAAACCGCGCTCTCCTTGCGCGTGAAGGCGAAGCGAACCGGCTTCCCAGCGCGCACCACGATGACATCGGGGGTGTATCCGCCTTTCACGGTGATGGCCACCTCCTGGACGCCCTCTTCGCGCACCTGGGCTCGCGCGCGTCCCTTCGGCGCAAACCAAAAGAACCAGGCGATCAACCCCATAAGCGCAAACCCAACAATCGTCACGATCACCTGTTCTGGTGTCATGTCGTTTCTCCTTTGGCTGTGGTCGACTTCGTCGACTTTCGAGTCGGCCGGCTGGAAGAAAGGCGCGGCCGGAACGTACGCAGCCGGTTTGCATTCGACACGACCGTTACGCTCGAGAAGGCCATGGCCGCTCCCGCGATCAAGGGGCTCAGGAGCACGCCGAAAATGGGATACAGGAGCCCCATCGCGATGGGAATCCCGAGGCCGTTGTAGAAGAAGGCGCCGAAGAGATTCTGCTTGATGTTGCGCATCGTGGCCTTGCTCACCGCGATGGCTGACACCACGCCCATGAGACTCCCGCGGATCAGGGTGATGTCGGAGGCCTCGATCGCCACGTCGGTCCCCGTCCCGATCGCGAGGCCGACGTCGGCCTGTGCGAGCGCCGGCGCGTCGTTGATGCCGTCGCCGACCATGGCGACCCGCTTCCCTTCGGCCTGGAGGAGACGGACGTTGTGAGCCTTCTCCTCGGGCAGCACCTCGGCGAAAACGCGGTCGACCTTCACCTTTCGCGCGATGGCATTCGCCGTTCGAGGGTTGTCGCCGGTAATCATGATCACTTCGAGCCCGAGCCCGCGCAGGGCCGCAATTGCCTCGGCCGAATCTTCCTTGAGGGTGTCCGCTACCGCGATCACCCCGGCCGGTTTGCCATCCACTCCGACGAACATGGGGGTCTTCCCCTCCTCGGCGAGAGCCGATGCCTTTGTCTCGAGCGTCCCAGGCTCGATCCCCTCCCGCAGCATCAGCTTGGCGTTGCCGAGCGCAACACGACGGCCCTCAACGACCGCGACCACCCCGCGCCCGGGAATTGCCTCGAAGCGCTCGGCGTCGGAGATCCGCTCTCCCGAAGCCTTCGCTCCCTCCACGATCGCCTCCGCAAGGGGATGCTCGGAGGAGCGCTCGACCGAGGCCGCAAGGCGCAGCAGCTCGCCTCGCGCGAATCCGTCCTCGGTCGCCACGTCGGTCAGCTCAGGCTTTCCTTTCGTGATAGTGCCGGTTTTGTCGAGCACGATGGCATCAAGCTCCTGGGCGGCCTGAAGCGCCTCGCCGGAGCGGATGAGCACGCCGTGCTCGGCTCCCTTGCCGACTCCAACCATCAGGCTGATCGGGGTCGCAAGCCCGAGCGCGCAGGGACAGGCGATGATCAGAACCGTGACGGCCGTGACGAGCGCGTAGACAAGGCGGGGAACCGGCCCGAAATTGAACCAGATGACGAAGGTGAGCACCGAAAGGATCATGACCGCCGGCACAAAGTATCCCGAGACAGTGTCGGCAAGGCGAGCGATGGGCGCCTTGCTGTTCTGGGCGTCCTGCACCATCTTCACAATCTGCGCGAGGGCGGTGTCCTTGCCGACCTTCGCCGCCCTGAACTTGAACGAGCCGGTCTTGTTCAGGGTCCCGCCGATCACCTCCTCTCCCGGCCCCTTGGCAACAGGGATCGACTCGCCGGTGAGCATCGATTCATCCACCGTGGAGCTCCCTTCGACGACGATGCCGTCTACCGGAACTTTCTCCCCGGGACGCACCCGCACGAGGTCGTCGACGAGAACCTCTTCCACGGCTATCTCCATCTCCCGGCCGTCTCGGACAACGGTCGCGGTCTTAGCCTGGAGTCCAATGAGCTTGGTGATCGCCTCGCCCGTTCTTCCGCGGGCGCGCACCTCGAGGGCTTGTCCGAGGACCACCAGCGCTATGACGACGCCGACCGTATCGTAGAAGGGCTCGGCCGCGCCGCTCGGGAATATCGAGGGGATGAGAATCGCGACCGTCGAATAGAGCCACGCGGCGGCGGTGCCGAGGGCAACGAGCGTGTTCATATTCGCGGAACGGTGCTTGAGCGCGGCCCATGCACCGGCAAAGAAGTCATTTCCGGACCAGAGAAGCAGAGACAAGGTCGCCGCGGCGGTCGCAACCAGGAGCCAGAAATGGAGGCTTGCAGTCAGTGAGTCAAGGAACGGCAGGTAGGCGGAGTAGGAGATCGCAAGGACGGGAACCGAGACAATAGCGGCGTACCAAAATCGGCGGTTCAGGCGCAGGTATTCGCGCCGGTGCGCCTTCGCCTGCTCGTCCCCGTCCTCCTCGCTCGCGGGCTGCTCAGTCAGGTAACCCCAGGCCTCGATGGCCCGATGCAGATCGGCAAGCTTCGTCTTTTCAGGCAAATAGTCGACAGTCGCTTCCTGCGATCCAACGTTGACCGTCGCCGCGAGAACTCCGGCGGTCGCCTTGAGCTCGCCTTCGAGAAATCCCACGCAAGAGGCGCACCGGAGGTTGCGGATTCCAATGCGGGTCTGCGCAACCCCCAGCGGATAGCCAGCGCGCTCGGCCGCCTCAACGAGGGAGCGGACGCTTGCAACTCGAGGATCAAAGCGCACGAGGGCGATGCCCCGAGACGGATTGACGGTCGCCTCCTCAACCCCCGGAGTTACCAACAGGGCATCACGGATCAGGGTGTATCCGCGATCACTCTTCCCCAACCCCTGGACGCGGAGCTCGACCCGCGAGAGCTCGGCCGACGCGTTGTAGCCGACGGTCGCCGAGCCTGCCTCCAACCGATGTGTGCCGGAAGGCACGTGCGAGGGCAGAAACTGCTCCGGGTTCGCATCAAAACGGTCCATACATGCCTGTGAGCAAAAGTGATACGTCGTTCTGTCGTGGAGCCTGACTCCGGCCGCGCTCGTCAATTCGATTTCCATTCCGCACACGGGATCCTTTACCATTCCCATCTCTCGCTCTCCTTTGCCGAGTTATTGTCACCTGATTGAAGAGCTTGACTCAAGAGCCGGCGCTTCGCGGCGATGAAAGCGCCATGCCAATCATCCTAACACTTCCTATTCTGGTGATTGTCATTGGCAGAATTACTCGGCAATACTAATCTGGTACTAAACTGACCAGTCGGTCGGTAATCAGGGATGGCAGATGGGACGGAAGGTCAACGAGCTCGCATGTGCGTTTGCAGTTCGTGCCTCGTAAATCGGTGGACGTCGGCCTATCAGTCGCGCTCGGCGCAAGAGAAAGATCGGCCAAAGCCGGCAGCGCCCATGGCATCGTGGGAGGAGAGTGGACCATGTCAACGAGACCTGACGTAGGCGACAAGCGGAGAGAGGAGATCCTCGACGCCGCGACGAAGGTCTTCGCCACCCGCGGTTTTGTGGGTACCCGCATGGACGACATCGTGGCGGAGTCCGGCTTGAGCAAGGGGCTCCTCTACTGGTACTTCAAGAGCAAGGACGCACTCATCGTCGCGCTCGTGAAGCGGCTCTTCGCGCCCGAGATGCGTTACTTCCGGGAGCTGCCGGCCAAGGCCGGTAGCGCTCGCGCGAGGCTCCTCGCAGTGGCTGACGACATGGCGCGCGAGGTTCTCGCCTTCATGCGGGTCCTCCCCATCACCTTCGAGCTCTACTCGCTCGCCTTCCGCAACAAGAACGTGAACAAGGTGATGAAGGAATAGTTCGTCCTCCACCGCGACAGCGTCCGGAGGGTAGTCCAGCAGGGGATCGAGCGCGGCGAGCTGCGCAAGGTCGAGCCGGGGCAAGTTGCGATGGCGATCGCTTCGCTCCTCGAGGGAACCCTGCTTCTCTGGATCTTCGACCCCCAGGAAGTGGATCTCGCGGCGCATCTCCGTTCCGGGGTCGAGCTGATCGTCCGAGGTCTGGAGGCGAAACGCTAGACGACTCCGCGGCGTGGCGCCACGCAGGCGACCGAAAGACTCGAAGCCAAGGAGTATAAGAAATGTCCGAATCATTCATATCCTTCCGTGACGTCGTCAAGGATTACCCGATTGGAGAGGTCACCGTTCACGCCCTGCGCGGGCTGGACCTCGAGATCGCCCGTGGCGAGTTTGTCGTCATCCTGGGGCCATCCGGATGCGGCAAATCGACGACGCTCAACCTTCTCGGAGGGTTGGATAACCCGACGAGCGGGGATCTGGAGGTAGGCGGTGAGGTCGTCTCGCGCCACACGGATCGAAATCTCACGGAACCGGGAGCACGGTCAACGACATCGCCGTTCTTTTCATGCCGGATTCGACCGGGCGCGCCCTCGTGGCCAAGATCCGCTCCCTCGTCGAGCCCTACGGACTGCGGGAGGTTACCCTCCGAATGGATCAGCCCTCAAACCTAGCGTTGAAGCTCGACCTCGACGGGTTTCGCGAAATCGCCTTTCTCATGCCGGCGCTCATTCTCCTCGCAGCGGCGGCCTCCCTCTTCGTGATGCTCGGCCGCTACGTCCAGGCGCAGCGGACCCAGATCGGCATCATGAGAGCTATCGGCTACACGAGCCGCTCGATCCTCCTTCACTACCTCGCCTACTCGCTTGTCATCGGCTTGGCGGGGTCACTCATCGGAATCCTTTGCGGCTATCCGCTTGGCAATTTCGTTACGAGCGCCTACACGCGGGAGCTCGGCATTCCTTTGGTCGTGTCGCGCCTCTACGCCGACAGCGTGCTGATCGGGGTCGGCATGAGCCTCGTGGTCGCATCGCTCGCCGGGCTTTTCCCCGCAAGGAGGGCGTCGCTCCTCGCGCCGGCGGCCGCCGTGCGTCCCGATCCGACCAACGCAAGTGCACGCCCCTTCAGACCGCTTTCTCACGGTCTCTTCCGCCTTTCGGTATGGAGCCGCCTTGCCTTCCGCAACCTCTTTCGAATGCCGAGCCGCACGCTCTCCACGCTCGTCGGGGTCGTCTTCGCGTTCGTGCTCGTGCTTACCTCGTGGTCCCTGATCGACTCGATGAAGCGCATCGTCGCCTACAACTTCACCCGTGTCGAGCGGTGGACCGGGCAGGGGTCGATGCGATCCTAGCCGCGCTCTCGTCGGACTCCACCCTGCATGCGATCGATCTGGAGCGCGGACTTACGCAGCTGCAGGCCCTCGGAAGGGACAAGATCATCCTGTCGGCCGCGTTCGCTCGTAAGCTACGAGTAGGCGTCGGCGGCTCCGTTCGAGTCCGGACAATCCTCGGTACCAAGGTTCTCGAGATCGGGGGGATCGACGACGAGCTGATGAGCTCGGTTGCCTACGTTTCTCTCGACACGGCCGAGGCGTGGATTCCGCTGCGCATACCTGTCTTCAACAAGCTCCTCATCACCGTGGCCCGCGGCGAGGCCCGGAGGGTCGAGGCCTACCTCTACACCCTCCCCGGCGCCGAGACCGTGCGAATCGAGTCGTCGGTGCTCGATTCGTGGGATTCGCTCATGGGGTTTTACTATCTCTTCATGGATATCATCCTCGCCTTTGCCTTCGTAACGGCCTTTGCCATCCTCTTCGATACCATGTCGGTGAACGTCCGCGAGCAGGAGCGCGAGCTCGCTACCATGCGCTCGATAGGCGCGGGCGGAGGGAGGATCGCGCTGCTCATGATTGCCGAGCTCCTCGCGCTCTGGGCGCTCGCTCTTTTGCCCGGTTTCCTGCTCGGGGCGTGGGCAGCAAGGGAGATGGGAGAGGCGATGCAGTCGGATCTGTTCAGCATTCGGGTCACGGTCTCGCCTGCAAGCTGCCTCGCGAGCGCAGCGGGGTTCTATTGGTGATGGTTCTCGCCGGGCTTCCTGCGATCCGGCGAGTCAATCGCCTGAATCTTGCGGCCGCCACCAAGGTGACCACATAGTCCGAAGATCGGCCCAGACCTACACGTCGAAACCGAAAGGCGGGCCTGTTCGTGAGCCGTCGGCATTGCGAGCGGAACCATGCGACGTCCCGGACCGTCAGATAGAGTAACACTACGTGAGGTTCGAACGTGACAAGAAGGACCGAGAAGACGCAGCCGACCCACGAGACCGCCCTCTCGCTCCTGCTGCAAGGCGAGCTGCGCCCGCCCCTGACGAAGGAGGAGCTCCTCCGGCGCGCGGGCGCGCCCGAGAGCGCCCGCATGGCCGCCGATATCCTCGGAGTTCACGAGGAGCTCGTCTATCCCGGCGAGCATTCCGGCCGTTACATCCGCATCCGCGTCTCGATCGACAACGGCAGGATAACCAGCGTCCGCTACTGAGAAGCGCGCTTCAGAACTTGATCTGGGCGCCGATCTCGAAGACCCGATCCGCAGGAAGATTGAAGTAGTCGATGGCGCGCTGCGCATTGCGCGAAAGAAACAGATAGAGAAAATCCCTCCAGATGCTCATCCCGACGCGCCGCGAAGGAATGAGCCGCTCGCTACCGACAAAGAAGGTCGTCTCCTCGAGATCGAGATCGAGGTACTTGTTCTGCACGATGCGTAGCGCCGCGCGGATATTCGGCCGGTCCATGAAGCCGTACTGTACCAGGAGCCGATAGAAGCCGCCTGGAAGTGGAAGGAGCTCCAAGCGGTCCTCCGACCGGACGTAGGGGACCTCGCGGAAGGCGACCGACATGAAAATGACCCGCTCGTGAACAATCTTGTTGTGCGTGACGTTATGCACAAACGCGAGGGGCGCCGAGGTGAGGCCCCGCGATAGGTAGATCGCCGTGCCTCTCACCCGCCCCACCTTCGCGGGGTCAAGCGTCGCGATGTAGCTCGCGAGGGGCTCGACCCTACCCTCGATTTGCCGGCCGATCACCTCCTGGCCCTTGGCCCAGGTCGACATGCAGGCGTAGAGGACGATGCCGACCAGGAGCGGATACCAGCCTCCGTGCTCAACCTTCAACAGGTTGGCGCCGAGGAACGAGAGATCGATTATGAGGAAGAACCCGGCTACCAGCAGGGCGAGCGGCAGGCGCCACTTCCAGAGCCTTCGAAACGCGAAATACGCAAGAAGAGTCGTGATGACCATCGTCCCCGATACCGCAAGCCCGTAGGCGGAGGAGAGGTTGTTTGAGCTCCCGAAGCCGACGACCACGATCGCAGTCGCCACGAACAGAAGCCAGTTGACCTGCGGCAGGTAGATCTGGCCCCGTTCTTCCTCCGAGGTGTGGCGGACCCGCATGCGCGGGAGATAGCCGAGCTGCTGGGCCTGAAAGGTAAGGGAAAAGACCCCCGAGATGATGGCCTGCGACGCGATGACCGTAGCTGCCATCGCGAGCAAGAGGAGCGGAATCAGCGCCCACCGCGGCGCGAGGAGATAGAAGGGGTTGGCAAGCGCCTGCGGATCGCCGAGGAGCAGCGCACCCTGACCGAAGTAATTGAGGAGAAGGGCGGGAAGAACGAGCGCGAACCATCCCTGGCGGATCGGCCGCCGGCCGAAATGGCCGAGGTCCGCATAGAGCGCCTCCCCGCCGGTTACCGCGAGAAAGACCCCGCCGAGAATGAGGAAGCTCTCGAGTCCGTGCGTCGCGATGAATCGCCCCGCGTAGAACGGGCTCACCGCCGCAAGAACAACCGGTTCCCGAACGATTGAGCCGAGGCCGAGGAGCCCGATAGCGAGAAACCAGACGACCATCACCGGGCCAAAGAGATGCCCGATGCGCGAGCTCCCGAACTGCTGAACCAAGAAGAGCAGGACAAGAATGAGGAGGGCTATCGGTACCACGAGCTCTGAAAGGCCAGGCGCGGCGGTTTGAACTCCCTCGACAGCGCTCAAGACTGAGATTGCCGGCGTGATGGTGCCGTCGCCGTAGAGGAGGGCTGCACCGAAAAGGCCGAGCACCACGAACGCGCCCCTCCGGCTTTTCTTCTCCGGCAGGACCAGCGCCATGAGCGCCAGGATCCCGCCCTCTCCCTGGTTGTCGGCACGCAGGACAAGGCCAAGATACTTCACGGAGATTGTGATGATGAGCGCCCAGAAGATCAGCGAGAGAATGCCGAGAATGTCGGCGGCACTTGCCGCGGAGGCGCGGCCGAGCTCGAAGGAGGCGCGAAAAGCGTAGAGAGGGCTCGTGCCGATATCGCCAAAAACCACTCCAAGCGCGCCGAGAGCGATCGAGAGCGATCGATTTTTGTTCAACACCGCGGGCTCCTCCTGATCTCTCCGATGCGAGGCTTAAGAGAGTAGCGCCTATGCCCCGCCGGCTCAAGAGGGGCGCTATGCGCGGCGCGGAGCCGTCGAGCCTCTCACGACCAGGCCTGGGTGGACGGGGATCGTCTCGAAGGGCAGGGTTGGATTCTCGATCCGCGAGAGCAGCCGCCTTGCCATGAGCCTCCCCTGCTCAGCAGCCTGGTGGTCGACCGAGGTGAGCGGGGGGTAGAGATACTCAAGAAACCGAAGGTTGTCATAGCCGACCACCGAGATGTCGTCGGGAACCGCGAGGCCGGCGTCACGCACGGCCGCGATGCACCCGAGGGCGACCTGGTCGGCGATGCAGAAGAAGGCGGTCGGCGGCTTCGCGAGGAGGAGCATCCCCGCCGCCGCCCGGTATCCCCCCTCGAAGCTATAGAAGCCGTTTCCGATCAGCGTCTCGTCGACCCCGATTCCCAGGTCGGCAAGGTAGCGGCGGTAGACGCTCTCGCGCCGGCCAGCCGGATGGCTCGGCCAGAAGTAACCGGAGAGAAGCGCGATGCGCTCGTGACCGAGGGCGGTAAGGTGGTCCATCACCTGCCGTGCCCCGTCCGCATCGTCGGTACAGATCGAATCGGCTCTCCAGCCCGGTGCGCAGCGCTGGAAGAACATGGCCGGAATCTCCAGGCGCTTGAGGGTCTCCTCGAGCTGCGCATCGGGGCTGCAGGCCTGGAGGATCAGCCCCTCGATTCCGCGGCGCTGAAGGTCCTCGATCATGCCGATTTCGAATTCGTAGCGCAGCTTCGTGAAGCTCATGAAAAAACCGAAGTCCTGCTCGCTGCAGACCTCCTCTATCCCACCCACGACCTCGCCGAAAAAGGGATTCGTCGCAAAATCGCTCACCACGCCGATGGTCCGCGTCGCCTTCTTTCGAAGCCCCCGCGCGAGGCTGCTCGGCACGAAGTTGAGCGCTTTGACGGCATTGCGTACGCGCTCGGCGGTCTCTTCGTTCACCTTGCGGGTGCTGTTCACTACATGGGAAACGGTGGTGCTTGAAACCCCCGCCATGTGGGCGACGTCGTTGATGGTTGCCATGGATCTCCCCTATGCCGAGCGGGCCGGGGTTTCGTCCAAGCGCGCCGGGAAGAGATTCGCAAGCGCCTTCGGCCGGCCCTTCCCGAAGCGAAGGCCGTTCATCACGAACCGAATCGCTTCGTCGGCCCCAAGCGCGATGAAGATACCGACGAGCCCGAGCCGCGCCGCAATCACGAGCGTCGCGGCGAGAGCGATGACGAAAACGGTCCCAAAGATCTGCGTGAGGAGCATCCAGGGAGTATCCCCCAGGCCGCGGATGCCGCTGCCGATCACGATGTTGCCACTTCGGGGAAAAAGCGTGAAGGCCGCGATCGAGAGATAGAGCGCCGTTGCCTCGACCACCGCCCTATCCCGCGTGAAGAGCCCGAGGATCTCCTTGGGAAAGACGAGGAAGACGACGGCAACGCCGCCGGAGAGGACGAAGACGTAGCGCAGGCAAGCCCAGCCGACCCTCCGGGCGCCGTCGCGGTTTCCCATCCCGGTCTGTTCACCGATCAGGGTCGTCGTCGCCCTTCCGACGGAGTCGTACATCATCGCCGGAACCACCTCGATGAGGAAGACCAGCGAGAACATGCCGGCCGCGAGGGCATCGATCCCGTTGAGCATGCGCAGGATAGCGAGCATCCCGACGAACCACAGAAAGCTCTCGACGCTGGCAGGAACCCCCAGGGCCGCCACCCGGCGGAAAACAGCCACGGAGGGCCGCGTGATCTCCTGGAGGCGGAGGCTCCACCCGTCGGCGGCGGGCCGGAGGATCGCAGCGAGGAGGTAGGCGTCGGCAACTACCGTCGAGGCGACCGTTGCCACCGCCGCCCCGACCAGCCCCAGTCGCGGAAAGCCCAGGTTGCCGAAGATGAGAAGCCAGTCGAGAGCGACGTTCAAGCTCGCCTTGATCGCACCGGAGACGAAGAGGGGCCGAGTGCGGCCGATCCCCTGCAGGTAACCTCCCGCTCCCGCTTCGAGCCCGATCAGGAGAAAGAGGAAGGAAAGGACACTGATGAAGGGGATACCCTCGGCCAGGACGGTTCCCCGCACTCCAAGGAGCGAAAGGAGCGCCGACGGCCAGAGGATCCAGATCGCGAATAAGAAGACCCCGAGCAGGGCGAAGGGAAGAAGGCTCCCCTCCACCGAACGAAGGGCCTCCTCCTTGCGTCCGGCCCCACGGTTCTGGCTTACGAGAATCGTTACCCCTGTTCCCAGGGCCCAGAGCAGGGTGGCAGTTGCGAAGAAGGGAAAGGTGCAGTTCGCCACGACGGAGAGGTAAAGGGGATTCAGATTCCCCAGGAAGGCCTGGTTGATGAGAGCCTGAATCTGGAAGACGAGCTGCTGGAGCATGAGCGGCAGGGCGATGGCAAAGACCCGCCCGAACAGCGGGGCTCGAACGGCCATGGAATCCTCCTTTTCAGCAATC
>DAHUYW010000025.1 GCA_027306915.1 Spirochaetales bacterium | reverse complement strand
TGACACAGCTTCCCCCGCGTGCTACCATCGAGCAGTCCAGGCCAAAGCCGGGCGAAAGACTCAAACCCATGCACGAAGGAGCAGGAAAATGCCCATACGAAAAGGTAACGCCGAATGGAAGGGCGATCTTCAAAAGGGAACCGGAGTGCTCGCGACCGAGTCGCACGCGCTGCACGGTGTCGCTTACAGCTTCGCCTCGCGATTCGAGTCAGGCAAGGGCACGAACCCTGAGGAGCTTATCGCGGCTGCGCATGCCGCCTGCTACTCGATGGCCCTCGCGGGCGGGCTCTCCGGCGCCGGCTACAAGGTAAACTCAGTCCGGACCGAAGACAGCGTCCACATCGAAAAGGTCGGGGACGGCTTTGCCATCACCCAGATCGACATCGCGACGGAAGCCTCGGTCGAGGGAATCAACGACGCCACCTTTCAGAAGCTCGCTGAGGATACGAAGAAAGGCTGCCCCGTCTCCAAGGCGCTTGCCAGCACCAAGATGGTTCTCACCGCCAAGCTGAACCGATAGCAGGTTGCCGACAAGCTCAGAGGTACCTGCCAAGACGGCGTTTAGGCAGCGAGTCAATCACTCTGTCAGCCCCCTGTTTGGTCGCAGAGGCTCGCGAGCGACCGTCACCGGATTGGGCGGGCGCCGTCGGGAAGCGCGCCCGCTTCGATCACTCCTCGGCTTCCACGCGGCCGGTCATCGGAACGAAGCGTACCGGGAGGAGGGGCTTCCGCTCGAACGTTCCGTCGGATTGCTTCGTCACGACGAGGAGGGTCTGAACCGCGTGGCGGGGCCCCACAGGGATGACCATCCGACCGCCGCGAGCGAGCTGCTCGAGGAGCGGCGGCGGGATGTGGTCCGCGGCGGCAGTGACGATCATTGCGTCAAAGGGCCCCTCCTCCTTCCAACCGTAGTAGCCGTCCCCCGTGCGAATGTGAACCTCGCTGTACCCGAGCCTCCGCAGGCGCGCTTCCGCCTCGCGAGCAAGCTCGGGGATTATCTCCACCGAATAGACGCGACTGATGATCGCCGCGAGCACCGCAGCCTGGTAACCGCTTCCGGTTCCTATCTCGAGCACCTTCATCCCAGGACGGAGATCGAGCGTCTCGGTCATGTAGGCGACTACGTAGGGCGCCGAGATCGTTTGACCATAACCGATGGCGAGAGGAAAGTCCTCATAGGCGACGCCGATTGCACTCGGTGGCACGAATAGATGGCGCGGCACCGCCCGCATCGCCTCGTTCACCTGAGGCGAGCGAATCCCCTTCCGAACCAGGGCGTCCGCCATTGCCTGCCGCTTCGAGACAAGGAGCGGGGATTCAAGCAAGCGCACCTCGCCCGGGACGCTCGTCGGCAAAGCTGAGGGTGCCTGCGCTTCCCCTGCGTGCTCCCGCGCACCCAGGGGTACTACGGCCGGCGGGAACACCGCCCCCGCGCCGATTACAAACACGACGAAGGAAAGAACGACGAGTCTCTTCATGCTCCTTCCCTCCAAGACCAGCCTATTTCGCACCTGGTCGGTTGTCAATCGAAGCCGCGCGTATACCGTTGCTCGCGGCGGCCCCATCGCGTACAATGACAATGCAGCCATGGCGAGCGAGAAAGAGCGTTGTCTGGTCACCGGGGGAGCGGGGATGCTCGGATACGAGATCGTCACTCGCCTCCTCGCCGAAGATAAAGAGGTGCGCGTGCTCGACCTCCAGCCGGTCGATGACCCGCGGGTCGAGCGCTTCGTGGGCGACATCCGCGATCGCTCAATCGTCGAGCGGGCGTGCGAAGGGGTGGATGTGGTGCACCACACCGCCGCCGCAGTCTGGAATCCCTCCCTTCCGAGGAGAGTCTACGACGAGGTGAACGTTGGCGGAACTCAGATTGTGCTCGACAGCTGCCGCAGGCAGGGTGTGCCGCGGCTGGTGTTCACGAGCTCGATGGATGTCGTAGTCGACGGACGGAAGCCCATTCTCAACGGCGATGAATCCCTTCCCTACCCAAAGAGGTTGCCGAAGGATCCCTACTCCCGGACGAAGCTCATCTCCGAGCGCATGGTCCTCGCAGCGAATGGCTCGGAGCTGGCAACCTGCGCGCTGCGGCCGGCGGGAATGTACGGCCCGCGAGACCGATACCATCTGCCGAACCTCATAAACGTTGCGCGCAGCGGGCTCAATATCCGTGTCGGCGACGGCTCGGCTCTTTTCAGCCACGTCTACTCGGAAAATGTCGCTCACGCCCACCTCCGGGCGGCTGCGGCGCTGCATCCCGGTTCCCCGATCGCCGGTCAGGCTTATTTCATCACCGACCACAAGCCGGACGCAAACCTGTTTGCCTTCCTCGAGCCGTTTCTGGCGGAGCTTGGGCTCCCTCCCCCGGCCTTTTCGATCCCCTATCGCCCGGCCTATCTTCTCGCCGCTTTGACCGAGCTGGTGGCCCCAAAATCCGCCTTCAATCGCTTCTCGGTCATTCAGACCTGCATCCACCACACCTTCGTGCACCACAAGGCATCGCGGGACTTCGGCTACGCCCCGGTTGTGTCACGCTCGGAAGCCTTCCGGCGGACGATCGAGTGGCTCAAACGGAAATCCTCAGGGAGCCTCGAATGAGGGACTTCGAGCCGCGCGACGATGCAGGGGGCCGCGGGCCTGCAACCCTTCCGTCTGCGCGCGCGCGACGAGCCTTCGACCGCTTCGCCGAGCGCTATGGCCCGTGGGCCTTGGTGACAGGCGGTTCCGACGGGATCGGTGCGGAGTTTGCGCGCCAGCTTGCGGAGCGCGGGCTCAACCTCGTTCTCGTCGCGCGTCGCCGCGATCTCCTCGAAGCGGTCGCCTCTGAGCTCGAGCAGCGTTTCCGAATACGCGTGCTCGCGATCTCCCTCGACCTCGCGACCCCGGACGCTCTGTTGTCGCTTCAACGGCTGGCCGATGGGCTCGACATCGGGCTGTTCGTGAACAACGCCGCGCTCTCTCCGATCGGAGAGTTCCTGGATCTCACCGACTCGACCCATGGGCGTCTGATCGACCTCAACTGCAGGGTTCCTGCCCTTCTTGCCTGGGCGGAGGCGCGCGGCATGGTAGCGCGCGGGCGGGGTGGGATTATCTTTCTTTCCTCGATGGCTTCTTTCCAGGGTACCGCGCTTACTGCGCATTATGCGGCCTCGAAGGCCTATCTACGGGTGTTGGCGGAGGGACTCTGGGCGGAGCTGCGGCCGCGCGGTGTAGACGTCCTCGCCTGCTGCGCTGGGATTGTCCGGACACCAACCTTTCTGCGCGAGAAGCCGCGCTCCCCTCGCTGGCTCGCCGTGCCGGTGATGGAGAGCGCGCAGGTGGTTGCCGAGGCCCTGCGCGCGCTCGGCAGGCGCCCCACCGTCATCCCCGGAGGCGTAAACAGGGTTTCAAGCTGGGTCGTTCAGCGCCTTCTTCCTCGAAAAGCGGCGATCTCCCTCGTTTCGGCAGGAACTCGAGCGATGTACCCCACTGCCGCGAAGCGAAGCGCGTCAAAAGGCTAGTGGATCTTCCTGACCGCCTCAGGCCGCTGCCGCATGGAACCCGTCTCCCGTCGCCTCGGTGCGCCTCCCTGCCCAACCCTGCCTCCGCCGGAGACGCCTGACGGCTTGCGGCTGATCTCCTTGGGCGGCGGCGGCATGAGGCGCCGCGTCGTTCGCGCTCCGACTCCTTTCATAACGGCGCCGGCGAGCCGCTTGAACGGAAGGAGGAGCGGGTAATCACGATTGTAGGATGCCGACCAGTGACGGCCAATGAGCGTCGCGTAGATAGAAAGAGTCTGCTTGGCGGCGACGAAATCCCGGGCGCTCAACAGCTCGTCCGCGAGCCCGAACGGGACACTTCTCGGAAGCGGCCCGCGGGCGTACTCCACCGCCCACACCCCGTCGGTGAAATTCATCCCGCATGCCTGGCGCTTGCCCACGAAGATGCGATCGCCGGGACGATAGATCCGCTTCTCGAACTGGCCTTCGGCGTAGTACCAGGCCTCCCCGTCGATGACCGTGTCCCAGAATGCGACGTGATGGCGTCCTGAGTGACCCTCGGAGCCGATGGGGGTTCCCCAGATCATCACGTACTCGTACACCGAAGCGAAGTAGAGCTTCATCTGGATCATCGCTCCGCCGGCGATGCTGTAAATCCACGGCTGGTCGTTGTAGGTGCGACCCGGATAACGCTCATCCAGCGCCTTCGCGAACACCTCGAACATCTCCGGCTTGGGATATCCCAAGCACGCTACCGCACACTCATCGATTGTCTCGGGATCGAACAGGTAGTGCATCCTCTTGCCCCTCCAGCCAGGTTTCAGGTATTGATCCAGTGCCCTTCAGTGTAGCCGACGCAGCGCCATCGAACAAGGGAAGCGATCGAGCCCTCATGCGATCTACCGCTGAACCGCCTGTTCCCCCGGGAAGCCTCTCCCGCCGAGCCTCCAGGGCCGCGTGACTCGGCCTTACTGGCTCGTATCGGAAACGGAGCGCGCATCCTTTTCGGCGATTATCCCGCGGCGAGCCAGTCCGCGCACAAACGCCTCGACGATCTCCGGATCGAACTGGGTTCCCTTGTTGGCGATGAGCTCGGCGACCGCGGCCTCCTTGGTCAGCGCCCGGCGGTAGGGCCGGTCGTTCGTCATTGCATGAAAGGCGTCGGCGACCGCGATGATGCCCGCATAACGAGGAATCTGATCCCGCTTGAGCCCGCGGGGATAACCGGTCCCGTCGGCGCGCTCCTGGTGAGCAAGGACGATCTCGCTCACCTCCCGAAAGCTGTCAAAGCGAGCAAGGAGCGCGGCGCCTATCTCTGCGTGCTGCCGCATGATCGCCGACTCCTCCGCCGTAAGGGGAGAGGGTTTCCGGAGGATACCGTCCGGAATTCCGAGCTTCCCGATGTCGTGGAGAAGCAGAGAATCCTTAAGCACGCGGTCCATCGGAATGCCAAGCTCCTCGGCGATGATGGTCCCAAGGTCGAGGACCTCCCGCGAATGACCTGCAGTATTCGAGTCACGGATCTCAAGTGACTGCGCAAAGCTCATCGAGAGCTCATCCATTCGCTCTTCAAGCTCGTGCGCCCTCAAGACCGCCCGATCCATTCGTCGGCGGCTCACGAGGTTTCGAATGCGCGCATCCAGCTCTCTCATGTTGATCGGCTTCGCCAAATAATCGTCCGCGCCCGATCTCAAACCCTCGATTTTCGCATCGAGCTCGGATTTCGCCGTAGTGAGGATGACCGGGATGGTCTTCGTCGACTCGCCCTCCTTCAGGTACCGAATGAGATCGTACCCGTCGAGCCGCGGCATCATGACGTCGGACACCACCACATCGGGAAGCCACACTTGAGCCTTCTCCCAGCCATCCATGCCGTCGAAAGCCGTCTGGACCACGTGGCCCATGCTCGCAAGCATCTGGCCGACATAGCCGCGCAGGTCGGCATTGTCTTCCACGTACAGAACTCGATCGGCGTTTCCTTCTTCCGATGAGGCCTCCCCCGAGAGGGGGCCGAAGGTCACTGGGGTCGATTCCCCGGTCTCCGAAAGGATGGACTCGGAATCCACCCCCATCTGTTCGTGCTCGATGAAGACCAGGTCTTCGAGGGAGACCCGAGCGAGATCGCCGCCCCTGCGATGCACGCCCCGCCGATCGGCACCCGCATAGGTCCTCTCCTTCTGACGCCGCTCCTGGCTGCGTCTTTCCACGAAGGCATCGGGGGCGCGCTTCTCCAGATCCGTCGGAAAGAGGATTTGGAACCGGGTTCCTTTTTGTACTTCGCTCGAAACCGACACGCTGCCTTGGAGCAGCTCGACCGCCTCTTTCACGATGGCAAGACCGATTCCTGTTCCCTCGTACCGGCGCGTGGAAGAGCCGTCGACCTGGCGGAAGCGCTCGAAGATATGGGGGAGATGCTCCTGGGGAATCCCGATGCCGGTATCCTCCACCTCGAGGACAACCGCGCTCTCCGCGGCCCGTGTGCGGATCGTTATCGAGCCATCGTCGGTAAACTTTATGGCATTCCGCACCAAGTTCGTGAGAATGCGCTCGATCTTGTCGCGGTCGAGATAGACCGTGGGAATCTCCCCCTCGACCGCATACTGAAGCTTGAGGCCCTTGCGGTCGGTAAGCTCTTCGAAAACCGACGCGATTTCCTGTGCCAGCTCGCCGAGATCCACGGGACTCAACCGCAACTGCATCTTTCGCGCTTCGAAGCGGGAAAAGTCGAGCATCTGGTTGATCATATCGAGCAGGCGCAGCGAGTTGCGGTAGATCTGGCCGATCAGCGCCATCTGGGACGGCGTAAACTCACCGGCGTCGCCCTGATACATGCTCTGAATGGGCGAAATGATGGAGGTGAGCGGTGTACGGACCTCGTGGCTGACGTTTGCGAAGAATTGGGACTTGAGCTCGTCGAGCGCCTTCAGCTCCTCATTCGCGCGCGCAAGGCGATAACGAGCGGTAAACTCATGGAGCCGCATCCGGGTGGCGAGCTGCGAGCTGAGTATGACGAGAAACATGGTGGAAAGAAGAAAGAAGTTGTTGTTGATGAAGATGGGGAGATCTTCAATCTTCTGCCGAGCGAGTATCGGTATTATGTAGCCTGAGTAAACGAGGCCGCAGATCAACGAGGTTCTCATTACATCAAGGGGTAGTATGAACAAGAGGCCAATAAGAACGACATTTATACCGGCGTAGTAGAGGCTCTCGTAACCGCCCGTCATGTGCACCATGACCACAATTGCTGCGCAGACAACCAGGTACTCAACGATACCGAGCTCGCGGGAGAGCTTTTTTCCCGCGGCGGAGTAGGAGGCGGCGTAGACAAGCGCACTGAGTCCGACAACTGCAGCACGAAGCAGCAGGAAAACTATGCGTTCTTGAGGATAAATGACGTAGTCAAGAGCATAGAAGGCGCTGATCGCGATGCTCGCGGCGACTGCCGCAAGACGGGTATCGTGGACCGCCCTGGCGACCTCTTCTCTTTCGTACGCCTGGGCGATCTCGCTCTCGAGCCTTTCCATGCGCTCTACGCTTCCTGCGCTTCGACCAGGTTGCGGCAGATCTCTCGAAAGTAGGCCGAGCGGCGCTGATAGCTCTCGGGGTTGTAGATGTCCCTGTAGATGCGCATGAGCCCCGCTTCCAGCATCTCCTGCGAGAGATTCCGGTGCAGGATTACGGAATTCAAGCCCGTGTACCACTTCCAATCACTTGAAATGATGCGCCCTTCTTGCTCCAATCGCGCGCGCAGCCGGCTCCCTGGGAAGGGCGTGAGAATGGTTATCTGAGCTCCCATGATGTTGTTCTCGTTGATGAAGTCGATGGTTGCGCCCACCGAATCCTCGGTGTCCTCCTCGAGGCCGAGGATGAAGCTTCCATAGATACCTATCCCGTGTTTCTGGATGGTGTAGATGTATTCGGGATAATGGTCGAACATCCGCTCCTTCCAGTGGTTCCTGTTCAGCCCCCGCATGTTGTCCTTGTTTACGCTCTCGAAGCCGATCAAAACAATCCGGCAGCCGGCCTCATGGAGATCGGCCAAGAACTCCTCGTCCCGGGCTATCGAGATATCGCTTTGGGCAAGCCACGCGAAGTTGAGCTTCTTGAATTCGGCCAGGAGCTGGCGGGAGTAGACGCGGTTGACGAACATGTTGTCGTCGGCAAAGCCGATCTGCGAGAACTTCCAGTGTCTCCGAACCTCCCGGATCTCGGCAGCCACCTGCTCCACCGTCTTGTGCTTGTACTGCCGGCCATACACGATCGAGGCGGCGCAGAACTCGCAGTCGTGGGGGCATCCGCGCGTTGTCTGAACCCAGACCACCGGATAGGCATACTTCGCAACGAGGTCATACCTCGGTAGCGGGATAGCAGGCATGTCGACGCAGGCGGTGTCCGACTGGCTGTAGATTCGCTGAGGAGCTCCCGCGAGGTATTCGCGGAGGAACTGCGGCCAGGTGATCTCGGCCTCGCCGGCGAAAACCGTGTCGACGTGCTGCGCAGCCTCGTCGGGAAGGACCGAGGCGTGGATGCCTCCCATCACGACGTAGCGTCCCCGCCGGCGAAACTCCTCCGCGATCTCGTAGGCCCGCAGCGCCTGCTGGGTCATGGCGGTGATCCCGACGAGATCCCAATTGCCCTCCCACTCGAGCCGCTCGTAGTTCTCGTCGACTATCGTGACAAGGTGATCGGCGGGTGTGAGCCCTGCGATGGTATGGAGCGCGGCTCCCGCTCCGCTCCACCAGTGGAGGATCGTCTTCATCTCCCGCGAGCTGCCGACGTAGGCGGCAAACTCCTCGTTTCGGCAGAGAAAATCTGCGCGGGGAGAGACCAGGAGGATCCTAAGGCTGCGGGCTGCCATGAGTCCGCTCGAAGACGTCGTTCACATAGGCGACAAACTCGCCGATGGTCTCGAGACGCGCCAGCTCGGTCTCATCGAGAACAATCGAGAGCCTCTTCTCGCAGGTCGCGACGATCTCCATCGCCATGAGGCTGTCAACTCCCATCTCCTCGCGAAACCGGATGTCATCCTCAAGCTCGGTGAGATCGACGCGGGACACCATTGCCATGATCGTCCGCACCTTGCCGTTGACGGATGTCGGTTGAGTCATACCGCCTCCCTCACTATTTTCGGTATCTTGTAGGGGGCAATGAGCCCGCCCAGACTCTTTTTTACATCCGTGAGCGCAGCGGGGCTCTCTGCGCAGCCAGCGCTCCGCCTCTCAAACGTTACAACGGCTTCGAGACCGAGGCCGTCCGCACGAGTCCGCGCCTCAGCTACTCCCTTCTGCGTGCATAGCGCCCGTTCAATTTCCGCAAGATCAACCATATTACCGTTGACCTTGCAAGTCCGTTTCTTCTCTCGAACGAATGAAAAGTGATCGTCATTGATGGTGACGATATCTCCGGTCGAGAACCAGCCCAGTCGATTGGCCTCCGACGATTCTTTCGGGTGGAGATAGTAGCCGGCTGACAAATCGGACGAGCGAATCAACAGCTCGCCGTCGTCCTGCACCCGGTACTCCAGGGCCCTCGCCGGTGTTCCGATTGTCCCGGGCCTCGCCGCCCCACGCCAGTTGCCAGCAACAAGGGGGAATTCCGTGAGACCGTAGCCATGAAGGATTTCGCAGCGGAGGCGATCGCAAATCGTGTTGAACGCCTCCGACGTTAGGCGACTTCCACCGGATGCAAGAGCCTTCAAGGACGATAGGTTGTCTCCGATGTCCGAGATTCGGGCAAGAAGCTCGTAGATCTCAGGGACCGAGGTCACGTAGCTGATCCGCTCTTCGGCGATGTACTGCAGGAGGTGACGCGGATGCATTGTGCGCACGATGACCGACGTCAGCCCGAACAGAAGCGGGACGAAGACCGAAGAAACCAGGGTGAAAATATGAGGCATGGGGAGTACGACAAGTGACACCTCGCACGGCTCAGAGCCGAGCCGTTCCTGCAGTACCTCCGCCCCGGTCTCGTAGCCCGAATAGCGGACCATGGCACCGAGCGGATAGCCGTACCCACGGTAGGTGTAGTTGATCGAGGCCACGTCATCCGGTATCGGGGCGTCGTGCCTGTGAGACGCCGGGCGGTCCGCCTCCGGCCCACGCGTGGCCGCTAGGCGCAGCTCGCCCGAACCGGTGCGCACCAGAACGGTACGGCCGCCAAGATAAGGGGCGACAACAGGAAGGTGATCGGAGTCGCAAATCACGAAGGGCGGATCGAGATTCTCGAAGATCGCATCAAGCTCGATCTTGCGATACTCGAGCTTGATTGCCGAGGCGACCGCCCCCATGCGAAGCAGGCTGAGGAAGATCGCCACGAAATCGATCGAGTTCCCGACGAAGAGCGCAACAATCGAGCGCTCGGTGATCCCCGCGGCGCGAAAAAGGGCGGTATCCCTGTCGCAGAGCGCAACGAACTCCGCCGACGACATGCGCACGGCAGGGGCACCCGGTGCGCGCTCCACGAAGGCGGGAGAACTTCCCCAGCTCGCCAGGGACTCAAATACTCGATGGATGAGACTCATGTGGGCCAACCGCACTGCAACCGGAATGAAGGCCGATTCCGGGGGGCGAAAACTGTCGACATTGTACACCAAAATCTCTACAAGGTCAAATAGCCACCCCCGACAGCAGGACCCGAGGGTGAAGACAGCGTACCGGCAGCCCGGAGCTGCACCCTCGACGCCTGTATCGTACCGATCTATCTCTGCTTCTTTCCAACCGCAATGAAGGCCTGGGGCGGGTTGCCGAGCGCAGGCTCCACGGTGATATCGCCAAAGCCGGCAGCGCGGAGGAGGCCGGCAAGTTGCTCCCCCGTGAACAAGCGAAAGAAACCCTCCTCGGCAAGCTCGAACAGGGAGGCCGCTTCGTTCAACATTGCCCGCGCGCCGCTCAATTGTGCCTCGGCCGTGCTCCGATTTCCCAATGTGGTCTTGGCCTCGGCGACGAAATCGGTAAAGATCACCGAAATGTCACTGTCGGGCTTCATGCTCGACACCAGAAGGGTTCCGCCCGGGGCAAGGAGTCGGTAGAACTCCGGGAAGATCTCCTGCGGATTAAAGAGATAGGAGACGAAGAGGCTGGCGACGATGCGTTCGAATGATTCCGGCGGAAAGCCAAGGCTCCAATCCAGCCCGGCGTTGGCAAAGTGGAGCGCATCGAACCGAAGAGCGCCTGCGGTTAGCCCTTCGTAGTCTCGCTCGCGAAAAAACCCGCTCGACCCGACTCCGATGTCGCGCCACTTCATATCCGCCGTCGTAAGTCGGCGAAGCACGAATCGAGCAGCCAGATTCAGCTCCAACACCGTCGGCGCAATCTCCGCTCCCACCGTTCGCTCGACCGCGCTCGCGTCTCCGTTCCGCAGAATCCCGCCGCGCAGGATCCTCGCAAGATCGTCCGTGAGACTCGATTGAATCCGGTCAATGGTCTCGCGCCTGAGCCCTTCGATCCGATCCTTCAAATACCCCAGGTCAACTCCGTCCGCCTCCAAGAACCGGCGCACGGGAAGTAGGCGATTCGGCTCCAGATCGCGGACAACGTAATCGACTCGAACTCCGGAAAGCGACGGGCTAGCGGTCAGGATGCTCGAGGCCTTTGCCCGCGCCTTTTCGAGCGCCTCGGGCACCAGGTCCACGGCCGTGACGTCGAGACTTCCATCATCGTTCCAGGCCGAGCCGAGTTGCTCGAGCATCGACTCCAGAAAAAGACCCGTGCCGCATCCCATGTCAGCTATTCTTTCCCCGGGTCGCGGGCCCAGAAGCTCCACCTCGCGGCGAAGAAAAGAGCGGAACTCCTTAATGTTGCGATAGAAGTCATATCCCTCGCTGTCGCCTTGTTTTCCGATGAGGTAATCCCTCCAGTAGTCGTCCAGCTCGGCGACGTCGCCTCGGGCAAGGCGCTCGCGTTCGTTTGCGACAAGCTCGAACATCTCCGCCATGTCGGCGTTGATCGGGGCTCTTCGATCCCCGAACAGCTGCCGGAAAATGGACGAGGTGACGATCTGGAACGAAAGCAGGGCGTCATCGCTCGTGTGAAGGTTATGTCCCGACGGTATCTCCACAAGCTCCCGCACTCCGGGAGATGCGATGCTCATCACATCCTGGACCTCCGCGGCGTCCACCCATTTGTCGAAGGTGCCGTAGATCCAGGTCACCGGCTGGCGAATTCTTGCCATGTCGAATCGGGAGTCGGTCAGATAGGCGTACTTGCTCTCGATGAGATCTTCGGCGAGGCGGTCCATGTCGACTAGATGACCCAGCATCCCCAGCACGCCGTTTGAGATCCCCATGCGGTAGTTCGCGAGGATGTCGAGACCTCCCAGGATATTGATGAGCGTCCGCTGAGCGGAGGGCAGCCCCATGACGCTTACCCAATGGCTTATTCGATCACGATTGCGCTCCTCCAGGAGGAGCTTGCGCCCATCGAGCGCCGACATGCTGAAGGTGACCAGGGTGACGCGCTCGGGAGTGAAGTAAGGATTGCCGTAAACGTAGTCGAGAACCGCCTGCATGTCGGACTGACCCTGGCTGACCTGGTAGTCGAGCATCTCGTAGCCGCGTTTCCTGCGCCCGCCGGCTTGGTAGCTCTCGCCCGGACGGTTGATGCCGTCGTAGCGAACGACGACTATCTCCCTCCCCGCGGCCCGGAAGTTCGAGACGAGGACCGCCGCAAGCGGCGCAAGTGTCTCCTTTTTCTTGCCGAATGCGGGCGGCAGAATGACGACTGTCGCGGGTACATGCCATCGCGTAGCGCACGCGATCGCAACGATCTCCTGGCCGGCCGAGTTTTCGATCCGGACAACCTTCGAATCGATCCGTCCGGGAACGAGAGCCGTCTGGGTTCCGTGGATCCCCGACTCCTTCTTTCGCGCCTCCCACTCTGCCGCTCCGTAGGACGAGAAAAGGTAGTCACGGCGGGCGATGCCGGCCTCGATACCTAGCCGAACTACCTTGAGCCGATGGCCCCGGATCACCGTTCGGAGATGGCGGATCTCACCTATGCTTCCGAGAGCGAGGCGGTCGTCGACCTGGTAGCGGACGGAGGTGCCCAATCTCAAACGGGCCTCCAGACGAGTGACGGCGCGGCTTCCTTGTGGCCCTTCCGGAACAGTCACCTCGGCGAGAAACCCGCGTCGACTGATGTCCAGGATCCGGCCGCGAAGCTCGACCTCCGGAGATCCGCTTCTTCCGTCGCCGCCGCCGAGCTTGAGCACCAGTCCGCTGTCGACGTCTTTCCTGCCGTAGGATCTCTTTTCGCTCCGATAGACCCACTGAGGCACGTCCAGGTAGAATGCGCCCCCGTCCTCCGAAACGAGGGACTGGAAATAGTAAGTTCCCGGCCCGAGAGAGAAGGAACAGCTTGCCGCCCCCGGCGAAAGAGGGGTCTCGGCTGCGACCTCCAGGCGGCTTTCGGAATCTTGCCCGAGGAACACCGCATACAGCTCGATGATGTCGTAGCTGTCACCGAGGATGGCCTGTATCGGCGCGCGCGCCGCCACCACTCTCTGCAGAAGCAGGGCGATTTCCGACCGGTCGACCATCCGAAAGGCGCGCCCCCCATCCCCGAGACGACGGTGTAGCGCCTGAATCGAAGAGCGGGACGCGGCTGCAACAATGTAGCTCTGGATGCGCGCTCGATGGGCTTCCCGTAGTCCGTCAAACTTGAAGCCTGCCGTATGACGGCCGTTAACCCCGTCTTCGACAACGTACACTACCTCGCCTTCGACGACGACCTCTCGCGGGTCGCGGGGAAGACAGAAGCGCACCCTCAGGCGAGAGGCAGGCGCGAGGGCGCGGCGTGAGCTGAAGGAAAAGAGGCACCCCTCCGTCGATATGTTGTCGATCGAGAGCAATTGGAGGTCCGAGTCGACGGCCACTGCCCCTTCGATCGCACAGGCCGTGCGCGGGATCTGTCTCGCCTCCGGCCCGGACGCTCCTGGCCCACCGGAACCCGCTTTCCTATCGCGGATGTAGCTCTCGATCAGGAGCATCTGCGCTTCGGCCTCCCGATCAAAGGCCAACGCAAGCACGCGGTCATCCTCCCTTTGGTCGGGAGGAGCTTCCAATTCGCCGGACTGGCTGCTTCGGATCACCCGGCAGGGGATATTGAGCAGCTCCCCGGATCGGGGAAGGCGAAAGGTGATGCTTTGAATGTCGCTGAAGCTCTCGGGGATGCGTACGACGATGCTCATCCCGGTGCTGCTCAGATCTATCGACCGACCGGGGATAACGCCTGACCCTCCGGCTATCTCGACCTGTGTGGTGTGCTCGACTCTGACGTGTCTGCGCCGATCGCTCATCGCTCTCTCGAGACTTCCCGGCGGGATTCACCGCGTGGCGAGTTGCCACCACGGTTCCTCCCGTTGTCGCGCTTGAGACATTTCGCGGTTTTTGTAATGCAGATTGAACCGGAAGTGCTGCGACCCGTCACAGAAGCGACCCGGGAAGGTCCTTCCTTCGCCTCTCCCGATCCCGAAACAGCCGAACGCCGGCCCTCTAGTGGGCGATGCTGGATTTGAACCAGCGACTTCTTCCGTGTGAGGGAAGCACTCTCCCGCTGAGTTAATCGCCCAGAACAGCCTTTCTCACGCTATCATGCCCCGAAAACCGCTGTCAATAGAGAGCCAAAGCTCCGGAGCCGTGCACCGCCAGTCTCATGCGAGAAATCCGCATAAATATGCAATCATCCCCTTGTCACTCCTCCCATCGACGCCTATAATTGAGGCACACGTCTACAAGGCAGGCAATCCAGGAAATGTCTTCAAGCGCGCTTACTCGACTCAAAGTACCCGACGAGGTCGCTCTCCTCTTGCGCCGCTCCCACGTCATCTTCCCCAGAAGCAGGGCGCAGCTGCTGGAGCTCACCTTCTACCACACCGACAAGCATAGCTTCGACGTAAGTTACGATGTCCCAGGCAATGGCCACGTCGTGGAAGCGACCCTGGTCAAATGCAGGAACGGCATTGTCGTCAACTACCCCGATGTCTACATGCGCCGGCGCGATCCCGAAAGCATGGTCGTCGCCGACGACGGCGACACCGACAAGATACGCTACCGGGACCGCTACGGCGAGGATTTCAATCCTCTGCGCGCCGAGAGCCTGAAATGGCTCGGGAATCAGAAGGAGCTCATCGTCCTCCCCTTCATGTCGGGAGGTAAAGGGGATCTCGGCTACCCTTCGCTCTTGATTGCGCCGGCAAACGCCGGTTTTTTTGTGACATCGCTTGCCGACATCCAGGGCTTCATCCCAGAAGATGAGATCCCGGAGGATTTCGAGCCTAAGGCGATCATTTACGCGGTTCCCCCCTTCCGGCACACCCACTTCGGCGGCAAGCAGGTGGTCGTGCACAACCGCCTCCCGCAGGTCCACGAGATCTATTCCTACAATCTCTACCCGGGCCCAAGCGCGAAGAAAGGGGTCTACAGCATCCTGCTCAACATCGGGGAGGCCGAAGGGTGGATCACCCTCCACGCCGCGACGGTCAAGATTATCACCCCCTATGAGAACGAGTTCGTCATCATGCACGAAGGCGCCTCGGGCAGCGGCAAGACCGAAATGACCCAACAGCTTCACCGCCAGCCTGACGGTCGCATCCTCTTGGGCGAGAACGTGATCACCGGCGAGATGGTAAAGATGGAGCTCTCCGACACCTCACATCTCCATCCGGTGACCGACGACATGGCGCTCTGTCACTCATCGCTGCAGAGAGGAAGCCGCAAGCTGGTCGTGACCGACGCGGAGAACGGCTGGTTCCTGAGGGTCGACCATCTGAACGAGTACGGAACGGAGCCTTCGCTTGAGAGGCTCACGATTCACCCCCCCGAGCCGCTCATCTTCCTGAACCTGGATGCCAAGGAGGATGCCACCGCGCTCGTCTGGGAGCACATCATGGACGCCCCCGGCAAACCATGCCCGAATCCGAGGGTCATCCTGCCGCGCCATTTCATCCCCGATGTGATCGATGAGCCGATTGAAGTGGACGTACGCAGCTTCGGCGTCCGCACGCCCCCTTCGACGCGGGAAAACCCCAACTACGGCATCATTGGGATGTTCCACACCCTGCCGCGGGCTCTAGCGTGGCTGTGGCGTCTAGTCGCACCGCGAGGCCATGCGAATCCGAGCATCATCGGCTCGGACTCCCTGGTGAGCGAGGGGGTCGGCTCCTATTGGCCGTTTGCGACCGGAAAGGTGGTGACACAGGCAAACCTTCTCCTCGAGCAAATCCTCATCACCCCGGATACCCGCTACGAGCTTATCCCGAATCAGTACATCGGGGCGTACCGGGTCGGCTTCATGCCCGAGTGGATTGCGCGGGAGTATCTTGCCCGGCGCGGGAGCGCACAATTCAAGCCGGAGCAGGTCGTTCCGGCCCGGTGCACCCTTCTCGGCTACACTCCGAAGGACGTGAAGATCGACGGCAAATACATCCCAAGAGTCTTCCTCAGGGTGAACGAGCAGCACGAGGTAGGAGACGAAGGCTACGACAAGGGGGCCGTAATCCTCACCGACTTCTTCAAGCGAGAGCTCGCGAAGTTCAACACCCCCGATCTCCACCCTCTCGGCAAGAGGATCATCGAGATCTGCTTGAGCGACGGAAGCCTGTCGGACTATCACGACGCGGTCCACGAGGTCGTCGGAGGCGAGGTTCGCTACTAGCGCCAAGGCACGCGACCGGCAGCCGGCCACCCCTTGGCGCCTTTGAGGCCTTCGTGCGCGAGCGGTCCTATCGCCCGTAGACGGGCCGGGCCGTGTAGCTCGTGTGCAGCAGCTCGTGCGACCTCTCCGAGAGCGGCGCACCGAGGAAATCCTCGTACAGCTTCTGGATGTCCGGGTTCTCGTGTGAGCATCGAAGGGCTGACTGCGCGTCATCGCGGTAGATTCCGGCGATTCGCTTCCTACGAATCTCATCGGTGGCCCCGTAGGGTTGTCCCCCTCCGGCTATGCATCCCCCTCGGCAGGCCATCACCTCGATGAAGTGATAGGGCGGCTCCCCTCCCTTCTTCCGCGCGGTTCGAATGCGATCGAGGACAAGATCGATGTTGCTCATGCCGTGGGCGACCGCCACCCGCACCTCGGTTCCGTCGATCGTCACCGTCGCCTCCCTGACCCCGTCGAGGCCGCGCACCTCATTCAGGTCGATCTTGCTCAAGTTGCGCCCGGTTATGAGATGGTGAGCCGTTCGGATCGCCGCCTCCATGACGCCTCCGGTTGCTCCGAAGATGACCCCCGCTCCCGAGTAGGCCCCGAGCGGGCTGTCCGCTTCTTCGTCGGGCAGCCGTAGGAAGTCGATCCCCGCGGACTTGATCATCCGCGCAAGCTCCCGGGTGGTGAGCGAGAGATCGACGTCCTGGTAGCCGGTGGAGTACATCTCCTCGCTGCGGGCGATCTCGTACTTCTTGGAGGTGCAGGGCATCACCGACACCATGACGATCTTTGCCGGGTCGATGCCGATCTTTCGGGCGAAGTAGGTCTTCGAGAGAGCTCCGACCATCATGTGCGGGGATTTCGCCGTGGAGAAGCTCGGGATCATGTCGGGGTAGTACTTCTCCATGTAGTCGACCCACGAAGGGCAACAGCTCGTGATGAGGGGCAGCTCGCCCTTCCTATGAACCAGACGCTCGACTAGCTCCGAGCCCTCTTCCATGATGGTGAGATCGGCGCCGAAATTGGTGTCGAAAACCGCCTTGAATCCGAGCCGCCTCAGCGCCGCGTAGGTCTTTCCGGTGACGATGGTGCCCGGCTCGAAGCCGAACGCCTCGCCCAAGGCGACGCGAACCGCCGGCGCGATTTGGGCGATGCAGTACCTATCCTCAGCCTGGAGGGCAGACCAGACCTTGCGCGAATCGTCGCGCTCGTAGATGGCGCCGACCGGGCAGTGAGCGGAGCACTGTCCGCACTTGATGCAGGGACTCTCCGCAAGAAGCACATCCCCGGCCGGGGCTATGCGGGTATTCTCGCCGCGCCCGAGAAACTCGAGCGCCCATACGCTCTGCATTTGCTGGCAGACGTTGGCACATCTGCCGCAAAGAATGCACTTCTCCGGATTCAGCACGATGGAGGGCGTCGAGTCGTCCACCGGCAGCTCGCGCAGCCGCCGCTCGAAGGGTACCTCTCGGATACCAAACTCCGCAGCGAGTCGCTGCAGCTCGCAGTTCTGGTTTCTCGGACATTCGAGGCAGTCGTTCGGATGCGTCGAAAGAATTAGCTCGATCACCGTGCGGCGCACACCGACGATCTCCGGATCGTGAGTGATGATGCTCATCCCTTCGCCAACCGGGGTCGAGCAGGCGCGAAACATCTTTGGCGAGCCCTCGACCTTCACGACACAGATGCCGCAGGCGGCCCAGGCCGGAAGGTCGGGGTGATAGCAGAGGGTGGGGACCTTGACCTGGACTGCCTCCGCCGCCTTTAGCAGGGTCGTGCCTTCCGGCACCTTCACGGGGATTCCGTTTATTCTTATGCTGACGTTGCTCACGGTGATGCTCCTGAAAGGCGTAGCGGCGCGGGAGAGAGACCGTGGGTCGGGGGGCGGAGGAGAACGTCGAACGGCCGCCGGGAACAGGCCTCGTCGCGCGCGTGCGCGCTTTTCTCTCCTAGGTTTCTGCGGGGCTCAGCTTGCCGTAGCGTGCAAGCACGTCGGGCAGCTCTTTTTTAGTGAGCCGGCCGTGAACCTCGCCGTCTATCATGAGTGTCGGGGCAAGCCCGCAGCACCCTACGCAGCGAACGGCCTCGATCGAAAACTCTCCGTCGGCCGTACACTGGTTTACGCCGATACCGAGCAGGCTCTCGAGCTCCGCGAGGATGTCCTCGCCGCCCTTCAAATAGCAGGCCGTTCCCAGACAAACCTGGATATTGTGGACTCCCGGTCGAGTGAGCTTGAAGAAATGGTAGAAGGTCACCACGCCGTAGATCTTGGCAAGGGGCACGTCGAGCAGCTCGGCAACGCGCATGGCGGCCTCGCGAGGGATGTATCTCAGCTCCTCTTGCACCCGATGGAGAATCATGATCAGATTGCCGGGCTTGCCTCGCCACTCCCGAATGTAGTCCTCGAGCTCTGCCGAGAAGGCTATGGGTGATGCGCTCTGTACTGCCATAGTTCCTCCGAAATCGCCGGCCGCAGGTTCAGACCTTCGGCGCTGCCTTCGCGCGTTGGGAGAGTACCGGTGTCCTCCCGGAAACTGCGCTGTGTCGATATGGTGCTTTTAATTTGATCTTGTGGAACCGGACAGGAGGAGTTTACTCGAATTCATGCAGATGGGCAAGAGTTAAAGTGACAGAGTTCACATATTCCGATGCTCTCAAGGAACTGGTTGATTTTCTTGCGGTAGAAGAGTATAATAAAGAATGATTTTGTGAGAATGAGCACATAAATAAGCAGAGGGAGACCATGAACAAGGAACTCGTCCTCCGCCTTGCAAAATATCGCAGGTTGCTCTACAAGCTCAAGACGCTCGGACTCGAGCGCGTCTTCTCCAACAACTTGGGCGACGCGATCGGCGTCACTCCGGCGCTCGTGCGCAAGGACTTTTCGACCATCAGACTCTCCGGCAACAAGCGCGGCGGCTACAACATCGACACCGTGATCCAATACCTCGACGAAATCCTCGGTCAAAACCGGCCGAAGGAGGTTATCCTGGTGGGCTGCGGCAAGATTGGTACCGCCCTGCTGCAGTACAAGGAGTTTGCGCGCGACGGCATCAAGATAATCGCAGGATTCGACATCGAGCCCACGAAGGTTCAGACCACTTCGAACATCCCGATCCTTGACATTCGCGAGCTTCCAGAGTTCACCCAAACCCACGCCGTGAGCGTGGGGATCATCGCAGTCCCGGACACCGCGGCCGCGCAGGTGCTCGAGCACATGATCGACGCCGGGATCACCGGCATCTTGAACTTCGCCCCCGTCGAGTTGAAATACACGCGCAAGTCGGATCGAGCGACAGCTGCGGTGCGCTGCAATATCCAGAACGTGAATATCGCCCTTGAGATTGAGAACCTCTTCTTCTTGGAGAACCTGCGGGCGGACACCGAAGAGACTCCGACCGAAGAGCTCTTCCTCAAGACAATAGCAAAAAAGAAACCCATTTCCCGATAGGAGCACGCAGACCGTCAGCAGCGCGGACGATTGTTGTCTCTGCCGGCCTACTTTCCCCGTCGGAGGGTCAGAAGAAGCGGGAGGTGGTCTGAGTAGCCTGCGCCGTTCTGAGGGTTGAAGCGAAGGGGACAGCCTGCGGCGTCCAGCATGAAGGGGCGCTTGACCACAGCAAAGCCCTCGAAGCAAAGGTTCGTCCCGTCAAGAAGCGTCGGCCCGACGAGTATGTGATCGATTGCTTCCCAGCTCCCCGCATACCAGATGCTCCCCTGATCGAGCGCCTCCACCCAGGGATCATACAGCGCGACCCGCTCCCCACCCTTCGCTGCAGCGGAGTGCTGCGCCGGGCTCTCGATGAGCGAGGCCGTTACGTAGAGACTCCCGTCACACGTCGTCTCCGGGTGGACCGCGGCGGCGTCCGCGAGCGCCTCGCTTGGCATGAGCGCCGTGCGATAGCGCCCTCCGTTTCGGGCGAACTCGTCGCGCTGCTCGTTGAGATCGCCGACGACAAGCACCGCAGCTTGGGCCTCTTCGACACGAAGGGCAGCTAACCTGCGGGCGACTACCGCGGCGCTCGCCCGCCGCAGAGGCTCGGTCGCCTCCCCTTCCCCCTCCTTCGACTTCCAATGGTTTACGAAAAGGATCAACGGCGCGCCGCGGGAATCCACCTCAACCTCGAGAACGGTTCGAAGAGGCTCGGCGCTCTCCGTCGCGATCCGGTGCAGCTGAATGCGGGAGACCGGCAGCCGACAGAGGAGAGCGACGCAGCCCGCGGATCCCTCGCTCTGGCCGAGAATCGCCCGGTAGCCCATGCCTTTCAGGTAAAGATTGTTCAGCGAAGTGAGGGCCTTTTCGTTCTCGACTTCCTGAAGCGCGACGATGTCGGCTCCGCCTGGGGAAGCCGCCCGCAGCACCTCGGCGACGCGCTGGAGCTTGCGATGGAAGAGCTCGGTGTTCCAGGCGCCTCCGCTTGGGTCGTACTCGCGGTATTCGGTGCCATTGTCGACATCGTCGAAGAGGTTCTCAACGTTGTAGGTGAGTATCGTGACCGAGCTTCCCGAGCCTGAAAGGAACCCGAAGGTGCAGCCCGAACACGAGGCGAGCATGAGCAGGAGCCAAGGAAGGCAAAGGGGTGCGCCGAATCTCTTCACGCAATGATAGACGCGATCTTTCCCTGCTCCGCTTCACCGTCGAGCGATTCCGGAACGAACTCCTGCCCGGTTATCAACTGATAAGCCTGGATGTAGCGCCACGCGACCTCGGTCCTGACATCATCGGGAATCTCCGGAGGCTCCCCCTCACCGGAGAAGCCGCGCTCCATGAGCCACTGCCGGAGATACTCCTTGTCGATCTTCCGCTGATCCTTGCCTTCCTCAAAAAGCTCGTCATAGGAGTCGGCGTACCAGAAACGGCTCGAGTCGGGGGTGTGCATTTCGTCGACTACCATGAGCCGGCCGTTCGCAATCGCGAACTCGTACTTGGTGTCGACGAGAATGAGGCCGCGTGCGGAGGCCATCTCGCTGCCGCGCCGAAAAAGCGCGCGGGCCGCCCTCTCGATTTCCTCCCAGCGCTCCGAGGTCACGATCCCGCGTCGGACTATCTCCTCCCGGGAGATTGGCTCATCGTGACGTCCCTGCTCCTCCTTGGTCGAGGGAGTCAGGAGAGGCTCGGGAAAGCGCTCGTTCACGCGCATCCCCGGGGGTAGGCCTATGCCGGAGACGCTTCGAGCGGTCTGGTAGTCGCGCCATGCCGAGCCGGTAAGGTAGCCCCGGACGACCACCTCGATCGGGATCACCTCTCCCTTTGCGACAAGCATGGAACGGGCGCTCGTCTGCTCGATGAGGTGATTGGGGAAAACAGCCCTGGTCGCATTGAACCAGTGGATCGACAGGCGATTGAGGACCTCACCCTTGAACGGAATCGTCGTGAGCACCCGGTCAAAGGCCGAGATACGATCGGTGGTGACGATGAGAAGACGGTTGCCAATCTCAAAGCTGTCTCTGACCTTTCCCCGGCGCATCCGTGCATTCGCCGGAAGCGTCTTGGGATCGAACCCCGCGAAGGGAGCGTGCGGTCGGCTTTGCAGGGCGATCTCGATGTCGGCTCGGTTCACCGGCGTCCTTCCTAGTGTCGATGGCTAAGGTTCCGCTACTCAGCCAAGGTCGTCGCGATGCGCAGCGATCCGGGAGATAAGGCCGTACTTGATCGACTCCTCCGCGTTCATCCAGAAATCGCGGTCGGTATCCTTTTCCACCTGGGCAAAGCTGACGCCTGTCTCGTCTGAGATGAGCTGGTTGATCTTCCTGCGCAGCTTTTCGAGCTCCCGTGCATGGATCTCGATCTCGGTCGCCACCCCTCGGATACCCGATAGAGGCTGATGAATGAGATAATGCGAGTTGGGCAGCCCGATCCGTCGTTCCTTTGGGGCGGCAAGAAGGATGATGGCGCCCGCGCTGGCGACAAGCCCCATGCCGATCGCATAGACCGGGGGCTTTACGAAGCGCATCATGTCAAAAATCGCGAACCCCGCGTCGGCGTCCCCTCCGGGGGAGTCGATGAAGACCTTGATGGGATCGTTTCCCGCCTCTTCGAGAAGCAGAAGCTGGCGGATGATCCGCTCCCCCGACATCTTGTTGATCTCGCCAGTGAGGAGGATGGTGCGAGTCTTCAGGAAGCGCTCCATCATAAAGCCCTGACCCTGTTCTTCCTTCGGCTCGTTTTCTTCCTCTTCACCTGCCAGCTTGATCCCGTGATATAGGTCCTTAGAGCTCATACGAATCTCCACCTTCTGTCAGATTGGGTCTCCGGGCTCACATCGAGCTCCGAAGCGGCCAGCCGTCCTGCGTTAATATACCAAGAGCGGGCCGCTTCGTCGACCGGAATTGGGCCCTTCGAGCCGCTCGCGCTTGAACCTTCGGCGAGATGCTAGTACTTTGGCATGATAGCTCATGAGCAGGTCGCTGGTATTTCGGCTGGGTCCACTGACAATCCCGTTCCCATGGCTGCTGTTCTTGCTGTTCGCCCTCGCCGGGGCGGCGCTCGTCGCCGCTCTGCTCAGGCGGCGAGCGGACCTTCGCAAGCGGGTGCTCGACGTCGGCTCGAACGCCTTGCTCGCCTATTTCGTCGGGTGGAAGCTGTCGCCGCTTCTGACAGCCTTCGACACGGTGGTGCGATCACCCCTTTCGCTCCTCTATCTGCCCGGCGGCGCGACCGGTATCCTTGTCGGTATTGCCGCGGCGGTCGTGGTCCTTTTTGTAGAGCTCCTTCGCACGGATCGGCCGGTGAGGCCGCGCGTCGCCCTCGGTATGGGAGTGTGGGCCGCGGTGGTGCTCGTGGGGGCGGGGGGGAGCTGGCTGCTCCTGCCCATGGTTCAACCTCTCGAAGCCGATGCAGCCGCATCGGCGCCGATCGGAAACGAGGTCGGGGATCGCGCCCCCTCCTTTACGCTTGTGAACCTCGCGGATGTCGCCGTCACCGTGCCGCCTCCGCACGGCGAGCCCGCCGGGACCACCGTCCTCAACTTCTGGGCAACTTGGTGCCCGCCCTGCCGCAGCGAGCTACCGGAGATCGCGAGCTTCGCGAGCGCCCTGTCTTCCGACCCGCGGCTCAACCCCCCGTTGCGTTTGTACGCGGTCAACCTCACCTCAAGCGAATCGAGCGCAGGGGGGGAAACCTCCGCAGCCGCAGCGACGAGGATTCGAGGCTTTCTCGACAAAATGGGCGCACGGCAGCTCGCGCCCCACGTGCTCCTCGATATCGACGGTGCCGTTCAGCGTGAATACGCCATCACCGCCGTGCCAACCACGATCGTCATCGCAGGCGGAAGAATAGTTGCGGTTCACCCCGGGGTCGTGACCGCCTCCTGGCTACGCGAGGTGACCAGGCAGTAGCACGAGTGCCGCGGCAGCGTGTACGATGGATCTAGGATGAAATCAGGTGTCATTTCCATAATCGGGCGCCCCTCGGTGGGCAAGTCGACCCTTTTGAATACCCTCTGCGGCCACAAGGTCTCGATTGTCGCCGAGCATCCGCAGACTACTCGAAACGTCATTCGAGGGATAGTGACCGAACCGAGGGGACAGCTTGTCCTTCTCGATACTCCGGGCTTCCACGCCTCCGACAAGAAGCTCAATCTCTACCTCAAGGCGGCGGCAACGCAGTCGCTGCCGGAGGTCGACCTGGTCCTCTATGTGATCGACTCCACACGAGCCCCCGGAGAGGAAGAACAGGAGATCGTCGATCGCATCGCGGGACTCCGCGTACCGGTGGTCGTCGCCGTCGCCAAAAGCGATCTCGAAAGCCGGATGCGGGAGGCCCTCCGCTCGTTCATTCGCGAGCGGCTACCCCACGCGCCGGTCTGCGAGATCTCCGCTGTCACGGGTGCCGGGATGAACGCGCTCCGCGACCTCCTGTTCGAGCACACCCCCTCGGGCGAACCGATGTACGCTCCTGAGTTCTACACCGACCAGCCCCCCGAGTTTCGAGCCGCCGAGATCATCCGGGAGCAGGCGAGCAGCAGGGTTCGCGAGGAAGTCCCTCATGCGCTCTATGTCGACATCGAGGACATGGAGGAGCGTGACGCGGGAAAGAGCCTCTGGATCCGCGCGGTCATCGCAGTGGAGCGAGAGTCACAAAAGGGAATCCTCATCGGAAGAGGCGGGTCGGTCATTCGCGACATTCGCATCGCGGCTGCCCGGGAGCTCGCTGCGATCTTTCCACACCAGATCTCGCTGGACCTCCGCGTGAAGGTACAGCCGAAATGGCGCAAGGACGATCGACTGCTCAAGAGGCTGATCTTTTAGGGTACCAAACCGTGCTCACGGCGCTCACTCGGCGAACCGGGTGCACCCACCGGCACTGCACCCTTTTCAGTAGGGGACGAGAAGGGCGAGAACCCTCTCCTTGCCAACAGTCAAGATGAAGGAAGCGAGCCTCGGACCGCGCTCGGCTCCGATAAGCACCCGGTAGGAAGCCTTGAAGAGCTCCTTCGGATCAATCCCCGCCTCGCCGGCAATGGCATACAGCTCGTCCGCGAGGGACTTCTCGTTGAAGGAATCGAGTCGCTCGACCCTCTGCCGCAGGAGCACAACGGCCCTGCGAGCTCCCTCCTCGAGAGCAACCGGCGTTTCCTCCGGCGTGCGGAGTGAAAAACGAAAGTCGGCGGGTGCGTGCTTGCTGATCCAGCTCCAGGCGCACCGAGCCCGCGCTCGAAAGCGCTCCTGGGCTGCGGCATCAAAGCCCTCGCCACTTCGAGAGCCTTCACTCCCTGGCGCAAGCTCCTCGACCACCCGCTCGATGTCGCCAAGGTGGATCTGCAGGAGATTGCACAGATGGCGGAAGGGGACCTGGAGCGGCATCGCCTTCGGCACCTCGTTCACCTGGGAGAGCTCGTAGATTCGCGCCTCCTTCTGTCGGCGCTTTTCGTCGACCTCTTCCATTCCAAAGTAGATTCGCTCGGTCTTGTCGTAGTCCTCGTAGATCTTTATCACATCGAGGTCGAAGGAGATGGCAAACTCGGTGTTGGGGCGCGGACCAGCGAAGAGGTAGCGCACCACCTCGGGCTGGTAGATCTCGAGGACATCTCGCAGGGAGATAACCTCGCCGTGGGAGGAGGAGATCTTCCCTCCCATCCCCTTGATGCCGATGAAGTCGTACTGAAAGGTAACCGGCGGCACCCCGCCATACACCGCCTGGACTATCTTCTTCGCCGTATCGAAGGAGCCGCCCTCAGAGTGGTGATCCTTTCCGGCGGGCTCGAAGTCGACCCCCTCAGCCTTCCAGCGCATCGGCCAGTCTACCCGCCACAGGAGCTTGACCGCCCCGGTCTTCCGGAGGTCTACCGTTTCGATGTTCCCGCAATTCGCGCAGCGGTAGGAGAGCGCCCATGCCTGGTCCCATCGATCGATAGTGGTGGAATCGTGGCTGCAGCGGGTGCAGAAGATGCTCGCCGGAAGCCAATCGCCGGGAAGGGGCTCGGTTCGATGCTCGTCGAGGATCGCTCGAATCGCGTCGTGCTTTTCGAGCGCAGTCCGGATGCCGGCCGCGTAGAGCGAGCCGCGGTAGCGCTGTGCCTGATAGAGGTACTCCGGGTGAACCCCGACGAGCGGTAGGAGCGCCTCTATCTCGAGCTCGTTGGCGCGGGCATAGTTGCGCTCGTTCCTCGCCGGCTCGTTCGGGTGACGCGGGTCGGGAACCATAGTGATAGGCATCCGGAGGTAGTTTGCAAGGTGCTCCCGATTTGGCATGTTGTCGGGCACCTTCCGGAAGACATCGTAATCGTCCCATGAATAGATGAAGCGGACCTTCTTGCCGCGATCGCGCAGCGCGCGCACGACCAGCTCCACCGAAATGATCTCACGGAAGTTGCCGATGTGCACCGTTCCAGAGGGGGTAATACCCGAGGCGCAGACGTAGAGTTCCTTCTCTCCTCGCTCACGGATGATTTTCTCTGCCGTGGTGTCGGCCCAGTGGAGTGCTCGCTCGTCGTGTTCTTCCATGTCCCACCATTATACGGGCGGCCCTCCGCTTGATCAATGCTCAGAATGCTCATCGAGGGGATAAGCGTTGTGATTGAGATCCCACAGAAGACATGAATATCGTCGTTCAAGCGCGTCCTGAGCCATTTCGATCACAATATTGTCACAATACGTGAACATAATGGCTAATTATCGACTCCGCTTGCATATTATTCCTACCCGTGGTATAATAATATTGGATTCGGGAACAACAGTAAGGTTCTATCGGGAATTCAAAGCGGCCTTCTGTGAGGGAGCGGGGCGGCGGCGCAGGGCGCGGTCCCTTATTCGAGTGCCCTCGCGGTTGGTGGCTGCAGGTGGAGCCTTACATCGGGGCCTGGCCTAGGAACCGGGCCTCGATTTGATCCCAACGCCATCGACTGCCCGCCTTTCGGCGACAAAGCAAAAAGGATAGCCAATCTCGGGGGGAACGCTGTGGGGAAAATGACGCGAGAAGAGCTCCGCGCATTGCGTGCATCCAAACGCCGGACCACGACGGCGGCGGAGGGGGACAACGGCGCGATAGAGATCATCGTCGGGATGGGAACGAGCGGAATCGCGTCGGGAGCACAGGCTACCCTTCACGCTTTTCGCGACGAGCTTGAGGAGCAGCACCTGGGAAGCGTGCGGCTGCGGCAGACAGGGAGCATGGGGCTGGATCACGCCGAGCCGACTGTCGAGATCAAGGTACCCGGCATGCCTGACGTTATTTACGGCAAGGTCGACCCCGAAACCGCTCGCAAGATCGTCCACAAGCACGTCATGGGGCGGGTTCTCCTCAACGACCACATCTACGACCGGCCCTCGCCCGACATCCAGCGGTAGGAGAACGGAGTAAGCCATGGCCTTTCAACACTACATCCTTGTTTGCGGCGGCGCCGGTTGTGAATCGAACCGGTCCGACGCCATCTACAGGGCGCTCTTTCATGAAGCCGAGGCGGCCGGCGTGAAGGATAGCGTCCAAATCGTGAAGACCGGCTGTTTCGGTTTCTGCGCGCAGGGGCCGGTGGTGAAGGTCCTTCCCGACAACCTTCTCTACGCCGGCGTACGGCCGGAGGATGCCCGCGAGATCGTCCAGGAGCATCTCGCCGGGGGAAGGCCGGTTTCCCGGCTTCTCTATGACGCGTCGCCGACCAAGGCGCTTGCCCGGGTTGATGATGTCGAGTTCTACCAGAAGCAGTTTCGGGTGGTGCTGCGCAATTGCGGAGTCATCAATCCGGAAGAGATCGACGAATACATCGCCCGCGACGGGTATGCCGCCCTTGAGCGGGCCCTCTTCGAGCTGACTCCCGACCGGATAATCGCCGAAGTGAAGAGCTCCGGCCTGCGCGGTCGGGGAGGGGCGGGTTTTCCCACCTGGATGAAATGGAACCTCACAAAGGAAGTCGCCTCCCAGCAGAAGTATGTCATCTGCAATGCCGACGAAGGCGATCCAGGCGCATACATGGATCGCAGCGTCCTGGAGGGCGATCCGCACTCGGTCCTCGAAGCGATGACGATCGGCGGCCGGGCCATCGGCGCCAACCAGGGCTACATCTACATTCGTGCCGAGTATCCACTCGCGATAAACCGCCTGGAGGTTGCCATCGAGCAGGCAAGGGGCTACGGCCTGCTCGGCAGGGACATCCTTGGAAGCGGATTTGACTTCGACATCGAGCTGCGGCTCGGCGCAGGGGCCTTCGTCTGCGGCGAGGAGACCGCCCTTCTTGCCTCTATACAAGGCGACCGGGGAATGCCGAGGCCCCGCCCTCCTTTCCCCTCGGTGAAGGGGCTTTGGGGCAAGCCGACCGTCATCAACAATGTCGAGACCTGGGCGAACATTCCCGTCATCCTCACTCGCGGAGGCGCGTGGTTTTCCCGGATAGGGACCGACAAATCGAAGGGCACGAAGGTCTTCGCTCTCACGGGGAAGATCAATAACTCGGGGCTCGTCGAGGTGCCGATGGGCACCCCGCTTCGCGACATCATCTACAACATCGGAGGGGGAATCCCGAACGGGAGGAAGTTCAAGGCAATCCAGACCGGCGGTCCGTCGGGCGGCGTCATCACCGCCGACCACATCGACACCCCGATCGACTACGAGCACCTTCAGGCGCTCGGCTCAATCATGGGTTCCGGGGGAATGATCGTCATGGACGAGGACGACTGCATGGTCGACGTGGCGAAGTTCTATCTCGGATTCACGGTCGACGAATCGTGCGGCAAGTGCGCCCCCTGCCGCATCGGCGGACGCCAGCTCTACAACCTTCTGGACCAAATCAGCAGAGGCAAGGGCACCGATGCATCTATCCCTATGATGCAACAGATCGGCAAGGCAATGCAGCGCGCCTCGCTGTGCGGCCTCGGACAGACCGCTCCCAATCCGATTCTCTCGACGCTGCGCTACTTCGAAGGGGAATACCGCGCCCACATCGAGCAGCACATCTGCCCTGCCGGAAAGTGCAAGGAGCTCATCACCTTCTCGGTCATTGCAGAGAAATGCATCGGATGCGGCCTGTGCGCCCGGCGCTGCCCGTCGGCCGCCATCACCGGTGAGAAACGGACTCCTCACGTTATAGACCAGGAGAAGTGTATCAAGTGCGGGGAGTGCTACACGGTCTGCAAGTTCGACGCGGTCTCAAGGAAATAGCCGGAGCGCTTCCGGCTATCCCACGACGGGCCGCCCTGTGCAGGACGGCCCCTTCTGATTATCCCTTGCGAACCGGTATCTTGCGCGGTCTGGCTGCTTCGAGCTCGTGAAGGGTGAGGGTGAGAACACCGTTCTCCATTACCGCGTCGACGGAATCGCGGTCGATCGACTCATCGAGCGTGAAAGCCTTGGCATAGTCGGCATCACGCCGCTCGTTGATGATGAGCTTCCCTTCGGTAGGCGTGGACTTGCGACTGCCGTGAATGGTCATCGTGTCGTTCTCGATATCGATCGAAAGGCTCTCCTGTCCCACCCCCGGCATCTCCAGCTTGAGGACGATCTTCCCTTCGGTGCTCCAGATCGCCGTGCGCGGATGGATGTATCGGCGCTGCCGGTCCTGCTGGCGTGCAAGCTCGGCTGGCCGCTTTGATTCGATTTCTTTCGACTCTGCCATAACATGCCTCCTCAACCTACTTTGCAGTGATGCTGATTCTCTTCGGCTTTGCTTCCTCAGGCTTTGGAAGGATCACCGTGAGGACCCCGTCGGTGAGCGTAGCGCTTACCGCATCGGCGTTCACCGCCACCGGAAGCGATAGCGTCCGACGGAACTCTCCAGCCCACAGCTCGTTTCGGTGTACGCGCGCCTTGTCGGGTATCTGGGGCTCCCGCTTGGTGCCGCTGAGCGTCAAGATGTTCCTCGTGACCGAAACGTCAAGGTCCTTCAGATCGAGCCCCGGAAGATCCGCGGTAACAATAAACTGATCGGAAGTCTCTTGAACGTCGACCGCCGGAGTGATCGATCGATCAAGTAGGCCGGGGCCGAAGAAATCTCTTGTAGGTCCAAAGGCCCGGTCGAACTCCTCCTCGAGTCGCTCAAACTCGACGAAGGGATCCCAAAGCTCATTCGGTTTCGACTTGCTCGAGTTCATAGAACACCTCCTCCTCGAGAATCTGACGTCGATAATGTCGAAGCAAAAAGTGTACCAACAACGAAAGTAGTACGTAAGTGTTTATAGGATAATGGATTGTCGTCACGACATGGGAGCTGAACAGCCGCGGCCGAGCCGGAGACGAGGGGCGCTTTCGGGTCACTTTGCGCCGCATACGATTCCGTCGTCTCTCCGAAGTGGGCCGTGTTGACACAGCGGGCGGAAGCGGCCGCCCATCCAAAGCCGACCGGATAGAGGACCCTCAGGCGCTCAAGCGCTGGATGCCGAGAGCCCGCAGGGCATACTTCTCGAAAACGGGCTCGGTCGAGCCACTTCGCATTTTTCGCAGGTAGTAGCGCTCGAAGGCGATCTTCGCGAGATGAACCCAGCGACCCTCTTTGGTCCAGGTGACATTCCGCGGCGGAATCTGCGGCAGGGCGACGAAGGCCATTCCGGTATCCCCGAAGTCGGCAAGGCAGACTGCATTCCAAGTCGCGGCGTGCTCGGCGCGCTCGCCCATGGGCTCTGCCCGTACATTTGCAACCGCGGCGCTGACCATCGACTCGATCATATAGCCCGTTTTGGGGACACCGGTTGGAACGGGAGTCGGTTCTGGCGGTGCAATGGCGACGCAGACTCCGACACCGTAGATGGCCGGCTGCTTCGGATTGCGCTGATGGCTGTCGATATTGAGGAATCCGCGAGCATTGCAGATCTCCTCGGCCCCGGCTACGGCGTCGACTCCCCTGAAGGCAGGAAGGATCATGCCAAACTTGAACGAGAGGGCATGCTCGCGCACAGCTTCGCCGCCCGGGCCGTGCTCGACCACGCTAATCTCCCCCGCCTTTGCCTCCTTGATCTTCGCATTGGCGATCCATTTGATGTCGCGCTCCCGCATCTTCGACTCGGGAAGTCCCCTGGAGTCGCCGACCCCTCCGAGCCCGAGATGGCCCACGTAGGGCTCGCTCGTGACGAACGTCAGGGGAACCTTGTGCCTGATTCGACGTCTGCGCAGATCGGTATCGAGGATCATCACGAACTCGTAGGCTGGGCCAAAGCAGCTTGCTCCCTGCGCGGCCCCGACGACGACGGGTCCCGGGCTTTCGGTGAGCTCGCGGTAGCGCGCCCACGCCCGCTCGGCATGCTCGAGGGTGCAGATCGACTCGGTGAAGCCGGTCGGGCCGAGCCCGCTCACTTCGTCGAATGCAAGCTTCGGACCGGTCGCAACCACGAGCGCGACATAGCGGACAGCACTTCCATCGGCCATCCCGATCTCCTGCGCTCCGGGCCGTATCCCGGCGGCTTCCCCCACGCGAAGCTCGATGCCGCGCTTGCGGAGAACCCTCGCGAGCGGAACCGTCACTTGGCCGGGTTTTCGCCATCCCACGGCGATCCAGGGGTTGGACGGCGTGAAGCGAAACGTGTCGACCGCATTCACCACGGTGACGCGGTGCCCGCTTCCCAGGGCCGACCGCATCTCATAGGCGGCGCCAAGGCCTCCAAGGCCGGCGCCCAGCACAACGACCTTTGCCATGGCGTTCCTCCTCAATCCGAGCTCGTCGAGAAGCGAATGGCTTTGCCGCGTGCTTCTGGTAGCGTACGACCGGAGCTCCCTGCTGTAAAGCCCTCGAGTCAGCGTCGGAAGGGCGGGTCGGGGATCGACGGCGCCCCGCGCGCGAAGGGGATGTAAAATTAACTTGACGCGTTGGGCGGCCCTCCGTACCCTAATAGCGGGTGACAGGTAAAAACAAGCAGAGGAGGAATTCAAAATGTCCTTTAATCGTCGAGCCGCGGCGGTAGGCGTCGCGCTCGTCCTATTCGTTGCGGGAGCCGCACAGACACTCTTTGCCCAGAGCCCTCCCACCTTCGTCCGGGGAGTGATAACGGCGCTCAGCCCGACCGCGCTCACCATCACCGGTGCGGACGGGACTCCGAAGAGCGTCTCGATCGGGGCTGACACGGTGGTCCTGCAGTTGGAGCCTGCGTCGCTCGGCTCGCTTGCTTCAGGCGAGACTCTTGGCGTCACCGCAACCCGAGGCTCGGAGGGATCGCTCACGGCAACCGCGATCAACATCTTCTCCCCAGAGGTGTGGCGGCACGTGCCCGGCGGGCAATTCCCGATGGGACCTCCCGGGCTCATAATGACCAACGCCCCCGTGACGCAGTACACGCCCGACTCGAGCGGCGGCGGCGAGCTGACCATGTCCTACGGCGGGGGCAGCTACACGATCGCCGTGACCGCGAAGACCACGGTCCATAAGCTGGTCACGAGCAACTTTTCGAAGCTTGGCGTCGGAACCTTCGTCATCGTGCGCGGAACTGCCGAGCCGGACGGCACCGTCCTGGCGGGAAGCGTAACCTACAACCCCTCGGGGCGATAGCAGGGAAGCGTCGCCGCTCTCGCCTGCCTCGGCAGCGCGGGGGCGGCGGTTGGCGTCTTGAGCTCCCGGCCAGAGCCGGGAAAGCGGGCGGCCCCTTCGAGAATCGAGGTGACCAGGAGGCCTCCGGTCGAGCGGAGGCGGCCGTGAGCCGCCCCCCAACCTCGGATCTCCCTTTTCCGCCCCTCGTCCTGCCTCAAAGCCCGTCCCCTATGTAAAGTCTACTTGACACCCTGTAAAGTCTGCATTACATTCGTGCCATGGGTGAAGGGACAGTCGACAGCAGCCTGCGCCACAAGCGAGTCGAGGCCGGGTTAACCCAGGAGGAGATCGCGCAGCGCGCAGGGGTTACCCGCCAGACCATCATCGCGATCGAACGGGGCAACTACGTCCCGTCGGTCCTTCTCGCCCTCCGACTGGCACGCGAGCTCGGCTGCCGCGTGGAGGACCTATTCGATGTCAAGGAACGTGGGTGAGATCGTCGTTTCGCTCGTCTTCGTGGTGCTCGTAGTGCTCAAGCTTGATCCCTTCAAATGGACGATGCCGGATCAGGTTGAGATGATTGTGCTCGCGCTCGTCGTTGCCGCCTACGCGCTCTACGCCGGGCTTTTCTTTCGGGAGCGTGCCCGCGACGAGCGGGAGGCCTACCACCTGCACTTCGCAAGCCGCGTTGCCTACCTCGCAGGTGTCGGATTCCTGGTCGTTGCGCTCATCGTCCAGAGCATCGCCCATCACCTCGATCCGTGGCTCGTGGGAGGGCTCACGGCCATGGTCCTCGTCAAGATGATAAGCCTGATTTGGGCCCGCCTGCGGAGGTAGGCTTTCGCCTTTGAGGAGCGCCGGGCACAGGTGAGGTGGCCGCACGGTGGCGGGCGGTTGCCTCAAGGAGAACAAAATGATGATTCTAATATTGTTTGCCTTTCTCTCGGGGATAATCACCATCCTATCCCCCTGCATCCTTCCCTTGCTTCCGGTCGTTCTCGCCGGCAACGTCGCGGGAGGGCGAGGCCGCCCCTACGGAGTGGTGACCGGCTTCGCGGTGAGCTTCACCGGCTTCACCCTGGGTCTGTCGGCGCTTGTCGCGGCGACGGGGGTGTCGGCAGACGCGCTTCGCGTCGCGGCGGTCGTCATCCTGCTTCTCTTCGGCGTGGTGCTCATTGTTCCCGCTCTAAAGGACCGATTCCAGCTTATCGTTTCGCGCCTTGTTGCGCGAAGCTCGGTCCCCGCAAAGGCGGCGCCCCTCCCGCCGGGGGAAAGCGCCTCGGCCGGCAACGCTCGCTCGGGCGGCTACTGGGGCGGGGTCCTGGTGGGTGTGAGCCTCGGTCTCGTCTGGACGCCCTGCGTCGGGCCGATCATGGCTTCGGTCATCTCGCTTGCGGTAAGCCATGCGGTGAACGCGGGATCGGTCTTCATCACCCTTGCCTACAGCATAGGCACGGCAATACCGATGTTCGCGATCATGGTCGGCGGCAGGGCCCTCCTGCGCAGGGTGCCGTGGCTCATGACTCGCAGCGCGCAAATCCAGAGGATCTTCGGAGTCTTGATGGTCGCGGTGGCGGTGGTCGTCGCCTTCGGTTGGGACCGGACTCTCGAAACCTCTCTCCTCACCGCCGCGCCGGGCTACGGCGCCGGACTTACCTCCATTGAGAATACGCAGGTGGTCAGACAGGCGATCGTCGCGAGGGACTCAGCCTCCGGCGCGGGAGGCACGATGGCCTCGAACGCCTCCGACGCCGCAAGCGGCTCGGCTCCCGCACTGTCGAGCTACGGTCCGGCACCGGCTCTGGTCGCCGACGGAAAGTGGTTCAACTCTCCGCCGCTTACCATGAAGGATCTGCGCGGGAAGGTCGTCCTCGTCGACTTTTGGACCTATTCCTGCATCAACTGCATCCGCACCCTGCCCTACCTCCGCAGCTGGTATCAGAAGTACAAGGACGACGGCTTTGTCATCATCGGAGTCCACTCACCGGAGTTCGCCTTCGAGCACAACCCGGCGAACGTCGCCAAGGCTATCCGCGAGCTCGACGTCACCTGGCCGGTTGTTCAAGATAACGACTTTCGCGAGTGGGACGCCTACAAGAACATGTATTGGCCGGCAGATTACTTCATCGATGCAAAGGGAGACCTTCGCTACTTCCACTTCGGTGAAGGCGACTACGTGCGAAGCGAAGCGGTGATCCGTGAGCTTCTCACAAAGGCGGGCCACCCACCCACGGCGCCCGCCTCCCTTGCGGTCTCCCAGGTCTCCTTCGCGGGGACACCGGAGACCTATCTCGGTGCAGCCCGCGCGGCCGGCTTCGCCGGAAAGCCTGCCGTCCAGCCCGGCGACGGAGTCGTCTTCAGCGCGCCGAAGAGGCTTGCCCCCAACGATTGGGACCTGACAGGCACCTGGAACGTCCGCGACCAGTACATCGCGCCGGTCGGCACGGGAACCCTTCGCCTCTCCTTCGATGCGAAACAGGTCTACCTGGTTATTCAGGTGCCCCGATCGAGCGCCGGCGGCGCGATGAAGGAATCCCAAGTATCGGACACGGCGAGCGATCCCGCGCTTCTCACCGTCACCGTCGACGGGAAGACAGGTCTCGACACGCCCGACGTCCGCGGCGGCGTCCTGCGGCCGACCGAGAGCAGGATGTACCATATCGTTACCCTTCCGGCCGAGGGCCGCCACCTGCTCACCATCACGGCCAAGGGAAACATCAGGCTCTTCTCGTTCACCTTTGGGGGATAGGGGTGGCACACGAAGGGAGAGCGCCTATACGTGCGGAAAGGCCGCGAGGCAGTCGCCCGCCCCGAAAAGCTCCCTTTCCGGGCCCAACACCTCGACATCCGGGCGGCCGCGCAGCTCAGCGAGGAGCGGCGGCGAGACCAAGAGGTCCGCGGCACGGAGGGTATTCCTGATCCGGGCGACTCGGGGCACCGCGCCCCGCTCGAAGAGGGCCGCCCTTCCGCAGGTGCGAAGGGCGATCCCGATCGCCTCGCGGTCATTTTCGGCGACGACCGGTATCTTCCCCCGCTCGAGGAAGGTGCTCGTCACCACGTTCGCGTAGGTCACGACCGGATCGATCTTTTCGTAGAGCCTTCGGGTGATGACGTCGGCGAGACCGACCCCGATCGCATTTCCATGTGAGGCCTCCGTGAGGTCGGTCACCACGATCGAGCCGATGGCAGGCTGCTCGGGCTCGGGCTGTCCGGGAACGCGGATTCTCCCAATGATGTTGGGGTCGACCCCTGTTCCGCTGACGTCCTTTCCCATCTCGTCGATCACCAGGAGGTCGAGCTGCTCGAAGGGGAGGCTCGGCATGTGGCTGCGGGCGACATCGAGAAGCTCCCCCTCCTCTACCTCGAACCGGCCGGGCGCGACGGCCCGGATCACCATCGTCTCATCCCGGGCGTTCTCAACTATCGCAAGCCCAAGGGCGATGTTGCCCTGGCGGAGGATCTGCCGTGCGGTCGGAAGAATGCGCTCGCGCAGCCCAGCGATCCCGAAGCTGTGGATCTCCCGGGCCTGAGCCTCCTTGCCGAGCCCGAGGGCGCAGAGCTTGAGGAGACCGCTCTCGACCTGCCCGTGAAAGTCGGTGTGGGGCTTCACGCGGTTGATGACAACGGTCGCATCGGCGCGCGACGCCTCGAGGTCCATGAAGACTCGGTTGCCGATTCCTCCGTCGGAAAGCTCGATCGTCGCCATCGAGGAGCGGATCGGGACCCCGACGAACGCCTCGGTGACGCCGTAGCCCTCGAGAACAAGGCGCTGTCCCTCGGACGTCGCTCCTCCGTGGCTCCCCATCGCCGGGACAATGAAGGGATGGTGGCCGAGAGCCGTGAGGAAGCGTGCGACCGCCCGGACGATCACCGCAAGGTTCGCGATTCCCCGGCTTCCGACCGCAATGGCGACCGAGCAGCCAGAAGAGGGAAGCGGTAGGCCGTCAGCGCGGGAAAGGGGCACGCGGGTAAGCTCCCGCTCCACCTCACCTTCCACGTCGGCGAGGCGCGGATGATCGTAGCGGCGGCGTATCGGAGTGAGCGTCGGAAGGTTCATGGGGGCAGTATATCAGACTGCCGGGCGCGCTGCCTCTTTGCGACAACGAGCAGCCAACGTTTCATTTCGCGGCTCGACTGGTCGATAAACCGACTATGAGGACCCATCGCCCGGCCTGGCCGCCTCCGGCGCAACTGTTGCGAGCAAGCCTCCTGACACTGGCAGTGGCCGTGATCGGAGCCCTTCCGCTCCTCGGGCAAGCGATAAGTCCGGACCGCGGCTCCCTACCGACGGCCTTGGCGCAAGCTAGCCCATTCGGTCCGGCAAGCGTCACCTTCAACATCACGGTGCCTCCTTCGATCTCGATCGAGACCCCCGCTCCCGCAGCCGATACCGGCGGAGGGGCTCGACGGGCCACATCCGCGGCAGGTGGGGCATCCGCCGCGACAGGAGCGCCCGCCCAGGCGGAGCCCCCTGAAGCCGCGGCGGCGAAGGCAGCACCGGAAACGGCGCGCCCGTCTTCCGGCGCCGGAGCCGTCGGCTCGGAAATGGTCGGCTATGCCTCCTGGTACGGTACCAAGTTCCAAGGACGTCTCACCGCCAACGGCGAGACCTACGATATGTACCAGCTGACCGCGGCGAACCGGACTCTCCCTTTCGGCACTCTCGTGCGGGTCACCAATCTCGACAACGGCAAGTCGGTCGTCGTGCGGATAAATGATCGCGGTCCCTTTGTGGATGGGCGAATCATCGACCTCTCGAAGGCCGCGGCGGAGATCATCGGGATGCCGGGAATTGCCAAGGTCCGGCTTCAAGTTGTGGGAACCGCCACCGCCGTCGAGTTCGTTTCCCTGCAGCGGGACGAGCTCGCAGCAGCTCATCTTTCCGCTCCGCCGGTGGTCGCCCCGGATGCCGGGCAAGGCTCGAGGCCCGCGTCCGCCGCTTCGGGCGCGCCGGGCAGGGCCGAGCTCCCGGCCCAACACCGGCCGCAGGTAGCGCTCTCGGTCACAGCGAGCGCCGCGCGCATCGGCTCAGGCGGAGGCGACCCAGCCAAGAGCGCTCCGCTCGGCGGCGGCACAGGGACCGGACGACCGGTCAAACGGGATCCCGCAGCCGTCAGCGCTGCGACTCCGCAGCCGGGACAGCCGAGCGTCCACGCCTCGGCGTCCCCGCTCACGCCTAGCTATCCCCCCCGCCTCACCCTGCAGGTAGGCGCCTTCCGCGACGCGGGCAATGCGGCGAGGCTCGAACGACTCCTCGCTGCAAACGGATTCTCGCCTCGTTCCGAGCGAGCCGGCGAGCTGACCCGAGTCCTCATCCCCCAAGTACGAACCTCGGAGCTTGCGCCCACCAAGAAGCGCCTTGCTTCCCTTGGAATCACCACCGTCCTCATTCGCGCCGAATAGAGCCGTGGGGTCCGGACGGCCGCAAGCCATCAACCTAAGAAATCGATGAGAAAGCACCCTTTCCTTGACAAATCCTGACTCTCGTCTCGATATTGATTAGATTAGCGATCTTATAATCTTTGAAGGAGCGGCGCAATGCGGAACCTGACCATCGAGACCCTGCCGGCGGTGCCACATATCGTTTTCGGCATCTTCAACCTCGCCATACCAGACCTCATCTTCTGGGTCGCAGTCGTCCTCGCGTTTTTCGCGGGATGCTGGGCCCGCATGCCCAAGTTCATGGCCCACGGGAACACTCCCGATGATCGGAGGACAGGTAAATGAACGTTGATCAGAAGCTACAAGAGATGCTCAAAGAAAACATGACTCTCGAGGACGCCCTGCCGACGAAGATGCCCATCTATGTGAACTCCATCGCCTATTTCTTCGGAACCATCACACTTGCGTCGCTCGCGGTTGTCATCGGAAGCGGAATCATCATCGCCATTTTCGGTCCAAACTGGTGGCACGTCTCACCGGCCGGCCACTTCTTCAATTCCGTTCACTTCTGGGGGGTCGAAGTCTTCTACTTCGGTCTCGTGCTCCACATGCTCACGAAGTTCTTCAAGGCCGCCTGGCGGAACGGTCGATGGCGGACCTGGACCATCGGGCTTCTTACCTTTGCCATCACGATCTTCTCCGGGCTGACGGGGACGCTCCTCCAGGAGAACTGGGACGCTCAGTGGAACGCCGTTCAGGGCAAGGATGCGATGAATGCCCTCGGACTTGCCGGGATAAACGCTATGGACCCAGGCCATCTTCTGACGCTGCACATCGTCCTCTTCCCCTTTCTCATCGTTGTCTTCCTGGCAATCCACATCAGCTTCGTACGGAGTGAAAGCCCGGTACGGCCGATCGAGCCGGGCACTAAGGAGGGAGTGCGATGAGCAAACGATCGGAAGAGAATCTGCGCGGCATTCCGATGAAGCCCTACGACATGGTCCGCGAGGGGCTCATCATCCTTGGCGTCGTCACGGTCGTGGTCGTGCTCCTCGCCGCCCTTCTCGGAACGCCCGACTATCCGACTGTTACCGGAAAGGAGGTCGCGACGAAACAGCCGCTCCTCTTCTTGCAGCGTACCGTCTCCTACCTCTCGGGGCAAAGCGGCTTTCAGACCTACGGTCCTCCCTACACGAAGGATTACCAGAACGCGCAGGAGGTTTTCGGGTTTATCTCACCCGCCCGCTGGATTGGAGTCGTCAACCCCATAAATGCGCAGCAGGACCTCGTGATGAAGCCGCTTGAGCGCATTGCGGTGCTGAATCCGACGGTGAAGGCCGCGCTGTTGACCTACAAGCAGGCCTCACCCGATCAGCAGCAGAATTGGATCAAGAGCTACTCCGACGCTCTGAAGAAGGCGACCGACGAAAACGGTACGGTAACCTTTCCGCAGGGCGACTACGGCCCGGTCGCAACCTTGATGAACGGGATGCTCAACCTGGCGCGTGCCGGGCTGCTCGAGGGAGCGCTCGATAGCAATTCCCGCCTTCCCTACAACCTCAATAATACGAAGTCGCTTCTCTATCTCCAGGGCACCATCGAGAACAGGGTCGCGAACCACCTCGACGAGCTCGGCAACCAGTGGTGGATGACGAAAGAAATTGGCACCTACCCGGGGGCTTGGTGGCTGTGGCCCTACGCCTTCCTTTATCAGATCCCCGCTATCGCAAGCTCGCCGAACGGCGACCTGATCGCCGGGCTCATCATGGGCGTCGTCTTCCTCATACTTATCTTCCTGCCCGTGATTCCCGGCCTCAACAGGATTCCCTACCTTATTCCAGTGTACCGGCTTATATGGAGGGATTGGTACCGACGGTCGGAGGGACAATCGGCCCTCGCAGAAGGAGTCTCGAAGAGGCGGCACCCTACATCCCCATCCACCTGACAAGAAGGGAACGGAAGGCGGAAGCCTCCTCGGAGTCCGGATCGATGCGCAGCGCGGCGTCGCAGTCGGCAAGGGCTCGTCCGAAGTCACCAAGCTCGCGCTCGATTCGGCTGCGCGCGTAGAGAGCCTCGAACTCGAAGGGGTTGAGCTCGAGGCTCCGGTCGAGATCGGCCAGGGCGGAATCGAGATCGCCGAGCGCCCGATGAACACTCGCGCGATAATAGAATGAGCGGGTGTTGGTCGAATCAATCTCGATTGCCCGGGTGAAATCGGAAAGCGCCTGCTCATAGGCCGAGCTCGCGAAATGGGCCATCCCGCGATGGTTGAGGAGTATCACAGCGAGGCCGCCCGGCGGCTCCGTCTCGAGAACCGCGGTGTAGATCGCGACGGCCTCCTCATGGCGCCCGCCGTTGTGCGCGCTGAGCGCTTCGAGCAGCAGCTCGTCGATGCTGGCGGAAGGATCGATCTGCTTCGCACCGCGGTCCGACGCGGCCGCCGGGGCTCCTGCGCGACCGTTTGAGCCCGGCATCCGGGCCGGAGCATCTTCGGGGCCGTGCGCCTTCGTTAGAAAATCTTGCCTCCGCTTGAAAAGCTCACCATGAAGCTCGCGCTGGTACTCCCGGATCTCCTGGAAGATGATGTCCGAGAGGGTGAGGTTCGCATTGAGCGCGGCAAGCTTCCGCTTGAGGGGCTCATCGAGCGGCGAGAACTCCGCCTTGTAGATAAGCTCATGCTCGACCTCGGACCAGGCGTCCTGCAGGAGCGTGCATGTCTGGACCTCGCAGAGGATTGGACCACGCCCGAGCTCGAGGAAGGGCCTGGAATTGTCTCCGGCAAGGAAATCGCTCACCTCCATGAAACAGTGGAAGGCGGTGAGCCCCTCCGGCACGTGCTCCTCGGGAACGCGGATGAGATAGTGGGTCGCCTGGTAGCCGAACTCCCGGAAGGAGCGCCGAGCTCCCTTCTCCTCGATCTCCAGGACGTCGAAGTCGCGGTGGACCAGCGAGCACGCGACCTGGATGTCGTCGAGAAAGGGACACACGATCCGGATACCGATGATGTCGGTGAGATGGGAGCCGCCGAGCAGATGGGTGATCGAGGCGGGCTTGATCTCCTCGTCGCTCGGCACCAAGCCTCCTCCGGCACGCGTCCGCGCGAACGAGACGCCGGCAACCGGACCCGCCGCGGTCGCGACCTCCTTGGCCTCCTCGTGCGCATCCGATGAGCCGGCCGTCACCATAGCGCCAAGCCGCGCGAGGAGCTTGCGATAGTAGCTCTCGAACGACTTCACCCGAGTCTTTACCGTGGCGTGCACCCCAAGCTCGAGCAGCTCCTCCTTCAGCCTCCGATGAAGGATGTTGTTGATCTCCTCAAGGAAGGGCACCTGGGATTCGTAGAGCTCCTTGAGCTTTCTCTTTTCGGGAATGTCCGATATCACTTCTGCCTCCGAAGGTGGCATTGTGGGCGTGACACCCCTATTCTATCCCGACCCGGGTAGCTCCACAACTCGATTTGCGAGGTGAAGATCGCGCTTTCGATGGGTTATGATAAGAATCGAACGGCCGGCAAGGTAGCGGTCGACGGTTTCAAGCAAGGCGTCGGCGGTCGCATCGTCGAGCCCCTCGGTCGGCTCATCGAGCAGGAATATGGGGGCATCCTTCAGGAGCGCCCGCGCGACGGCGACCCGCTCCATCTGTCCGACCGAAAGGGCAAGCCCGCGCTCGCCCACGGTGGTGTCGAGCCCGTCGGGAAGCCCTTCGACGAGCTCGGAGAGCTGGGCGATCGAAAGCGCCTCGCGTAGGGCAGCTTCCGTCGGTCCCTGCAGAGCCTCCCGGTGCTTTGCCTTACTCCCGCGCTCCTCGTTCCAGGTCAGGGTGAGGTTCTCGCGAATCGTGGCGTGAAAGAGATAGGGCGACTGCGGCACCACCGAGAACAGGCTCCGCGCCTGCGCCCCGGAAAGCGACCTCAGCTCGCGCCCGCCCACGGTGACTGACCCTTCCTCGTAGTCCCAGAAGCGGAGGAGGAGGTTGATGACCGAGCTCTTCCCGGCGCCCGTCGGACCGGTCAGGGCGACGCGGCTCCCGGGAGGGAGCGCAAGCGAGAAGCGCTCGAGAACGAACGAACGGTCCGCGGCGTAGCGGAAGCCGACCGCGCGGAGGGCAAGATCGAAAGGGTGGGTTGGCAGCAGCCGGCGGCCGCCATCGCTGCCGCCAGCGGTGACCGTAAGCCCGCAAGCGACGTCGGCCGCACTCGCGTGGTCCCGCTCGCCCGCGGACCCAGGGCGCTCGACCCAGGCGACGTCGCCCGCCGCAGGCCGCGCATCGATCACCTCGAAGAGACGCCGTGCGGCCGCGGCCATCTCTCCCGTCCGCTGAATCACCAAGGGCAGCGGCATGATGATCTCGAAGCTCGCAAGCACAAAGACAGTGAGCATGGCGATGTCCGCTCGCGGGAGGGCGCCTCTGCCGATAAGCGGGACCAGGACGAAGGCAACGCCCCACACTGCGAGCGAGCTTGCGACGACCATCCCGGCCTCTCCTATTCCCTGGAGGGTGCTCAAGGAGCGCATCTGCCGATCGAGGGCGCGGCTCTCCTCTCCGATGCGCGCGGCATGCCAACCGATAGCGCCGAAGGCGATGAGCTCGGCCATCCCGTGGGTTTCTTCCACGATCGAGGAGCGCAGCGCTGCGGCGGTTGCAACCCGCTCGCGACCCGGACGCTCCGCGAGAGCCTTAAGCATGAGCGGGAGCAGCACACCGGCGCTTGCGAGAGCGGCAAGATCGATCAAGACAAGGGAGGGGGAAAAGCGGGCAAGGAAGGGGATGATGACACCCACGGCGAGGAGCGCGACCGCCATCGGAACAAGGCCGCGGACATAGAAATCGTCGAGGGTGTCAACATCCGCGCGAATACGCGAGAGCAGGTCGCCGCTCCGGTAACGGGCGAGGCCGGAAGGGGAAAGGGGCTCGATTTGACGATAGAGCCACACCCGCAGGCTCGCAAGGATCCTGAAGGTCGTATTGTGGTTCACCAGTCGCTCGGCGTACCGGCCCGCCGCCCGGGTGAGCGCGAGCGCCCTCACCCCCGTCGCGGGTAGCGTATAGTCGATAGTCGCCCGTGCGGCTCCGGCCATCGCCATGGTGGCGACGAACCAGCTTGAGAGAGCGAGAAGGCCGATGTTGGCGATGACCGTCAGGAGTGAGAGGAGGATTCCCAGGATCACCCACTTCGTGTGGGGACGAAGGAGCGCAACGAGTCGCGCCAGCTCCTTCACGGCGCCTCCTCGCGCGGTGAAGCCGGAAGCTCCGCCAGCCTTCCCGCCTCGAGGGCGACCAGGCGATCGAATCCGCGCGCTCCGTCGAGTCGATGGGTCACATAGAGGAGAGTGCGGCCCCGCGTCAGGGCTGCGATCCCCGCGCCTACCAGCCGTTCGCTTTCGCGGTCAAGGTGGGCGGTGGGCTCGTCGAGCAGTACGAGCTCGGGGTCGCGAAGGAAGAGCCTCGCCAGCGCGATGCGCTGGATCTGGCCCCCCGAAAGTCCCTCCCCGAGCTCGCCCACGGCGCTTTGGTAACCAAGGGGCAGGCGGTCGATGAACTCATCGGCGTAGGCCTTCCTGGCAGCCTCCCGGATCGAAGCAAGGCCCACCCCGATCCTGCCGAGCGCGATGTTTTCCGCAATAGTTCCGTGAAACAGCGTCGGCCGCTGGGGGAGCCACGCGATGCGCGCGAGCCACTCTTCGGGATCGAGCTCCGCGAGCGGCCGGTCTCCGACCATGATCGACCCCGAGTCCGCTTTGACGAATCCTAAAAGCAGGTTGAGAATCGTGCTCTTTCCGGCGCCGCTCGGCCCGACGAGCGCGATGTGCTCGCCGAAGGCGATCGAGAGTGACGCCCCCGCGAGCACCGGGCGCCCGGGGTAGGAGAAGTGAAGCTCCCGCAGCACGACAGGGCGGGGGCGAGCCGTGACGGTCGGCCGCGTCTCTATTCGGATGGCACGTCGGGCGGCGCGCTGAGCGGCGGACTGCGCTTCGCCTTCGGAGGCGCCCTGTGCGGCGGCAACTACCTTTTCGGCGGACCCGGCGGTGGAAGCCATCTCGGCTCCGGCGGCCCTCGCCGCGACCGTAGCCGCGCCGGCGAGAGCCGACCCTGTCGCCTCTGTCGTGCGATCGGCGGCGGCCGCAGAGGTGCCGCCCGACAGCAGCTCGAAAAGGCGCTCGGCGGCGCTCGCGGCCTCCATGCGGGTGTGGTAGTAGGTTCCGAGGGTACGCAGGCTGAGGAAGTACTCTGGCGCGGCGAGGAGGATGAAGTAGCCGGGCGCGAAAGGGAGCGACCCGGAAAGCATCCGCAGGCCGGAGACGACCGCGACAATGGCGATGCTCACAGTCGAGATGAGCTCGAGCATGAAGGACGAGAGGAAAGCGATTCGCATGACTTCCATCGACGCCTTGCGGTAGGCCTCGGAGGTGGATGCGACCACCTCTGCTTCCCTGCGCTCCGCTCCGAACATCTTCAAGGTCGGAAGTCCGCGCAGGGCGTCGAGGAAATGGGCGCTCATCTGCGAGAGCCGTCCCCAAAGGCGCCGGTTGCGCTCGTGAGCCTCCTCTCCAATCACGATCATCGTCAGCGGCAAGAAAACCGCAGTGACGATGAGGATGACCCCGGAGATCCAATCGAGCGGGAGAACGACCGCAAGGATCGAAAGCGGTAGGAGGCTCGCCACTGCCCTCTGCGGCAGATACTTCGAAAAGTAGCCGTCGACGGCCTCGACACCGTCGACCGCCGTCGTCGCGAGCTCGCCCGCCCGAAGGGCCGAAAGAGCAACCGGTCCCATCTCCTCAAGGCGCGAGACAAGATCGGCTCGCATCGACTGCTTGACCTCTGAGGCGCACGAGAAGGCGGTACGCCGGGAGGCCCACGTCACAACCGCCCGAATGGCAACCACAACGAGAAACCCGGCGAAGTCGGGCGCAAGGCTGGCGAGCGAGCTGTGATGGAAGATGACCCCATTCCCGATCTCGACCAGGAACGCGGTCTGCGCAAGGAGCAGGATCCCGGCCAGCTCGCCCAGCACCACCGTGAGGGCAAGTCTCTTTCGCACGGGGCGCCCGCGCAGATTGAGCCATTCGGTAACGCTGACCATGGTTGTCGAGATTGTAGCCGGAAGTCACAGAGTTGACAACCATAGACTGCCGTGATAGGCATAAACAGGACCAAATAAGTCCCGATTAACGATTCATGGAGAACGGCATGAGCGTCGAAATCTTAAGCAGGATCCAGTTCGCTACGGTCGCGATCTTCCACTTCCTCTTCGTACCGCTTACGCTCGGTCTCACGGTGATGGTCGCCTTCATGGAGACTCGCTATGTGGTCACCGGAAATGAGGTCTACATCCGCATGGCCAAGTTCTGGAGCAGGCTCTTGCTCGTGAACTTCGCGATCGGCGTAGTGACCGGTATCACCCTCGAGTTCCAGTTCGGAATGAACTGGGCAGAGTATGCGAAGTACGTGGGTGATATCTTTGGCGCGCCGCTCGCGATCGAGGCGACGGTTGCCTTCTTCCTCGAGTCGACCTTCATCGGGCTCTGGATGTTCAGCTGGAAGCGCGTTCCCAAGGGGGTCCACGCGGCGATCATGTGGACGGTTGCCGCGGCGAGCACACTCTCCGCAGTCTGGATCCTCCTCGCGAACGGTTGGATGCAGCGCCCGCGCGGCTACGAGATCGTGGGGGGTCATGCCCACCTCACGAGCTTCGCCGCCTTTCTGACTACCCCTTATTCGTGGATAAAGATATTTCACGTCCTGATGGCCGCCTACGTCCTGACCTCCTTTTTCATCATGGGGATCTCGGCTATCCATCTCCTGCGCAAGAACGAGCCCGACATGTTCAAGCGCTCCTTCCGCATAGGGGCGACCTTCGGGCTTGCGGCGTCGGTGCTCGTCATCTTTGCGGGAGATCAATCGGGACTTCAGGTCGCGATGCATCAGCCTACGAAGCTTGCTGCCATCGAGTCGCAGTGGAAGACCGAAAAGGGAGCTCCCTTCTTTATCCTCGAGTTCCCCGACCCAAAGGCGCAAACCAACTCCATAGAAGCCTTGGGGATTCCCAAAGGGCTGAGCCTCCTTGCCTACCATAACCCCAATGCAGTCGTGAGGGGCCTGGAAAGCTTTCCGCCCGATGACCGCCCGCCGATCATCGTTCCCTTCATCGCCTTTCGTCTCATGGTCGCGCTCGGCTTCCTCTTCGTGCTCCTCGCGCTCATCTCCTGCATAATGGCCTGGCGAGACAAGACCGAGTCGCGGCGTGGCTTCCTCAAGATCATGGTTGCGGCGATCATCTTGCCCTATCTCGCAGCCGAGCTTGGCTGGGTGGTCGCTGAGATCGGCCGCCAGCCGTGGATCGTCTACGGACTCCTGCGGACCGCCGACGCGGCCTCGCGGTCGATCACGCCAACTGACGTCCTCATCTCGCTCATCGGCTTCGTGATCATCTACGGCCTCCTCGCAGTCGCCGACGTGTACCTGCTCGCCAAGTACGCGCGGAGGACCGAGGATCTGCAAGAGACGGCAAGGGGGTAGCAAAATGGAATTGCAGATACTCTGGTTTGTCCTCTGGGGCGTGCTCTGGGGGGTCTACTTCATGCTCGACGGCTTTGATTTCGGAGCGGTCATGCTCCGCAATTTCCTCTCCCGCGACGAGGCCGATCGCCGCGTCGCGCTCGCCTCGATCGGTCCGGTGTGGGACGGCAACGAGGTGTGGCTCATTACCGCGGGCGGGGCGACCTTTGCGGCGTTTCCCGTCACCTATGCCTCGATGTTCAGCTTCCTCTATCTCGCGATGCTTCTTATCCTCTTCTCGCTCATCGTGCGGGGTGTGGCCGTCGAGTACCGCGGCAAACATGACGCGCCGCACTGGCGCTCCATGTGGGACTGGGCCATGGCGGTCGCAAGCCTTTCCGCCTCATTCCTCTTCGGTCTCGCTTTCGGCAACATCTTCCGCGGCCTCGCGTTTGACGCAAGCGGATACCACGGGAGCTTCGGCGGGCTGTGGAACGGATATGGAATTCTCACCGGGCTGCTCTTCGTACTTGTCTTTCTGCAGCACGGCGCGCTCTGGCTCGCCCTCAAGAGCGAGGGTGAGCTGGCCGCGAGGGCCAACCGCCTTGCCGGCCGGCTGTGGTTCGTCCTTCTAGCAGTTGCCGCGCTCTTCCTCGTTGCAAGCGCATTCGCTTCGAAGCTCGTGGCCAACTACCTCGCCCACCCGGTGCTCATTGCGGTGCCGCTCCTTGCCGTCGGCGCGCTCCTGATCGAGCGCGTTCTCATCAGCAGGCGCCCGCTCGGCGCCTTCTTCGCTTCCTGCGCGACCATCCTTCTCGTGGTGGCAACGGGACTGGTTGGGCTCTACCCGAACCTTATTCCCTCCATCCTCGACCCGGCGGCAAACATCACGATCTTCAACTCGTCCTCGGGACCCTATACCCTCCGCGTCATGACCATCGTGGCTTGCATCTTCGTACCGATCGTCATAGTCTACCAGCTCCTCGTCTACCGCTTCTTCCGCAGCCGCATAAGCCGCAGCGAGGTTGCCGGCGAGGGTTACTGACCGAGCAGGAGAGGCGCCCGATGCAGATCTCGCGCGAAACGGAGTATGCCATTCGATGTATCTACCTCCTCGCGCGAGATCCCGGGCGCGTCACCGGTATCGACGAGATCGCGCGCACCCTGCAAATCCCGCGGAGCTTCCTCGCAAAGATCCTCCAAAAGCTCGCGCGCGGAGGGCTGGTCCGCTCGACCCGCGGCGTCCATGGAGGGTTCTCGCTCGCTCGAAAGCCTGAAACCGTCCGCCTCTACGACATCTTCGTTCTCACTGAAGGAACGGCTGCAGCCGCGAACAGCTGCGTGGTCTCCAAGGACGTGTGCGGCCTCGACGGGTTCTGCGTCTTCCACCCCTTCTGGATCAAGATCCGCCGGGATCTCACCCGCCTGCTGAAGGCGAAGAGCGCAGCGGAGCTCGATGTCGTGAGCCTCTACCTCAAACGGCTGAAGCCGGTGCTGACAGGAAGGGGTGGTCGCTCGTAGTGCCCGGATATTTGTTGCGCTCGCTCAGGGCGCCTCCCAACGCGGCGGATCGCACCTTGCACAAAACAGGCATTCGCCGCCACCGTTCGCTGCGACGGCCAGCACCTTCGATTGACACTCGCGGGCCGGTACGACTATCATCGTTCGCGATCGGGCCTATAGCTCAGTTGGTTAGAGCAGCGGACTCATAATCCGTCGGTCCCTGGTTCAAGTCCAGGTGGGCCCAGTAACTTCCCACAATATCAGGAGTTAGCTTCCGCTCGGACTGGTTCTTTTCGCTGATTTTGTGCATTGTACCCGGTATTCTCCAGAACATCCGCCATCGATGCTAGCGAACAACTCTGTGCAGTCTGAAAGCTTCTCCCTCGTCTTTCCCACCTCGCCGATTTAATAGACATCGAGTTGAACAGTTTGGTAAGAAACCGGGGCAGGCCAAAAATCATCCCGCGGGTCAGCTTGAGCTCCGGTGGGATGTGGAGTCTGCCTACCACGGAGCACCGCTGGCTGTGTTGTTGCATAGACGGGAAGCTTGAGAGGACTCTTGAGTTGCGGCTATTCGATGGTTGGCATAAGAGGTTCCAAAAGAAACCAGTCGCATTTGGCGCGGCTTCCCATAGATCTGGTTGGTTTACGGTATCCGGGGTCGACGGATAGGGGAAAAATCGGAAGGACGCTGCCGTCACGCCTCGGAGCCAGTCGCCGTTTCACCAGATATCTATGCACAGAAATGGGTAAGCGGTCGATTTGCCGCATGCGCCCGATTTGGCACGTTTGCGGTGGTTGGCCCTTTGATTCGAAATCGATGAGATCCTTGGGCTCAAGCACCGTAGGCAAGAGCCGTTCGTAGTCCTCTTGTTTCGTCGCAGCTGGCAGCTTGACGAAAAGGTATCGGAGGTAGTGGTAGGGCTCCAAGCCGTTTGCTTTGGCGGTTCCAACAAGGCTAAAAATAGCGGCGCTCGCGTGGGCACCCCTGGGGGTGTCTGAGAAGAGCCACGCCTTCCTACCCATCACGAACGGCTTGATTGCTCGTTCGGCGGCATTGTTGTCGGGGGTTATGAACCACGCATCGAGGTAGCGTTCGAGCCGGGGCCAGTCGTCGAGCGCATAGTGAAGGGCTTTGCCTAGTGCCGTCTTCGGTGGGACTTGGTCGGCACGTTCCTCGATCCATGGGCGGAAGCGCGCGAGAATCGGCCTCACCTGCTCGGCTCGCTTTTGACGAAACTCCTCGCGGGAGATCTTTCCCTTCTCAAGCGGCTGCCGCAATGTTGTCTCGATGCGGTACATCTCGGCGATGAACGCGAGGGCGACCTCCGCGGAGCCGGCCTTCTTCGTGATCTTTGTTGCATCAACGAAGAGGCGCCTTGAATGCGCCCAGCACCCAACGTGCTTGCCGGGAAGCCGTTTGCCGATCTCGTTGTAGCCGCCGAAGGCGTCGGTCTGAAGGTAGCCTTCGTACTCTTTCAAAATAGTAAGCGGAACGTCGCCTGACCGCGTCGGATGGTAATGGTAGAGCACGATTCGCTTCAGCGGCAGTGGCTCGGGCTGCTCGATGTAGCCGACGTTGACCCACATGTAGCTCTGCGTCGTCGCCGGCCGCCCGGGTTCATGGAGCACTTGAAGCGAAGTCTCATCCATGTGGATGAGAGGACTCTCCAAGAGCTTCTCCCACAGAAGCTCGATCAAGGGAGTTATCGCATCGCCGACCGCAATCGCCCAGCTGCACAGTGTGGCGCGGGCGACCTCAATGCCCAGCCGGGCAAAGATGGTCTCCTGGCGGTAAAACGGAAGGCCGTCGACGAACTTCGCGGTCAGCACGTACGCGAGGAGACCCGGCCCCACGATGCTTCCGGGAATCATGCGCGGCGGCATCGGAGAGCGAACCATGGGTGTAGCCCCGCTTGAGCCGAACGCCTCGCGGCCGCACGGACCATACACCCGGCGCACGTGGCGAATTACCTTCACCCTCGCAGGGATGAGCTCGGGCCTCCTCACTGGTCTCCTCGGTGACCAGCGGCCGCTCTTTCCCGCAGCAGGGGCACTGCCTCTCCTCGTCGGTGAGGTCGTGAATGCGAACGTCGGCCACCTCGCGCGGGAGGTGATCGGCGAGCGGCTTTCGGCCAGGCTTCTTGCGCAGGTGCTGGGCGACGGGCACGGTGGCCGCCTGCTCAGGCGTGAGGGCGTGCAGCTCTTCTAAGCCCGACTCCGCTTCGTTGAACAGGTACATCTGCCTGATGTCTTCGGGGGTGAGCTTCTCACTTGAGCGCCCGAAGTACATCTGACGCAAAAGCTCGTACTGCTCGCGCAGCTCTTGGTAGGAGCGGTCTCGGTCAACAAGGATACGCTGGTGCTCAGCAACAAGGTCGGCGACCAACCGATGGAGCTGCTTGACGTCGGAGGGCAGATGTTCGAGGTCGACAGCCATAATAGATCGAACGGTATCATCGAGCGGAAGAAATTAATAGTGGGTCGGCTTCATTTCGCGTGAGAGAAATGAAAGCTCTGATGTGCGTTCCAAAAGTCGATGCCGTCCAGAAGCAGATGAAGTTGCTCCACGCTGATCTGCCGAGCCTGCGCTTCCCCCTCTGGCCACGGGAAACGATCCTTCTCCAGCCGCTTCAACGTCAGCCAAAATCCGTTTCTGTCCCAAAACAGGATCTTGAGGTGACTCCGCCGGCGATTGCAGAAAAGAAAAAGGGCTCCCGCTGAACGGATCGCAGGCAAGCTCCTCCTCCACCAGCACCGCCAGGTCGTTGATCTCCTTTCGCATGTCGGTCGGTCCCGGACGCACGTAGATGGTGACCCGCTCCCAGTTGATGATCATGGAAGTCCCTCGAGGACCTCGATAAGCCTGACGAGCTCCTCGGCCTGGAAGCCCGACGGCACACGCACCGTGAACCGACCCGAAACGACCACCTCAATCGAAGGCAGCACATGTGAGAGCTTTATTGGCACCTCCACCATCGAGCTGGCTTTGCCGCCAGCTTCCAATTTCTCCTTCCAATAGCGAAAGCCGTTCACACCGATGCCTTCGCGCTTGCAGAATGCTCGAACGCTCAGGCCGCTGTTCTTCTAAGCTTCAAACCGCTCTCGCCATTGATTCTCAGTCGAGCGGACTTTATCTTCGTTCTCTTCCACAACTTGGTCTCCTATTGGAGACCAAGGTCGCCAAACTCGAGCTCATCGAAAAGACGCGGAGAAACGAGCGCTTACAGAAATGGCCGAACGAGGATGGGCATGCAGGTTTTGGCGCCGATTACGCGAGATTATGCTGACATTATCCAAAGTCCAGCAGACTCCTGGTCAGTCGGGAATCGTAGGCGTCTCCTTGTTCAACGGCATATCCTATAGAGTCATACCCTTTTCGCCTACGCTGATACATCCTCGCCAACATCGGAACGTTCGCGTCCACGTAGTCATAGACCTGGACAACCCGTTTGTTGTCGTGCTCCCGGTGAAGGCGTCCGACGTACTGCTGAAGCGTTCCTTTCCATGAGATCGGCATCGCAAGAAATAACGTGTCAAGTCGCGCATCATCGAACCCTTCCCCAATATAGCTACCGGTCGCGACAATAACTCGTGGCTCGTCGTCAGGTACAGCAGACAGGATCTCTGCGATCGTCCGACGCTCTTTCTTGCTCATTCCGCCCTTGAGAACAAAAACGTGGTCCGTTGCGCTTCGCAGTTTAGCCGCGAAAACGTCAAGATGCTCCTTCCGTCCCGTGAGCAGAAGCGGCGAACGCCCTGCCGCCAACACCTTCAGGAGGTCCGAAGCGATCATTTCATTTCGTGCGAAGTCGCTAACTAACGCAGCGTAGACCTGTTGAACTGTAACGTCTGAGAGGCCGGAAGGCAATCGAAATTCGGTATAGCGGAAAATCACTTTGTGTTCAAATGACGTCGCTTTGACCATGGTTCGGGTGGTGATGTTGACTCTCATTGGGCCGCACTGCATGTAGACAATCGGGTGGTGACCATCCTTTCTCGTTGGGGTAGCGGTCAGACCTACGATGTATTTTGCTCTAACCTGTCGCATCACTCGTTCAAATGTAAACGCCGAAATATGGTGACACTCATCAACAATGACTTGCCCGTATTCGGTTACGAAATCCTTTACTGCGCCCTGATGGTAGAGACTCTGGACCATTGCAATATCCACCCGTCGGCTGAGGTCTGCCCTACCACCGCCAAATCGTCCGATCGGTTGGATGGAACGGTCAAGGAACATTGTCAGCCGCTCGTGCCATTGATCGAGCAGGTGCTGTCGATGGACCAACACCAGAGTACTTACTTTCCGGCTCCCGATGAGCCATGCCGCAACGACGGTCTTCCCAAAAGCAGTGGGGGCGCAAAAGACTCCTTCGTCATGTTCTGACAGTCTCTCTGCTGCCTCTTGTTGCGTCCGGCGAAGGTGACCAATGAACTCGACATCAACAGGCGTGCCTTCACTTCGCTCATCTCGGGCTTCCATTGTGATGCCGTGTGCCGCAAGCAGCGCACTCGTCTCCGTCAGACAACCCCGAGGCAGCACGATGTGCCTTGCAACCTCCTCACCGCAAGAGATGATACGAGGTTTACCGTAGGTCGAAAGCCGCATTGTCTGTGCCTTGTAGTACTCCGGGTTTTGAAATGCAGCCAACCGCAGCAGTTGATTGAGCATTGCCGGAGGTAATCCGTCCTTTTCCACATACAGAAGATTGCAACGCACGACCACTACACGTTTAGGAAACGTACCCTCGATCGGCTTAGATGGCCACCCCTTTGACGTGGCGAGTGTCCATGGTTCAATCTCGTCGCTATCCTCGCCCTGTCCGATTCGCACTCCAAGAACCTCTTCCTTACCCATAGCCTCGCTCACGAGTCTTTCCAGATGATCCGAAGTCATTCGCTGAAGGCCCGCAAGAAACTCCCATTGATCGGAATAGGGTTTGAAATTCGAATCTACAAAGACACTGTTGTCAGACTGGCGAGGTACCCACTGTAAGGGAAGCGCAATGAGATTGCCGAACCCACCTTTGGGCATCGTGTCCTGATTGGGAAACAACCGGTCATAGGAGTCCATTCCGAGCTGGTGGCGTCGCTCCATCGCTCTGGTGAGAATCAGGCTCCCCAGCGCGCGCGCCATCGATGCGGCCACCGCGCACTCAAAGAAGATCCAGACATGTCCACCGCTTCCCGAACGAGACCGTTCAAGAGCTGCCGACACATTCAGCTCTCGCGATGTTTCCAAAAACGCGGACGCGTCTTCCTGCCAGCTGTCTTTGTCAAAGTCCGCCGCCAAGAACCAGCAGGTTTCATCTTGAAGAAGAGGATACACCCCAACTGTCTGCCTGCCTTCCAGGTGCGCCCGAAGAGTCTCATCGGTCAGAGGCAAAAGCTTCCTTGTCTTGCGGTCGACTTTTCTTCTCAAAGCGGTGTCCGTCGCCGAGATCGCCTTCCAATCACGAATCGCCGCCGGAACGTACCCCCATTCGCCGCTTCTGAACTTTGTGCGTACCGCATAGACATCCTCTCTCCCGCGAAAGAGGCTCCGAAAGAGCGCGACCTTCTCCTCTTTACCGGAACGTTCAGTGACACCGATGGATTGTCCGTTGCTTGTGGTAGCAGATGGGCGTCCACTTTCTGGGACGTTCCTGATCCCGTTATCAGCGAGGAGTTTTCGAAGCGCGGCGTTTTCCTCCTTTATCCGACGAGCCTCGGCAAGCGCCGCCTGCAATTGCCGAAGCTCGAAATCATGTCTATCCATACACAAAGGTTAATCTGGGTCTCTGTTTCTCCCGCCGCACCCATGCGGGTCATGAATCTGTGTTCGCTAACCCCGCATCCGCGATAGTAGTTATAGTATCGTCATATTCACCGATGCTTCCGATGTACCCCTTGTAGGTCACTGCCATCCGGGATGGATCGGCTGCCGTGAAATCAAGTCTATCGTCCCCGTTTCGATCCCGGCGCACCATTGTTTAATCCTTAAAAAAGTCTCGATACATCGATGCACAATATCTTGGCGATAGCTTTCGAGATGCCGCAGTGCCCAGTTTCCATCGCCGACCAATACTGCCTGGTGAATCTCCCGAGTCGATTGCTCAGCTCTTCCTGGGTCATTTTGTGAAGCTCTCGGTATATTCTCACGACGTCTCCGGGCATGGTTTTCGCCTTGCTGTTCTTGTACTAGGCCGTGGTAGTAACCTCGACGACTTCGCTGGTGCTATAGGTCGTCATCGAGATCGTCCCGTCATTCGGAGAGCGTGTCGGCTAGCGCGGAAAGCCATGGGAGATCGACAGTTGGAACCTCGCTGTTCAGGTTACTTCGCGGGTCGTCCTTCATGAAGCCCTCCTACGCCAACGCCGATGTCAGCTCTTCGACGTTCTTGGGCTTGTGCCGTAGCGCTTTCCAAAGGTCGAGCTTCGTCTGCATAGTGAGCCAGCTTTCTGGGGAAGTCTTCGTCGCGGTGGCGATTCGTATAGCCATTTCGGGACTTAAACCGGATCGCCGGTTGACGAACTCCGATAGAGCCTTGCGAGTTACTCCGAGCTTACGAGCCGCTTCGGTAACGGTCAGATTGAGCGGCTTCATGACGTCCTCAAGAAACAGCTCGCCGGGGTGAGTCGGTTTTCGTTCAGTCATATTCTATAGCCTCCGGAGACCTGGGCCAAAGTCTTAATGGTAATCCTCGTAGTCAACATGAACGGCATCGGCACCTTCGAACTCGAAAACGAGCCGCCAATTCCCACTTACTGAGACGGCCCATTTTCCAGCACGATCTCCCGAAAGGGTATGGAGTCGCCACCCGGGAAGGTTCATGTCCCGGGGAGACGTCGATGCGTCCAAGCGGTCGAGCATTCTGACAAGCCTCGCCGCATGCTGAGGATTAACGCCACGTTTCGTTCCGGTTTCAAACAACTCCTCAAGGCCCTTGTGTCTGAAAGACCGAATCATGCCAGTCCATCGTTGTTGCCCAGGTCTAACTCCATTACGAATGTAGTATAACGTGATACGTTACGGCGGTCAAGCCAAGCGTGGGGTGGCGAGACGATAAGTGCCGGATGCCCTTCCGGCTCAACTTTAGCTTTACGCGCACGCAGGACCGGAAAGTAGATCGAACAGCGGAGTAGCGGAAGTAGCTGCCTGTGGCTCCCCTTTACCGCCTCTTATCAACTTCGGTTTCTCTGGCCCGGAAACTTACAGAGCTTCCAAAGTCAATAGGTGCACCCGCGAGCGTTTCGGATCGATGCTGACCAAGGCGCCTTGGGCGAGTGCGTTCTCCAATTGACTCCACCACTGCATTGTACTGAGGAGGATCAACGCCCCATGCATACGGACGGGCTCCGAACCTCTACGCCCAGGGGGCGTGGCCGGCCGAAGGGTCTGCGCGACATCCCTATGCTCGGTGAAACCTTGAGTACACCGTCGACGCAAAGGTGACGAACAGCCACGGGCTACTGAGAAGCCCGAGCCGCTCTTTCCTGGTGCAGACTCCTGCCGGTGAACCTACTCGCCCGCCCACTGTACCCGGAATGTACCCGAAACGGGTCTCGAAGCCCTATTTTGTGATAGGCGTTAGAGATGTGCAAAATTGGGCCTAATTCTATGTGATACAAGAAAATCATCGGTAATCATTGCTTATCACCGGTGCGCATTCATCCCCCCGATAAAGTCCCATAATCCGTCGGTCCCTGGTTCAAGTCCAGGCGGGCCCAGTAACATATTGAAAGACTTGCTCATCACCCATTATGGCCTCTTTCGCGAAATTGTGCAGTGTACCCGGAATCCTTCAAAGCACCAACTTACACGGCGCCCCCGAAACTCAGGTCCACCTTCTCCTCCGATCTTACCATGTCTTATCGGTGGACCCAACTTTCATGGGGTCACTATACTCCCGTGCGACAGGTGCACAATCGGCTATACTTTTCATGGTCTATCCTCCCAGTGTTTGCCGACACCGAGGATAGACCTTCGTCTCCACGAGCGGAATTCCCCCCCCCTCTTTCTATCATAACAAGAACCCGTTCTTGAGTTCGCACCCGAGTCAGCAGCAGTTCTCAATTTGACAGCGGGTGCCGATAGGGGATGGAGCAGCTCTTCGATGCTGCTTTTGGCGCACGCACCATGGTGCGTTGCCCGGCGGTGGTGGGGGGGTGTACGGCGAGGGTTGCGA
>DAHUYW010000024.1 GCA_027306915.1 Spirochaetales bacterium | reverse complement strand
CTACCGCCGCCTGTACGACATAATCGCTAAGCTGCGGGCCCCGGACGGCTGTCCGTGGGATCGCAAGCAGTCCCCCGAGTCGCTCCGCACCTTCCTGCTCGAGGAAGTCTACGAATGCATCGAGGCGATTGATGATTCGGACGACGAGCACGTCAAGGAAGAGCTCGGCGATATCCTGATGCTGGTCACGATGATAGCCTACATGAAGGAACAGGCGGGAGGCTTCTCCGCGACTGATGTCCTCGAGGAGATATGCGCCAAGCTTGTCCGCCGCCACCCCCATGTTTTTGGCGACGCGCAAGTAGCGGATGCCGACGAGGTTGTTGCCCAATGGGCGGAGATCAAGAAGAACGTGGAGGGAAGAAAGAGCGACACCGAGTCGCTTCTGAAAAAGGTTCCAAAGGGGTTGCCACCCCTCGAGCGAGCCTTTCAACTCCAGAAGAGGGCTCGCGAGGTCGGCTTCGATTGGAGCGATCTTGCCGGCGTTTGGGAGAAGGTGAACGAAGAGATCGGTGAGCTCAAGGACTCGATCGGCGGGTCGACCGCTCCCTACCCTGCCGCCCACTCCGGCGAAGTGGAAGCCGAGTACGGAGACCTGCTTTTCAGCGTTATCAATCTCGGCCGCTTCCTGAAAGTAGACCCCTCCATAGCGCTTCTCTCAGCAAACGAAAAGTTCGCGCGCCGATTTGCCCAGGTCGAGGAGCGGATGCGCGAAAGCGGTAAGGAAATGAGCAAGGAAAACTTCGCGCTCATGGATTCCTACTGGGAAGAGACAAAGAAGAGGGAACAGGAAGACTCCCACTAAGCCGGTGCCGGCATCATATGTAGCGACGATAGTGGATGTTCATCAAGAGCCCGATGCCGAGCAGGGCGGTCCACAGTGACGACCCTCCGTAGGAGACGAGCAGGAGCGGGATCCCCGTGATGGGCATGATCCCGATCGCCATACCCACGTTCACGATCATGTGGAAGAAGAGCATGGCCACGATTCCGCTTCCGATGTAGACGGCGAAGGGATCGCTCGATGCCGCGATGATTCGCAGACCTCGAACAAAGATGATCAAGAACAACGAGAAGAGCAGAATGACACCGATGAAACCCCATTCCTCGGAGAAGATGGAGAAGATGAAGTCGGTGCTCTGCTGAGGCAGAAATCGATAATGGCTCTGGGTTCCGTGGAGGAAGCCCTTGCCGAAGAAGCCCCCTGAGCCGACGGCGGTGATCGACTGTATGATGTTCCACCCGGCGCCACGAGGATCGATGTTTGGGTTCAGAAAGACGATAAGCCGCATCACCTGAAACGGCTTGAGGATTGAGGTCGCGGCAAGCGTCCCTAAGACCCCCAAGAACAACGAAGAAAACCCGTACGAAAGCCAGTAGAAATACCTCCGCTTCACAAAGAGCAGGCCGAAGAGCGAAACCACCAGCACCGCACCGATCGAGTACAGCAGGTACTTGAAGAATTCGCGATCGGTGAGTATTTGCATCGGCGAGGTTTGGGCCTGGGAGACGTTCAACTGCCAGAAGGTGAGAAGCGAAAGAATCGACAAAAGCATTCCGGTCAACAGCACAAACAGCACGTAGCGCTTTTTTGTTCCCGCGACGAAGGTCATCACGAGAAGGATTGGGAAATAGACAAGGGCGGTGCCAAGATCGGGCTCGATCATTACCAGCGCCACCGGGAGCAAGGTAATTCCCATGCAGACCAAGAAGGTCGTCAGGCTACGAATCGAGCCGCGATTCGCGTCGATGTAGCTCCCCAGGAATAGAATGGTCCCGATTTTGGCGAACTCGCCCGCCTGAATCCCAATGCCCAGGTTGAGAAATCCAAGCCAGGACTTTGCACCGTTTACGCGTTTACCGAAGAAGAGCGTGATGATAAGGAGCAGGACAAAGAAGACATAGATGTACAGAGACCAATCCTTGAACCGCGTGTAATCCGAAAAGCTCACAACCAGCAGCAGGATCAATCCGAGCGACACCCACACGATCTGCTTGATGTACTCCGAAGAGAACACGATCCCGGTTGCGGAAACTCCGCTTGAATAGATGAACAGGATCCCGATGATCGTGAGAGCGACCGTTGCGGAGAGAAGCAGAAAATCGAAGCTGAAAAGAGAGCGCGTGCGCATCATCGATCGTTGATCCTTATCGGCTGGAGGTACCACGACGCGGAGCGCACCAAGGCGTTCACCGCCTGCTCGTAGCTCTGATGAGCGAAATACCCCTGATAGATGATATTCGCCGCCTTTGGTGCCCACCAGTCCCAATCGTTGGTTGCCTCGATCATCACCGCAACGACTATCTGATCGTCCGCATTCTTCGCGTCATAGGGGCCGAAGGAGGCGAACCATGAGGTGAAGTGCTCTTTCTTCCCGACCTCTCCCGTTCCGGTCTTTCCTGCGATTTCCACCGCCTTCGTTGTGATTACCACGTTGGCGGTTCCTTGGGTGACAACCCCGCGCATGTCGGCCGCAAGCTGCTGGAAGGTCGCCTTGCCTATCCCGGAGCTCATGAGAACCTCCGGGTGAACTTCCTTGACAACTGCGCCTGTCGTCGGGTCGCGCACCTCCTTGAGAACATGCGGCGTATAGATCACGCCCCCGTTCGCCACCGCGGCGATGACGTCGGCGAGCTGCAAGGGAGTAACCAGCAGGTTCCCCTGCCCGATCGACATGTTCATCGTATCGCCCCCGACCCACTGGGATCCAAGGCTGTTCTGCTTCCACTCGGGCGTTGGAACGATACCTGCCACCTCGCCGGGAAGGTCGATCCCGCTTTTTCGACCGAGACCGAAGCGTCGGGCATATTCCACGATGCGCTCGACGCCCAGGTATCTTGTGCCGAGTGTCCAGAAGTAGACGTCGCAGGACTCGGCGAGCGCTCCCGCAAGATCGACCGGTCCGTGTCCGGTCGGCTGCCAATCGTGCCAAATCCGGTCACCAAAGATCATCGATCCCTTGCAGTCTAGAGCTTGATTGGGAGGCAGGAGATTCTCTTCCAGATCGGCTGCCGTCATGATGATCTTGAAGGTTGAAGCGGGCGCATAGCTCGACTGGATGGCCCGATCCAGGAAGGGAAAGGTCGGATCAAGGAAGAGCCGGCGCAACTGAGCGGCATCCCGCCGGTCACTGAAAATGCTCGGGTCGAACCACGGGTACGAAACCAGCGCAAGTATCTCGCCTGTCGCGGGTTTCAGCACGACCACCGATCCGATCCGGTTTCCCAAGGCCTTCTCTGCGAGCTCTTGAACGTGGCGGTCAATCGTCAATACGATGTTCTTCCCGCTTATCGGCGGGAAATCCTCGACCCGGGCGTCAAGGACGCTCTTTCCGCGCACGTCCACAACACGCATGCTCTTGCCGTCGATCCCTCGGAGGATGCTGTCGTAGACCTTTTCAACGCCGCCCTTTCCGATTGTGCCTCCGGCAGCATAGCCCTCGTTGTAAAGGACTTGAAGCTCCTCGCTGGTGATGTCCCCAACGTAGCCCACCACGTGAGACAGCGAACCGGGGAATGGGTAAGCGCGAGTCGGCTTATTGTGCCAACTGACGCCGGGAAACTCATCGATGTGCTCAGCCAGGTAGGAGATGGTTCCATAGGGAACACCGCTTGCGACCTGAACGGGCTGGAAGGCGGCGAGCGGCGAGGCCGGAATACGCTCGCGGATATCGGAACGAGCAATGTGAAGCAGACCGGCGAGCCTTCCGATCGTGGCATCGAGATCCCTTCTGCCGGCCTGGCCGGGAGCAAGATCGATCGCGTAGGAAGGTTTGTTCACGACGAGGGGCATGTCGTAGTTGCGGTCGTAGATCTGCCCTCGTTGAGCCGGAATCGGGACCTCTCGCCGCGCAACCTCCGAGGCTCGCCGGCGATACTCGTGCCCATTGACAACCTGGAGCGTGAAAAGATACATCGCATAGAGTGCCACCATGCCGACGATGATGTAGCCCACCACTTTGAGGCGGCTGACCAGCGCCGATGAACTGTCGTCGCGAAAGAACCTACTTCCGGTCATCGATGGTACTCGTCCCGATCAACCATGCGAACAAACTTGAACAACCGCAAGAGAGCCAAGATAAAGGGCGCGAAAAACCCGTTGAGACCCATCTCGATCCACATATGGGTGCTCATCACTGCGACGGCAGCCGCCCTTGAGGAGAAAATCAGCATGAGCACATAGGTCAAGAAGTACTTTGCCAACGTCCCGAAGACAGCCAGGATGATGGGGATCAGTATCGGATCAAGATAGAGCCGTCCGCGAAAGAGGCCGAAAGCCCATCCGAAGAGCGCGCGCACAAAGGCGTTCAGTCCGAGCGGCCCTGCGCTCAAGAAGTCCTGGATGAGGCCGGTCGAGAAACCGGTCACCTCAGACCTCAGAGATCCCTGACGGGTCGACGTGAAGAGAAAGATGACGAATGCGATATCGGGAGTCACACCGAAGATTCTCACATTCTTGAGGATGGTGGACTGGAGGACGACGAATGCCGCAATGAGAATCGTTACTGGCCAGAAGCCCGACATTACCATCTCTTATCATCCCTTCGAAGCGGTTGTCGCGCTAGTTCCGGCTGGGGAGCCGTCAGAGGCGGAAGCCGGAGGCTTCTTGACGACAAAGACATATTCCAGCCGTGAGAAATCAATGATCGGTTGTATCCGCAGATCGAGCGAAGTCTCCCAGGCCTTGGCGCTGATGCTTCGCACGCGCCCGATATAGATCCCCTTTGGATATATCGAGTTAAGGCCGGCGGTGATCACCAGGTCGCCATATTGGATGACATCGCGAGCGCTCTTCGGGACGTAGCTCATATCGAGGTCACCCTCCGCGGTACCGGCTCCATTGACGAGCCCTTCGTAACGCGAGCTTTGTAGGCGCGCACCCACGTAGCAATTCGGATCGAGGATCGGAAGGACTATGGAGGAGTTGGCGCTTACCACGAGGGTTTTCCCGACGAGCCCTTGAAAGCCGTCTTGGAAAGCGACCACCGGCATGTCCTTCTCCACGCCTTGGCGAGTCCCCTTGTTGATGATGATGGTGGAGGTGATGTTGCTTGGATCGTTGCCGATGACCTCGGCAGGTATGTTGACGTATGAAAGCGTCTGAGCGAAACCGAGCTGCTGTTTGAGCATCCTGTTCTCTTCTCGCAGCTCCACGACGTCACGCTCGATGGTCTCATACTCGCCCAGTTGCTTCTCCAAATCGCCGTATTTGACGCGAAGCTTCTGGAGCTCGCTCACCGAGGTCACGGTACGAGCAAAGAAACCGCCCAGCTGAGTGAACCCGTTGTCAAAGACCGAGAACACCGACAGGCCTATCTGTTTAGGCTTCACAGCCACGCTGCCGCTTGAAATCGCAAGGAGAATGAACGAAACCAACAGGAGCGAGCCAAGGGTCGCTCCTGTTCTATGTTTTGATACAAATCCTTGGAGTCTTGGCATTTCGGATCATCGAATCATACATTGAGACTGTTGTAGATCGTCTTCTTGGTCTTTGCCATATCTCTCGTATGCTCGAAGTACATGCCGGCCCCATTTGCGACACACAGCAATGGATTCTCGGCCAGGATAACCGGCACGCCGGTTTCCTTTGCGATGAGCTTTGGAAGCCCCTTGAGCAGCGAGCCCCCTCCGGTCATGACAATTCCCCGCTCGACAATGTCGGCCGCGAGCTCCGGGGGGGTCTCGCCGAGGGTTCTCTTGATCTCGTCGATGACTGCGTTGATCGGCTCCTGGAGCGCCTCGCGCACCTCGACGGAATCTATCTCCAGACGGCGCGGCAATCCCGTAATCGCGTCGGTCCCCTTGATTTCCATTTTCTCGATCTTCTTGTCCGGAGAGGCGTTCCCGATTGTTATCTTCAAGTTCTCCGCCGTTTGATCCCCAACGATGAGATTGTGAACCGCCCGAACGTGCTTGATGATCGCCTCATCGAACTCGTCTCCTCCGAGCCGGATCGCCTTGGTGACCACCATGCCCCCAAGCGATATGACCGAGATTTCCGTAGTGCCGCCGCCGATGTCGCAAACCATGTGACCCGCAGGTTCGAAGATGGGTATCTTCGCCCCGATCGCGGCTGCGAGGGACTCTTCGATTACCTTCACCTCGCGGGCGCCCGCCTTGTAGGCGCTCTCCTCCACCGCCCGCCGCTCGACCTCCGTGATGCACGACGGCACGCCGATCACCATTCGCGGCTTCACGAACCAGCGCCTAGGAAGAACCTTGGAAATGAAATAGCGAATCATCTTTTCGGTGGTTTCGAGATCGGCGATGACACCGTCTCGCAGGGGCCTTATCGCGATGATGTCTCCCGGGCTCTTGCCGAGCATCCGCTTCGCCTCCTGGCCCACAGCGACCACCTTTTTGGTTCCGCGCTCAACGGCGACGACCGATGGCTCGCTAATCACGATTCCCTTTCCTCGCACGTAGATAAGGGTGTTGCAGGTTCCAAGATCGATTCCAATATCGGAAGAAAAGGCATCGGCCAACTTACTGCCCAAGCTCATATGAAAACCTCCACGTCCATCCTTCTAGTGATATAGCTTCAGCCGCGCACCGTTGTGTGATGGGTCGATTCGTAGTGCCGCTCTCCACTCTGCACGCGCCTTGATCTTATCGTCTTGTCGCTCATACAGATTGCCCAGGAAGAAGTGCGCATCCGCGGAGCTCGGATCGAGTACCAGAATCCTTTGATACTGCTCCTCGGCCTTTGCGTAGTCCTTCCGGTCGGTGTCGATCCTCCCCAACAGAAACCTGCACCTTACCTCCAAGGAGGAATCCTTGCTGTCTTCTGCCCTGCTAATCGTGCGATCGAGATACTCCTCGGACTTCGCAAGATTGCCCGCCTTGTAGTAGGTCTCCGCAAGAATGTAGATGAGAAGATCGGAAGGATTCTGGGCCAGTGCCTTCCCGAAATAGGACGCTGCCTTATCATATTCTCCCAAGTCGGAGTATGCAAGCCCCAGATATTCATAGGTGTCGTTTGCGTTGTAGCCGCCCTCGATCGATCGATTCAAGTACTTGATGGCCAGGTCAAGATAGTACTTGCCCTTCTGATAGTAGGCCTTCCCGAGAACGTAGTCGATGGTGGCGGTAAGTGGGCCTTTGGCCGTGAGGAGCGCCTTTCTGAGGTACTGGATTGCGTTGTCAAACAGGGGTAGCTTGGCTTCGAGCGTGGGAGCGGCGACTCCCTGGTAAAAGTAGGCAAGACCCCCGTAGACCAGCGCGGATTCGTCGAGGGGACGATTGCGGAGAATCTCGCCGGCGCGGGTGTTGATTGCCGCGTACTGCCGGCCGTTCCAGAGTTGACTCAGGGTTGCGCTGACGGATGCCTTCGCAAAGACGACCGGCAGTCTGCCGCGAACGATGAGAAAGAGCCCCCCTCCGACGACCAAGAGCGCGACGACAATGATCAGGGCCAAGGAAAAGCCGCGCGGTCCCCGTTGCGGCCTCCGTTTGAACGACGAAAAGCTGTATCGATCTCCAGGAATAAACATAGTTCGTCACTTGCACCCGCAACATCAACCCCAATTCTCGCGTATCTCTCAAAAAGAAAGCGGCAGGTCGGTAAGCCGGGTTCTGTCAAGGATAACCATCTGTCTCGGACGGCCGTTTCCGGCTCGCCTCAAGCAGCCTACCCGCAGAATAAGGGCGAGCAGCCCTCTGCTGTTTGACTTTGCTCCTGATGAGGTTTACCGCGACCCCTCCCGTTGCCGAGAAGGCGGTGGGCTCTTACCCCACCTTTTCACCCTTACCCGACGCCGGAACCTCGATCGCCGCAACCGGCTCTCGAGCCCGCCGCCGGGCGGTGTGTTTTCTGTGGCACTCTCTGTCATCCCGTCGCCGGGATGCCCGGGGATTACCCGGCATCATGCTCTACGGAGCCCGGACTTTCCTCTTGCGGGCATCGACCACACGCCGAAGCCCGCAGCGGTTATCTGACCTGCCGGTAATTTCCTATGGCGCGACCCATCGCACCCTGCGGTCGTGCGCTTTTGTGTCGCGTGCTTGCACGCGCTTTTCGGTCGCGTGCATGCGCACACGACTTTTCTTCTACACGTCCGTTTCTTCTTCTTCCTCTTGTTCTTCCTCTTCCTCGAGCTCCTCGTCCTCCTCGATCTCCTCTTCTTCCTCTTCGAACAGATCTGCGAGGCTTCCGGAATCCTCCTCGCGGAATGCGCTCCCCTCTTCCTCAGATTCGCTATAGAAGAGAATTCGACTGCAATAGGGGCAAAAGAGGATCTGTTCGCCTCCGCGCACCTCGTTCTCGAACTGCGCCGGAAGGATCATATGACAGCCGGTGCAGACCGCGTCGCGCACCGCGACAATACCGATCCCTGCCTTGCTGCGAATGATGCGCTCGAACTTGAAGAGGATCTCCTCGTCGAGCCCGGGGACGATCTTGTCCTCTTCCTTCTTCAAGGTGGAGAGCTGTTTTTTCTTGGCGTCGCTTTCGCTTTTTGTCTTCTCTTGCTCCGCGCGCAACTCCTCTTCCTGGAGCTTGATCATGCTTTCTTCTTTGGCAAGCCCCGCCTGAAGCTCCTCGACCTCCTTCTCTTCGCGAAGGATGTCCTTTCGCAGCTGCTGCTCCTTTTCGGTGGCGTCCTTGATCTCCTTATCAAGCGCTTCGTATTCGCGCTGCGTTTTGATCAGGTCCATTTGCTTTTCGTAGAGCTCGCGCTCGTGCTCCGCATCGGCAAGTCGCTGGCGCAGCTTCTTTACACGCTCGCGCGACTCATCGAGGAGGGTGTTGCGCTCGATGTAGGTCTTCTTGAGACGATTCAAGAGCTCGGTCTTCGTGGTGAGCGCCTTGGGAATCTCGGTGATCTCGCGCTCGATCTCGTATTTCTTAGAAAGAACGTCCTGAAGCGAGCGCAGCTTCTCAAACACTTCATGCATCATGTCGGTCTTGGTAGTTCCCTTCTTCATCTTTCCGTCCTAGTGATCGATGTAGTCCTTCAACCGTCGACTGCGCTTGGGGTGGCGCAATCTCCGGAGGGCCTTCGCCTCGATCTGTCGAATCCGCTCGCGGGTGACGTTGAAGTAGAGGCCCACTTCTTCCAGCGTGAGTGAATAGCCATCCTCCAACCCGAATCGCATTTTCAGGACTTCCTGCTCTCGGGGCGGCAACGTGGAGAGAACCCCTTGCAGCTGTTCCTGGAGGAGCTTGAAGGCGGTCTGGCTTGCAGGATTCTCGATATCTTTGTCCTCGATGAAGTCTCCAAGGAGGGAGTCCTCCTCCTCGCCGATCGGAGTCTCAAGGGATATCGGCTCCCGTGCCACGTTCTTCACCGATTTGACCCTGAGCACCGACCATCCAAGCCGGTCGGCGATCTCCTCGTCGCTGGGCTCCCGGCCGAGCACCTGCATGAGCTGCCGCGATTCGCGGACGACCTTGTTTATCTGCTCGATCATGTGGACCGGAACCCGGATGGTGCGCGCCTGATCGGAGATGGAGCGGGTAATGGCTTGGCGGATCCACCACGTGGCGTAGGTCGAGAACTTGTAGCCTTTTCGGTACTCGAACTTCTCGACGGCCTTGATGAGGCCGATATTCCCCTCCTGCACCAGATCGAAGAAGTGGAGGCCTCGATTGGTGTACTTCTTTGCGATGCTCACCACGAGCCGAAGATTCGCCTTGATGAGGCGATCCTTGGCGGTCTTCATCATCGTCTTGCCACGCGCAATCTCTTCCGACATCTTAAGGATGTCGTCGATCGAGTTTTCGAACTCCACCTCGAGGCTCTTGAGCTTCTTCTCGGTGATCTGTATTTGCCGAATCCTCTCCTTGATTGCATCGGCCGACATCTCAAGGGTCGCCTCGATCTTCTTCCGCTCCTCGTTTATCGCGAGGCCGCGCCCCATGTTGCGAAGCTCCCGAAGCGAAGATACCTTCAGACGGCGCTCGATCTTGGCCTGCTCGCGCCGGTAGCTCCTGATCTTTCGAGCCGCGCTGAGGAACTTCTCGGAGAACTGCAGGATCTCTTCCGGATGCAGATCGATCTTCTTCATGCCGTGATTGAGACTCTTTCGCTTCTTCAGGAGGGTTTCGTCGGTAAGTACGTCGCCGCCGGTCGCGACGATCTTCTTCTTCAGCTCGATGTAGATCTTCAGATTGGGAACCGCATCCTTGAGCTCTTCCCGATAGAATTGGTTCAGCCGCCGGCGCTCGGCAAGCAGCTCCGATATCTCCTTCTTGGAAAGATCGAGCTCCCGAGGATCGATCTTTGCGTACATCTTCTGGACAAGGTTGTGGAGCTCAGGGACCACGATGCCCGAGCTCTTTATCACGGTCTTGATGATGTTCTCTCCCTCTTCCATCTGCTTGGAGAGCTCGACCTCTTGCTCGGCAGTCAGGAGATTCTCTTTTCCTATCTCACGGAGATAGAGCCGTATGGGATCGTCGATGGCAGTCTCTTTTTCGGTGTATACGATCTTTTTTTTCGGCGCCGGCCGTTCCTCCTCTTCGACCTCGAGCTGCACCTCATCTTCCAGATTGATGTGGTTCTTCTGCAAGAGGCTGATCACTTCGTCTATCTTTTCCGAGTTGGCTATGTGCTCGGGCAGAAAGTCATTGACCTCATCGTAGCTGATGCTCTTTTTTGTTTTTGCATATTCAAGCAGCTTTATGATCGCCGGATCAGTCTGCAGCTCTGTCATCATCAATCACCCTCAAGCTTCTCTAGCTCCCCGTCGAAATGCGCCTTGTCGGAGACGAGGCTGTTTATCTCGTCGACAGGTCGCCCCTCGGATTGAGCTATTCTCAATCGCAGCTCCACCTCGCGCCGCCTCTTTTGTAGGCTCCGGCGTTTGATCTCCTGGACACTCTCTCTCACCATCTTGTCCGGATCCTCCGGCGCGAACTCATTCCCCGACAAACGCTCAATGACGAACGCGCGGAGCTCCTCGGCGTCCACCGCTTGTAGCAATCCGCCGACGGTGTCATCGCCGCTTCGAAAGCATTCTTCAAGCGCTATCCAGAGAGCTCTTCCACGCGTGCTGTCGAGATCGTCAACCTGGATTCTGCTTCGAACATAAGGGAAGTAGCTCCGGTTTGCGGCCACTGCAAGCATGAGGAACAGATCAATGTCGCGGGCGACGGTTTGTCCCGCCCGCTCGCTTGCCCGTTCCGGCAGTGCACCTCTGCGAAGCCGCTCATAGTCGCTCACCACTGCGCTTCTCTCGACGTGAAGCGCGTCCGCGACCAACGTGAGGCAGCCATCTTTTTTAATGTCGGAATCTATGGTATCAATGTATTGAGTGAGCTCTCTTAAGACCGCCTCTTTCCCCTCTGGCTCCTCGATGTCGTGCCTGTCAAGAGCCTTCCTCACCAGATACACAAAGCTATTTATAGGGTATTTTACGAAATTGTGCAACGCTTCGGGACCCTGTTTCTGCAGGATCTCGGCGGGATCGAGCCCTTCCGGAAGCTCCACGACCTCCGCCGACACTCCCACCCGCTCGCAGAGGACTATTGCCTTGGCGGTAGCCGCCAGTCCGGCGCTGTCGCCGTCAAAAAGAAGGACCCCATGCTCCGTATAGCGGCGCAGCCGGCGGGCCTGCTGCTCGGTGAAGGCCGTCCCAAGGGGGGCGACGACATTGCGTACGCCGGCTTGGTAGAGCGCGAGGACGTCCGTGTAGCCCTCCACGACGATAAACTGACCGGCCTCGCGGATCGCAGGAAGCGCCTTGTCGAGGCCGAAAAGGTTCTCACCCTTGCGGAAGATCTCCGTTTCCGGGGAATTCAGGTACTTGGGTCCCGTTTCGTCGAGGGTCCTTCCGCCCAGGGCGATCACTCGCCCGTGCTGGTCGGTGATTGGGAAGATGATCCGATTGGAATGGAGCGCGACCCGCGGATTCTTCGCCGAGAAGAGACCGGAAGCCGATAGAAACTCGGGCGAGTAGTTGCGCTTTGTAAGGAATGCGTGAAGCCAGAAGCGATCCGCCGGGGCGTAGCCGATCTTGAAGGCCTCGAGCGTCTCCATCGTCAGACCCCTTCGCTCCAAATAGTGTCGTGCTTCTTCCGCCTCGGGTCGCTCGCGCAGGATGTAGTGGAAGCTGCCCGCTACCCGGTCATGGAGCTCCTTGAGAGCATCACGCTTGAGCTCCTCGCGATTGTCCTCCCCGACCACCAGGCTCATGCCTGCTTTCTCGGCAAGGAACTTTGCAGCCTCCATAAAAGTCAATTTCTCCATTTCCATGACAAACGTAAAGAGGTTCCCCCCTTTCTGGCAGCCGAAACAGTAGAAGAGCCCCTTATCGGGCGTCACCGAAAAGGAGGGGGTCTTTTCACCATGGAATGGACAGAGCCCCCACAGGCGCCCGCCTTGCGATTTGAGACTCACGTATTCACCGATTACATCGGCGATGTTCAGCTTGTCCGTTATGGCTTGAATCTGGCTCTCAGGTATCCGCATCGGCTATCGACCGCGGCCTGCGCCGGTGACTCCCTTCATGCTGCCCAATCCCCCAAAGATTAAAGATACTAATTAGTTGCTTTTCAAGTAAAGACTTAAGTACTGATACTTGGCGTATGTGTGCTCGGCGAAGTCCTTGGAAAAGAAGTGCTCGCCGCTCTTTGGGTTCTCGAGAACGAAGTAGAGATAGGGGGTATTCGCCGGGTGCAGCGCTGCATCCAGGGCCACCCTTCCCGGGTTGGAGATCGGCTCCGGCGGGAGCCCCTTGTGGAGGTAGGTGTTGAAGGGTGATGCGACCTCGAGGTCCTTGTCATAGAGCCGGGTTTGGTGGGGCTCGCCCAAGACATCCGTGAGCACGTAGGAAACCGTGGCGCAGGACTGAAGGCGCATGCCACGCTTCAGCCTGTTGTAGAAGACCGACGCAATCACGGGCGCCTCTCGCGCCAGCCTGTATTCCCCCTCGACGATGGAGGCCATGACGACCTTTTCGAGCAGCTCCTCGGGGGAGAGCTGCCGGCGCTCCGGGTCGATCGCGTCGAAGTTCTTAAAGAAGTTCGCCGTCATGACCGCGACCACGCGCGCGGCGGGATAGTTCCGCGGAAAGTAGTAGGTGTCCGGATAGAGAAACCCCTGCGCGCTCTTGCCCGGAACCCCGAGGCCGGCAAGGAGCTTCGGTGAAGAAGCCGCCCTCTCGAAGCTTGCCTTGCCGACCACTCCGTTGCGCGCGAGGAGATCGGCGATCTGCAGGAGGGTCCACCCCTCCGGGATGGTGATTCGCTCCAGGAGCTGGTTGCCCGACACGAACAACGACAGAATCTGGAGGGTAGTCATCCCGCGATGGATCTCGTAGGTCCCGGCTTGAAGCTCGCGCGCGCTCCTTGTCGCCTTGGCCGAAAGATCGAGGAAAAACGGCGAGCGGATGAGACGGAGGGCCATGAGGTGCAAGCCTATCGTGTCGAAGGTCGCACCGCGTTCGACGACAAATGACTCTCCGAGCGGCATTGCCGGCGGCGGGGAATTGACGTAGAGAGTGAGCGCAGCCAAGGCGCCGATGAGCCCTGCGGCTGCGAGGAGCCCTCGCCGCACCCACCGACCCCTTCGCTGCGCCTGAAGCGGTTCGCCGGCCTCGGCCCCGCGATCTTCAGAGTCCGGCAAGGAGATTCCCCTTCGCCGCATAGATCTTCTCGAGGTTCTCGAAATCCTCGATCGAAAGGGCCGCGTAGAGCACTCGCTCGATCCGCGACCTCACGGAGGTCAGGGTTGCATCGAGGGCAGGCTCCCCGCGCTTGAGGAGAAGGTAGACTGCAACAATCTCCTTTCCTTCGAGCGTCACCGTCATATAGTCACCTCCATGTCCTCGGACGCGAGCATGATCTCGATGTCGTTGCGCTCCAGGTGACTCGCATACCAGCGGGATGACTTCAGGATGCTGTACATCTTCTTGTCATCGTACGACGGCTCGTGGTGAAAGAGAACCAGGGATCGGATACCCCATGCGGCGGCAAAATCTACGGCAAGGCTGTAGGAGGTGTGACCCCATTCGTATTTCTCAACCGCCTCGTCGAGGGTGTACTGGCTGTCCATGATGAGCAGGTTCACGTTCTGGAAGTAGGAGCTGTTTTCCTCGTTCTTCTGGAAGTCCTCCTCCGTGAGCTCCGTGTCCGTGGAGAAGATCACCGATTTCCCGTTCTCGGTGATCTTGTAGGAATAGCTGCCGCCGGGATGCTTCATACGCCGGCACTCGACCCTTCCCGATCCAATCGCTATCGCCTGATCCTTGAGAACGTGGAAACGGATATCGGCAGTCATAGCGTCAAGGGTGATGGGGAAATAGGGGGGCTCCATCTGACCGCGCAGGTTGGCCTCGAATCCTTCCACCGGACTGTAGAAGGTGATCCGGCACCGCGGATCGAAGATCGGCGGAGAGAAGAAAGGCAACCCCTGGAGATGATCCCAGTGAAAGTGAGAGAAAAAAAGGTGGTAGTGACGGACGTGCTCTCGGTGGCGCAGCAGGGATGCGCCAAGCGCGGTGATGCCCGAACCGGCGTCGATGATAATGAGGGTGTCATCATCGAGTCGAACTTCGAGGCAGGTCGTGTTTCCGCCCACCGTTCCGGAGAGGTAGGGCGGAAGCCCGGTTATGAATGCCTCGCGCGCCTCGGGGCTCGAGATGTCCGCCGGACCGATCCTCTGGACGACAGCGGCGATTCTGCTCCGGATCTGAGACGGCAGGAGCGGAGTCGGGATCGAGCCGCGCACCCCCCAGAAGCGAACCTTCATGCCGGTTCCTTTCGCTTTTTCAGGATTACCGGCGGATCATCCTTGCGGGAGGCAAGCCAGCTCTCGATCTCCTCCTGGGTGTGAAGCTTGCCCTTCCCGACTCCGGGGCAATGCCCCTTCAGGGAGTCCCACGCCAAGCGCGACGTCAGGTTTGGTCCCCAGAAGGGATAGCTCCGGCACTGAAGCGGCCGGTAGGGATACACCGTGCAGCCCTCATCCCAGAAGATGCAGTCGTAGTTCGGTTTTTCTTTGAGGCTGATCATGAGGCCGTCCCCTGACGGAACCTCGCGGCAGTAGCGGGCGAGGAACTCCTCCCGTTTCAGGCCCGTAGCCGCCATGAGCCGCTCTATGTCGTGTTCGGAAAGGAAGACGTAGCCCGGCTCAAACCGGCAACAAGCGTTGCAGCGGGTGCACTCAAATCGAAGACCTTTGTTGTAAAAGGGCTCGCTCATCAACAGCACTCGCCTGACAGGGGGCCACCATCTGCGGGAACGGCAACCGGAAACAGGTGCGGGAACATCGTCTTGCCCAAGAGGCTCGACGTAGGATTGGTCTTCTTCAAAGAGATCTCCTCAAAAAAGACCCTCTGGGGAGAGAAGGATTCGAACCTTCGAAGGCAAAGCCAACAGATTTACAGTCTGCCCCCTTTGACCACTCGGGAATCTCCCCTCCAAAAGCCACCGAACGCTATCATACTGCCTGAAATCCTGTCAAGCGCCGATCGGGTCCAATCGAGAGGGTAGCTCTCCGGCGCGCTTGTGCCTTGTAGGCTCGCCCCACGCGAGCGTGTGTCGACTTCAGGAGAGCACCGTGTCGAGCCGCCTGGCTCTCCAAGATTCAAGTCAAGCCACCTGTCGGATTCGAACCGACGACCCCGAGATTACAAATCACGTGCTCTAGCCAACTGAGCTAAGGTGGCGCTGCCTTCCTTACCCTCACAACAATCACGGGAGACACCCATTTGTCAATCGCTTTAGTAGAATGGAGGCAACTTCATCTCCAGCGCCTGCTCGATCGAGCCAAGGGTAAGGACCTCCGTCCGGCCGCCCAACACGGCTACCGTCTGCTCAAACTGCGCGCACGAGCTGTTGTCCACCGTCACGATCGACCAGCCGTCCCCCAGAACCCGAACCTCGGGCCGGCCCAGGCAGAGGATCGGCTCGACGGTAAAGACCATACCGGGGACAATCGGTTGGCCCGTCCCGGCGGTGCCGAAGTTCAGGACCATCGGCTCTTCGTGCATTTCGTGTCCGATTCCGTGACCGACGAACTTGTCGAGCACCGAGCAACCGAACAGTCGGGCGGTCCTCTGGACGGCTTCTCCGATGTCGCCGAGGCGCCCTCCCGCCCGAGCCGCCTTGATGCCGGCCATCGTCGTCTGCCACGCGGCCTTCACGAGCCGGCGCGAGTCGGGCGTACCTTTGCCCAGCAGGTAGGTCCATGCTCCGTCGCCGTGCCATCCGTCGATCTGCACGGTGAGATCGATGCTCACAACATCCCCTGCCTTGAGAATGTAGCTCCCCGGGATGCCATGAGCGGCCACATTGTTGACCGAGGTGCAGATGCTGGCCGGATAACCGCGATAGCCCTTGAGCGCGCTTTGACCGCCTCCGGATCGAAGGAGATCCTCGCACACGGCGGCCACGTCTGTGGTCGTGATGCCCGGACGGACGAGCGACTTCAGCTCGATGAAAAGCGCCTCGATAAGCTGGCAGGATTTCCGTATCCGAGAAACCTCAAGCGATGTCTTGAGCGGGATCTCCCTTTCCACACCCTATCTTCGGCCGGCTCGACGGAGATCTTCACCTACGAACGGAACAGATCGGAGCGCAGACGCTCCGCGCCGTTCAAATAGACCGGCTCGACGCTCGCCCGATCGGTGTTGAACGTCATGAGCACCCGAAGGATTCCCGGTACCGAGCCCGCGTAGTCCGGCTCCTGGGTGCAAAAGAGCGGCACCGTGGCGAACCCTGCCGACCGCAAGGCTGTAGCCGGGTTTGACGCGGTTAGATCCTTCGTCTGAGAGAAGACTATGCTCACGATGTCTTCCTCGTGGATCTCGTTCCGCGTCACGACAGCATCCACGAGAAGAAGGACTCCATCCCGAATCGATTCGGCGGAGTTTTCCACCTGGATTGCACCTCGCACAGCTTTGACCCTCATGGTACCGGCCACCTTCCGGCGATACTACTGTGGGTCCCCTGCCCTGTCAACAAACTCGCGGCCTCCTACCCCCGCCCTCGCTCAGACCCAAACCAGAAGGTAACGGGCCCCGAAGTAGAGCGCACCGAATAGGATGGCCGCTGCGAGCGCGAGGCCCATTCTGACGGGATTTAGGGCAAGCCGCCGGCGAAATGCAAGCCAGCCCGAAACACCTGCGTAATAGAGGCACGAGACGACGAAGATTGTGCACAAGACGTCGAACAGATGGAGCAGAAGGATTTGCGTCGCGTCAAGAAAGCTCTGGAAATTGCCCAAGAGAAAAAGAAGGACGACTACGAGCGTGACGACGAAGAGGAAAACGCACAGCCGGCCAATCACTATAGGAAGCCACAGATTCCGAGTCTTCTCTTCCATACGCTACGAGATTCTACCACCCACGCGCGCGCGCGTCAGCCCGCTCGGGGGTCGCGCGACACTTGTCGCCGCTCGTTATTCACCTTACAATCGAGAGAGGAGCACGACGTCCCGGTGGAGTATTTCTTCAATTTCGACAAGCTCGCCTATCTTCAGGGCAAGAAGCCAGACGGTTGCATTCTCTGTCTCATTAACGAGGGGTCTCCCGAGGTAGTGAACCTCGCCGTCTTTACGAACCGGCTCTTCACGGTGTCCGTGAACCTCTACCCCTACAACCCCGGCCACCTGCTTATCTTCCCGAAACGACATGTCGAGGACATCCGGGAGTATACCCCCGAAGAGGAAATCGAGCTGACCCGTCTTATTCGTGGAATGCTCGCGGTTGTCGACGAGACTCACAGCCCGGCCGGTTACAACATCGGATACAACATGGGGCTTGTCGCCGGTGCCTCTATCGGCCACCTCCATCTTCACATCATTCCCCGTTATCCGCGCGAGACCGGGATTGCAGACCTGATTGCAGGCAAGCGAGTGCTCGTGGAGGCTCCGACCGAAACCGCCGAGCGCATCCGCCGATTGCTCGCCGATCATCCCCCTTCGACCTTGATCAGCTGATTGAGCACGACCAGAAAGGAGCCGATGCGCGCGACGCGATCGTCCAGAATTGCCGAAAGAGCGACAAGGCCTCCATCGAGATAGTAGTTGGTTTCCAGCCGCTCCGTCATAGGCTCTCCGCCGCTCGCGCCGACTTCGCGAAATGCAGCCTGGAGCCCGGACAGGTGCTCGCGACCGCGCTCAACCAAGGCGGCGGCCTGCGTATCCCGCTGCGCCACGATAGCCCGGAACGCGCGCAAGTGCGCCCCGTCGCTTCCGAGGGAGTTCTGCAGCCGGTGAAAGACCTTCCCCTCGACCGTTTCAGGTCTCAGGGTCTCGTCGAATTCCTTGATCTTCTGCTCTAGGTCCTCGATCCCCGACGCGTGCTGCATGAGCTTGTTGCGGCTTATGCGGTTCTGCACGAGGACGATGCTGCCGAGAATTCTCACCACCTCTTGTAGGTAGGTGTGGTAGTGCAGCCTGATGTAGTTGTACAGGACGTTCAGAGATCTCCTGTGTGCGAAGACGGGCACCTGGAGGTTCTCATAGTCAATGGAGTTGTAGGCGCGGTAGCCTTCGAACGCCACGACTTGCAGACCACCGAACAGCTTCGCGATCTGTTGATCGACAACCTGCCCGCGAAGCTGCTCGAAGTTCTCGGCGAGCTCGGCCAGCATTCGGACCTTGAACATCGCAAGATAGTACTCTTTGAGGTGCAGGCGCGGCAGGTAGAGATAGAGCTTGTAGTAGGGGTCCTTGAGGAAGTAGCGGATCAGCTCCGCCAGAGGCATCTCGTGCTCGAAACGGCGGATCTCGCGATAGAGCGATTCGAACTCGCCGGTGATGCGTTCAACCTCAGCGGCAAGAGCCGCCTCAGTGTCCCGTTGGTCGACCTCGTCACTCCCCTCAGGCTCGCCCGAGCCGTCGTCTCCGGGGCGCTCGGAAGTGGGGGAACCGAGCCTAACCGCGGGAGCTTCGCTTTCGAGAGACATCCGGGCAAGAAAACGAACCACCTTCTCGGGAAGGCCGCCTTGATCCGCGGCCCGAAGGGCCGTGTAGATGGCGAAGTACATCTTCTCCAAGTAGTCGAGCGCGACGAGTGCCAGAGCGGAGCTGAAGGGAGGCTGCTTTCCGTCGTTAAGCGCCTCGGGGGAAACGTGGAAAAGCTGAAAGAAGTCGGCGTACGGAAAGAAGATGACGTCTTTAGCGTAGAAGAATGGAGACAGCTGGCTCTCGATCTCATCAAAGAGCGATTGATTGATGCGGGCGACGTAGCTCTCGGTCTTGAGAAGCACCTCATGTCGAACGGCCGCCTCGGCCCCCTTCTTCTCATAAATCTCTTCGAGCGTCGCCATCGAGACGACGTCACGCAGGCCGACCCGGGCCTCAGGGACCTCCTCTTCGAACAGCTCGACGAAGCTTCCGCGCAACTCTTTGCTTTGGGATGCCAATCGGCGGTAGATCGTCACGAGCGGCACCGTGTGCTCGTAGAGCTGATAAAAGGACGCTGCGAGCTTCGGAGTGAGGTCTCGCGTCTCAAAGCCTGTGAGTCCCGGACACTTCCGATTGATCGCCCCCTTAAGGGCCCTGATCTTTGAGGCCACGATGAGCTGCTTTCGATTCTTACCCGAAAACATTCCACGCAGCCACAGCATAAACCTCCCCAAGGGTGACAATCTGGAAAGGTCTTGCTCGATGAGGCGCTCCCTTTCCTCTTTCGACAACTCCTTGTGGTAGATGCTTTCATCCGAGCTCCGCTCGAGGTCCATGCTTCGATTGATCTTGTCGAGGAGATCCCTGCGCTCACGCTCGGGAAGGGTATCAACCAGCTTCTGAAAAACCGATCGCTCAGCCACCGCGGAACTCCAACAACGCGCGGACCATGATGAGACGACCGCTGAGCATCTCAATAGTGACGATGTCATGGACCCCGAAGTTGCTGATTCCGACGTCTCCATGGGTCCAACGCAGATTATCGAGGGGCCAGCGCAGGCCGGTCGTGCGCATCGTGCACGGGCCGATCCCTGCTGGAAAGAAGGAACACGCCTTGCCGAGCATTCCGGTGAGCGTCATATGTCCCTCGATGCTCAAGACCTCATCCCGCTCGGTCAGCCACCGACTCGGGGGCGTCTCGCGATCGAAAAGGGCGAGGATCCCGATCAAGTGGTCGAGCCGCCCTCCCCCGCCCCCGATGACCGTCACGTCGGAGATTCCGTGCTCATGGAGATAGCGCAGTCCTATCTCGGTGTCGGTCTCGTCCTTCTCGACATCGAAAGTCAGGACCCTTTCAGGCGAAAGCTTCCGCAAGATTTCGGGGTCTCGAATCGAGTCCATATCCCCCATGACAAGCTCGGGGTTGGCTCCCATGGAGCGGGCGAGATCCCATCCTGAGTCGGCGGCGACGACCATGTCGGCCGACCTCACGATCGCTTCCGCATAGGCCCTCGGAGGACCGTTCCCGCCGGTAAAGAGGACCCCAACCCTCTGTGAAGCCATACGGCTAGAAGGATATAGGAATTTCGGATTAATGCAACCAAGCCATTTCTTGCTCAAGACTCAGTCAAGGAAGCCGATATTCGATAAAGAAACCCGGACAAGGACGTCCGGGCAGCCAACATCAGGGAGGATCGTATGGTTATCAATCACAACCTCAGCGCGATGTTCGCCTCACGCATGCTCAATCAGAATGACATGGCTGTCGAGAGCAACATCGAAAAGCTGTCGTCGGGCGAACGCATCAACCGAGCCGGAGATGACGCATCGGGTCTCGCCGTCAGCGAGAAGATGATGGCGCAAATCCGAGGCCTCAATCGGGCGCAAAAGAACGCAGAGGACGGCATTTCGTTTATCCAGACGGCGGAGGGCTACCTTCAGGAAAGCCAGGACATTCTGAAGCGACTCCGTGACCTCGCCGTTCAAGCATCGAACGGCATCTACACTGCCCAGGACCGCATGATGATCCAGGTGGAGGTCTCGCAGCTCATCAACGAGGTCAACCGCATCGCGTCCCAGGCGCAGTTCAACGGCCTGAACATGCTCACTGGACGCTTCGCGCGCCAGACCGGCAACAACACTGTCACTGCGAGCATGTGGCTGCACATCGGGCCAAACATGGATCAACGGATTCGCGTCTACATCGGCACCATGACCGCCCAGGGGCTCGGTATCCAGGGAACCAACGGTCTTCCGAGCACCGCTACCTTCCTCTCACTGTCGACCCCGGACCGCGCCAACATGGCAATCGGAATCTTCGACAAGGCGCTTGAGATCGTGAGCAAACAGAGGGCTGATCTTGGCGCCTACCAGAACCGGCTGACCTATGCAACGCGAGGTCTTGCGGTTGGAGCCGAGAATCTCCAGGCTGCGGAGTCCCGCATTCGCGACACCGACATGGCCACCGAAATGGTGAAGTACGTCAAGAACCAGATTCTTGTCCAGTCTTCCACCGCGATGCTCGCGCAGGCGAACCAGAAGAGCCAGACCGTTCTCCAGCTCTTCAAGTAGACCAAAAGCGCAACGGGCGTCGGATATTCTCCGCCTCGTGCGGAGAAATCCGGCGCACCGCTTCGACAGCAGCCAGGGCGGCCGCAGCTGCGGCCGCCAGCTTTTTCTGCCGCTACCTCTTAGGCTACCCGTCCTAGTTCCCCGCCTTGACAGCGGACCCGCGCGCCCGCATAACTTCTTCTGTGCGCATCCATTCGCTTCCGAAAATCTTGAAGGAGTTCGGCAGGGTCTTCGCCGTCCATGGCTTCAAGTGTCATCTCGTCGGCGGAGCGGTTCGCGACCTCGTTGCCGGACGTCCCACCACCGACTACGACTTTGCGACCGACGCCCGTCCCGATGAGGTGATGCGCCTCTTTGCTCGTGTCATCCCAACCGGGATAAAGCATGGGACGGTCACCGTGCTCTTTCATGGAATCGAGATGGAGGTGACCACCTACCGTGCCGACGGGACCTATAGCGATTCCCGCCATCCCGACTCGGTGCGTTTTACCTCCTCGATCGACGAGGATCTCCAACGACGGGATTTCACCATCAATTCAATGGCAGTGGACCTTTCGACTTTCGCGCTGCTCGATCCCAATGGGGGACGAGCCGATCTCAAGGCTCGGCTTATCCGGGCGATCGGCGATCCGGTCCAGCGCTTTTCCGAGGATGGGCTGCGCCTCATCCGAGCCTGCCGTTTCGCCGCGCAGCTCCAATTCACCGTGGACACCAAGACCAAAGAGGGAATGGGGGTATGCCGTGAGAGGATCGACCGCGTCTCTGCAGAGCGGATTCAAGACGAGCTGACGAAGATCCTCGCCACCGACCGCCCGTCGATAGCCTTCTTCCTCATGGACGAGACGGGAATCCTCGAACGGGTGCTTCCGGAGCTGTGCGAAGGCAAGGGGATCGAGCAGAAAGGCCTCCACAATTTCGACGTCCTTGCCCACTCGCTGTACTCCTGCGACGGCGCTCCGCGCGACCGGCTCGAGCTGCGGCTGGCGGCCCTTCTCCATGACATCGGGAAGCCCCGGGCGCGCGCGATCGGACCCGACGGGGCTCCGACCTTCTACGGGCACGAAGTGATCTCGGAATCGATGGCCCGTAAGATCCTGAAGCGGCTTCGATTCTCGAATGCAGTCGAATCGAGGGTCTGCCATCTTATCCGCCATCACATGTTCCACTACGAGGATGGCTGGACCGATTCCGCCATCAGGCGGTTTGTGGCGCGCGTCGGTCTCGACGCCATCGAAGATCTCTTTCTCCTGCGCCGGGCGGATACCTACGGGGCGGCCGGCAAGTACGTCGACGACGTCCGACTCGCGGAGTTTCGTCACCACATCGACCGAACGCTTCGCGGCGACCATGCCCTTTCTCTTCGAGACCTCGCGGTGAGCGGGGAGGACTTGGCGGCGCTCGGCGTTCCGCGAGGCCCGGTCATGGGTGCTCTCCTGAAGCAGCTCCTCGAGACGGTCCTCGATGACCCCGTTCTCAACGAGCGCGCCAAGCTCCTCGAGATAGCCGAAAGGCTGTATCACTCTACGCTGAAGAACCTGGAAAAACGGTAGAATCCCGCAGGAATCACGGCGCCGGCGACGCTCAGCATGAAGGCAGAAGGCGAGGTGCACGCTTGGGCCGGAAAGTTGTCGGATCGGGGAGCTTGATCGGCCGCCTAGCGGCTTGGGCCTACCCTACTCCTGCGAGTCTCCAGTGCTCTTGATGTTCATGAGGGACCGGTAGGCGATGCTCGCAGCGTTTTGCTCGGCCTCTTTCTTGTTCTTCCCTTTCCCGGGGCCGAAGGTGTGCCCGTTGATTTTGACCTCGATCCAGAATGTACGATCATGATCCGGACCGGTTTTCTCGACGAGGCTGTACCGCGGATAGCTCTTGTGCTTCTTCTGGACGAGCTCTTGCAGAAGGGTCTTGTAATCCTTCCGGTGCCTGTCTTCGAGCACCTTGTTGATCTCGGGCACCAGAAAGCGAAGGATGAATCTCCGTGACGGCGAAAATCCCGAATCGAGAAAGTAGGCCCCGATTATCGCTTCCATGCAGTCGGCCAGGATCGCCTTTTTCGAGCGCCCGCCAGAGTATTCTTCGCCCTTGCCGATGAGGATGAAGTTGTCGACCTTGATATTCTTCGCGATGATGGCGAGGCTGTCCTCGCTCACGACAAAGGACTTTATGCGAGCGAGATCCCCCTCGTTCTTGTCTGGAAGGGTGCGGAACAGGTGCTCGCTTACGACGAGCCCGAGGACCGAGTCCCCGAGAAATTCGAGCTTTTCGTTGTTGTCTGCCACACCGGGGTTTTCGTTCGCAAACGAACGATGGGAAAACGCAAGGTTCAGGAGATCAAGCCTCCTGAACCTCAGCGATGCATGCTTCTCGAACAAACGGAGCTCTTTCCGTCGGTCGGCCGAAACAGGCGGGGTATTGAGACTTTCTTGCTTATCCGAAAAGACCACGGGGAAAGCTATTTGTTGAGCTGGGACTTGATAAAGTTGACAGCGTCACCGACTGTCTCGAACTCATTCGCCTTCTCGTCGGGAATGCTTATACCCATCTCTTCCTCAATAGCATAAACCAGCTCATAGGTGTCGAGACTGTCGGCGCCAAGATCCTGCCTGAACGAAGACTCCATTGTAATCTTATCTTCTTCAACCTCGAGTTTCTCGGCGATCAATTTCTTCATCTTCGCCAGAAGTTCGTCATCCATACGCTATCCACTCCTTCCTCTCTTGCTTTTATGCCATCTCTTCAGGCTCAAGAACTTGCTTTCCCCTATAGAAGCCGCACTTCGGGCATACCCGATGAGGCAGGATCTTGTTCCCGCACGTCGCACACTCAACGAGCGTCGGCGCTGCGAGCTTCATATTGATGGCCCGCCGGCGACGCGTTCGCGACTTCGACGGCTTATACTTGGGAACTGCCATGTACCACCTCTTGAAACAGAGTTCGCGCAGAGAAAAATACCCGATCGCCGCCCCTGTTGTCAAGTCTCTCGCAGCTTCTCCTTGAGCGCAGTTGCCACGACCGGCGGCACCATGGAGGAAATGTCGCCTCCGAACATCGCGATCTCCTTGATCGCTGAGGAGCGAAGAACGAAGTACTTCGGATCGGTAGGCAGAAAGATCGTCTCTATCGAGCCATTTAGGCCACGGTTGGTCATCGCAAGCTCGAACTCATAGCCGAAGTCTGCCAGCGCACGCACTCCCCGCAAGAGGATCTTTGCATTGTTCTTCTCGGCGAACTCGACGATGAGCCTGTTCCACAGGAAGACTTTTACGTTCGAAAACTGCCGGACCAGCTGCGACATGAGCTCGAATCGCTCCTCGCTCGTGAAGAGGTAGTCCTTCAGCTGATTCGTCGCGATGACTATGTCCGTCTCATCAAAGAGTGCTGCCGCCCGCTCAATCAGATTGAGGTGACCGTTTGTCGGCGGATCAAACGAGCCCGGAAAGACCGCTTTCAGCATTTGCCCACTTTAACCTGAAGGCCAAACTGAGTCAACGACGAAGCCATCGGCGGGAATGATTTTGACAAATACGACATCTCCGACTACACTAATATCGATGATCCGTCGTGCCTCCTCCCTTCTAATCCTGATCGTCGCAAGCCTCTTCGCCGTTTCGTGCGCGACCGCGCCTCGCACTGCTCTCGCGACAAGCCCCAAGGGAAACGAAACGACGGCGGTCGCCGCGCCGCCGGCGAAAAACGGTCCGCCAGCCTCAAACGGTCCGACGCAGCCGTCCCAAGCCCCTGCGGCGCAATCGTCCGCAGCGGAGGCGAGCGGCCAAGACGGGCTGATTCGAAAGGGAAACATCTCCGTCACGGAGGCCTTTTACGAGAAGACCCTGAGCGACATTCGAAGCTTGATTGCGACTCTCAACACGATCATTGCCAATGAAGACTACGAGACATGGCTCACCTATCTCACCCCGGAGTATAGACGGACCTTCAGTAATCCTGATACGCTCACTTCCCTATCAAGCATGCCGCTCCTCGAGAAGAAGGGAATCCAGCTGCATAGCCTGAAGGATTACTTTCTCGACGTGGTGGTACCGAGCCGCACGGACGCCCAGGTCGACGATGTCGATTTCTTGAGCAAGGATCACGTGAGAGCTATCGCGATAATCGACGGTCAAAGGTACATTCTCTACGACTTGCAACTATTGAATGGTTCATGGAAAATCGGAGTCTCCTGAGTCACAATCTATTCGTGTGAGGGTTATGAACAATGCAGAAGCGGGTCCTGATTATGATTGCGGCGATGGGGCTCGGAGCAGTCGTCTCGATTTTCGGTCAGTCAACGACCGCGGCGACGGGCTCCGGCAACGAGAAAACGATCGAACAGCTCTACCTCACCAACACGGCGGTGCGCGTGCTGCGGGAAGAGGCCCTGAGCAACGATCGTGACTCTCAACTTCTCGCGATCTCACAGATCCGAAACATGATCGACAACGGAAAGCTGCCGGGGAACGCCGCGGTCACCGCCGACCTACTCTCCAACCTTGCGTTCGACGGTACCGTGAGACCGGTGATCCAGGACAACTCTGTCATCAATGATTTTCCGGAGGTTCGCCGGGAAGCCTGCACCCTCTTGGGAAAGGTAGGTGGAGAAAGCTCGGTGGACATTCTCCTCCGCGTGCTGGCCACCGATCCCGAGCCGATGGTTCTCTCCGAGGCAGCCTATTCCCTTGGAGAGATCGGCCTCAATCCGAACAACGAAGTCTCCCAGGGTATAGCGGATGCCGTCCTGCGCCAAGACGCGGTGAAACCCGATAACAACTTTGCCTTCGCCTCGCTTCTTGCATTCGAAAAGCTTGCGAAGAAGAACAACGGTTTGAAGGATCAAAACGCCTTCAGGGCCATCCTTCGCATCTCAAACGGGGAATACATCCCCATAGTCAGGCAAAAGGCAGTTCAGGTACTGGACGAGCTCAAGAACTACGATTGAGATTCGCACCGGGCGGCAGCCCTTTCTCAGCGCTGGGCGCTCTGCGAGGTTGATTTTTGGCTCATCATGATGATCTCCTCGAGCCAGATCCGCTCGGCTTCGAGGTGGAAGATCATCTTTTTCAGGAGAGCTCGCTGAAAGAACGGCGCCCCCTCGCCGAGCGCTTCGAGTCGGCCCTGAAAGATCGCCTCTTGTCGGGAGACCACGTCGTGATTCTTGCGAACGGCAGACAGAAGTCTCCCCATGTCTCCGTCTTGGGTGAAGTAGAGAAACAGAGTGAACTCATCCTTTATTGAGATCTGAGACTTCTTCACGCCCTTGTCAAACCATTCTTCGAAGTCGTTCCTGCCCTTCTCGGTAAGGGTGTAGACGTTTTTCTCGATCGCCTTCTTTCCGGGGACCGTTTGCATCGAGATATGGCCAGAGACAGACAGCCTGCGCAGCGTCGGGTAGAGCTGGCCGTACGACACCGGCCAGATCTCTCCAAGGCTGTGATCGAACTGCTGTTTGATTTCGTAACCGTAGTGGGGACGCTGGCGCAGCAGCCACAATATTACATACTTCAAGGACATCTGTCCGTTCCTGATTGACCCCTGGCGCGCCTCGGTCCTATCGTCCTCGTACCCGGCTGCTGATTCGCTTTCGCCAGGGAAAGCTCTTGTCTCGCTCTTCGTACTGGATGCGTTTTCGAATCGTGAATTTCGATTGGCCGCCAGGTTTGAACCTGACTATCCCGAAGCTTCCGTTGCCCAGGTAACAGACCTTTTCCCGAGGTTGAAGCTCCTCGTTCTCCGTGATGTGCCGCAGGACGCAATCGAAATGGGTGGGCTCGCCGTTCTCGCCTTGCGCGATCGCTGTCATCATGTACCGGACCGGTCTGCCGCAGATCGGACAATTGGGAAACTCCTTCTGGTCGAAGCCCTTCTGCATGGTCCCGCCGACCCCTTGATCCTTCTGTCCGTCAGCCAATCTTGTGCCCGCCTTCTTCCTCGTCCTGTTGTACGATTTCGTTCGTCAGGACCTGTGCGATCTTCCGAATTGCAAACGCCAGGTAGTCCTTATCATTTATCTTTTTCTTGAGTTCGGCAAGTTTTTCTGGATCGGTCTCTTTGGCAATCCTGATCATGCTCGCTCTACGAAGGCATCGACGATGTGCTTGACCTCGTTGTCGCCACGACCTACAAAGAGCACATCATAGCGCACCGAGCGCTCCCCGCCTGCGTTCTCCTTTAAGAATGCCTTCGAAGCCTCGATGATCTTCCGTTGCTTCCGGCGGTCGATCGCATACTCCAATCCCTCGATTCCAATCGTGAACCAATGCTTCACCTCGACGAACACCAAAACGGGGCCCTTGCCGGCGACTATGTCTATCTCTCCTCGACGCGACCGGAAGTTGCGCCTGAGAATGGTATAGCCCTCCCGCTCGAGGTAGTCTGCCGCGCGCGCCTCGCCAAGCCTGCCCAGGCTTGTCGTGCTACTTCTTCCCTGCATTGATTTCCTTCGGATTAATCGCTCGAGCGATGAAGAGGCTTTTTTCCTGCAGCAGGTCGACGATCGACGTATCTCCCTCCGCGTACTTGCGTCCGCTCTTGTCCGCGATAAGGCGCAGAACCGGACGCAGAGGTGCGTCGCTGTGGATCTTGATAACCCTGCCGATGCTCGCGTCGTTGAGCAGGACGATGCTCCCGATCGGATAGATGCCGAGGCTTTTGATGAAAACCTTCAAAACCTCGGAATCGAATCGCCTCGAGTTGTCGTTCAAGATTTGCCGCATCGCGGTGTAGCCGATCATCGAGTTTCGATACGGGCGGTCGCGAACCATCGCTTCAAACGAGTCCGCAATCGAGACGATCCGCGCAGCGAGCATTATCTGTTCTCCCGCGAGCCCCTTGGGGTACCCCTTGCCGTCCCACCGCTCGTGATGCTGGAGGGCAATGAGGCCAATCTCGTCGGGATACCTCAAGTTCTTCGTTATGAAGGAATAAGAGTAGATCGTGTGGAGCCTGATCTGGCCGAGCTCGACATCGGTGAGCCCCTCTTTCTTCTCCAGGATCTCGCGGGGAATCTTCGTCATTCCGAGGTCATGCAGGAGCGCTCCGATTGCCAGCTGAATGAGGCGATGCGGAGGAAGCTTCAGGTTGAGGCCGATTACCGCCGAAAGAATCATGCAGTTCACCGAGCTCTCTGCGAGAGAGAGAAGGCCGCCGCTGTGGATGGTAAAGGACACCATGGCATCCGTGTGATCCCGAACGGCCGGATAGAGGGACTCGACGATCCGATTCACCTCCTCGGATGAGGTCGGCTTGTTGGCGCCGACCGCCTGAAGGACCTCGCTTGCGACCTTGACCCCTTCGGTGTATCTCTTGAGAAGCTCGAGGTTAGGACCACCGCGCAGCATCTCTCGAAAGGCAAGCGGATCCCCCATGGCAGAGATGAGGTTGAGCGGCTCTCCGTCGCTATAGACGGTCTCGATCTGCCACCTCTGCAGGCGCTCCAGGTCCTTTTCCCGTAGCGGGATGTTGGCCGGGAGAAGGAGGTTTTCACCCTCGATATACACGGGCTTATCGAAGATTACGCCCGGGACAAGCTCTTTCACCTTGATGGCTCTCATTGTACCGACCGCATCCTGTACACAAAGGCTAGAATCTCCGCGATAATCTGGTAATACTCTTCGGGAATCCAGTCTCCCACGTCGAAGGCAAAAAGGGCATCTGTAAGCTCGGGCAGCTCAAGCACCTGCACCCCATGCTCGACCGCGAGCGACACAATTCGGCGTGCGATCTCGTTCCTCCCCTTGCCAACGATGAAGGGCGCGGGAAGGCCCGTCGCGTACTTCACCGCAACAGCCCGATCCATGCTACGCGATCCAGTCCACCGGGCGATCCGGGTCGCGCGCTTCGGTGAATCCGTCGAACCGATCGCCGTCCCTCATAGTATCGTCAACTTCGATTCCCAGGTTGCGGAGATTTTCCCGGAGCGAAGGGAGCTCCTCCAAAGCGGCATTCCGAAGATGCTTTGGCAGGCTCGAAAGGCCGTCGAGGTACCACGAAAGCCTGCGAGATCGGCTGCCTCGGATCGCGAACGATGCCCGAGGGTGCTCGCCCTCACCAGCGACAACGACGGCACACTGCGCCGGCTTCCCTTGCGCAGTCAGTAGAAATCGCACCGATCCTCGAAGGTCGCGCTCGCCCACGCGCAAGGCGAAGGGAAGAATGATCCAATTGTCATGCTCAGGTCGATGATGGTTGAAAAGAGAGAGAGGGCTCAGCACGGCTTGATCACCCTGGAGCTGCTTCCGGAGAGCCCGCGCCATTGCAGAGCTTTCGAAGCGATCTCCGGCTACAGACCGTATCTCAACCCAGTCCGATTTCGCCGCCCCTGGGCGTGGCTCCGACTCTTCGGGGGCGAGCCCGACCTTCTCCTGACGCCTCTCCGGCGTGCGCTGACGGCCACCCCCCTCGCCCTTGTCGTCGGATCCGCCGCCGTCCGGTTCGATCCATCCCTCGCTTGCGCGATACAGGGAATCGAGGATCTCCGGAGGGAGCTCAAGATGTCGATCCGCAAGAAGGGCCAGAAGGCGGGCGAGGTGGCTGTTCGTCGATGCGCTCCGCTCGAGCCCAGTCCTCACCGGGCGCGCCATCTCCGTAGTGGCCGGAAGCCCGCTCTCCTGCAAAGCTACGATCGCAAGGCGAGACAGCCTGTCATCGGGAAGGCCCAACTCGCGTACAAGGCGTCCGAGCGAGCTCGATGCACCGCGTTCGGCAAGCGGGGACTCGATCTTGAGGTAGACGCGGGTAGCAGTCCGAAAAAGCTCTGCCCGTAGGCTTACGCCGACTCGAAGGCTCACGTTGGAGGTAACAGGATAGTTCTTTCCCTTGATCGTGACCTCCCACCGGTTTCCCCCGAGGTGGCTCACGACTTTGACGCTGATCAGGTCGCCCGACCTTCCGATAGAGGGCGTTCCGATGCTCGGCGCGCGATGGAGCGAAGGAAGCGAAAGCTCGATGATTCCGCTCATCCCCGCCTATTCTTCCCCGGCTTTCGCCTCCGCCTCGTCCTGCTTCTTCCTGATGTACTCCATTACCTTGGCGGCTTTGCCGACACGCTTTCGAACATAGTAGAGCTTCGCCCTGCGGACCCGACCATGGCGAACAACCTCGACCTTCTGGACCCGCGGCGAATGGAGGGGGAAGACCCGCTCTACCCCTACGCCGTAGGAAATCTTGCGAACGGTGAAGGTCTTGCGCAGACCGGAGTTCTTCTTCGCGAGGCAAACCCCCTCGAAAACCTGAACGCGCTCGTTCGTGCCCTCAACGATTGCGAAGTGAACCTTCACCGTGTCTCCAATGTGGAAGTTCTCCGAGTTCTCTTTGAGCTGGCTCGTTTCAACAGCCTTTATCAAATCCATGCCTTCTTCCCCTTTCTCCGTGGCGTTTCATTTCTTCTCTTCTTCCGAGGCGATCCTCTTCACCTCTTCGCCCAGCCTGGCATACAGGTCCGGGCGGTTGCGCTTTGTCTTGCGTACGCTCTCCCGCAGCCGCCATTCCCGAATGTTTGCATGGTTCCCTGAGAGCAATACCTCGGGGACGCGCATGCCTTCGAACATCTCGGGACGGGTGTACTGGGGATACTCCAAGAGGCCGTCGATGAAGCTCTCTTCATTCAACGAGTCTTTGTTGATCACCCCCTCACCCAGACGGAAAACCGCATCGATGATGACGAGCGCAGCCAGCTCTCCGGAGGAAAGCACATAGTCGCCAATTGAAATCTCGTCGTCAACGTAGAGGTCGACGATCCGCTGGTCGATCCCTTCGTACCGCCCGCAGATCAGGACCAACTCCCGCTCGCCTGCAAGCTCCTGTGCGTAGGAGGCGGTGAGAAGACTCCCCGACGGCGTCGGGTAGATCGTTCTCTTCTCGAGCGCTCCCACAGAGTCGAGCGCGCGCCCCAGGGGTCCCGGCAAGAGCACCATTCCGGCACCTCCGCCGTACGGAGCGTCGTCGCAGGTCCCGTGACGGTCTTGGGCGAAGTCGCGAATGTTGACCGTCCGGTAGTCGATAATCCCGCGCGCCACCGCCCTTGCTGCAATCGAGGTCGCAAAATAGCTCTCGACGAATTCCGGGAAGAGGGAAAGAACCGTGAGGGTCACTGCAAGAGCCAGTCCGCCTTCAGCTCCACGGTGCGCTCATCGAGATTGACAGCCCCGACGAACTCGTTGACGAAGGGGACCAGGAAAACCTTCCCCGCCGGGGTCTCAATCTCAAGAAGATCGGAGGCGCCGCCCTCACACACCGAGCGGATGCGCCCAAGCCGCTTGCTGTCTTTGACGACGGAGCACTTGCAGAGATCGGTGTGATAAAACTCGCCCTCTCCAAGAGCCGCAGCCTCCTCCCGCCTCACCAGGATTTCCCATCCGGAGTAGCTTTTCCCCTCCTCCGGCGAATCGATTCCCGCAAGCTTCATGTAGAGCGTCGAACCCGCGATACGAATATCCTCGACGTCAAGCACCTTTTCCCGTTCCCCCGAAACCAGGGTCACTTCCCGCAGGCGCATGAAATGGTCTGTCTCGCCCGAATAGCTTCGCACCTTCAATACGCCCTTCACGCCGTGAGGAGATCCGATTTGCCCGATCGCCAATCGTTCCATTAGTCCAATATCTCGAGAACGACTCGCTTCCCCGACTTCGTCGCCGATGCGCTCAGAATAGTCCGAACGGCCTTGGCAATTCGACCGTGCTTCCCGATCACCTTGCCGACATCGTCCTGGGACACCTTCAGCTCCAGGATGGTCGACTTCTCCCCTTCGATCATGTTCACTTGCACGCCGCCCGGATCGTCCACGAGCGACTTCGCGATATACTCCACCAGTTCCTTTTCCACAGTCCGCTCCTCGGTACAGCTTCTCTTTTTGCGAAAGCGAGGCTCTTACTTCAGGTGGAACTGCATCTTGTTCAGCAATCGTTTCACCGTGTCAGACGGCTGTGCCCCTTTGGCAATCCACTCCTTTATTCTTTCCTCTTTGACTTTGATCTGCTTCTCGGTAACCTCGATTGGATGATAGAAGCCGACCTCTTCGAGGGTTCTCCCGTCTCGGGGAGCCCGCGAGTCGACGACGACTATCCGAAAAAAGGGCCGCTTCTTCGTTCCAAACCGCTTCAATCTGATTTTAACGCTCACTCGTTCCTCCTGCGATCTACGCGCCTAGCTGCGAAAGCATGTTCGCCTGGTACTTCTTGTTCTTCACCGCTTTCTTCATCATCAAGCGGACCTTCTCGAACTTCTTCAAGAAATGATTGATATCGTGAACCGAGGTGCCGCTCCCCTTCGCGATCCGCTTGCGGCGAGAGGGGCCTATTATCCGGTAGTTTTTGCGCTCGGCGCGGGTCATCGACAGGATCATGGCCTCTTCACGCTTGAGCTCTTTCTCGTCGATCTGATCCTCGTCGATCTTGCCCTGCACGCCCGGGATCATCTCGAGGACCGCCCGAACGCTGCCCATCTTGCGCAGGCGGGCGAATTGCGCAAGGTAGTCCTCCAGGGTGAAGGTCTCCGTCTCGACTCTTCGCTGGAGCTCCTCCGCCTCCTGCGCATCGATCGTGGCCTGCGCCTTCTCGACGAGCGTCACCACATCGCCCATCCCGAGAATACGGGAAGCGATCCGGTCGGGGTAGAAAGGCTCGAGATCGGCCAGCTTCTCGCCGGTGCCGATGAACTTGATCGGCTTGCCGGTGATCGTCTTCACCGAGAGCGCCGCCCCGCCACGGGCATCGGAGTCGAACTTGGTCAGAATGACCCCCGAAAGCCCGATCTGCTCGTTGAACTCCCTTGCCACCTCGGCGGCCTGCTGACCGGACATCGCGTCGGCGACGAGAACCGTCTCGTCCGGCCGGGAGGCGTCACGAATGCTTTTCAGCTCCTCCATGAGGGGAGCATCGAGGTGCATCCGCCCCGAGGTATCCACGATGACCGTGTTGAAGAGCCCACGCTGCGCGTGCTTGAGCCCCTCTCGGACCACTCGAACCGGATCGGATCGCTCTTCGCAGAAGACCTCGACGCCAACCTGCTCGCCAAGGAGCTTCAACTGCTCGACGGCTGCAGGCCGCACGAGATCGGCGGCCACGAGCAGAGGTCGCCGGCCCTCCTGCCTCAATTGGCCCGCAAGCTTCGCGGCCGTGGTCGTCTTGCCCGAACCCTGGAGCCCCAGGAGCAGGACAACCGAGAGGGTATCGGGACCTTTCAGCTGAAGCTCCTGGCGCGAATCGCCAAGGAACTCGACCATCCGGTCGTAGATGATCTTCACGAACTGCTGCCCGGGATCCAGCGACCGAAGGACCTTCTCGCCCTTCGCCTCCTCGATCGTTTGATTTACAAAACGCCGAACGACCCGGAGGTTGACATCCGCCTCGAGCAGGGCGATCTTGATCTCTTCGACCGCGTCTTGGATGTTTTTTTCGCTGATTGACCCTTTGCCGGCGACATTTCTGAGGACGTCGGTCAGCTTCCGGGAGATCCCTTCCAGCATTCCCCCCTTATAGCCAAAAAGAGGGGCCGTGTCAACCTTCTACCTTATCTCGAAGAAGTGGCGGTTGAGGTAGATGATGTTGTCCATCGCGCGCTGATAGTATCGGCTCGTTGGATACAGATTGGTGATCTTCTCATAGTATTCGCGGGCCTTGCGCGCATCCTGCATGGGCGTATCATCTTGATACATCGTGCCGAGGAGATAGTAGGCCTCATCCGCCCCGTCCTGTCCGGCATAACGGGAGAGGTACTCATTCAGATACCTATCCGCAAGCACGTAGTCCCTGTTTTCGACGAGAAAGCGCGCCGCGGCAAGGAGCTCCGAGCGGATCGGCACCTGCGTCACCGCGGGCGATTGGTAGAAGAGGAGCCGAAGCTGTCCGACATCATGGGTGGCCGCCGCAGTTTTGATGAGACCCGCAATCGCAAGCTCGCGGTAAACACCGTCGGCGACGCCGAGATTCTGCCGCCAAAAGGCCTTTGCATCGTCGTAGGACTTCAGGCGGAAAGCAAGGCTCGCGATGCGATCGTTGATCGCAGGATTCCCGGGAGCCCAGTTCTCCTTGTACGCGGCCAGGGCTTCACCCCAGAAATGCTCCTGGTACAGCTCGTCCGCCTGGGCGTAGTTGCCAGAGCCGTTTCCAACCGGTCCGCCGGGGAGCTCGTTCGATAACGAGGCGGTAGGATGCGCACCCGCACCGGCGATGGCCCGGGCGAAATCCGCATCGCTCAAGACCGATACCTTCACGATCTTCGTCGCCGTGGCCCCGGTCGCGAGATCCTGCTTCAGGAAGCTCAAGCTGTAGTCGCCCAGGGTCTCGGCCTGAAAGACAAAGGTGGTCCCCTTGCTGTCGAGAGAGCGCGAGAGGTACTGCAGACCGCTTTTCCAGTTCCCGTTTCCCGTGAAGATCCACCCTCCCCCGTCGAGCGCGACGGTGATCTGGTCGCCAGGCCGGGCGTACACGGTCTGGGCCGGCTGCCCGTCCGGCTTCAGGGTCGGCTGCGGCGTGCTGTCCGGCGCCGTCGCTGGCGCAATCGCTGCCGTCGACGCCTGCCCGCCGCCGCCCAAGAGCCGCGATGGCGGAGGTGCGACGCTCACCGCGACGTCGCCTCCGGTCGAACGCGGTAGGGGTACTGAGGCACCGCGGGACGGGCCATCCGGCAGAGGTGTGGCCGACCCGACGGTTATGGTGGCCTCGCTTGGGACCGGGGCCCTCGCCTGCGCGCCGGACGCCGGCCCAATGCGCAGGGCCGCGCCTGTCGCGTCGCTCGAGGCGGGATGCTCAAGCGGAGGGGAGGCGGGCCGCGGTGACGCAACGGGGCGCGAAACTGGAGGCGCCGGCGGCGACGGAAGGTCGAGCGCGCCGGAGACAACGGTGGTTCTTCCCGTCGATGCGGTCGTGCGGGTTTTCGGTGCGGCAGAGGCCTGCTCCGCCGGTCTTGACGGAGGCTGCGGAAGGGGAAGACTTGCCACCCCCTCTATTCCTGCCGCCTGAGCTTGAGGCTCGGCGTCGGGAAAGGCCACCACGATCTCGGGAGGAGTTACGCGCGCTGGATCCGGTTGAGCGGCACGGGCTGCACTCTTCGCGGCAGGCGAAGCGGTCACCGGAGCCGGCGCAGCGCTCGAGGGGACGGAAGGGCGGTGATGCGGATTGGCTGCCTGAGCGATTTGGCCCTGTGAAGGGGAGGTCGCGAGCGAGGGTTCGGGCGTCACGCACGAGAGCGTGACCGCGAGCGTACCCGCGATGGTTGACGACAGCAAAGCTCTCATCACACGGCGTCGATCCATTCCCTGCTGACCTCCGATCAGGGAACCCCCTGAAGCAGCGCGCGGATCCGAGCATTGTTCCGGGCGCTCACGGTCGCTAGCGCCGACTGGCGCGGGTCCTTCCAGTATCGCTGGACCTCCTCCCAGGTCCACGCCGTCTGCTGCGGACGCGATAGATACCATCGCTGCTTCCACACGGTGACGTAGTCCTTGGGAAACTCGAGATCGCTGAAAGAAAACCTCTCGATGGTTGAAGTGAGGCTCGCGTCCGGCTGAGGGCCGGGGGCGGGCTTTCCCGTTGCAAGCGACACCGTTACCGCGATGAGCACCGCCACCAATGCGACCGCGAGGGTCGCCAGCATAAAGAGGCGAATCTCACGCGGTAACGTCATCCCTGCGACGCCTCCACCGTCTCCTGCGTGCTTCCGATTCGCACCGCGATGATCTTGGAAACCCCCGACTCCTCCATCGTCACTCCGAGCAGGGTCTTGGCGCCTGTGACCGTCTTCTTGCTGTGGGTGATGATGACGAATTGTGAGGAGGTGCCGAACTCCTGGAGGAGATTCACAAAACGGCCGACGTTGTGCTCATCGAGAGCCGCATCGATCTCATCGAGGATGCAGAACGGAGAGGGCCTCACCATGTAGGTCGCGAAGAGGAGGGCCACCGCCGCAAGCGAGCGCTCCCCGCCCGAGAGCAGCGAGATGTTCTCCAACTTCTTGCCGGGCGGCTGAGCGTAGATCTCGATGCCCGACTCGAGAACGTTGTCGGCATCGAGGAGCTTCAGCTCCGCGCGGCCTCCGCCAAAGAGACGGCGAAACATGCTGTGGAAGTTCTTCCGTATGCGCTCGTAGGTCTCGAGGAAGAGCTGCGTGGACTCGACGCGAATCTCCGAGGTGATCTTCTTCAGGTCTTCCTTCGCCTTGCGAAGATCCTCAAGTTGCCCGGTCAGGAACTCGTAGCGCTCCTTGACCTCGGCAAACTCCTCCGGAGCCATCAGGTTGACCTGCCCGAGCGCGCGCTCCTTTTCCCGCACCTCTGTTAGGCGGGTGCGCAGCTCCTTCGGCTCCTCCGCAATCTCGAGCATTCGAGACTCGAACTCAGCCAGATCCCGCGAGTGGCTCTCGCGGAAGTTGTCGTAGATGTTGCGAACCTCGGTCTTGACCGCAGCGAGCTCGATCTGCAGCTGTTCGACATGCTCCTGGATCCGGCTCAAGCTCTCCTGGGCTCCCTTGAGACCCTCCTGCTTTGCAAGAAGCTCCTTGTTCCGCTGGGCAATCCCGCTTTCGAGCCGCGAAAGATCGGCTCGCAGCGTCTGCTCCTCCTTGTCGAGTAGCCCCCGCTCCACCTCGAGGCCCTTGACCTGCTGGGCGATCTCGGCCATCCGGGCGTTGCACGTGGCAATCTCTTCGGTTATCTCGGCGAGACGTCCCTCCTGCTCCCGCGACTCCCGCTTCAGAAGGCCCACGGCTTCGCCGGCGGCGGCCACCTGGGCTTTCATCCGGGCCTCGTTCACCCGAAGCTCCTCGAGGGTCTTGCGGTACTCTTCGATTTTCCCGGCGAGCAGGCGATTCTCTTCGCGAAGCGCTGTCGCTCGGTCGCGCCGCTCGATGATGCTCCTCCGCACCGTCTCAATCTCTTCGTCAAGCTCGCGCTTCTGAGTGATAATGCCCTCAGGCGCGAGAAAGTCGTCGAGGAAGGTCGGTACGGCCCTCTTGTAGCCCTCGAACAGGCTCGATAGCCGGTCGATCCCCTCGAGCGCTTCGCGCAGGGTCGTCGACGGCTGCTCGACGCCTTGCGATTTGCCCAGTCGAAGCGCGTCTTCAAAGAGCTTCAATTTGCCGTCGACGTGGATGCGCAGCGCCGAGATTGTCCGTGCGATCTCCTCCTCGGCGCTCTTCCGCGCAGCGAGGGAGTAGCCGGACTCCCGTAGGCGCCTGTCGAGCTGGGTGACTATGTCGTCGGTTATGGATCGCAGCTCTTTCTGAAGCTTCTCCTGCCGCCCCTCCAGGCCGCGAATCTCCCTTTCCTTTTCTTCGATCTCACCCTCGTTGCGGCGAATCCTCCCTGTCGAGGTTTGGATGCTCTGCTCGAAGGTGGCGATATTCTGCTGGACCTCGCCGATTCGCTTCTGGGATTCGGCGAGGGCGCTCTCCTTCTCGGCGATCTGCCCCACGAGGGCGCCGATCCTGTCGCGAAGGCCCTTTTCCCGTCCCTGCGCCGACTCGGCCTGTCTCTTCAGCTCCTCGCGCCGCTCGGTGAGCATGGCAACCTGACTCTGCTTGTTGGTTCGTGAAAGATCGATGCCGTAAAGCTTCTTCTGATTCTCGATCAAGGTCGATTCCATGGAATTGACGGTGTCGAGGTTCTGCTCGAGGGACTTGTTTATTGCCTCGATCTTGACGCGCGCCTGATCGCGCTGCAGGATGCGCTCCCCGAGGCGCTTCTCCTTCGCATCCTGCTCGTCCACGAACCCCTTGAGGCGGAGAAGGAGCAAATCGAGCTCTACGGCGAATATCTCGTCTTTGAGCCCGCGATAGACCGCGGTCTTTTCAGCCTGTACCTTCAGGCTATCGTAGGAGCGCTTCACCTCGCTGAGGATGCTCTCCACCTGGCGCATGTTCTCTTCGGTGCGCTCAAGCTTCTTTTCCGCTTCGGCGCCCTTCATGCGGTACTTGGTGATGCCGGCCGCCTCCTCGAAGATGTAGCGGCGCTCTTCGGGTTTATTGGAGAGGATCTGGTCGATCTTTCCCTGCTCCATGATGGAGTAGGATGACTTCCCGATCCCGGTATCGTAGAACAACTCTCGCAGCTCTCGCAGCTTGATTGGTGCGCTGTTGATGTAGTATTCGCTCTCCCCGGAGCGGTAGAGCCGGCGCTTGACGGCTATCTCGGGAAACTCAATCGGCAGAAAGCCATCGTCATTCGAAAGGGTAAGGGTGACCTCCGCGACGTTCAACGCCTTCCGCGTCTCGGTGCCGTTAAAGATCACGTCCTCCATGCGTTCCGCACGGAGTGTCCGGGTCGACTGCTCGCCGAGAACCCACTTGATCGCATCGACCACGTTGCTCTTCCCGCAGCCGTTAGGTCCAAGGAGCGCCGAGATACCCTCCTGGAACTCGATCCGGCTACGGTCGGCAAAGGACTTGAACCCGAAGAGCTCGATACTTTTCAGAAACACCTTGTCTCCCAGTTTTTAAGTCCTGCCTTGCGGACCACGGATTCACCGCTTATCTAACACCAAGGGAATGGGAAGGTCAAGCAAAGCCGCACAACGCGTTTTGCGGCGGCCGTGGTTTGAGGCCGGCCAAAGCTTGCGGCCGGCACCGCGCTCGGTTAGACTTGGAGAAAGCATGCAAGAGCGGGAGATCGTCTGCGGAATCGATGAGGCCGGGCGAGGCCCACTCGCCGGTCCGGTTACCGCGGCGGCCGTCATCCTCCCCGCGGACTTCCCCGTCGAGATCCTCGCCGATTCGAAGCGGCTCACGGCGGGGCAGCGCGAGCGGGCCGCGGCCGTGATTCGCGAGCGGGCCGTTGCCTATGGGATCGGGTGGGCATCCCCCGAGGAAATAGACCGTATCAACATCCTTCGCGCGAGCCTTCTCGCCATGCGCCGAGCCTACGAGGAGCTCTCGATCCGCCCGCAAATCGTCCTCGTCGACGGCCCTTATACCCCGGAGATCGAGGGGGACTGCCGGGCAATCGTGAGGGGGGACACCTTCGTCAGGGAGATCCAGGCCGCTTCGATCATTGCCAAGACCGAGCGCGACCGGTGGATGATCGATTATGCCCGCCTCGACAGCCGCTACGGGTTCGAGCGGCACAAAGGCTACCCTACTCCCGAGCACCGCAGGCTGTGCCGCATCCACGGCCTTTCGCCGATTCACCGGAGGAGCTTCACGATTACCGACCCGGACAGCGCAGAGGAAGGTTGACGGAGTGGGTCAAGTGCCGGAAGGGCTCAACAAGGGGGCAGCGGTGCCGGTGCTTGTTCTTCGAAGACTCAGATCAAGCGCCGGAAGGGCTCAACAAGGGGGCAGCGGTCCCGGTGCTTGTTCTTCGGAGACTCAGATCAAGCGCCGGGCTTGCGGCCGCGAAGGTAGGCGACGGCCTTCTCGAACTCAGGCAGAAACACGTCGATATCCTCTTGAAAGACCACGATCGATCGACGCTCGAAGTCAGCCTCCCCGTGCTTCTTGCTTTCCACGACGTTCAAAAAGAGATCCCCGTTCCTGTTCTCCTTGACGTTGAAGAAGTAGGTTCGTTGACCCGACGATGCCCTTGAGGAGAAGACTTCACCCCGAATTCCCATGGAAGGGATACTATCGGATCGACCGCCGATGCGCAAGGCGGTAGGCCACGGCTCTCCCCTCGGCGCAGCCGCCCTCCTTACGCCGGGCGCGCCGCAACTTGACAGGGGCCCGCTCATTGCGCTATATAGGTTTCAAGCGCCTGTCGTATAATGGTATTACCCCAGCCTTCCAAGCTGGAGAAGGGGGTTCGAATCCCCTCGGGCGCTCGACCTTTTAAGAGATCACGCCCCCCGGGCTAAGTCCTGGAAGGGCTCAGCCGCGCTTCGTCCCGCGCCTCAGAGAGACAATCCGCGCGAGAAGCTCCTTCTGCACCTGGAGGCCGCGTTCTTGTTTCATGGCGACAAGCGACTCGAGGGCCGCCGCCGCCTCCTTGGGCTTTCCGAGTCGCTCGTAGCTTTCGGCGATCCAACTCAAGGCGGAGTTCACCTGGACAGGCCGCCCCGCACACACCGTCAGCACGCCCTGCCACTGCTCGATCGCTTGCCGGTACTTCCGCTGCTGAAAGAGGGCGCGAGCGGTCTCCTGAAGCTCCTCATACTGTTGCTGCCGATCTTTAACCATGAACTGCCATCCTTTCTGAAAGCTTTCTGACAACGAAAATCAGCTCCGAGCCTCGGTCGGAGTCTCGGCGGTCGTAGCCGCCGTAGGTCTCAACCACCTCAAGGCCGGCGCATGCAAAGCTGACCTGCATCTGGTACTCATAATGATAGCGCAACGCCAGGGCTTCGACGATCTTCTTCCGCTCACCCGACGGCTTTTCGACGTAATAGATGATCTCCGGGCAGATGATCTGCCGGACGGTGTCGATGCGCCGGCGAATCTCGGTGCGGACAACGGTCTCGCCCGTCTCCTTGACCGTCTTCACCCAGTCAAGGGCCTCCTCGTCGCTTGCCCACGACTGATCCATCCGCCACGCTGGCCTGAAAACATCGATGATGAGAAGCCCGCTATGCGTCAGGTGGCGCTTCATGCACAGCAGGGCGCTCCTCACCTGCTCGTCCATTGTCAGGGCCTGAAAGGCCCGAAAGGGAACGATGATGAGGTCGAAACGCTCACCAAGCTCGAAATCGGCCATATCGGCCTGCTCAAGGCGGATCCGGCCGGCGACTCGCTCGTCGAGCGACGCGAGCTTTCGTCGGAATATCGATAGCATGGGCTGGGAGAGATCGATCCCGAAGACTTCAAACCCAGCCTGGGCAAGCGGAATCGAAACCCTCCCTGTTCCGCAGGCGATCTCGAGAATCGAACCATTCTGCCTGCGGGCGTAGTCAAGGTAGAAACCGGCGTCATGCTGCCAGAGGTGATAGTTGTCGATATCGTAGAACTCGGCGGTGGAGAGATACAGATTCTTCATCCGCAATCCTTCGGAATTCTCTGCGCGCCCGGCGCCGCTGTCAAGGGCGAAAGCCGGTACAGCCCCACCTGCGGCACAGGGGCTGTCGGACGCCCCTCGATTGCGGGCGCTCCGTATGGCACTTGAACCGGGCCCCGACTTTCCCTAACTCTACGCCTCGATGTAGTATGATACAACGCTTATCGACCCTTGTTGTAGTTGAATTATGAACCTGGACGCCGAAGAATGGGAACTTTCACTTACCGAGCATCAGAGGCAGTTCTGGTCCGGACAGAAGATCCATCCGGGAGACTGGCGCTATGACTTGTGCGTAGCCCTCCGCCTCCCTGATGTCGATCCTGCGCGACTGAGCGCGGCATTTGACGAGCTCGTGGGTGCCGAGCGGCTTCTCCGTGCCGCCATCACGGAGCGGGGCGGGCTGCCCCGCCTCGTTTCGGGAGAGCCAACGAGGCTCGAGGTGGTCGACCTCCAGGGCAGGGGCGGCGAGGCCCCCGGGGTATGGATGGCGACCCGCTCGCGCGAGGGCCTCGACATCTCGCGCCGCCTCTCTGAAGCCGCGCTCCTCCTCGACGGGGATGGGGCGAGCCGCCTTTTCCTGCGACTCCACCACATCGTAGCGGACGGGTGGTCGGTGAAGGTGCTTGTGGAGCGCCTCGTCGCCCTCTACGAGCCGCTTCCGGCCGGCGGAAAGGTGCTCTCGGCGCCCTTCTTTCGCGAGCATCTCGATGAGGAGCGAAGCTACCTCCGTTCCCGACAATTCTCAAACGACCGACGCTTCTGGGCAAAGCAGCTCGGTGCGCCGATCCGACCGACCGACTTCTACGGGACGTCTATTGTAGGAGCGCCGTCCGAGGTTATCCGCATCACCCAGGCCCTCGGACTGGAGCGGACCAGGAGCCTCCGCGAGCTCGCGGCCCGCTTGCCGTGCGGCTCGCTGAATGCCTCGCTTTCGAACCTGCTCCTTGCCGCGCTCCTCGCCCTCCTCACGCGCATCACGGGAAATGTCCATCAGTCGATTGGAATACCCTTCCTCAACCGCCCCGGCGAGCGTGATCGGAATTCCTTCGGACTCTTTATGCAGCTCGGTGTGCTTCGGCTCGACTGTCCGTTGGAAGAGTCCTTCGTCTCACTCGTCCGCAGAGTCGCCGCCGCAGCTGCCGGGGCGAGAGGGCACGTTCGTTACACCGTCGGCAATCCGCTGAGGCGCAACTTCGATGTCCTCTTCAATTTCCATAACGTGATCTACCCCACCCTCGGCGGCCGCGTGATCCGAGAGGAATGGCTCCATTCCGCCAACGACGAGATGGCGCTCTCTCTTCACGTGCGGACGACCGATCCGGACAATCTCCTCCTGCAGTTTGATATGAACGAAGAGGCCTTCGGGGAGGAGTGGCGTCGAAGCCAGCTTGTCGACCATTTCTTCCAGACCGTCGATCTTCTGCTCCTTCGGCCCGACGGACCGATCGCCGACCTCCGGCTTGAAGGGGGCGCCGGGGAGCCGCACCTTCCCTCCTCCTGCCGCGGCCCGCGGCAGCCTGTGCCCGACGCAAGGCTTGAGGAGCTGTTTGCGAGGGAGGCTGCCGGCCGGCCGGACTCTCCCGCGATCCTCGGCGCGGCAGGCTCCATGACCTTTCGGGAGCTCGACGAGCGCTCCGACCGGCTGGCGGCGAGAATCCGGGAGCTTGCACCGGGCTTACCGCAAGGTGCGCCCCGGGAGGCTCGAGACTACCTCCCGCGAATCGGCGCCCAACGGGCTGCACCCGCCGAAGAAGGGGCTCCATTCCTCGTAGGAGGCCTTCTGCCGCGTTCGCCGCACGCGGTCGTAGCTTTTCTCGCCGTCCTGAAGGCGGGTGGCGTGTGGGTGCCTCTAGACCCTCGCCTCCCCGCGGCGCGGATTGCCTCGATCGTCCAGGATTCGGGGCTTGCGCTGGCTGTCACCTGCCCTCCGCTCCTGCCTTCGATTTCCGCTACGGTCGATTCCTTGCGCCGTCTCGTCACGGTGATCGAGCTCGACGAGGCGATTGATCCCGTTCGCCGCCGGAGGGACGCTGGCAGCGCGGGCGCTGAACCTGCCGCCGGCGCTGGCCAGGGCGGGAAGAGCGCTCCCGCCGGTTCGCCCTCCTTGGGCGCCCCTGCCTATCTCCTCTACCCCTCGGGCTCCACAGGGAGGCCGAAGGGAGTTCTCGGCTCGCACCGGGCGGCTCTCAACCGCATCCGGTGGATGTGGAGGCGCTATCCCTTCGAGCCTGGGGAGGTCGGGGCTCACAAGAGCTCCCTCGGCTTCATCGACTCGGTCTGGGAGATCTTTGGCCCGCTCCTGGCGGGCCATCCGGTCCTCATTGTCCCCGAAGAGGCCACGGCCAATGCGAATGCGTTGTCCGCCCTCCTTGCGCGCCATCCCGTGCGGCGGATCATCCTGGTGCCCTCTCTGCTGCACCTTCTCCTCGAGGCCACCGAGAATCCGGAAGAGAGCCTCTCTGGCGTCCGCAGCTGGTTCGTCACCGGCGAGTCCCTCTCGGGCGAGCTTGCGCGCCGCTTCGCGAGGATCCTGCCGGAAGCCCAGCTGTACAATCTCTACGGGACTACCGAGTTCTACGATGCGGCCTGTCTTTCGGTCGGTGCCAAGGAGCGCGCGGGCGAGCGCGTCCCCATCGGCGAGCCGATCGACAACATGTGCCTTTACGTCCTCGACGGGAGGCTTCGTCCGCTTCCGCCTGGCATCCCCGGCGAGCTGTGCGTGAGCGGGCTCGCCGTGCCCGCCGGATACTGCAGCGGCGGCGAGGAGAGCGGCAAGAAGTTCGTGGCGAACCCCTTCCCGGAAGACGGCAATCCGATTCTCTTTCGCACCGGCGACGGGGCCCGCCTCCTTCCGGCCGGGCGGATCGAGATTCTCGGCCGGCTCGACCACCAAGTGAAGGTCCGGGGGTACCGCGTCGAACCTGAAGAGATTGAGCACGCTCTCGCGCGTCACGCGGCAGTCGCTCGAGCCGCAGTCGTCGTGGCGCGCGTGAACCGGGGCTCTCCCGCGCTTGAGGCCTACGTCGAGCAAAAAAGAGGGTTCGACGCCCGCGAGGATGAGATTCTCGCGTATCTTCGAGAACGCCTTCCCGCCTGGATGGTGCCTAGGGTGCAGTTTGTGGATCGCCTTCCCCTTACCACCACGGGGAAAATCGACCGACAGCTCCTGGTGACGGCTGCCGTGCGGCCCCGCTCCTCTCGCCGCGGGCAATCGTCGGCGCGCACCACCGTCGAGGCGGCGCTCCTCGCGATCTGGCGCCGCCTCTTCGACGCGGAAGACATCGGCGTTTTTGACGATTTCTTCGGCCTTGGCGGGCATTCCCTTCTCGCGCTTGAGGCGGCCGCGGAGATCGAGCGTACCCTCGGACGGAGGATCCCCCTTTCGTCCCTCTTTGAGTACCCAACAATAGCTGCTCTTGCCTCGGGCCCCTTGAGCTCGCTTGAGGGAGGTTGCCGACGGCTCGTCGCGCTGAAGCCCGTCTCAGAGGCAGCCCCGGAAGCGCGGCCGCTCTTCACGGTTCCGCCGGCCGGCAGCACAGTCTGGAGCTTCGCCGCCCTTGCCCGCTATCTTCCGCCCGAGCAGCCGCTCTACTCCTTCGAGCCTCGCGGAATCGAGGACGGCGAGCCGCCCCATCGCTCCATTCAAGAGATGGCGAGGGACTACATTGCCGAGCTTCGCACGGTTCAGCCCCACGGGCCCTACAGCATCGCCGGTCGCTGCTTCGGCGGATACGTCGCTTTCGAGATGGCTCGCCAGCTGCGCGCGGCCGGCGAGGGAATATCGCTGCTCGCGATCATGGATTCGAAGGAGGCGCCCCTCGAGCGGGACCGCCAGCGGAGCCATTCGGGCGTCCGCAAGCTTGTCGTCTATTATCCAAGACGCATCGTCTACTATCTCCGCAGAAAAAGGCTTCTCTACACCCTGCGCATGAAGGCGGCAATAGAGTCTCGCTATCATCTCGATCGGATAGCACGCCTCTTGTATCGCGGACGATCGCCTCTGCAAAGCCGTAGTCGCAACCTCAAGCTCCTGCGGTATCTGCATACGCGCGCCTATCACCGCTACGTGGCGGAGCCGTACGACGGAAGGGTAACGCTTTTCTGGGCCGGCGAGGGCTCGGAGATGGCGGGGGAGATTGCGCGATGGCGGAGACTCGCTCTCGGCGGGCTTGACTGCCAGTTCCTGCCCTGCCGCCACTTTGAGCTCTTGAAGGAGCCCTATATCCAGGAGCTGTCGCGGCGACTCACGGAAAGTCTCAAGGCCGTCCGCTCGACTTCACAACCAGGAGATCGATCGCAGCGTGCCACGCCAGCGTCGCACACTTGACTCGAATCGGGTATTTCACGACACCCTCGAGCGCAACGAGGTCGCCCCATTCGGAGAGCTGGGCGCTGTCTGCCTCGCCGCGCAGGATCTTGATAAAGGATGAGATCTTGGCAAGGGCATCCTTCACCGAGAGCCCTGTGAGCTGCTCGGTCATCATGGAGGCCGAGGCGACGCTTATCGCGCAGCCCCGTCCGTTGAAGCGGACGCTCTCGATGCGACCGTCATCCGCCAATTTGATGTCAAGCTTCAGCGAATCCCCGCAGGTTGGATTCTCGTGGATGTTCTCGTCGCTCACCTCATCGAGGGCGGCGAAGTTGCGAGGATGGCGATAGTGGTCGAGGATTATCTCTTGGTACAGATCTTCGAAGGCCATCCTAGATGAAGAACTCCTTCGCCTTGCGGAGCGCCTCCACGAGGAGGTCCACCTCTTGCGCGGTATTGTAGAACGAGAGGCTTGCTCGGGCCGTGGCAGGAACGTTGAGCTTTCGCATGAGGGGATGGGCGCAGTGATGACCGGAGCGCACGCACACCCCGTCACGATCCAGAAACTGTGCAAGGTCATGGGGATGGACACCGGCAATGTTGAAGGAGAAGACCGCTCCTCGAGCCGCGGATCGCCCGTAGAGGGTGAGCCCCGGGACCGTGTCGAGCCGCCCGAGGGTGTAGCGGGTCAGCTGCTCCTCGTACTCCTGCACGCCCTTCATGGAGAGCGAAGAGAGGTAGTCGACCGCCGCGCCGAGTCCGACCGATTCGGCGATGGGCGGGGTCCCCGCCTCGAACTTGTAGGGCAGCTCGTTCCACGTGGCATGGTCGAGCCAAACCGCCTCGATCATCTCTCCGCCGGCGAGGAAGGGCGGCATTTGCTCGAGGAGGCGCTCCTTGGCATAGAGGATTCCGATCCCCGTCGGGCCGCACATCTTGTGGCCCGAAAAGGCGAGAAAGTCGCAGTCAAGCGCCTGGACGTCGACGGGAAGATGGGGCACGCTTTGGGCCCCGTCCAGCAGCACCGGAACCCCCCGCGCATGCGCGAACTCGATTATCCGTTTCACGTCGTTGACGGTCCCGAGGACGTTGGACATGTGAGCAATCGCGACGAGGCGCGTGCGCTCGCTCCAGACGGCAGGAAGCCGGTCCAGATCGACCGTTCCGTCCTCCTCGACCGGCAGGAATCGCAGGACGCAGCCGCGCTCCTGAGCGACCAGCTGCCACGGAACGAGATTGGAATGGTGCTCCATCTCCGTGAGAAGGATCTCGTCGCCCTCTTTCAGAAAGGACCTTCCCCAAGAGTAGGCGACCAGATTGATCGATGCAGTGGTCCCCGAGGTGTAGACGATCTCGCGCTCGCTGGCAGCATTGATGAAGCGCTGGACCTTCCTGCGGGTTGCCTCGTAGGCGGCGGTTGACTCCTCCCCCATGGTGTAGAGGGCGCGGTGGACGTTCGCGTTGCTCCGCTCATAGTAGGCGGTCATGGCATCGAGAACGACTTGCGGCTTCTGGGTCGTCGCCGCGTTGTCGAGGTAGACCACCCGGGTGTCGCGACCGTCATGCCGGATCACCCGCTGCAATGCAGGAAAATCGCCCCGTATCTGCTCGATCGTCCGCCCGCCGATGCGGTGTTCGGCGGCATCGATTCTCCCTGCATACGCCAATCTCGACTCATCGGATCGTGCCGCTTGCGAGCCCTTTACCATTCTTCGTCCTCTAGTTCGATGTAGACCGCGTCTCCCTCGATCTTGACAGGGTAGGTCCGTACGGGCCGCGTAGCGGGCAGGCCCTCCACCTTGCCGGTCTTGATGTCGAAGCGCGATCCGTGCTTGGGGCACATCACCTGCCCCCGCCAGATCTCGCCCTCCGAGAGGCGGGAGTATTCGTGCGAGCAGATGTCGTCAAGGGCGTAGATCCCGTCGGGCAACCGGAAGAGTGCGAACGAACGTTCGTCGTGCTCGAAGCGCCGGACGCTCTTCATCTCCCATTCGGCGCAGACCTTGACCCACCCCATACTACGCGGTGGTCGTCTCGCCTACCCGCTTCAGAATCGCGCGTCGGATCTCCTCTTTCACCGCTTCATGGGCCGACTCCATGACATCCTCGAAGAAGGCAGCGATCAGAAGCTTCTCGGCCTCGGTGCGTGGAAAGCCCCGCGACGTCAAGTAGAAGAGCTCTTCTTCGTTCAGCTTCCCGGTCGTCGAGCCATGGCTGCACTTGACATCGTTGTTGTTGATCTTGAGCATGGGAATCGAGTCGCTGCGGGCGCCGTCATTCAGGAGCAGGTTCTTGTTCTTGAGGTAGGCGTCCGTCTGCGAGGCTCCGATTCCCACCTCGATGAGCCCTTGATAGACGGTTTTGGCCTTGTCGCGGACCGCTCCCTTATAGTAGGCGCGGCTGTTCGCGTTCTGCGCATTGTGCCGCTGAATCGTGCCGATATCCATGTGCTGTCTTTTGTGGGCAAAGTATATCCCGTTTATGTGTACCTCGCCACCCGGCCCGTTGATGGAGCAGTCCAGGCGACTCTTGTGGAGGCGCGAGCCGAACGCCACCTCGAAGTGCTTCAAGCTCGCGTCCCGGGCCACGGCGACCGAGGAGTTGTTGAAGTAGCGGCTCTTGAGGTTCAGATCCTGAATGCGGACGAACTCGAGCGCCCCTCCATCTCCCACCTTGAGGTCGGCGCCCTCATTGCAGAGAAGCTCGCCCGCGTCGCCGCTTGCGAGGCGCTGGATGACGATCGCTCTCGCACCTTTGTCCAGGACAACCGTCAGGTGGGGCGCGCTGAACGCATCCGATCCGGTCTCGACGAAGTCCACGAAGAAGGGATGTTTGATCTCAAGGAATTGCGGGACATAGAGAAAGGCCCCGTGGCTCCATTGGCTGTAGTGCCAGCTTTGAAAACGGTTCACGCTCCTGCCGACCGCTTCCCGAAAGCTCTCCTCAATTGCGGGGTTGCGATCCTTGATCGCGTCGATGAGCGAAAGGAAACGCACCCCCTGGGCTGCGAGCTCCGGTGCGATGCGGGCAAGGATGCACCGCCCTCCCTGAAATCGGATCAGGCCGCTTTCCTCTCCCTTCGGAGGCGGAGGAAGCACCCCCGACTCAACGGCTTCAGCCGCAGGGGAGAGCGTCTCGCCATCGGCTCGGATCAGCTTATACTTGGCGAAATCGAGCGCGGTTATATCGGTGCGGCGCCACTCCTCTTCCTGGGGTGTTGGCCATGCCGCATGCGAAAACTCTTCGAAGGCCTTGCGGCGAAACGCCGCCATCCATTCCGGTTCGTCGCGCTCGGTCCTCAGTGTCGACGTGGACGACGCGTTCTGTGCGTTCGTACTCATACTGTACTTGCTCCTGACTGAAGTTCTCCCCGCGGTCCGCGCACATGAAAGTGCGGCCCGGTGCGCTTCGACGTGAACTCACCGAGGGGTCGGCGCGGGAAGCGGCGAGCGCTCGGCGCTCTAACCGACCGAGCCCTCCATCTCGAGCTCGATGAGGCGGTTCAGCTCCACCGCGTACTCCATCGGCAGCTGCTTCACGAGCGGGTCGAGAAAGCCGTTCACGATCATCATCGAGGCCTCCGCCTCGCTCATCCCGCGGCTCATGAGATAAAAGAGCTGCTCCTCGCTGATCTTGCTCACCCGGGCCTCGTGCTCGATCGAGACGTCGTCCGAGTCGATCTCCATGTAGGGGTAGGTGTTGGTTGCGGAGCGCTCGTCGAGGATAAGGGCGTCGCAGACGACCCGCGACTTGATGTTCTTGAGACCTTCTTCGACCTTCAGCAGCCCTCGGTAGCTCGCCACCCCACCGTCCTTGCTTATGGACTTGGAGGTAATGACCGAGGTGGTGTTGTCGGCGAGGTGGACCACCTTGCCGCCGGTATCCTGCTCCTGCTTCTTCCCAGCGAAGGCAATTGACAGGATCTCGCCGTGGGCTCCCTCGCCCATGAGATAGACCGAGGGGTACTTCATCGTGCGCTTGGAGCCGATGTTACCGTCGACCCACTCCACGGTCGCATGCTCGTAGGCGACCGCCCGCTTGGTGACGAGGTTATAGACGTCGCTCGACCAGTTCTGGATGGTAGAGTAGCGCACCCGCGCGCCCGGCTTCGCGATGATCTCGACCACGGCGCTGTGGAGGGCGTCGGTGGTATAGATCGGCGCGGTGCACCCCTCCACATAATGCACGAAGCTCCCCTCCTCGGCGATGATGAGGGTCCGCTCGAATTGGCCGAGGTTCTCTTTGTTGATGCGGAAATAGGCCTGGAGGGGAATCTCCACCTTTACTCCCTTCGGCACGTACACGAAGCTTCCCCCCGACCAGACGGCACTGTTGAGAGCCGCAAACTTATTGTCGGTGTAGGGAATAATCGTCCCGAAGTACTCCTTCACGATGTCCGGATGCTCGCGCACCGCAGTCTCGGGGTCGGTGAAGATGACCCCCTGCTTCGTGAGGTCCTCTCGGATGCTGTGATAGACCATCTCCGAATCGTACTGGGCTCCGACTCCCGCGAGAAACTTACGCTCGGCCTCGGGGATTCCGATCCGATCGAAGGTGTCCTTGATATCCTGCGGAACGTCATCCCAGGTGCGCTTCTGCGCCTCGACCGGCTTGGCGTAGTAGTAGATATTGTTGAAGTCGATGTCGGCAAGATCGGCGCCCCAGTTCGGCATGGGCTTTGCACGGAAGGCCGCCAGGGACTTCAGCCTGAACTCCCGCATCCAATCGGGCTCGCCCTTGTGAAAGGAAATCGCCTCGACTACCTCTTCCGAGAGGCCCTTCTGGGTCATGAAGACCGAACGATCCGGATAGGAGAATCCGAACTTGTAATCGCCGACCTCAACGGTTTGCTGCTGGCTCATTCTCTTCCTCCTCGATGCCGTATTTCTGCTTGACCCAGTCGTAGCCCTGCTCCTCGAGCGTGTGCACAAGGTCGCTTCCACCCGAGGTGGCAATACGTCCCTTGTACATGATGTGGACGAAATCGGGATGAATGTGATCAAGGATGCGCTGATAGTGCGTGATAATGAGGGCTCCGAAATCCGGCCCGCGCAGCTTGTTCACGCCCTTCGAGACGACCTTGAGGGCATCGATGTCCAGACCCGAGTCGGTCTCGTCGAGAATGGCGAAGGAGGGCTTGAGAACTATCATCTGCAGGATCTCCATCCGCTTCTTCTCGCCCCCGGAAAAGCCCTCATTCAGGTAGCGGTTGATGAACTGCTGATCCATCTCCATGAAGGTCATCGATTCGCGCAGCTCTTTTATGTACGCGCCAACGTTCATCTTGCCGTCGGGAATGCGCAACTCCGTCGCTCGCTTCAAGAACTTGCCGACCGTGACTCCAGGAATCTCCACGGGATACTGGAAGGCAAGGAAGAGCCCTCGCCGCGCACGCTCATCCGACTCCATGGCCAGAAGGTCGTCGCCGTCGATGCGCACTCGCCCTCCGGTCACCGTGTAGCGCGGATGGCCCATCAGTACGTTCGCGAGCGTGCTCTTTCCCGAGCCGTTGGGACCCATCAGGGCGTGAACCTCGCCGGTATTCAGGGTGAGGTCTATCCCTTTAAGAATCGGCTTGCCGTCGATCTCGGCCTTCAGATCCTCGATCACAAGTTGCATGGTGCTTGTCTCTCCTTCCCTTTCATCCCGCTTCACTCTCATCGCAGGCGCGGCAGTCGGCGGTCTATATCGGATATCCGAGCGAGATGCGCGCCTCTTCGCTCATCCGGTCCGGGGTCCATGGGGGATTCCACACGAGGTTCGCGCGGACGTCCTGGATTCCGGAGAAGTCCTGTAGAATCGTGACGATATCGTTTAGGATGACGTCGCCGACCGGACAGCCGGGATAGGTCAGGGTGAAATCCACCTCGATCCTGTCCTCCGACGTCTCGACGCGATAAACCAGGCCTATGTCGACGATGTTCATCATGATCTCGGGGTCATAGACGTTCTTCAGGACCTCGAGGGCCTCTTCCTTGGTTACCATCACTCCTCCTCACTCCAGGGCGGCGGCCGGCGTCTCCATCGCAGCAAACTCCGCAAGGGTCATCGAGTTGATGAAGAGGTCCCATCTGCTCTGGACCTGCTGGACGATCCCGCGGATGTTGCACGCGTCAAGCTGCGAGCAGTCGCCGGACTCCTCCAGGCAGGCAGCCACCCGCGCCGGGCCATGGATCGCCTCCATCACCCGTCCGATCGTGACCTCCTCCAGCCTATGCCCCAAGCGATACCCGCCCTTCGGCCCCTGCACGGACACCACGATTCCGGAGTGCGCAAGCCGGTAGAGGATCTTGCAGAGCAGACCGTAGGGGATCTCGAAACGGCTTGCAAGCTCCCGCGCCGACTGCACTTCGCTCGACCGCCCCATCGCAACGAGGCTGATCAGAGCATACTCGACATCCTTGTTTATTCGCAGCATAGTGATATCGAACCTTTTTGGTAATATATAATGTACCCAATCGTGTCGGCAGTGTCAATTGATGTCCGCCCCAATTCGTTGGTATTTTATGGGAACATTATCACGATTTCGCGTTGAAGGAAAAGCGCTTGGAGGTAGGACTGGACATCCTTGTTGTGCTCTGCCATCCTCAAGAACGGAGCTTTAACCATGCGGTCGGCGAGGCCGTGGTTCGAACCCTCAAGGCTCGCGGCCACACCGTCCTCTTCCACGATCTCTATCACGAGCATTTTGATCCCCTCCTTACCGCAGTGGAGCTCAAGCGTCGGTTCAGCTTCGACGAGCAGGTGCAGCGCTACTCGCGCGAGCTCGCCGAGGCTGACGCGCTTGTCTTCATCCACCCGGAATGGTGGAGCGGGCCGCCGGCTCTGCTTAAAGGGTGGATCGACCGGGTCTTTCGCCCCGGCGTGGCCTACGACTACACCGGCGAGAGCTTCCTTCGAAAGTCCAAGGTCCCGCTCCTGGCAGGGAAGCGCTCGCTTATCCTTGCCACCACCGACGCGGAGGCTACCTCCGGCGAGCCTGCGCTCTCGCGCATGTGGAAAGAGACCCTCGGCTTCTGCGGCATCGAAGAGGTTACCTTTCGCCTCCTCACCGACATGCGCTCGCGCGATGTCTCCGAGCGTAGGGGCTGGATCAGCGAGATTGAGGGGTTGGTCGCCGGGCTCTTCCCTGCCGACGGGTGATCCACGGCACTGGTGCCTCCGCGGCACCCCTCATGCGTCGACCCACGACGGCAGCGGCCTCATTCGCCTGCCGGCCTGTCCGCCCCGCCGTCAACCCCCTGCTATGATCCGGTCGATCGCTTCCTCGAGGCGTACCATGCGCGCCCCAACCTCCCGCTTCGCATCGGCGAATGCAATGCCGGGTCGCGTACAGCAGGAGGCATAGAACTTGATCTTCGGCTCGGTACCGGAAGGACGGGCCGTGACGATGCTCTCGTCATCAAGCACGAACTGGAGAACGTTGGAAGGCGGAAGGTCGAGATCCTTCGAGCTCCTGCGCGATTTCGTTTCGAGGGTCGTTCCCCTTTCGTAGTCCTTCACCAGCAAAACAGTCGCGCCGCCGAGCTCGTGCGGGGGCGTCTTTCGCAGGCGGTCCATGAGATGCTCCATCTCTTTGTGGCCGCTCTCCCCGGCGAAGGCACGAGAGATTTGCCTCTCCTCGAAATAGCCGTAGCGCTCGTAGAGGTCGTGGAGACAATCGAGGAGGGTTCTTCCCTGTGCCACATTGAAGAGGGTCATCTCGGCGGTGGCGAGCGCTGCCGAGACTGCGTCCTTGTCCCTGACCTCGGTCTCGACGAGGTAGCCGTAGCTTTCCTCGCCCCCGAAAACGTAGCCCTCCCCGGTTTGCTCGAAGAGGCGGATCTTCTCGGCAATGTACTTGAAGCCGGTAAGAACATCATAGACCTTGGCGCCGTAGCTCTCGGCGATCTTCGCCTGAAGGTTCGTGGTCACGATGGTCTTGATGAAGACCGGCTTCGGCGGGAGACGGCCGAGCTCCTTGCGCGAGGAGAAGATGTAGTCGGCGAGCAGCGCGCCGAGCTGGTTTCCGGTGACCAGGACAAAGTCGTCGCCGTTCGGGACCGCGATTCCGAGTCGGTCCGAATCGGGGTCGCTCGCCATGACAAGATCGGCCCGCTCCTTGCGACCCAGCTCGATCGCCAGCTTGAGCGCCGAGGCCTCCTCGGGGTTCGGATACTTCACGGTGGGAAACTCGCCGTCGGGCTCGGCCTGCTCGGGCACCGTGATCACCTTGATTCCCAGCTCGGAAAGAGAACGCTCGATCGGCATCCTTCCGGCGCCGTGAAGAGGGGTGTAGACCACCTTCAGTCGCGAGCCGTGCTCCCGCACGAGCTGTGGGCGGAGCACGTAGCTCTTCACCATCGCAATGAAGGCGTCGTCTATCTCCTGGTCGATGAGGACCAGAAGCCCCTTCGTCACGGCTTCCTCGCGTCCCATCGAGCGTATATCGCTCCCGACCGCCTGCACCTCCGCGATTATAGCCTCATCGTGGGGAGGAATGATCTGAGCCCCGTCGGACCAGTAGACCTTGTAGCCGTTGTACGCGGGAGGGTTGTGGCTCGCGGTAATGACGATCCCCGTGGTCGCCTCCAGGCGGCGGACCGCGAAAGATAGCTCGGGGGTGGGCCGCAAGGAGGAGAAGAGGTAGGTCTTGATGCCGTTAGCACACAGAACGAGCGCCGCCTCCTCGGCAAAGAGAGGGGAATAGCGACGCGAGTCATAAGCGATGACAGCCTTGGGTGTCCCGGCCCCCGCTGACCCCGCCGGCGCCGCATCCGCTCCCGCTGCCACGCGAACGTAGTTGGCGAGCCCCTGGGTGGCGCGGCGCACCACGAAGGGATTCATCCGGTTGAAGCCGCCCCCGATCATCCCGCGCAGCCCGCCCGTGCCGAAAGCGAGGCTCGTGTAGAATCGATCGCTCAGAGACTCAAGATCGCCCGCATCGAGGAGCCTCTTGACCTCGTCGCGAAAGCGCTCGTCCTGCTCGAGGTCGAGGTAGTTCTTCGCGCGGCTCAGCAGTTCTTTCTTGTCCATGAAGGCATTATGCCAAAAGACCCCGGGGAGCGCTACCGCCGCCTAAAGGAGCGCGAGGAGGTCGCCGGGCTTATCGATCACCACCCGTGCCCCGTTACGCGTAAGCTCCTCGCGAGTGCGGAAGCCCCAGCCCGCCCCGACGGGGTACATCCGAGCGGCGGTCGCGGTCTGCATGTCGACGTCCGAATCGCCGAGAAAAAGCATCCGCTCGGGCGCAAGCCCCACCTGCTCGGCGAGGAGGCGGGCGGCCGTCGGATCCGGCTTCCTGGGAAGATCCGGCCGCGCACCCTGAATGGCGTCAAACTGCTCCTCGCCAAGGAGTGTCGAAACGACGATGTGGGTAAGCTCGTCCGGCTTGTTCGAAAGGATCACGAGACGCAGCCCCTTGCGCGAGAGCTCGCTGAGAAGCTCGGGGATTCCCGGATAGGGACGCGTCGCTACCGCCGGGTGTTCCCGGAGCGAGGCGCTGACCTCGCGCGCTAGCGTCTCGATCGGAACCGCTTCGCGGGCCTCGGCCGGAAGCGCCGCCTCCACAAGGTGGCGGATACCCCATCCCACCATCGATCGGTAGTCTCTGGGGCTGTGCTCCGGATAGCCGTGGGAACGAAGCGCAAGGTTGGTCGCGCTCGCGATGTCTTCGAGAGTGTCGAGAAGGGTACCGTCGAGGTCAAAGAGGACGCCGGCAATGTTCACAGCTGTCTCCAACTGTGGCCACCATACGGGCGCGTGCGCCCTCTGTCAAGAATCGTCTCGGTGCGCGACGACGGCAAGCGCGAAGCCTTTGAGCATTCGCCGTCTTTCGGATAGATTGAAGGCGGAGAAACGTGAACTCGAGATGAAATCCAGGCAGCGGATCGGCTTCGACCGCTACTATGACGAGCTTTTCCCCGGGCGCTGGCCGGCGCTCAAGGAGGCCCTCCTCGCGACTCCAACGATGGTGAGCCTCGAGGCAGGCCTTCGCAAGCCCTACTTTCTCGACATGGCCTCGGTGGTCGCGGCCTCGGCC
>DAHUYW010000023.1 GCA_027306915.1 Spirochaetales bacterium | reverse complement strand
GTGGGCCTCTTCATGGCGCCGGTCTACCCATCGGGCTTCACCCTCGCCGTACAGGGCCTGAAACTCACGGCCCTCGCGAGCAGCATCATTCTTTTAGGCGACAGCTTCGGCGGCATGATCCTTCCGTGGCTCGTCGGGCGGGTGTTCGACAGCGCCGGACCGCGCGCGATGGTGTACCTCGTTTCGGGAAGCCTCGTCTGCGACGTCCTGGCGTTTGTCGCGCTCCTGCGCTCTCGCGCGCGAAGCGTGGTCGGTGCCGTGCAGGCGAATTGATCGAGGGTTGGGGCAGTAAGCCCGGCAGGCGCGGGGCGGTGTCCGCGACCGGCGCGCAGGGTGCGCTGGAGGCGCCGGCGTCGCGGCTTCACGCGCCTCGGCCGTTGCTGCTACGGACGCACTCGTCGGCGATCGCGCGGGAAGAGGGAGGCCTCCTTCACATTGGAGAGGCCGAGGATCTTCTGGGTGAGGCGCTCGAGGCCGATGGCGAAGCCCCCGTGGGGCGGGCAGCCGTACTTGAAGATGGTCAGGTAGTCGGGAAGCCCCTCGGGGGTGAGCCCGAACTTCGGCAGGGTATCGAGGAGCATCCGGTACTCGTTGATGCGCCTGCCTCCGGTCGTGATCTCCAGCCCGCGGAAAAGGAGGTCGAAGCTCATCGTCTTCTGGTCGAGCGGGTAGGTGTAGAACGGGCGCTTCTTCCGCGGGAACTCGTTCACGAACACCGCGTCGATCCCGTGCTCTCCTTTCGCCCAGTCGCAGAGGATGCGCTCGCCCTCGGGATTGATCTCGAAGACCTTGTGCCCGCCGCGCTTCGAGACGATCTCCTTCGCCTCGTCGTGGCTGATGATCGGGATCCGGTCGACCTCCTCGCCGGTGGGCACGCTCGCGCCCCATGCCTCGAGGAGGTCGGCGTTGTGCGCGGCGACCTGTCCGAAAACACTTTTCAGGATGCGCCGCTCCAGCTCGATGAGATCGCGCTCGCTTTCGATGAAGGCCATCTCGACGTCGAGGGAGACGTACTCATTCAGGTGGCGCGGGGTTTCGTGCTTCTCGGCGCGATAGGCCGCACCGATCTCGAAGACCCGCTCGAGGCCCGAGGCGATCATCGCCTGCTTGTAGAATTGCGGGGACTGGGCGAGGTAGACCTTGGTGTCGAAGTATTCCACCTGGAAGAGGCCGGTGCCTCCCTCGGTGCCCGTCCCGATAAGCTTGCTCGTCTTGATCTCGGTGAAGCCCTCCGAGCGCATGTGCTCGCCGAAGTAACGAACGAGCGCCGCCTGGAGCTCGAAGACCTTCCGGATCTTCGGGATGCGAAGCGCGATGATTCGGTTGTCGAGAATCGCATCGAGGCTGAGCTTCGCGGGATCCTGATTGACGGGGATCGGAAGGTCGGGCTCCGCCGGGGCGAGCACGGTGAGGCTCTCCACCTGGACCTCGACGCCGTTCGGAGCCTTGTCGTTCGCCGCGACCCGCCCCTTCACCGCAACGACCGACTCGTGGGTAAAGGCGGGCTTCTCGTCGAGGACGAGCTGGGCCTCCCCGCTGCGGTCCCGAAGGATGACGAAGGAGACCTTGCCGAGGTCGCGGATCCGGTGCACCCAGCCGGAAAGCTCAACCTCTCTGCCGACGTGGCGCGGAAGCTCAGCTGCCAATGTTCGCATCGGAATCCTCCGTCACCGGCGCCGCGAGCCGCTCCCGCAGAAGCCTCTGGACAAGCTGCGGATCGGCTCTCCCGGAGCTTGCCTTCATGATCTGGCCGACGAGGAAGCCGATGGCCTTCAGATCGCCGCCCCGGATCGCCGCCGCGGCCTGCGGATTGGCGGCTATAGCCTCGTCCACGAAGCCGGTGACCCCGCCCGGGTCGGCGATCCGCTCCCAGCCGCGCTCCCGGATGATCTCGATGGGATCCTTGTCCTCCGCGAAGAGCGCCTCAAGAGCCTGCTTCGCGATCTTCCCATGGATGCGATTCTCGCCGAGGAGCACGAGCAGCTCGGCGAGGCGCTCAGGGGTGAGGGGGCTCATCGAGAGCTCTATCCCCGCGCGATTGAGGAGCTTTTTCACGTCCGATCCAAGCCAGGCGGCCGCGGCGAGCGGGTGCGCTCCGAGCGCAACGGTCCGCTCGAAGAAATCGGCCCTTGCCTTCTCCTCGGTGATGAAATCGATCTGGGTGTCGCTCAAGGAGTACTCGCGAGCCATGCGGGCCTGCCTGACCGCGGGGAGCTCGACAAGCGCGCCCTCCACCTCAGCGAGGAACGAAAGGTCGGTCTTGAAGGGAGGAAGATCGGGCTCGGGAAAGTAGCGGTAGTCGTCCGCCTGCTCCTTGCTCCGCATCCCTTCGGTGAGATCGCGATTCTCGTTCCACAGGCGCGTCTCCTGGAGCACCTTCCCGCCGTGATCGAGCAGCTCCCGGTGGCGGGCGATCTCGAAGGTGAGGGCCTTCTTCACGAAGCGGGAGGAGTTGAGGTTCTTGATCTCGACCTTGCTGCCGAGCCCTTTGCCCTCGAGGTTGACCGAGACGTTGGCGTCGCAGCGCATCGAGCCCTCCTCCATGTTCCCGTCGCATACCCCGAGGTAGCGCACCAGGCGCCGGAAGCTCTGGAGGAAGTGCTCCGCCTCTTCGCCGACCTCGAGATCGGGCTCGGTGACGATCTCGAGGAGGGGTGTCCCGGTGCGGTTGTAGTCGAGCAGGGAGACATCCCCCGCATGGATCATCTTCCCGGCGTCCTCCTCGAGGTGGACATCATGGATGCGTACCCGCTTCGTGCTGCCGGAGAGCTCGAGGTCCATGTGGCCGTTCCGGCCGACCGGGGACGCAAACTGCGAGATCTGGTAGTTCTTCGGAAGGTCGGGGTAGAAGTAGTTCTTCCGCTCGAACACCGCCGCCGGCGCCAGGGTGCACTCCAGGGCCCGCGCGACGAGGTAGGCCATCTTGATCGCCTCCCGGTTCAGGGCCGGAAGGACGCCGGGATAGCCCATGCAGACCGGGCAAACGTTCGTGTTGGGCTCGTCTCCGAAGGCCGCACGGCAGCCGCAGAAGATCTTCGTCTTGGTGAGCAGCTGGATGTGGATCTCCAGGCCGATGAAGGACCGGTACACGCTCATCGCCTCCACTCCGCCGAATAACCCGCGGGATGCTCGGCCGGCACCGCCTCGGCGTAGCGCTCGGCCGCCCTGAAAAGCCTCTCCTCTTCGAAAGCCGGAGCGAGGAATTGGAGGCCGACCGGGAGCCCATCGACTACCCCCGCCGGGAAGGCGAGCCCCGGAACCCCGGCGAGGTTCGCGGTGGCGGTGAACCTGTCGGCGAGCTTCTGCTGGAAGGGAGAAAGTCCCTCCTCGCCTCGCTTGAAGGCGGGGGTCGGGAAGACCGGAAGGAGAAGAACGTCGACGGCGGTGAATGCGGAGGCAAGCTCGTTGCGGATCGCGGTACGCACCCGCTGCGCCCGCACGTAGTATTGATCCTGGAAGCCGGAGCGCAGGACGTAGGTCCCGAGGAGGATCCGCAGCTTCACCTCTTCTCCGAAGCCCTCGTCTCGCGCGGTCTGCACGAGCTGCTCTGGGTTCTCGGCATGAGCCGGGCGATGGCCGTAGCGGATGCCGTTGAAGCGCGCGAGGTTGGCGCTCGCCTCCGCCGTGGCGATGGTGTAGTAGGCCGGCACCACGTACTCGAGTGTCTTAAGCGTGATCTCGGTAACCGTCATTCCGAGCTCGCGCATCGTCGCGACGGCCTGCCGGTAGATTCCTTCGACCTCATCCGACAGCTCGGACAGGCCGCCCAAGACACCCACCCGCAGGGGAGCGTGCGCCCCCTCGGCAGCTTGGTGCTCGACCGAGGAGTGATCGAGCGGATCGAGGCCGCGCATCGTCTCGAAGACAAGCCTGGCTATCGGTGTGGTCTCGGCGACGACGCCGATGCCTTCCAGGGACGACGCATAGGCCACCAGCCCGTAGCGGGAGACGACCCCGTAGGTGGGTTTCAAGCCGTAAACCCCGCAGAAGGCCGCCGGCTGGCGGATCGAGCCGCCCGTGTCGGAACCGAGCGCGAAGGGGACCAGCCCTGCAGCCACCGCCGCGGCGGAGCCGCCGCTCGAGCCTCCCGGTACTCGCGACTGGTCCCAGGGATTCGAGGTCCGCCCCAGGGCCGAAGTGTCGGTCGAGGAGCCCATCCCGAACTCGTCGAGGTTGGTCTTGCCGACGACGACGGCCCCCGCGGCTTGCAGGCGGCTGACCGCGGTCGCCGTGTAGGGGGAGGCGAGCCCTTCGAGCATTCGCGACGCGCAGGTGAGCGAGAAGCCCTCGACGGCAATGTTGTCCTTTGCCGCGAAGGGGATCTCGGCCAGGGGATGCCTCGCGGCGCTCCCGTTCACGCCAACGGGCGTGCCGCCCTTCGGCCGGCCGTCAGGATCGAACTCGAGAAAGGCTCCGATCCTCGACTCCCAGTCCCGCACGTAGGCCGCGTAGGCCTGCTTCGTCTGAGGAGAGGACAGGACTTTTCTCCAGCTTGAAAGACCTTCCATGCTACGGGTTACAGGACGTTGGGGATGACGATGAATCGGTCCTCGCGTTCCGGAGCATTCTCGAGGAGCACATCGGCAAGAGCACTCTCCACGACAATGTCCTCACGGACCCGGTTCGTCTTGAGGAGGGCATGGGTCGTCGGTTCGAGCCCCTCTACGTCGATTTCCCGCATCTTGGAGAAGTACTCGAGCATCTGTCCAACTGCGGCGGCGAGCCGCTCGGCCTCTTGCTCCGAAAGCTCAAGCTGTGCGAGCGATGCGGTTGTGTAGAGTTCCTTCTTGTCCACCTCGGGGAGATTATCGACCCCGCCCCCCCGTGTCAAGGAGCGCGGGAGGGACAAATTGACTCTGTCCATTTTTCATATTATCTTCATTTGTCATACGGGTACTCATGTCTGGAGGCGAGCCTCTTCTCCTCTGTAGGATTTATTCCTCATATCCGAGAATATCAGGATCTGGCTTCGTGTAGCACAATGAGGGGCATTCGTGGTTAAGAAAGGTTTTCCTGCGATTCACTTCTATGACCAGGATTTTGTCGACACCTACGAGCGTACCTGGGCATGGCTCCAGGATTTCTGGAAGAAGGGAACCAAGGCGAACGGCTTCGAGAGCCGCTATTTCAATTATCCCGACAGCAAGACGATAAATCAGTTCGAGTCGATTCTTTCGACCTTTTTCCTGGTATACAGCAACCGCTCCTATCCGGCAACCCCACAGCTCGACAACTTCTATCGCAAGCAGGAGGCCTCCGGAGCGATTCGCGGCGAGTATTCGGAAAAGGATGGCAAGCCGGTTCTCACCAAGGACAATCCGGAGGGCGTCCTGCCCCCTCTGTTCAGCTGGGCCGAGTACAACATCTATCACAAGGTCGGCAACAAGAAGCGCCTTCGCGACGTGGTCGGAACCCTCGAAAAGTACTTCACTTGGCTCGAGGAGACCTTTCGCAAGGAGAACGGCCTCTATGCGGTGCCGATTGCGGCCACGATGATGGAGAACTCGCCCCGGGAGCATCTCGGCTATCCAATCGACTTCAACACCCAGCAGGCGATAAACGCTCTCTATATGTCGGAGCTGGGAGACATCCTCAACGACAAGGAAATCGGCTTCAAGTACAAACGGAAGTATTTCTCGCTGAAGACTCGCATCAACTCCCTCATGTGGAACGAAGAGGACGGCTTCTACTACGACCTCGACCGCGAGGGGCAGCAGATCAAGGTCAAGACCATCGCCTCGTTCTGGACGCTGCTCGCCGAGATACCGAACGACGACAGGGCCAACCGCCTCATCCATCACCTGAAAGACCCGCTCTCCTTCGGGCTGGAAAATCCGTTCCCGACCCTTGCGGCCAACGATTCACATTTCCGCGACAAGGGCATGGGCTTCCGCGGCTCGGTTTATCCCTGCTTCACCTTCATGGTCATCAAGGGGCTTGAGAAGTACGCTCGATACGAGTTTGCGCGGGAGTGCGCCATTCGCCACCTGTACTACATCCTCGATACGCTGAACCCGGAGAACAAGGAGAAGGGCGAGAAGGGGAACCTCTACGAGGCCTACCTGCCCCGCAAGGAGGGTCCGGCGCAGTGGCCGAAGAAGGAGGGCTACCCGCGGGAGCTTTTCCTGCCGTACGCGGCCCTTGCCACCATCACCCTCATGATCGAGAACGTCGTGGGGCTCTATATCAGCCTGCCGCGCAAGACCGTCGATTGGATCATCCCGACCCTCGAGATCATGGGAATCGAGGACCTCTCGCTCAAGAGGAACATGATCACGATCCTGAGCAACAAGAGCGGACGCGGATGGGAGATCCGCCTCGAGTCGGAGAAGCTCTACTACTTCACGATCAATATCCTGGGAGAAAAGAAGAAGAAGACGCTGCCGATCCCCTCCGGCAAGTGCTCTATGCTTATCGACAAGCTGTAAGATGTTCGTACGCTCAGTCAACCCGCCCGAATCGCCGGGCGTCTCGTCTCTTGAGCTCGTCTTTGTCGGAAACCGGCTCCTCGTCGAGGAGAATGGACGGGAAACCAGGCTTTTCGACGGGAAGCTCGAGGGCGGGGAGGAAACTACTCGCCTGCTCCACCTTGGCAGCCTCGACGGCCGCCCCTGCTATGTGCGCGAGCTGCGCCAAGCCGATTTCCCTGTCTCGAGCGACGGTGCCACGAACGGGCCGTTGGGAGGCGCCGGCGCAGCGCCGGTGAGCCAGGTCGTCCTGCGCGATCTGCGCTCGCTCATGGGCGCGCTGGACGACGAGCTGCTCAAAATCGCAGGAATAGCCTCTCAGGTGCTCGACTGGGACCGAAACCACCAGTTCTGCGGCCGCTGCGGCGGCCCGACGGTTTCGAGCACGACCGAGCGCTCTCGAAGCTGCCCGGCCTGCAAGCTCAGCTTCTATCCCCGGATCTCCCCTGCCATTATCGTTGGAGTCCACCGCGACGGCAAGATCCTCCTCGCCCACAACCGCCGTCATCGCGGCTCCCGACCGATGTACAGCGTCCTCGCCGGCTTCGTCGAGCCGGGCGAGAGCCTGGAAGACTGCGTGCGCCGGGAGGTGGCGGAAGAGGTCGCCATCGAGCTCGGAGAGATCCGCTACTTCGGCAGCCAGCCTTGGCCCTTTCCCGATTCCCTCATGGTCGGCTTCACCGCCGAGTACCGAAGCGGCGAGATCCGGGTCGACGGCGTCGAGATCGTCGAGGCGGAATGGTTCTCCCGCGAGAGCCTTCCTCCCATCCCCCCCCATGGAACCATAGCCCGGCGGATCATAGATTCGCTCGTTTCAAGAACCAGCTGACAACCGCCTTGAAGCGCTCGGGCTCCTCCAGAAAGGCCCAGTGACCGCTTCGCTCGAAGCGCACCATCACCGACCCGGAAAGAACCGAATGCAGATAGGCCGGCACGCGGTCGACGAAGGTGTCGGCCGCTCCGTAGGTGATCAGGGCGGGCACCTTGAGGCGGCTCAAGGCCTTGGTGAAGTCGTAGCCGGCCGAGGTGTCCCAAAGGAGCCTTGCAGGGACGTAGGACATGTAGCCGACCTGCGGTACGATTGCTGAAGCAGGATCGTAGAGCGACTCCGGGATAGAGCTCAGGTAGGACGTTAGAAAGGCGCGGTCTCGGCTCGCCGGGTCCATCGACAGATACCAATCCTCGAAATGCGCTCCGTCCGGGTCGACCCGCGATCCCCAGTCGCGCGGCGGCATCGACGAAATGAGAATGAGCCCTGCCACGTGGTCGGGATGGTCGGCCGCATATTGCATTGCGATCATCCCGCCGAAGGAGTGGGCGACAAGGATCAGCTTGTCCTGGCGAATCACCCGGCTTCGAAGCGCCTCGAGGTCGTCGACGAGGTAGGAGAAGCGGTAGTACGCGGGATTGGGCTTGATCTCAGAGAAGCCGGACCCTCGCTGGTCGTAGTAGATCACCCGATGGGTGGTTGAAAGGTAATCGAAGACGTCGTTGAAGTAGCGATCCGACATCCCCGGCCCGCCGTGGAGAACCACGATCGCCGCCTTGCCGTTGCGCTTTCCGACCTCCCGATACCAGAGATCGAAGCCGTTCACGCGGACCGATCGGGCGCCGTCACGAAGGTCGCGCACCGGCATGCCCGCCGCTCGAACCTCAGGCGGAAAGAGCGAGGAAAAGAGGAGCGATAGACCGGCCGCAACGACGATCGTCGCGGCGAGCGTTGCAAGCAGGGGCGAAAGACCCGCCCTTCGCACGAGCGAGCGCAACGGTTGGGGCAACAGCATCATGATGGGGCTCACCCCATTGTCGCTCGTAATGTCGTGATTGTCCACAGGCGGGCGCCTACCGCGCCCACAGGGTGTAGGCCTTGAAGTCCTCCTGAAAGCCGAGGGCGATGAGCGCGTGGCGGTAGGGGCTCGTGCGGACAGGCTTTCCGTTTATGCTTTCCACTTTCATGGCCTTGGGCGGATCGGCATCCCGCGCCAGGAGCGAGGGGAGAAAGGCAAGGCAGGAGGAGAGCGCGGGATGGTCGGGGGAAACCCGAATCTCGAGCTCGCGCCCGCCCTGCCGCGAGACGACGGCGACCTCCGTTCCGCGGTAGACCACTCGATTCGAGGGAAGGCGGCTGGGAAGCTCCCTCTTCGTGGGAAGGTCCACGCCGCACAGCGAGGCCGGGTCCAGAGCGTTTACCCAGAAGAGCGTCTCCCCCGCGAGCCCTGCAGCAAGGAGGCTGAAGGCTGCATGCGAGATGAACTGGAGACCGGGAATGCCCTCGAAAAACTGCCCCGAAAGAAGCTCACCGGCGAGCTCCATGAGGCGCATGCTCCGAAAGAGCGACGGCCAGCGAAAGCTGGGAAGCTCGCGCACGAGAAGCTCACGAAAGAGAATCCCATAGCGCTCAAGAAGAAGCCGGACCCGCTCCTTGGCGCTCTCCCCCTCGTCTAGAAGGTCCCGCTCGGGCCGCTCCGGGGGGAGGTACCAGGTCCCCATGAGCGGACGCGTGCTCTTCCAGCGGTCGAAGTCAAGCCGGGAGGGCCGGCCCCCCTTTCTCGCGCCCAGACCCCCGCCCGCCGCGGCCTCCCTCGCTCGTGCTGCAAGGGGGAGGGCGCGCACCGCCGCTGGATCGACCTTGAAGCCGCTCTGCGCCCCGCGGCGCACTACCTCAAAGGAATCGCAGAGGAGCCCTCCGCGCCACACCTCCTGCCAGAGGAGCTCGGCGAAGTGATCGGTCGGCAGCCCGGATCGGGCGTGGAGATCCCAGAAGGAGTAGCGGGCATGCGGATCGGCAAACAGGGCGGAGAGCTTCCCGGCCGCACCGGCTGGTGCGCTGCCGGGGGCCGCAGGCACGGCTGTCGCAGCGGCGGCCGCGGCCGCAAACCCGGGCTCGGCGGGGTCCGCAGCTCCGTCGGCGCCTGTGCCGGCCGCCGCCACGTAGAGCTCGGCATCCGACGCCAGGCGAAAGGAGATGCGCCGCTTCCCGCATCCGAACCACTCCAGCTCGCTTTCGGCAAGCAGGCTGTCGAGCCAGTGCCGCCGGTAGCCGGCGAGGCGCGCCGGGAGTATCTCGCTCTCCCAAAGCTCAGCCTGCGCGGGATAGCCGAAGAGCCCCTCGAGGCGGCCCGCAAGCTCGTCGGGCGACCCCTCCTGCCCGCCGAGACCCTGCCAGCGCGCGAGGAAGAGGGGAAGCTCCGCAAGCGGGCGGGCCACGAAGGGCGGGGTCTCCTCCCTCCGGCGAAAGAGAAGGAGCCGCTCGAGGTTCTCGGCATCGCACAGCGCGATCTCCCCGAGTCCCTCGATCAGGAAATCCCGCACGATCGTACGCTCCTCCTCCAGGGAGTCGAGCAGCTCTTCGAGAGTCCGCTCCCCGGCGCCAAAGAGGCGCTTCACGAACGACACGGGGAGGGGCCCGTAGAACTGAAGCCACTGGGGGAGCGTCTTCTCGAGGGCCTCCGTCTCGCCTGCAAGGGCGCGCTCGACTCGCTCGGCGTAGTCGACCGGAATAAAGAGCCCGCCGCCCGCCGAGCTCTCCCGAACCCTGGGCGCCACCTCCTCCCGGACACGCGCGGGGTCGAGCCCCCAATCCCGGCTCATTCCCGAGAGGAGGCCCTCCCACTCCTCGAGGGGAACCACGAGGCGCTCTTTGAGCCAGTCGGACAGCTCGCCGACGGAGCGCGGGGTGTAGCCGCGAGCGCTCCGCTGGAGCTTCTCCTGGAAGCGTCGGATGAGGTCCGGATCGAAGGCGATGCGGAGCTCGCGCGAGAAGACCATGTCCGAAAGGAGCTCGCCGGAAAGCGAGGTGCCCCCGGAGAGCGCGCCGCCCGGAGTGTCGTCGGCGTACATGTAGCCGCCTGTGGCAAGCCACATCGAGCCTGCGGCGAAGGGCGAGGGCGCAAGCGTGTGGCACTCCTCGATGGAGATCGCGCCCGTGCGGATCTCCAGGAGCAGCATCTCGAGAGCTGCGAGATCCATCTCGTCGCGAATGCAGCTCCGCCAGGTCTCCGCGACGATCGGAAAGTCGGGGTAGCGGCGCACTCGATCCAGGAGCTTCTTGGCTCGAAGGCGGGTGACCCACAGCGGTACCCGCTGTCGTCCCCGCGGCCGCGGCAGAAGGAGGGCGCGTCCGGCGTTTTCCCGGAAGCGCGCGCCGAAAAACCCGCTTCCCTCGAGCTCTTGGCGGAGAAGCTCCTCGAGGTCGGCTTCCGCGAGCTCCCGCAGCACCCCTGCGACGTCGGGACCTTCCGCGTCGTGGAGCGCCCCGCCGTACGCGGCGGCAAAGCCTCCGGAGCTTCCGAGCTCGGCGCCGTCGCGCGGCGCCTCCTCATGCGCGAGGGTGATGGCGATGCAGTCGTTGTCGGCAACTATATCGTGCTCGCCCCAGGTGCGGCGCAGAAGCGCCGAAAGGGCGAGCGAGAAGGGGTGGTTCACCTTTCCGCCCCAGATCGTGTGGATGATGATCTGCCGCAGGCCCCCCTGCGCGGCGGTGTGCTCCACCAGGATGCGGTGCCGGTGGGGAAGCCCCCGGCCGGACGCCTCGGCCTGCCTGCGCAGGAAGCCCTCCAGCCGGGAGGCCCCCTCCTCGTCGATCCGGTAGCTCCGCATGAGCTCCTCGACGAACCCCGGCTTCCCGATGCGGCCCTCCCATCGCTCGAGCGCGAGGGCGACCTCCTCCGAAAAGTGGAAGTCCCGGTTGAGCCCCTCCGCGCGCCAGAAGGGTGCCGCGTTGAGCGGGCCGCTCCAGGGAACCACCCTGACCCGCTGGTGATCGATCCCCGTGATCTTCCAGCGCTGCGTCCCGAGCGAGAAGGTATCCCCTACCTTTCGCTCCCAGACGAACTCCTCGTCGAGCTCGCCCACCTTTGCGTCGCTGCCTTGAACGTGCAGGCCGAAGTAGCCGCGATCGGGAATGGTTCCTCCGCCTGAGTAGAGCAGATAGAGCACGCCCTCCCTCCCGCGGACGACGTCGGTTTGCCGATCGATCGAGACTCGCGCCTTGAGCTCGCGAACCCGCGAGTCGGCGTAGCGCCCCTCGAGCATCTCGATGACGAGATCGAACTGGCGCCGGCTCAGCGTGTGAAAGGGGTAGCTTGTGCGCAGCATGGCGTAGAGGTCCGAGAGCTTCCACGGCTCGACGCCCACCATCGACACGATCACCTGGGCGAGGACGTCAAGCGGGCAGACGATGGGATGAACCTCCTCGATGTTCTGCGCCTCGGCGAGCTTCGCGGCGACGACGCCGCGCACGAGATTCGGCCCGTTCGAGGCGAAGAGAACCCCGCGCGCGACCTCCCCGACCCCATGGCCGGCCCGACCAAGGCGCTGGACCGTCTGCGAGATGGACGGGGGCGTGTCAACCAGGAGCACCTCATCGAGCTCGCCGATGTCGATCCCCAGCTCGAGCGAGCTCGTAGCGACGATCGCCCGGAGGTCGCCCTCCTTGAGCCGCTTTTCGACCACGCTGCGCAGCTCCCGAGAGAGCGATCCGTGGTGGGCGTAGGCAATAAGCTCCCCCTGCCCGGCGTTCAGGAGATGGGCCAGCCGCTCGGCAAGCTGCCGGCTGTTTACAAAGACGAGGGTCGAGCGCCTCTCGGCGATGATTTCTGATAGCGAGCGGCTCATCCGCTCCCACACGGTCTCGCCGTCGTGCCGCGATCCCTCCCGCGGCTCCTCCTCCGGTCCGACGGAGCGCACCGCAAGGAGGGCTTCCTTGCGCACGGCCGAGCGGACTATTTCCACCGCCCGCTTTTCGTAGATCCATTCCTCGCCGCTCTGGCGAGCCGCATACCCGCCGACGAAGGCCGCGGTGTCCTCGAGCGGCTTCACCGTCGCCGACAGGGCGATTCGCTGGAGCTCCCCTGCGACCGGCACCAGCCGTTCGACTGCGGTGATGAGATGGGTCCCGCGCTTGGTGCCGACTATCGCGTGGACCTCGTCGAGGATCACGGTCTTGAGGCCGGCGAGCATCTCGCGGGAGCGCGGCGAGGCGAGGATGAGGTTGAGGCTTTCCGGTGTGGTGATGAGGATCTCGGGCGGGCGGCGCGCCATCCGCCGCCGCTCCGACTGCGGGGTGTCGCCGCTGCGCGTGGCGACGGCGATCTGAGGGAGCTCCTTTCCCTTCTCTCGGAAGAAGGCTGCGAGCTCGCTCAAAGGCGCAAGAAGGTTCTGCCTGACGTCGGTGTTCAGCGCCTTGAGAGGCGAGACGTAGAGCACGCGGGTCGTTCCTCCCGGCCAGCGCCCCTCGATGAGCTCGTTCAGCGCGAAGAGAAAGGCGGCATAGGTCTTTCCCGTCCCGGTCGGAGCGGTGATGAGAACGTTTCGGCCCGAAGCGATGAGGGGCCAGGCGCGCTCCTGCGGGTCGGTCGGCTTCCCGTAGCGGGAGGAAAACCACTCGCGAACAAGCGGATGGAAGTGATGAAGGGCTTCCCTCGTATCGTCCACGGCGCTGCCCACCTCGGCGGCCGTCTCGGGCCGCCGCTGCCCCTACAAGGTGAGGGGAGTTCGCCCGCGAAGCGAGCGCGCAAGGGTGAGGCGGTCTGCGTACTCGAGGTCGCCCCCGACCGGCAGCCCCGATGCGAGGCGCGAGACGGATACCCCGGTCTCCTTCAGGAGCTTCACCAGGTAGAGCGCGGTGGTGTCGCCCTCCACCGTCGGATTGGTCGCGATTATCACTTCCTTTGCCCCTTCCCGCTGCACTCGCGACAGAAGCCGCGCTATGTTCAGGTTCTCGGGGCCTATCCCGTCAATCGGGGAGAGCACCCCCTGAAGGACATGGAACAGTCCGTGATACTCGTTCGTGGAATCGAGGGTCTGGATGTCCTGGGGCTGCTCGACGACGCAGATCACCGTCCGGTCGCGCCTGGAATCGCTGCAGATCTCGCAGGGATCGCTCTCGGTGTAGTTGCCGCAGGAAGAGCAGCTCTTGATCCTGCTTTTCAGCTCGGCGATTTCGCGGGCGAGCGTTTCGGTGTAGCCCGCGTCTGCCTTGAGCAGGTGGTAGGCAATCCGGGAGGCGCTCTTACGGCCCACCCCCGGAAGGCGGGTAAGGTTTTGAATCAGAAGATCGAGGGTCGTCACGCCCTTTCTCGTCCTACATCCCGAGCAGCTCGCTGGGAATATCGAGCCCTCCGGTCACGTCGCTCATTTCCTCCCTCATCTTATCTCGGAGCTTCGCGAGGGCGTCGGAGATCGCAGCGCGCACGAGATCCTGCAGCATCGGAATGTCGGAGGGATCGACGGCTTCGGGCGATATCGTCACGCTTTTCACAGTCATTTGGCCGGACAGCTCGACGCGAACCATGTCCCCGCCGGCCGTCCCCATGACGCTGATGGCTTTCATGCGCTCCTGCATCGTCGCCATGCGCGACTGGATGTTCTGGAAGTTCTTCAAGAGATCGAGGGGATTCATGCGTCGCCTCCCTTTATAACTTCACCTCGAAAGACCCTTTTGACAAGCTCAATCTACTCGTCTCGGGGTCCTCGCTCCGACGACCCCGTGCCCCCTTTCACCTGCACCACGATCTTCACCTTCCGTCCGACGGTTTGCTGGACCGCATCGACCACTGCCTGGACATCCTCGCGCACCTTGTTCGCCGTATAGCCGCTCTCGAAGAGGATGGTGAGCGTATCGGTCCCGAGCTCCCATCCGATTGCGCTGTCCAGGGCGCTCGAGAGGGCGAGCTTGCTCTTGCGGAGCGCGCCGGTTACCTGCGCGCGGACTCCGTCGGAGGCAGACTCCTTCGCTTCCTGTGCGGCCGGCCGGGGGGCGGTCCGCCCGGCCGCGCTCTCGACCTCCTCCACGGCCTCCTCGTCGAGACCTTCCCACCCCTCCGGATCCGGCTCCTCCTCGTCGAGCTCGGCGGCAGTCGGCCGGGCGGTCGCGCGCGGCGCCGCCGGTCCCGGATGGGGAGCGCTCGAAGCGGCATCCGTGCGTCGACTCTCCGGGCCGCCGGGCCGGCCTGAAGCGGGCGCCTGCCGACTCATCTCGCGCCGGCTGCGCGAAGGCTGCTCGACCGGTCGCCCGGTCCCCTTGGCGGCCGGCGCCACCCGCCCCGCCGTGGATGTCTCGGCGTGCTGCGTCCGTCCCGCCGCGCCAGCCTCCGGCCGCTGGATTCCGGCCGGCGTGGCGCCGCCTTGGGCGGCCGTGCCCCCGCCGAGCTCCCGGCGCAACGCCTGGACCTGCGCGAGGATCTCGCGGGGGGTCAAATATCCTGCGAGCGCGGCGAGCCTGCTCAAGGTGATCTCGAGCTCAAGGCGCTGGCTCAAGGAATAGCGAAGGTTCCGATACAGATCGAGGAGAAGATCGACCGCCTGCTCGAGCTGCGTGACGCTGAAGGTCGCAAGCGCCGCCGCCGAGAACCGCTCAGCCGAGTATCCAAGAAGCGACTCCTGCACGATCCCATGCTTTCGAAAGAGCAGGCTCCGGAAATACTCGGCAAGCTCCATCGCCAGCTGCTCGACCGATACCCCGGCCGCAAGCGTCTCGTCGGCAAGCTCGAAGACCCGCTTTCCCTCGCCGGCCGCCGCGGCATCGGCGATGGCGGTCATCCGATCGAACCCCGCGAGCCCGAGCGTGTCGCGGATGCCCGAAAGGGTGATCTCGGACCCGGAGAAGGAGACGATCTGGTCGAAGAGGGTGTAGGCGTCGCGAAGCGAGCCGGTCGCCTCCTTGGCCATCCACACGAGCGCCCCCTCCTCGGCGGTCACCCCAAGCTCCGCGCACAGCCCGGCGAGGAGCTTCTTGATAGTCTCGGCGGGTATCAGGCGGAAATTGAACTGCTGGCATCGTGATCGGATGGTGGCGGGAACCTTGTGTATCTCGGTCGTTGCGAAGATGAAGACGATGTAGGGCGGCGGCTCCTCGATCGTCTTGAGAAGGGCGTTAAACGCGGAGTTCGACAGCATGTGGACTTCGTCGATGATGTAGATCTTGTAGCGCGCGCTGTTCGGAGAGAAGAGAACCTCGTCCTTGATCTCGCGCACGTCGTTGACCGAGGTGTTCGAAGCCCCGTCGATCTCGATCACGTCGAGCGAATTGCCGCGCGAGATCTCGATGCACGACGAGCACTGCCCGCAGGGCGTCGCGGTCGGACCCTTCTCGCAGTTGAGCGCGCGCGCCAGGATTCGGGCGGCGGAGGTCTTGCCCACCCCGCGCGGCCCCGAAAAGAGATAGGTGTGCGCGATCCGGCCCGAGGTGATGGAGCTCGAAAGCGTCGAGACCACGAACTCCTGCCCGGCAAGCTCATCGAAGAGCACCGGTCTCTTGCGGGTTGCAGTTACTTCATATGCCATTGGCAGCGCCTGGGTTCTTGCCCTTCGTCCATCAAAAAAAGACCCCTTTGGCACCGGCCAGGCTTTAGGCGGCTCATAGACAAGTCACTTACCGCTGCTACCTTCCGGTCCTGACGGGGTTAGGCGACTGCCCATAGCGCGAGGCCTGACGGGGATGCCAAAGGGGAAGCCCGGAGAGAGAGGGATTCGAACCCTCGGTACCCTTACGGATACACACGACTTCCAATCGTGCACCTTAGGCCGCTCGGTCATCTCTCCTGATCGCACACTCACACTGGCAAACCGGTCGACGGAGAGAGAGGGATTCGAACCCTCGGAGCCGCAGTGCGGCTCAACGGATTTCGAGTCCGCCCGATTCGACCGCTCTCGCATCTCTCCAAATTAGCGTGCCCAAGAGGACTCGAACCTCCGGCCTTTGGATCCGCAATCCAACGCTCTATCCAACTGAGCTATGGGCACTCGATCTTTTCGGAGAGGGAGGGATTCGAACCCTCGGTACCGGTTTTGCCAGTACAACTCCTTAGCAGGGAGCCCGATTCGGCCACTCTCGCACCTCTCCAACTGTCTCGTCGCAGTCGCTTACGGCCTGTCGCATCCCTTCCGGAAGCGACCCTTTGAGCGTAGTTCGGAGAAGGTGGGATTCGAACCCACGGAGCCTTTCGGCTCAACGGTTTTCAAGACCGCCTCCTTAAACCACTCGGACACCTCTCCACGAGCCGTAGCCTACTGGGCCTTTACTATAGTGGTCGAAAATGCCCTTTGTCAATAATTGCTCAGGGTGGCGCGATTGCCGTACAATCTATGCGATGAACACCATCGCCAAGTTTGCTCTCTCCCGGCTCGGCTACGGTTTCATTTCGCCCGAGCACCTTCCCGAAGGACGCGACGAATACTACCTTCGCAATACCCAGTCTGCGGTACGCCCCTACCGCGGGCTCACCCCACCCGAGATTGACCTTCTCGCCCGAAACGGCAACGTCGCCGACGACTGGGGGTCGGTGCTCGTCGATGAGCGATTCGACCCCAACCTCGTCAAACGGTGTAAATTCCACGGGCTTGTGCGGATCGGGGCCCTCGAGCCGCTCTTTCTCGAGTTTCACGACCTGCGCCTCCCGGTGGGGCTGTACGACAGCACCATCGTCTCCTGCGACATCGGCTCGAATGTCGTCATCGACAATGTCCGCTACCTCGCCCATTACATCATCCGCGACGAGGTGATCCTCTTGAGCGTGAGCGAGATGCTCACCACGGACCACTCCAAGTTCGGCAACGGCACCCTCAAAGCGGGCGAGCCGGAGGAGGTGCGGATCTGGCTCGAGGTCGGCAACGAGAACGGCGGCCGCAAGATTCTTCCTTTCGATGGGATGCTTCCCGCGGACGCCTGCCTCTGGTCCCGCTATCGCGGCGACGCGAAGCTTATGGCTCGCTTGAAGGAGCTCACCGACCGCCTCATCGATCCGCGCCGGGGCTACTACGGGGAGGTGGGAGAGCGCTCCATCGTCAAGCACTGCCGCATCCTCAAGGACGTGAAAATCGGCAGCGATGCCTACATCAAGGGAGCGAACAAGCTCAAGAACCTCACCATCAACAGCAGCCCCGAGGCCCCCACTCAGATCGGCGAGGGGGTCGAGCTGGTGAACGGGATCATCGGCTACGGATGCCGGATCTTCTACGGCGTCAAGGCGGTGCGCTTCGTCATGGGGAGCAACACCTCCCTCAAGTACGGCGCCCGGCTCATCAACTCGGTCCTCGGGGACAACTCGACGATCTCCTGCTGCGAGGTCTTGAACTCCCTGATCTTCCCCGGCCACGAGCAGCATCACAACAACTCCTTCCTCTGCGCCGCGACCGTGCTTGGTCAAAGCAACGTCGCGGCGGGGGCGACCATCGGCTCGAATCACAACTCGCGGGGAAGCGACGGCGAGCTCCTCGCCGGCCGCGGCTTCTGGCCCGGTCTCTGCGTCAGCCTCAAGCACTCGAGCCGCTTCGCCTCCTTCACGCTTCTGGTAAAGGGCTCCTATCCCGCCGAGCTCGACATCCCGCTGCCCTTCTCGCTCGTCTCGAATAACGAGAGCGAAGGCCGACTTCAGATTCTGCCGGCGTACTGGTTCATGTACAATATGTATGCGGTCGCGCGCAATGCCTGGAAGTATGCGGCCCGAGACTCTCGGGCCACGAAGGAGCAGATCATCGAGTTCGGCTACCTCGCCCCGGACACCGTCGAAGAGATCTTCCAGGCGCTCGCCCTCCTCGATCGATGGGTTGGCAAGGCATCGCTTCGCCTCTCCGAGGGAGCCGCTCCCGCGGCCCTCCCCGCCGATCCGACCGATCTCCCCGCGGCCGGGCGCCGCCTGCTCATCGAGGAGCCTGCCCGCGTAGCTGGGCTTCTTGTCCTCGGTGAGCACATCGAGGCCTCGGGCCGCCCGGTCGTCATCCTGAAGGCCGCCGAAGCCTATGCGGCCTATCGGGAGATGCTCTCGTTCTACGGGGTGGAAGTGCTCATCGAGTTCGCAGAGGCCGAGGGCCTCCCCCTGCCCGCGCTTGTCGATCGCCTGCGGGAGGCGAAGCGCCGACGCTGGATCAACTTGGGCGGACAGCTCGTTCCCGAGGGAGCGCTCGACGACCTGAAGCGCGCGATCGTCTCGGGAGGCTGCGCCACATGGGATGCGGTGCACGCCGAGTACCGACGGCTTGGAACGCTCTATCCCCTCCATCGGGCGGAGCACGCCTTCGCCACCCTCCTCGATCTCTATGACATCACGCCTGCAGCCATGGACCGGGAGCGCTGGCGCACCCTTCTCGAGAGCGCCCGGGTAACGGCGGAGAAGATTGCGAGGCGGACCCGCGAATCGCGCAGCAAGGACTACGAGAGCCGCTTTCGCCGCATGACCTATGAGACTCAGGAGGAGATGGCGGCGGTGATCGGCACCATCGAGGACGACAACTTCATCAGGAAGGTTGCTGCTGACGCGCAGGCTTTCTCGCACAAAGTCGCGCAGTTGGAAGCCGCGCTCTAGCAGGCGGACCGCCGGCGCCCTGCTAGGTGGTTCGCGGAGCAATCAGCTCGAAGATCCGATCGAGATCCTCTTCCGAAAAATAGCTTATCTCGATCTGCCCCTTCTGGAGGGTGCCCTTGAGAGTGACCTTCGTCCCCAGGGCGTCGATGAAGCGCTGCTCGATCTCCGTCAGGCCGGGACTTGTCCGCCGGGCCCGCCCGTGCTTGCCTTGGCTCGGTCGGCCGGCCCGGTTGCCGCGATTGAGCGCTTCCGCCATCGCCTCGGCCTCGCGCACCGAGAGCCCGCGCTCTCCGATCCGCTTGAAGAGGAGCTGCCGTTCGGAGGGGTTCTGCACGGAAAGGATCGCGCGCGCATGACCGGCCGTCAGCGCCCCGGTTGAAAGCGCCCGCTGCATCTCGTCGGGAAGGTTGAGAAGCCGAAGCGCGTTGGCGACCGTGGATCGCTTCTTTCCGACCCGCTTCGAAATCTCCTCCTGGCTCACCTTGAAGGTGTTCATGAGGCTGCGATACGCTTCGGCCTCCTCGATCGGCGTGAGGTCCTCCCGCTGGACGTTCTCGATGAGCCCGATCTCCAGCCTTTCCTCGCGGGTGAGCGACCGGACGATCACCGGAACCTCGACGAGCCCCGCCATGAGCGCGGCCCGGTAGCGGCGCTCGCCGGCGACTATCGTGTATCCGTCGTCTCCGCTCTCGACCAGGATCGGCTGGAGAACCCCTTGCTCGCGAATGGAGTCGGCGAGCTCGGCAAGGCTCTCTTCGTTGAAGGCTTTCCGCGGCTGCCCTTCGCCGGGATGAAGGCGGTCTATCCCAACCAGCATGACCTCGAGCTTTCCTGTGCTCTCGCCGCTCGTGCGGTCGTCGAGTCCGCCCATGAGAAGCGCATCGATACCCTTTCCGAGGGCGCGTTTAGACACGGCTCAAGACCTCCTCTGAGAGACGCTGGTAGCTCTTGGCGCCGATGCATTCGGCATCGTAACGGCTGATCGGGAGGCCATGCGACGGCGCCTCGGAAAGCCGGACGTTGCGCGGAATGATGGTTCGAAAGACCTTGTCCTTGAAATATCCGGTAACCTGTTGCACCACCTCATGGGCAAGCCGGGTGCGCGAATCGTACATCGTGAAGATGATTCCTCCGACCTTCAGCGCCGGGTTCACCGCCTGCTGCACGCGCTGGATGGTTTTGAGAAGCTGGCTTAAGCCCTCCAGCGCAAAGTACTCGCACTGCAGCGGGATGATGACCTGGTGAGCGGCCGCGAGGCCGTTCAGCGTGAGAATCCCCAGGGAGGGGGGGCAGTCAATGAGAATCAGGTCCCAATGCCCGGCGATCGGATCGATCGCCCGCTTCAAGAAAAACTCGCGTTCCTCTTCCTCGATAAGCTCGACGTTCGCGCCGGTGAGGTCGATGTTGGCGGTGATTATCTTGAGGTTGTCGACCGGTGTGTCCTGGATGGTATCCGCAATCGGGGCCTTGCCGGTTATCGCCTCGTAGATTCCGGCCTTCCGGCCGTTTACCCCAAAGCTGCTCGATAGGTTTCCCTGCGGATCGAAGTCGATCAACAGCACGCGCTTGCCGGCGTCGGCAAGGTAGGCTCCAAGGTTTGCGGCCGAGGTGGTCTTGCCCACCCCCCCCTTCTGATTCGCGAATACGATGACCGTTGCCGCCATAGAATTGGGGTAGAGTATACAGGAAATCGATAGCACTGTCAGTTGCTCTTTCTATCAAGCTGATGGCTCAACTGTTCGATAAATTGGAGAAAGGAGGAAGTGTGACATCATCTCGCCCGACCGCGGGGTCGTCCGCCCTCCCCAACTTTTTTGCGATCGCAAATGAGTAGTTTTGTAGTACATTAGGGGGAACTTTCGAGCGGCTTTGGTGGGCTTCTTGCGTCGAGCCGAAATCTGGGGGATACTACCAAGAGTCCGAGTCACAAGTGGATAGCATGGGGAACCAGCTGAGTCTTACGAAAGAACAAAAGAGGTTCAAGAGTCTCCTGCTTGAGGTTCCGAAAACCGAGATTCATCTCCACCTCGAGGGTCTTGCGAGCGTCGACACAATCTGGCAACTCATGTCCGAACACCAGATCCCGGTGAACGGCGTAAACTCGAAAGCGGATCTCAAGGGCAAGTTTCAAATCAAGAGCCTCGACGAGTTCATCGCCCTCTTCATCGACGTCATTCAAAACTGCTTCCAGGCGGACCGGGACTTCGAATACCTGATCGGCGACGCCCGCGACTATCTGCGGCGGAACAACATCGTTTACTCCGAGATCTTCTTCGCACCCACGAAGTTCCTGCTGAACGGATTCTCCTTCGAGTCAATGATGGAGAAGCTCGAAAAGGGCGCTCGGATGCTCGAGGAAAAGGACGGCATCATCGTCCGCTACATCATCGACGTATCGAGAAGCTACGGCGTCGAAAACGCGATGAAAAACCTTGAGCTTACCGTCAAGAATCGCTCCGAGCGAGTCATCGGGATCGGGCTTGGGGGCGCCGAGCTGCACGGCCCGGCGAAGGACTACCGCACGGTCTTCGAAAAAGCCATCGCGAGCGGCCTGCGGGTTGTAGCTCATGCCGGGGAGGATGTCGGACCCCAGTCCATCTGGGACACCATCAAGCTCCTTAAGGTAAGCCGCATCGGCCACGGCATCAGCGCAATCGAAGACGAGAGCCTGATGGAGTATCTCGCGGAGAGGCAGATCCCCCTCGAGATATGCCCCACGAGCAATCTCTTTACCCGCAAGTATGCGACCACGCTGAAGAACCATCCCATTCGCGCCTTCTACGATCACGGGATGAACGTGACAGTGAACACCGACGACCCCACCCTCTTCGGCGTCGACCTCATCGACGAGTACCTGAAGCTCTACGCAGGAGAGATCTTCTCCGAGACCGAGATCATGCAGATCATCAAGAACGGGGTATACGCGACCTTCCTCACCGACGGAGAAAAGGCAGCCCTCTGGAGCCGCGCTGAAAAGAGCCTCCGCCGAGTCAAGGCGTCGTAGCGGGATCGGTAAAAGACTCCATGACAGTCAGCTCTCTTCGCTCGCAGTCGATGCGAAGCTGCGCGCCGAGCGGAAGCACCAGCTTCGGGTCGGTGTGGCCGAAGTCCATGTTTGCCACGATGGGGAGCTCGGTCTGCCCGAACTCCTCGCCGATGACAGTCTTCAGGGCAGCATAGAGCTCTTCCTTTTCGGAGTCGGAATAGCCTTTCGGCCGTGCGTAGAGGATTGCGCTCGCCCGCTCGAACACCCCGGCAACGCCATAGTTTCGAAGGATATAGACGATCTGCTGAACGGAGGGCTTCGCCTCGGAGCTTTCGAAGAACACTATCCGCTCGTTCCAAAACGAGCGATCGGGCCAGTAGTCGGTCCCCTTCAAGAACTCGAGCACCTCGATGCAGCCGCCCCACAGCCGCCCGGTGACCGCTCCCCTTCCCTGGAGCCACTTCCATCCGGTGGAGTTGGGCTGGCTGCCGTTTACCTGGCCGAGGCGACTGCGGTCGCCCCAATCCGGATACCAATCGGACCATGTCTCGTAGGGAGCGTAGAGGTAGCCGCCGCAGTCCTCGAAGAGCATCGACCGGAGGTGCGCCTCGAAGACCGGAGGCAGGCTCTTGAGCTGAGCGATCCCGGTCATCACGGAGGGCCCGTAGAAGGTGACAAGACCGCGCTGGCTCGCGTGGGTCAGGACGGTCGTCGTGTCCGAATACCCCATGATGACCTTGGGGTTTGCCCGGATGGCGTCCCAGTCGACGTAGGGGAGAATTCGCACCGAATCGTACCCCCCCACCGACGAGAAAACGGCCTTGATGGACGGATCGCGCACGGCTCGATTCAGGTCCTCGGCCCGCAGGCGGGGGTTGCGGTGAAGCACCGCGTCGGCGAGGCGGGCGGTTTCGAGCTCGACGACCTTCAGCCCGAAATGCGTCCGGAGGTTCTCGACCCCCAATTCGTAGAGGGCGGGATAGGCTGCCGGCCCTCCCCACGAGAGGGAGAGGACCGCGACGCTGTCACCCGGTTGTAGTCTCTTTGGCTTTTGGAGAAACACTTGCCTTCCCGATGTTTCACGTGAAACAAAACACCCTGGCACAGGGTGGACGCCGTCAGACCGATCGGAGGCGCCGGGGCTACTCCTCGGCCTCTTTGATCACCCGCGCGACCCCGACGAGGAAATCCGGCTTCTCGATGTGGACGATCCTCACCCCGTGCGCCGATTTTCCCATGACCGGCACCTCGGTCACCTTGAGCCGGATGGCGTTCCCTTGGGAGGTCATGCACACCAGCTCGTCTTCGGCCCGGACTGCCACCACGGCGACGATCTCTCCGGTCTTGTCGGTGGTCTTGTAGGCGACCTGTCCGCGCGTCCCCCGCCCGTGAACGGAAAAGAGGTTGAACTCGATTCGCTTGCCGAAGCCATACTCCGAGACGAGGAGCATCTGCTCCTCGGCGTCGACAATCAGGGCGCCGGCAAGCTCGTCCTCCTTGTCCAGGCGCATCCCCAAGACCCCGCGCGAGGCGCGCCCCATGGCTCGGACCGACTCCTCGGCGAAGCGGAGCGCGTTCCCCTTCCGGGAAACCAGGACCACCCCGCGGTTGCCGCCGCACAGGAGCGCAGCCATGAGCTTGTCTCCCGCGTCGAGGTTGATCGCGGCAATCCCGCGGGTTCGGGCGTTCGCGAAGGCCGAGGTCTCGACCCTTTTCACCACGCCGCGGCTTGTCGCCATCAACAGGAAGGTGTTGTCCGTGAAGCCCTGCAGCGACACGACGGCCGTTATCTCTTCGTTGGCGGAAATGGCAAGAAGCGACTTGATATGCTGGCCACGGGCTGCCCGCGAGGCCTCGGGGATCTCATGAACCTTCAGCCAATAGGACTTCCCTTCGTTCGTCACGAAGAGGATGTAATCGTGGGTCGATGCGATGAAGAGGCGCTCGATGAAATCCTCCTCCAAAAGCGAGGCCGACGAGGAGCCCTTGCCGCCCCTGCCCTGATTGCGGTAGGCCGAGACCGGCACGCGCTTGATGAAGCCCCGATTGGAGAGCAGGACGACCATGTCCTCCTTTTTGATGAGATCCTCGATGTTGATCTCCTCGACCTCTTCCGCGACGATCTCCGTGCGCCGATCATCGCCGTACTTCTCCGCGATCTCCGCGATCTCCTTCTTGACGACCTCGAGGATCTTCTGCTCGCTCGACAGGAGGTCCTTGAGGTAGTCGATCTGGGCAAGCACCTGCGCAAGCTCGTCGAGCACCTTCTGGGTCTCGAGGCTGGTCAGCCGCTGGAGGCGCATGTCGAGAATCGCCTGGGCCTGGATCTCGCTCAAGGAAAATCGCCCCATGAGCCCGGATCGCGCGAGCTCGACTGTCTTCGATCCCTTGATTATCGCGATGACCTCGTCGATGTTCGCGAGGGCGATCCGCAGCCCTTCGAGGATATGCGCGCGCTCCTCGGCCTTCTTCAGATCGAATCGCGACCGGCGCGTCACGACGACCTTCCGGTGCTCGATGAAGTAGTGAATCATCTCCGCGAGCGTCAGAAGCTGCGGCCTGCCGTTCACGAGAGCGAGGTTGTTCACGCTGAAGTTCTGCTGGAGGGGGGTCAGCGTGAAAAGCTGGTTCAAGACTACCTTCGGGATAGCCCCCCGCTTCAGCTCGATCACGATGCGCATCCCTTCCCGATCGGACTCGTCGTTCAGGTCGGCAATGCCGTCAAGCTTGTGGTCGTGGACCAGCTCGGCGATCCGGGTGACGAGGGTGACCTTGTTCACCGCGTAGGGGATCTCGGTGACGATGATCCGCTCCTTGCCCCCCTTCGTGGTCTCCAGGGAAAAGCGCCCTCGAACGGTGACTCGCCCCTTGCCGGTCTTGTAGGCCTGCCTTATGCCGCGGCGGCCGAAGATGACCCCACCCGTTGGAAAGTCGGGACCGCTCACGTGCTTTACGAGCTCGTCGAAGGTGATCTCGGGATTGTCGATCATGGCGACGATGGCGGCGGCAACCTCGCGGAGGTTATGCGGCGGGATGTTTGTCGCCATCCCGACTGCAATCCCGCTCGCCCCGTTGACGAGAAGATAGGGGACCGCCGCCGGCAGCACGAGCGGCTCTTCCATCGTGTCATCGTAGTTCGGCCCAAAATCGACCGTGTCCTTTCCGATGTCCGCGAGCATTTCCTCGGCGAGTCGGTGAAGACGCGCCTCGGTGTACCGCATCGCCGCGGGCGGATCCCCGTCGACGCTCCCGAAGTTTCCCTGTCCCCAGACCATCGGGTAGCGCAGCGAGAAGTCCTGCGCCAGGCGGACCAGGGCATCATAGATCGACTGATCGCCATGGGGATGGAACTTCCCGAGAACGTCCCCGACGATTCTTCCGCATTTCTTGTAGGGCTGATTGTAGTGCAGCCCCATCTCGCTCATCGAATAGAGAATGCGCCGGTGAACGGGCTTCAGCCCGTCGCGAACATCGGGGAGCGCGCGGCTCACGATGACCGACATTGCGTAGTTCAGATACGAGGACCTTATCTCGTCCTCTATGGCGATGGGGATTACCTTCCCCGCTTGCATCTCATCCACGTGGAACTCCCGATTTCCCGCCGTAACCCGCGGGAAGCGTCTGCGCTAGACGTCTAGATTGGATACGAGAAGGGCATTGTCTTCGATGAACTTGCGGCGGGGCTCGACCTGTTCCCCCATGAGGGTCGTGAACATCTCGTCGGCTGCGACGGCGTCCTCCATCGTGACCCGCATGATGTTTCGGCGCGCCGGGTCCATGGTTGTCTCCCAGAGCTGCTCCGGGTTCATCTCTCCGAGCCCCTTGTAGCGCTGGATGACGACCTTTCCATCCTGGCTCTTGCCGTTTCCGTCGGAGCCGATACCCTTCAGTAGCTCTTCCTTTTCCTGATCATCGTAGGCGTAGAAAATCGCGCGGTCGTGTACCACTTTGAAGAGCGGAGGCATGGCCAGGTAGACGTGCTGCGCCTCGATGAGCGCCGGCATGTAGCGGAAGAAGAAGGTAAGGAGGAGGGTTCGGATGTGCGAGCCGTCGACGTCCGCATCGGCCATGATGATGACCTTGTGGTAGCGGAGCTTCCCGAGGTCGACGGACGAGCCGACCCCGCATCCCAGCGTCTGGATGATGGGCTGCAGCTTGTCGTTCACAAGGACCTTATCCATCCGCGTCTTCTCGACATTGAGCATCTTTCCCCAGAGAGGCAGGATCGCCTGAAACTGACGGTCCCTCCCCTGCTTGGCGCTGCCGCCGGCCGAGTCGCCCTCGACGATGTAGACCTCACACTTCGTCGGGTCCTTCTCGGAGCAATCGGCAAGCTTTCCGGGAAGGCCCGAGCTCTCGAGAAAGCTCTTCCGCCGCGTGAGCTCGCGGGCCTTGCGGGCCGCCTCGCGGGCCATCGCCGCGGTGACCGTCTTTTCGAGGATCATCGACACGACAGCCGGGTTCTGCTCGAGATAGAGCGTCAGGCGGTCGTTGACGAGGGACTCGACGATCCCCCGAACCTCGGAGTTCCCGAGCCTCGCCTTCGTCTGGCCCTCGAACTGGGGCTCAGGCACCTTGATCGAGATCACTGCGGTCAGCCCCTCGAGCGCGTCGTCGCCGGTGAGGCTCTCGTCGACCTTCTTGGCGAGCTTCGATCGCTTGAGAAAGCCGTTGAGGGTGCGGGTGAGGGCCGCCTTGAATCCGACGAGATGGGTACCGCCCTCCCGCGTGTTGATGTTGTTGACGAAGGAGAAAACGCTCTCCGTGTAGCCGTCGTTATATTGCATCCCGACTTCGACTATCACGTCGTCGCGTTCTCCCTCGATGTGGATGACCTCGGGATGAAGCGGGGTCTTGTTCTTGTTGAGATGCTCGATGAAGGAGCGCACGCCGCCGTCGAACTCGAAGGTGTTGGTCTTGGGATGCGGGAGCCGATCGTCGGTGATCGAGATCCGGACGCCCTTGTTCAGGAAGGCCAGCTCCCGCAGACGAGTCGAGAGGATATCGAAGCTGAATTGCAGCGTCTCGAAAATGGTATCGTCGGGATGGAAGCGGACGATTGTTCCCCGTTTCTCGGTGGTTCCGGTCTCCCGGACGGTCTCCACCGGATTGCCGCGCAGGTACTTCTGGAAGTAGATCCTCCCGTCCTTGTGAACAAAGACCTCGCACCAATCGGAAAGAGCGTTCACGACCGAGACTCCCACACCGTGGAGTCCCCCCGACACCTTGTAGCTCTTCTTGTCGAACTTGCCGCCGGCATGCAGCTTGGTCATGACGATCTCGAGGGCGCTTACGTGCTCGGTGGGATGAAGATCGACGGGGATCCCGCGCCCGTCGTCCTCGACCCGGACGACGTTTCCCTTTTCTATGATGACGGTGATGTCCTTGCAGTAGCCGGCAAGCGCTTCATCGATACTGTTGTCCACGACCTCGTACACCAGGTGGTGGAGACCGTCCGGTCCCGTTGACCCGATGTACATGCCTGGCCGCTTCCGAACAGCCTCAAGCCCTTTAAGAACTTGAATCTGCTCGGCGGAATATGTCTCTGGCATGGCCCTACCTGTTGTGCTGGTGAATACATCAGTATATCGATCCAAAAACAAAAAGTAAAGTGACGCTCCTCTCTTGCAATGCCTCGGGGCCTGGTTTAGAATAATCCTCCCTCGATTGGGGTACTCTTCAATGAGGGGCTGTTCACAACCTGTGAACAAACCTTCGAGATTCACGGAAACAAAGGAGGGAGGTCGCACGGGACGACTGCCCGTCGCTTGCCACAGCTGAAGTCGCTCGGGTGGGGGCGGCGTATTCTATTGTGACGTAATGCTTTATCCGCCGGCCGTGAGCTTTTGGAGAATTTGGCTCAATGTTTACTTTTCGTGAGAGATTCATGAGTGAATGATTCGTCGTGGACAACCTGTTGATAACTCGCATTTCACCTGGGGATAGAACCGAATGAAAGCCGATTCGTGGGATTATAGTGTCTTCTGGAAGGAAACCATCGACCAGCTGAAGTCCGAGCTCTCCGAACAGGAGTGGGTCATGTGGTTCAACAACATCGCCTATGACAGCTCCGTGGAGGGGGGTATCGTCCTTCGCGTCCCCTCCTCGTTCTACCGCGACCAGGTGAAACAGCGCTATCTTCCCCTCATCGAATCGAAGCTCCAGGAGCTCTCCGGCCATAAGCTTTCATTGAGCTTCAGCGTCGTCTTGAGCCCCAAGAAAGAGCCGAGCCCGCGAGCCGTCGACCTCCCGGCGCCCCCGGTTCCCAAGCAGCGCAAGCGGCCCCATCCCAACCTGAAAGGGGACTATGTCTTCGACAGCTTCGTGATCGGAGAAAACAATTCCTTCGCGGCCAACGCCGCCTATGCGATAGCCAAGAACCCCGGCACCGCCTACAACCCCTGCCTGATCTACGGGGGGGTCGGTCTCGGCAAGACCCATCTCATTCAGTCCATCGGGAATGCGGCCTACCAGGACTTCGACAGCATGAAGATAGTCTATGTCACGGCCGAGACCTTCACGAACGAGTTTATCGACGCAATTCGCGACAAGAAGAATCACCAGTTCAAGAACAAGTATCGCAACGTGGACCTCCTCCTCATCGACGACATCCACTTTCTCCAGAACAAGACCGAAACCCAGGAAGAGCTTTTCCACACCTTCAATGCCCTCTACGATGCCAACAAGCAAATGGTCTTCACCTGCGATCGGCCGGTCTCTGAGCTGAAGCATCTGACCGACCGGCTTCGCAGCCGATTCGAGCGAGGCCTCAACGTCGATCTTCAGCCTCCCAACTACGAGACACGCTTCGCAATCCTGAAGCGGAAGGTGGAGGCAAAGAAGGTTCAGATAGGCGATGAGGTCATCGAGCTCATCTGCAGGAACGTCACCTCGAACGTTCGCGATCTGGAGGCTGCCCTGACCAAGCTCATCGCCTACGCCGACCTCGTGAACAAGAATGTAACGACAGAGGTCGCGCAGACTCAGCTAAAGGATGTCTTCTCCAACCCGAAGCAGAACAACATCACCCTCGACATGATTCAGCGGGTCGTCGCCGAGTACTTTGCCCTCTCTCACAACGATCTGCGCGGTAAGAAAAGGACCAAGGGAATCGCCTTTCCGCGCCAGATCGCCATGTACGTCGCTCGGGAGATAACCGAGTACTCGACCACGGAGGTTGGCCTCGAGTTTGGCGGACGCGACCATACGACGGTGATGCATGCCTGCCAGCGGGTAGAAAGCCGAATGAAGTCCGATCCGACCCTCGAACCCACCATTCAGCACCTTATCCGCTCGATCAAGGACTTCGGCACGAAGGCCGGCTGAGCAATGTTGATAGACTGTGGGCAGACGGAGGAAAAGCAGTGAGGACAGCTCATCCTTTGTGGGCATGTGTACAGAACCTTCATAGGTTGCCGCAGTTACTCCCAACGGCAACTTCCGAGTGGATCGATACTTGTTGCCCTTACTCACATTTCAACAGGCCCTATTACTATGACTGCTAGAATTCTTATCTCTACCAATAGTGAAAGAGGAGCACGCTATGAGATTCGTCAGTGACAAGAACGCCATTCTCAAGGAAGTCGCCGTGGCGCAGGAGATTATCTCCACACGCAACGCCCTTTCGATTCTCTCGAATGTCCTCTTGAGCGCGGATAGGAACACACTGACTCTCAAGGCGACCGATTTGAAGGTTGGATTTGAGACCCGCATTCCGGTGGAAGTAACGCAGAGCGGCAGCACGACGGTATTCTGTGACAAGCTTCTCGGCATTCTTCGCAGCCTTCCCGACGGAGAGGTCGAATTCGAGCAGCAAGACGGCAGGCTTGTCATTCGGCCGCGTGCCAAGAAGATCGACTTCCAGCTGAAGAGCATCGCGGCGGACAAGTTCCCCGAGTTCAAGGAAACATCGGGCGACAAGTACTTCTCGTTTCCCCAGAAGGACCTTAACGAGATGATCGCCGAGACGATCTTTGCGGTTTCCGACGACGAGACCCGCTATTTTATGAACGGGGTTTTTTTCGAAAACCAGGGGGAGCGCCTTGCGCTGGTCGGCACGGACGGGCGGCGGCTCTCCTTCATGAGTCGTCCGCTTGAGACGAAGATAGACTCTTTTGACGGGGTGATCGTTCCGACGAAGGTGCTGCAGCTTATTCGAAAGCTGTCGAGCGGAGAGGGAAACCTCTCCCTCGCAATCTCGGACAAGAGCATCTTCGTCCAATTCGACAGCCAGAAGATCTGGTCCACCCTCATTGAGGGGCAGTTTCCGAACTACCGGCGCGTCATTCCCGAGCGGCAGACAAACCAGGTGGTCGCCAAGCGAGAGGAGCTGCTCGAGGCGCTCAAGCGGGTCTCCCTTCTCGTGGAGCAGAAATCCCGGCGGGTCTATTTGATCCTGGACGCGAATGGGCTCACCATGAAGTCGGAAGAGAGCGAGATCGGTGTCGCAAAAGAGGAGATATCCTGCACCTACAGCGGCCCCGAGGTCTCGATTGCCCTCAACTACCTTTACCTTATGGAGCCGCTTCGCGTCATGGAGGAGGAGGAGGTCAGCCTCCGCTTCACCGAGCCGACGAAGGCAATCTCGGTCTATCCCGTCCCGGACAAGGACTACTTTCACATCATCATGCCCATGCAGATCGACTGAGGGGAAATGGCCTTCCTCTCGGTGCGGTGCTACCACTACCGGAACCTGGCCGACGGCGAGGTGGGGCTTGATGCGCCACGGGTGTTTTTCGTCGGCGAGAACGGGCAGGGCAAAACCAACATCCTCGAGGCGATCTACTACCTTTGCTTTGGCTCGTCTTTTCGAACTCGAAGCGATGGGCTGATCGTTCGCCGAGGGGAAACCGACATGTCCTTACATGCGGACTACCGGCGCGGCGAGCGAGCGTCGCTTGGCGAAGGGCAGCTCAATCTCATGATCAAGGTCGAGCGGGACAAGAAGGAGATCCGCGTCAACGACAAAGCCGTAAGTGACCGCAAAGAGCTCATCTCGAACATTCCCTGCCTCGTTTTTTCCCACGATGATTTCCTGCTCGTAACCGGAGGGCCGGAATACCGGCGGTGGTTTCTCAATCAGACCATGAGCCTCTGCGATCCGCTTTTCATCGATCTGTTGCGAAGGTACAACCGGCTCCTACGCATGCGCAACAGCGCCCTGAAAGAGCGCCGAAGCGACGTGATCGAAGCCCTGGATATCGGACTCGCGGAGGCGGGGCTTGAGATTCAGGGGCTGCGTATCCAGGCGCTAGGCGACTTCAACGAAACCTTCCGCGAGTCATTCCAGCGGATCTCCGGCGTGGCCGGAGATCTAAGGCTTGACTATCTCCCCTCCTGGGGCGAGGCGGCGACCAAGGAAACGGTTCTCCGCGCCTTCGAGGCCAAGGCGGGAGTCGACCTCGATCTCGGGGTGACGACGAGCGGACCCCACCGCGACCGATTCCATTTCATGCTCGGCGAAGAGAACTTCGCGAAGGTAGCCTCGACCGGGCAGCTCCGCCTCATCTCGCTCATTCTGCGGGTGGCGCAGGCGAGATTTCTGCAGCGGCGCATCCGGCGAAAGCCGGTGCTTCTCCTCGATGATGTCCTCCTCGAGCTGGACCCGATCCGCCGGCGGCGTTTTCTCGATGCGCTGCCCGAGAGTGAGCAGGCCTTCTTTACCTTCTTGCCCGACGAGCAGTATCGGAATTGGCAGACCGATGCTACACGTATCTATCATGTGGCCAACGGGGTTATAATGCCATGATGGAGAAAGCGGGCGACATTTTTCGGTCCCTCCTGGACCGCCGGCTCTTGGAAAAGGGCGAGCAGTATGCCGACTTTTTCGGCAGCTGGGAACAGATAGCCGGCGAGCAGCTCTCCGCCCATTCCGAAATCAAGGATATTCGCAACGGAGTCGTCCTGGTGGAAGCCGACCATCCGGGATGGATCCAGCTGCTCCAGCTTCGGCAGCACAGCCTGCTCGATGCGCTGCGCCGACGGTTTCCCGATCTGGGGATCCGCTCCCTTCGCCTGCAGCTTCCGCGGACGGGGGAACGGCCGGCCGAGAGCAGCCAGCCGCAAGAGGAGCCGCCGGCCGGGCGAGTCGAGCCGCAACCGACTCCCGACCCCGGGGCCGCCGCCTCCGCGGAGGAGGCACTCGAGCGTATTCGGGATCGCGAGCTACGGACTATTCTCGAGCGCCTAGGGGACGGTATCAACAAGCGTGCCAGCGGCAAGAGTTGACACGCGAACGGACAAAAAAGTATACTCATATCCTCATCGACGGGGATCCGGTAGTTGCCGTCGAACAGAGGAGACTTCCTGATGAAACGGACATACCAGCCGAGCAAGACGAAGCGAACTCGCAAGCTGGGCTTTCGCGCTCGAATGAAGACTCGCAACGGACGTGTGGTTCTATCCCGACGGAGAAGGAAGGGAAGGCTCAAGCTGACTGTCTCCGATGAGAAGAAGCCTTACTAAGCGCGAGAGGATATCGAAAAGGACCGACCTGAAGAGGGTCTTCGGTTCCCCGAGCCAGGTGAGCTGCCCCGGATTGAAGCTGCGATACCTGGCAAACGACCTTTGCTTTAGCCGGTTGGCGATATCCCTCTCACGAAAGTTTGGCAATGCCGTGAAGCGGAATTACGCCAAGCGGGTCGTGAGAGAAACCTACCGGAACCTGAAGGGCGACCTCGTGCCGGGGTACGACGTAGCGGTGATTCTTTACCCCAGCGAGGCCGAAAGCGCCCGTCGAAGGACGGATCTCGTGAACCTCTTTCGGAAAGCGGGGCTCCTTACGCCAGGTGCCTCCGAAGCCCCCAGATCTTGATGGTACAGTGGAGACACAATGGATAAGAGAACACTACTCGCAGTCGTCCTCTCGGTGGTGATTATATCGGTCGGATTCTTTCTCCAAGGAGTCCTCTTTCCGCAGCCGAAGACGCCGATCGAGCCCCAGAAGCCGCTTGCGGCCACCGAGAGCACGGCGAGCCCGCAAAGCCAGCCGGCGGCTCCCCTTTCGAGCGCCGGTGGGCCGGCCGGCCCCGGGACGCTCACGACCATAACGGCCGTCGAGCCGGCGCCGACCGATTCGAAGGGGTTGACCGACGAGACCTACCTTTTGCAGACGGACCTCCTTCGGGTGGTCTTCACTAGCCGAGGCGGGGCAGTCGAGAAGTTCGAGCTTCTGAAGCAGCTTGACAATGGACGCCCCCTCGAGATCGTGAACAGCGGGACGAGCGGAGTGACCGCCTTCAACCTTGCCTTCGGGGGTCCGAACAGTCCCTACACGGACGCCCTTTTTCATTTCACGAAGGTAAGCGACACGACCTACGAGTTCTCTCGCGAGTTCCTGGCGCCCGGCGGGGCCGGCACGGCGCCGGTCCCCTTCCTTCTGACGAAAACCTACATCTTCCATCCGCGCAGCTACATGATGGAGCTCAAGATATCGGTTCAGAACAGCGTGAATGCGGCTCCGAATCTCGATTCGGGAGGCTTTGCCTATACCCTTCAGTTCGGCCCGCAGATCGGCCCGAAGTTCGTGAAGCTCGGCGATCAGGGTGAGTTCCGCCACTTCTACACCTACCGCGACGGCAAGCGAGCAACCATCAACCCTCCCGCCAAGGGCGAAAAGACCTTCGATCAGCACATAAGCTGGACCTCGATCGTCGGCAAATACTTCACCGCGATAGCGATCCCCGACGCGACGAAGTACGCTGTCACCTACTCCAACAAGCCGATTGAGGGGGTAGTCTACGCCTCGCAGCTTCTGTTCTCGCGGCCGCCGATCAACAGCTCGACAAGCTCGAGCCTCTTTCAGTTCTACCTTGGGCCGAAGGATCCTCGCATCCTCGGAACCTTCGACAATCCTTCGAAGAACGCCTTCGGGACCTCGGGGCTCGACCTTGAAAAGGTGCTCGACACGACGCCGCTCCTCGGGTGGCTGGAGGATATCCTCAACTTCTTCCTCCAGCTTTTCTACAAGCTCGTCCCGAACTGGGGAGTTGCCATCATCCTGCTGACGGTTCTCATCAAGCTCATCCTCTATCCCTTCACGAGGAAGAGCTTCGAATCGACCAGCAAGATGCAGGCCCTGACGCCGAAGCTCAACGAGCTGCGCGAGAAATACAAGAGCAACCCGACCAAGCTCAACCAGGAGATGGCGGCGCTCTACAAGCGCGAAGGGGTAAGCCCCCTTGGCGGGTGCCTCCCGCTCCTTCTCCAGATGCCCGTCTTCTTTGCCCTCTACGGCCTGCTGAACACCGAGTTCCAGCTGCGCGGGGCGGTCTTTATTCCCGGCTGGATCACCGATCTTTCGCAGCCCGAGTCGATCCTCCATTTTCACAACTTTGCGCTCCCAATTCTTGGATGGACCGATCTGCGTGTGCTTCCGTTCCTCTACGTCGGAAGCCAGCTGCTCACGAGCAAGCTGATGCAAGCCCCCGACAGCCAGGCCAACAAGAACATGCTGCTCATCACCTATTTGATGCCGGTTATGTTCTTTTTCATCCTCTACAATGTGCCATCGGGGCTTCTGGTTTATTGGACCGTCACCAACCTCCTGAGCGCGGTTCAGCAGATGATCATGAATCGCGCCAGGCGGCGAAAGCCGGGGCTTGTGCGGAAGTGAACCTGCAATATCCATTCCCATGAGGAGCCCACATGATAAAGGAGTTTGAAGGTAAGACCGAAAAAGAGGCGATCGACAAGGCGATCAAGGAACTTGCTCTCGACCAGGAGGAGTTCGATGTCGAGATCGTGGAGGCGCCCAAGAAGAGCGGACTCTTTCGGCGAGGGAGCGTGCGCATCCGCGTGCACGTAAACGAGGAAGAGACCGAAGAGGAGCAACCGCGCGTCCCGTCGCGCCCCCGGACGCGCCGCCCGCCCGAGCAGCCGCGCGCCGCCGGCTCCGCTCCCCTCGAGCCGCAGGGAGAGCTCGAGCCGCAGGTTATCGAGTTCCTGGAGAAGCTCATCGACAAGATGGGGTATCCCGGAAAGCTCGAGGTACTGCATCGTGACGAGCGAAGGGTCGGTCTTGGAATAGTCTCAGAGCACTCGAACATCCTGATAGGAAAGAAAGGAAAGAATCTCGATGCGATTCAGGTGCTTGCAAACGTATATGCCGGCAAGCTCGGCAAGAACGGCACCCGCATCATAGTCGACGCCGAGAACTACCGGTCTCGGCGTGAAGACAGCCTCGTTCGTCTCGCCGCGGAGATGGCCGAGCAGGTCCGCCGAAATCGAGGGTCGAAGCTCCTTGAGCCGATGAACCCGTTCGAGCGTCGTCTGATTCACACGACGCTGAACAGCTACGAGGACATCGATACGAAAAGCGAAGGCGAGGGGCTTTACAAGCAGGTCCGCGTCATCTATCGGGGTGCAAATCAGCGCCGGCAGCAATCCTAATCGGTTTTTGACGAAGGGTGCCGTCTTTCGGAAGGAGGCCGCCGGCTCTTTCCCGACCCGCTAACGGTCGGAAGCCGGCCGCTCTTTGAGGGCGCTCTTGCGGCGCCGGTTCAGCCTGTCGAGCACGAGGAAGAAAGCAACCGCAACAACCCATGCCAGGAAAACCCAGAGGAACTCGCTGTCCACCGGGTAGATCCCCCAGACAATGGAGCTAAGCCCCAGCAAGACGCCGATGGCGTAGAGAATGGCAAGGATTCCGCCGTTCGAGACCCCGAGGTCGAGCAGCTTATGATGGATGTGCTCGCGGTCCGGTTCCGAGATAGGGGTGTGCCGGCGGAGACGGCGCAGGATCGCGGCAACCGTGTCCAGAAGCGGAACGAGAAGGATGGTTGCCGAAAGGATAATCGGCATCCCCGCCGCCGAATCGATCGGCTGAATCAGGGGGAGAGAGGCCAGCGCAAAACCGATGAACAGCGCGCCCGAGTCGCCCATGAAGAGGCGGGCCTGCGGCATATGGAAAAAGAGAAAGGCTATGATACCGCCGGCGAGCGCAAAGGCAAAAAGCGCCGATACGTAGGCCCCTTGAATCGAGAAGACAACCCCCATCGAGAGGGCGGCGATTGCAGTCACCCCGCCGGCAAGCCCATCGAGACCGTCGATAAGGTTCACCGCATTGCACATCCCGATCACCCAGAGGAAGGTTATCAGGTAGGAGACGAACCCAAACGGCAGGACGAAACCCGTGCCCGGGATGTAAAGGCCTGCGAAGGGGACGCCGAAGACCGTCACGACGATCGCCGCGGCCGCTTGAATAACGATCTTGACCCGCGCGCGCAGGTTCGTGAAATCGTCGATCAGCCCAAGCAGGTTCACTGCCAGAAATGCAAGCAGAAAGGGTATATAGTGCGCTATCGGTTGGATTCCGAGCCGGGCGGGAAGGATCGGCCCCAGGAGAATAAACACGAGGCTGACGACAAGAAACGAGAGGAAGATGCCCACACCGCCAATGCGCGGGATATGGCCCGTGTGGATTTTGCGGTGATTAACCTCGTCGTACCAACCGAAGCGATGCGACAGGCCAAGAAGCAAAGGGGTGAAGATCAGGTTGAGCATGAGGCTTGCGGCAATCGCAACCAGGGTAATGACGACGGTCTGGAAGTTCATCCTGTTGTCGAGTATATCACTTGAGCATGCTAGTCAAACATGGTATAGCTTTGACAGAATATACCATAACGCTACCGCCTGTCAATTCCGTGGAGAGATTGGACCAAATGACGGTGCCCGGAGAGGAATGAATGATAACCACGCGAGAAAAGCTGGACTATAAGGTCCGCGACATGAGCCTGGCCGAGTGGGGGCGCAAAGAGATCCGCATCGCCGAGGCGGAGATGCCCGGCCTCATGAGCCTCCGCAAGAAATACGGCAAGGCAAAGCCGCTTGCCGGCGTGAGGATAAGCGGTTCCCTCCATATGACTATTGAAACGGCGGTGCTCATTGAGACTCTTGTCGAGCTCGGCGCGAACGTTCGCTGGAGCAGCTGCAACATCTTTTCCACGCAGGATCAGGCGGCCGCAGCGATCGCCGCCGCCGGCATCCCCGTCTTCGCCTGGAAGGGGGAGAGCCTCGACGAGTACTGGTGGGCCCTCGAGCAAGCGCTGTCCTTTACGGAAGGCAAGGGGCCCCAGCTCGTGGTGGACGACGGAGGGGATGCGACCCTCATGCTTCACCTCGGCTATGCGGCCGAAGATGAGCCTTCGGTCCTTGAGCGGAAGGCCGAGACCGATGACGAGGCGGCTCTCCAGCGCGCCCTCGCCCGGATCCTTGCCGAGCGCCCGCGCACGTGGCACGACGCAGTGGCCGAGTGGGTCGGGGTCTCGGAGGAGACGACGACGGGAGTGCACCGGCTCTACCGCATGGAGAAGGAAAAGAGTCTCCTGGTGCCGGCAATAAACGTCAACGACTCGGTCACCAAATCCAAGTTCGACAACCTCTACGGCTGCCGAGAGTCGCTTATTGACGGGATAAAGCGGGCTACCGACGTCATGATCGCGGGAAAGACCGCCGTCGTATGCGGCTACGGAGACGTCGGCAAGGGCTGCGCCGAATCGCTGGCCGGCCAGGGCGCCCGCGTCGTGGTGACCGAGGTCGACCCCATCTGCGCGCTACAGGCGGCCATGGAGGGCTTCCAGGTCACCACGCTCGAGGACACCCTCGGGGTCGGCGACATCTATGTCACCGCGACCGGCAACCGGGACGTCATCACTGCCGAGCATATGAAGAGGATGCGAAACCAGGCGATTGTCTGCAATATCGGGCATTTTGACAACGAGATTCAGGTGGGCAAGCTCGCAAAGCTTCCCGAGGTCATGAAGGAAAACATCAAGCCGCAGGTGGACAAGTATGTCTTTCCCGACGGGCACGAGGTGTTCATCCTCGCCGAGGGGCGTCTCGTCAACCTCGGCTGCGCCTCGGGTCACCCGTCATTCGTCATGTCCAACTCCTTCACCAATCAGGTTCTCGCCCAACTGGACCTCTGGACCCGCCGCGAAAGCTACGAGCGGAAGGTCTACACGCTTCCCAAGCATCTGGACGAGGAGGTGGCTCGCCTCCATCTCGAGAGGGTCGGAGCGAAGCTCACGAAGCTGCGCCCGGAGCAGGCGGAATACTTGAGCGTCGAGATCGACGGTCCCTATAAGAGCGACTTGTACCGCTACTAAGGCTTCGAGCCGGAACGGCGGCGCAGTCGGCCTGCCGATCCGGCTCCATGAGGAAACACCATGGAAAACCGATCCTATCTGTTTACTTCCGAGTCCGTCGGCGAGGGACATCCGGACAAGATCTGCGATCAGATCTCCGATGCGGTGCTCGACGCCTGCCTGAAGGACGACCCCGAGTCTCACGTCGCCTGCGAAACCTTCACCTCGACGGGAATGGTGCTGGTTGGAGGCGAGATCACGACGAAAACCTACGTCGATTTCCAAGAGGTCGCCCGGGGGGTTGCGCAGCGCATCGGCTACGACCGCCCGGAGTACGGTCTTGACTACCACTCGATGGCGGTCTTGAGCGCCGTGCACGCCCAATCGCCCGACATCGATCAGGGGGTGTCGGGCCACGGCCTCCCGGAGTTCGAGGGGCAGCAGGGGGCGGGGGACCAGGGCATGATGTTCGGCTTCGCGTGCCGCGAGACCCCGGAGCTCATGCCCGCGCCCATCATGTTCGCCCACAAGCTTCTCCTGCGAGCCTCCGAAGCGCGCAAGAACGGCGAGATGCCCTTCCTGCGTCCCGACTCGAAGAGCCAGGTTACCGTGGAGTACGAGAACGGGAAGCCCCGGCACATCCACACGATCGTGGTGAGCCATCAGCACGGCGAGGAGATCGCCCACGACGAGCTCGCCCAGCGGATCATCAAGATGATCATCGCGCCGGTGATGGGGCCGACGGGGCTCTTCGACAACGCCACGAAGTGCTTCATCAATCCGACCGGGCGCTTCGTCATCGGCGGCCCCCAGGGAGACAGCGGCCTTACCGGCAGGAAGATCATCGTCGACAGCTACGGCGGCATGGGCCGCCACGGCGGCGGCGCCTTCAGCGGGAAGGACCCGAGCAAGGTCGATCGGTCTGCGGCCTACATGGCGCGCTACGTGGCGAAGAACATCGTGGCTGCCGGGCTGTGCGACCGCTGCGAGATCGAGCTCGCCTACGCCATCGGGGTCCCGTTCCCTATCTCCGTGACCGTCGACGCCTTTGGCAGCGCGAAGACCCCCGAGGCGCGCATCGAGCAGGCGGTGCAGAAGGTCTTCGATCTTTCGCCGGCGGGAATCGTGCGCACGCTCGACCTGAAGAAGCCGATCTACCAGCGCACCGCGAACTACGGCCATTTCGGGCGCGAGGGATTCACGTGGGAGCGCACCGATAAGGTCGCCGAGCTGCAGCGCGCCGTCGGATAGAGCCGGCGCGCGAGGGATGTATGGCGCTGCTCCGCTGCGACTTCTATTCCGAGTCGCTTGAGCTGTCGACCTCCATGACGGTGATCCTGCCCCAGAGGACCCAGACTCAGATCGGGCAGGTCAACGCCGCAAGCGCAGGCAGGCACAAGACACTCTATCTGCTCCACGGCTTAAGTGACGACGACACAATTTGGGTGCGCCGGACCTCGATCGAGCGCTACGTCGCTCCGCTCGGGATCGCGGTCGTCATGCCTTCGGTGCACCGGAGCTTCTACACCGATATGGCCTCCGGCGGCGCATACGAAACCTTCGTGGCGGAGGAGCTTCCGAAGATTGCCCGCTCCTTTTTCCCTCTCTCGGACCGCCGTGGGGATACCTACGTCGCGGGCCTTTCGATGGGTGGCTACGGAGCCTTCAAGCTCGCGCTGACCTATCCGGAGCGCTACTGCGCCGCAGCAAGTCTCTCGGGAGCCGTCGACGTGGCCCGGCGGGCGGAGGATCCGCAGGAAGACTTCCACAGGGATTTCGTCAATATCTTCGGCCCCCAGCCGGGGGTTGCAGGCACCCGCGACGACCTGTTTTTTCTCGTGAGAAATCGCGCACGCGAGGGAGGGGAGCTGCCCCGCCTCCACCAGTGTTGCGGCGAGGACGACTTCCTCTTCGAGGAGAACATCCGCTTCCGCGATCACCTTGCGGCGCACGGGCTTCCGGCGACCTGGCAGTCGGACCCCGGTTATGCGCACACCTGGGACTACTGGGACCTGCGCATCCAAACCGTCCTTGCATGGATGTTCCCGGAGCTCACGGCCGCGGCCCGAAGATCGCCCTGAGGGCAGGTAAGAGAGCGCGAGCCTATCGCAGGTTGTCTTCCACGTAGAGGGTCAGCTCGACCATCCGCTCGAGAAGCTCCTCTTTCGAAGCTCCTGGAAAGTTCGCAAGGACGATCTCCTTCGTGTACAAGCGTGCAATGTAGCGCAGCTTCGTCGTCTCCTGCCGGGAAGCGAAGATGAAATCCGCGTGCGCGTTGTTGATGACGATGAGCGATTGTTCGAGGTCGTACCGAGAGCGCCAGTGCTCCCCGGGTGCGCGCCGGAAGGTGTAGCCGGGAAGGCCGCCCTTGAAGGCGATCTCCTCTCCGATCCCGCGCGGAACCAACTCCGCGGCGACGGTAATCGTTGCCTGTGCGGCGAGCAGGATCTCGCCCTGGCGGCCAGACACCTCAACGATCGCTACCTCCGGTTCCGAGGGCGAAAGGTACTCGACAAACTCGCCGTCCGCCGGCTCTATTCTGCCCGCGCCTTCGATGACCCGCCAGGTAAAGTCGACCCCTGAATCGATGGCTCGCTTGGACTTGTCGCGCGCCATGGCGTGGAGCTTCGCCCTTTTGTCCACGAGCACCATCGACGAGCGCGGACTGACTAGGACGCGAAAGAGAGGGCCGGGATACTCAAAGAAGCTCCGCTGTCCCTCCTCGCCCACCGCCGGCTCCACCGTCCCGATCCCGGCTTCCTCCGGTGATTCCCCGCCAGCCCCATCGCCCGCACGAGAAGAAGCGCCGCCGCCGTCCGCCTCGCGAGCTCCGCCCGAGGCGTGCTGTCTCGCATCCAGCCAACCGTATTCTTCCCGCGGAAGCATGAGAAAGGCCTCGCGAAGGGCCTTCGTGACTTTGCGAAGAATCGAGCGGCTCGCCTCCTCCTCTTCGGCACGCTTTTGCTCATCGATGACCTGAGCGACGGCCTCCTCGAGCGGCCGGAGCGACTCGGCAAGGGAGTGAAGCGCCTCGTCGAAGATCACCCCTGCACGCGTGCCCGGCGTGAGCTGGATGAACCCAGCATCGACGATCCCCTCCAAATAGCCGGAGGTCCAGGGGGGATGATCGAAGCCTCCGAGATCGGCGATGTCGGCTACGACTCGCGTGCCCTGTTTGTAGAGTCCTACCGTGTTGTTCGGCGAGGGCTCGCCAAGGTAGAGCTCAAAATAGATGTCGCCGGACGGATTTCGGACCTCGGGAAGCTGGTGAAGGAGCCGCCCGTGGAACTTTCGCGGCTCGACCTCGTATTGCTTGCGAGCGGTGCGGTCGAGGATACGGATACGGACGCCGCTTCTCGTGATGCGGTCGCGCAGCTCGCTCGCCAAGTACGCCTGAATCTTGTCGCCGCCAAGCATACGGATACCAGGCAGGAGCGGTTGGATGGTCAATTCCGTTCCGCGTCGCTCGACCAGAGAGGGAGTCTCTTTCACCGCAAAGCCGGGATTGTCCTTTACGAGCCTCATGCGGCGTTCCTGTCCGTCTGGACCGACCGACTGGAGCGTGAGCTCCTCGCCAACCGTCCAGAAGCTTAAAAGTCCGATCCCAAACTCCCCCTGGATTCCGGAGGATCCGGCTGCCTTGAGCTTTCGCTTGATCGAATCGCCGATGTGTGTCGCGACGTAGCGAAAGTCGGCTATACCCTCGCCGTCATCGATGACCTTCAAATACTGTCTGCCGTTCTGCTTCCCGCGAACTATGAGAACATCGCTTGCCTTCGCGTCGATCGAGTTCTCGACAAACTCCGCGATCGCCTTCAACGGATTGCTTTGAGAAAGCGCAATGATACGTATCGCATTCCAGTGATCGCCTATGCGAAGGGTCCCGGAATTCTTGCCCGCCGGCGCTCGTCTTGCCACCTTCTGCAGAATAGCGGTCTCTTCTCATCGCGACAAGAGTTGGGCAGGCGACCGAGGCGACGGCGCACGCGCCGGAGAGGCTACAACAGTCTAACCAAATCAAAACGGTCGTCTCATTCTTCTGCGGCACACTGGGAGCTCCTAGAGGAGATGCGGAAGATGAATGTGCGCAACCGTTTCCTTACCCTATGTGCGGTTCTGGCGCTGCTGGTCGGTGCAGCCTCGGCATGGGCGGGCGGCCAGAAGGAGAGGCCGCGGCCGGCGACCGGCGGTCAGCCGCCTGCGGAGGCGAGCTCGTCGGGGGCTGTCACCCCGATCGACCATGTCGTGGTCATATTCGACGAGAACGTCTCGTTCGACCACTACTTCGCCACCTACCCGAGGGCGACGAATCCGGCGAACGAGCCCCCGTTCTATGCTGCTCCCGGTACACCCGCGGTGAACGGACTTACCGTAGAGCTTCTCGAGCACAATCCGAACGGCGCCGACCCGAAGCGCCTCGACAGAAGCGAGGCGATGACCGCCGACATGGACCACGGATACACCGCGGAGCAGAGAGCGTTCGACGGCGGGCTCATGGACAAGTTCGTGAAGAACACGGGACGCAACAACACAATCGTCATGGACTACTACGACGGGAACACGGTCACCGCGCTCTGGAACTACGCCCAGCACTTCGCCATGAGCGACAACTCCTTCGGTACGACCTTCGGCCCCTCGAGTCCGGGGGCGCTCAATCTCATCGCCGGGCAGACGCACGGAGCCTCCGCCTACAGCGCGAACGAGACCGTGGCCAACACGCCTCTCAAGCCGGGCGAGAAGGGTTATCCGGCGTGGGCGCTCAACGGCAACGGAACCCTCTTCAGCGACGTCGATCCCTATTATGACATGACCTCTATGGGAGCGACGATTCGCATGAGGGGAAAAAACATCGGCGACCTCCTCGATGCACGCAACCTCCGCTGGGGTTGGTTCGAAGGGGGCTTCCGCAGCGCCGGAAAGCACCGGAACGTGGGAGGCAAAGAGGTAGCCGACTACATTCCGCACCATGAGCCGTTCCAGTACTACCGGCAGACCGCAAATCCGAGCCATCTGCCCCCCACCTCGGTCGCGATGATCGGCCGCAGCGACCAGGCAAATCACCAGTACGGGATGAGCGATTTCTGGCGCGCGGTCGACGCAGGAAACCTTCCGAACGTCGCCTTTCTGAAGGCTCCGGGATACGAGGACGGCCACGCGGGCTACTCGGACCCGATCGACGAGCAGGCCTGGCTGGTCGACACCCTGAACCGTCTCCAGAAGTCGCCTGAGTGGAAGAGCACCGCGGTCTTCATCTCTTGGGACGATTCCGACGGCTGGTACGATCACGTGATGGGACCCATCGTCACCGCCTCCAATGATCCGAAGGAAGATGCACTCGAGGGTGCGGGCAATGCGGGCGCGCCGGCGCCGGGGATCTACCTGGACCGCGCGGGCTATGGACCGCGCCTTCCGCTGCTCGTCGTGTCGCCGTGGGCCAAGCGGAACCTTGTGGCGCACAGCGTCTCCGACCAGTCGTCCATCATCCGATTCATTGAAGGCAACTGGAGGCTCGGCCGACTGGGCGACCAATCGACGGATGTTGCGGCCGGGGAGCTGAACAACCTCTTCGATTTCCGTCCGGGCCATGAAAACGCGCCGCTCTTCCTCGATCCTGCGAGCGGCGAGCCCGTCGCACAGGCCGCGCCGCAGGAGGAAAACGGCCTCCTTGTCATGAGCCTGGAGGATCTGGCTCAGAGCCTCGATGTGCGGCTGCGGCGCACGCCCGAGGAGAGCTTGTTCACTTACGGCACCCACATCGTGGTGGTTCCCGATCAGGGGAGCACGGCGACGGTCGATGGGCGAAGCCTCGACCTCGGCGGTCCTGTCCGGAAGCTCGACGGCCGGCTCGCGATCCCCGTGGACAACCTCGCGCGGGTCCTGGGCGTCGCGCCGATCCGGGTGTCCGACGCGCAGATCGTCTTCAAGCCCCTGCAGGGCTGATTTCCGACGCGCGGGTGAGCGCACATGCCGACGTCGGCCGAGCATGCAGCGTGGCGACAGGTGTATCCGTTCGGCCTTGTGGGCCTCGCAGTCAGTAGAAATCGTGGCTGTCCAGAGCGAGGCTGCGGTCCGACCCGCAGCCCTCGATCTGCGGCCGCCAGAAGGATTCGGCCACGAGGTGGACGACGCCGTCGCTCGACTGGAGGCGGCCGGTGACCCCGAGGAACCACGAGGTCAGGATCAAGGTCCGATAGCGCGCAAAGACCTTCTTCCACGCCACGACGTTGACGACACCGGCCTCGTCCTCGACGGTCATGAAAACCACCCCCTTGGCGTTTCCGGGCATCTGACGGCAGATCACGTAGCCGGCGAAGGAGACCGGTGTCTTGTCGGGGAGGCGGTTCACCGCGGCGGAATCGGGAAGCCCCTCGGCCGCAAGCTGCGCCCGAAAGAGCTCGACGACGTGGCCCCGCGCGCTGTGGCCCGAGGTCGCGAGGTCCCAGGTGATCTCCTCCGCGTGGGTCGGGGCGGCAAGGGCTGCAGGCTCCTCAGGGAAGTCGGCAAGGGGCGGACCGTGCGGGATCGCAATGTCGCTCGCCGGTCCCCGGACGCCCGGCGTGGCTCTCGCCGGCGGAGCCGCCGCCCCCAAAACCTCCCAGAGCGCCTGCCGGCGGTGGATTCCGAAGCCCGCGAGGGCGCCGCTCTCGGCGAGCTGCTCGAGGGTGTCGCGCGCAAGGCCGCTTGCAGCCGCAAAGTCGGCGATCGAGCGCGGGCGGGCGACGCACGCGGCGGCGCCCTGCTCCGCTCCGTCTCGCGCTCCCAATACCGGTCCGTGGCCGGCGGCCGGCGAAGCGCCGGCGGGGGCCGCCCCTTCGAGCGCGGCATGCGCCGCGGAAGACCCCCGCGCGGCGGCGATCCGCTCCCAGTCGCCCTTGCTCAACCCCTTCACGTAACGGAGCCCCATGCGGACGGCGAAGGCCGGCACATGCGCCGGCGCACGGGGCTCGGCAGTCGCTCGAAAAGCCGGCGTATTGCGGCGGTCGGCCGACGCGCGGGTGTCAGAGCTCACGCCGGGGGCCGCGGGCTCGAGCGTGCAATCCCAATCACTCGTGAGGGCATCGACCGGAAGCACCCGCACGCCGTGGCGCTTTGCGTCCTCGACGATCGTCGAGGGAAGGTAGAAGCCCATCGGCCAGGCATTGAGCAGGGCGCAGAAGAAGACCGCCGGGTAGTGGCACTTCATCCACGCGGTGGCGTAGGCGATGAGGGCGAAGCTCGCGGCGTGGCTCTCGGGGAAGCCGTACTCGCCGAAGCCGCGGATCTGCTGGAAGACGCCTTCAGCGAACTCTTCGCTGATGCCGTTCGCGCGCATCCCTGAGATGAGCCGCGTTCGGTGCTTTTCGATCTTTCCGGCGAGGCGCCAGGCGGCCATGTCGCGCCGGAGCTGGTCCGCCTCGCCGGGGGTGTAGCCGGCGGCGACCACGGCGAGCTTCATCACCTGCTCCTGGAAAAGGGGAACGCCGAGCGTCTTCTTTAGGACCGGCTCGAGCCTCGGATGGGGATAGACGACCTCCTCCTTTTTCTGCCTGCGCCGGAGGTAGGGGTGAACCATGCCGCCGGTGATCGGCCCGGGGCGCACCAGGCTCACCTCGATGACGAGATCGTAGTAGCAGGCGGGCAGAAGGCGCGGGAGCATGGCCATCTGCGCCCGGCTCTCGATCTGAAAGATCCCGATCGTGTCCGCCCGCTGGATCATCGCGAAGGTCTCGTCGTCCTTCGCAGGAATCGTCGCCATCGAGAGATCCACGCCATAGTGCTTGGCAAGGAGCCTGAAGGAGTAGTCGAGGTGGGTAAGGGCTCCCAGGCCCAGGAGATCGACCTTGAAGAGGCCCAGGGTCTCGACGTCCTCCTTGTCCCACTGGATCACGGTGCGGCCGGGCATCGTCGCATTCTCGATGGGGACGATGCGGTTGACCGGCTCGCTTCCGAGGAGAAAGCCTCCGGGGTGGATCGAGAGATGGCGCGGAAAGCCGACGATCGCCTGCGTGAGCTCGAGGAGATGGCGGTGGGCGGGGAGATCGGGATCGAGCCCGGCCTCCTTGACCGCTTGGGCGAGGCCGTCCCCCTCCCAATGCGGCAGGAGCCGGGCGCAGCGGTCGAGGCTCGCCGCGGGCACGCCCAGGGCCTTGCCGACCTCGCGGACCGCCGAGCGGTAGCGGTAGCGGATGACGTTCGCCACCATCGCCGCGCGGTCGCGCCCGTAGGTGCGGTACATGTGCTGGATCACCTCTTCGCGGCGGTTGTGCTCGATGTCGAGGTCGATGTCGGGGGGCTCGGCCCGCTCGTGGGAGAGAAAGCGCTCGAAGAGAAGGTCCATCCGCACCGGATCGATGGCGGTGATCCCGAGGCAGTAGCAGACCGCGGAGTTCGCGGCCGAGCCGCGCCCCTGGCAGAGGATGCCGTTTCTCCGGCAGTACTGCACGATCTCCCACATCGTGAGGAAGTAGCCGCAGTAGCGGAGCTCCTCGATGACCGCGAGCTCCCGCTCGAGCTGGGCGGCTACCTCGGGCGGCACCTCTCCGCCGTAGCGCGAGCGGGCGCCCTCGTAGGTGAGGCTGCGCAGCCACTGCGGCGTCGTGAGGCCCGCGGGGGCCGCCTCTTCGGGGTAGCGGTACTCGATCTCGGAAAGGGAGAAGGTGCACCGTTCCGCTATCTCGAGGGTGCGCGCGACGAGGGCAGGATCGTCGCGGTAAAGGCGAGCGAAATCGGCGGTGCTTTTCAGGTCGTGCTCGGCGTTGGGCGCGAGAAGCGTGCCGGCTCCCTCGAGGGTGACGCCGTGGCGGATGCAGGTGAGGAGGTCCTGGAGCGGCTTGCGGGATCGGTCGTGATAGAGGACCTCGTTGGCGGCCACCAGCGGAAGGTCGAAGCGGGCCGCGGCACGGCGCGCCGTGCGCTCCCGCTCGGGGTCGCCGAACCAGCGGTGGCGGGCGACGATGGCGTAGAGCCGGCCGCGAAAGGCGTCGGCAAGCGCGGGAAGCGTCTCCTCCCCTCCGGTCCACAGGGCGATGAGGCCCTTCGCGCGCGCGCAGGCCTCCTCGACCGTAACCGACGACTGGCCCTTTGGGCTGCGCAGGCGGCCGGCCGAGATGAGGGAGCAGAGATTCTGGTAGCCGGTATGGTCGGCGGCAAGGAGAAGGAGGCGCGGGCCGCGAGGCGGGCGGGAGGTGCCGGCGGCCCTCGCGAAGGTCGCTCGCGCGGCGCCTTCGGCGCCACCCGGGTCGACGGTAAGCTCGGCGCCTACGATGAGGCGCGGGTAGGCGCCTGCGGCTCTCGCGCCAGGAGCGCCTGCAGCTGCGCCGCCCGACTCGCCGAAAAGCGCGTCCACGGTCGTGCCGCCGGCGCCATGGGCGCAAGCGGCTGGGTCGCTGCCGGCAAGCGCGCGCATCCGGGCGTACCCCTTCACGATCCCGTACACCCCGTCGCGGTCGGTCAGGGCGAGGGCGGGGAGTCCGAGCGCAGCCGCCTGCTCGACGAGCTCCTCGGGATGGCTCGCCCCCTCGAGAAAGGAGAAGCTGCTCTTGCACCAGAGCGGGACGTAGGCGGGCGCGTCCGCGCGGGAGGGGAAGCGCTCCTGCCGCCCGGCCGCTTGCGACCGGGCAGGGCGTGTCGCCGCAGATCGCCGCGCTTCCGGCTGCGGCCGAGAGCTTCGCGCCGCCGCAGGCCGCAGCTGTGCGGGTTGCCGCGCTTCGTGCCGCCGCTCCGCCTCCAGGGGCACGGGTGAGGCCCTTTCATCCACACCATCGACCACACCGTGGAGCAGCCACCGGCGGGCAAGCCTGTCATAGGCGAGCCAGTGCGTCTCCCCATCCCTCGTGACAAAGAGATACTCGCGGTCGACCGGATGGTCCGACCACCATGCGTCCTGAAGCAGCACGGGATCGTGTGTAAGAATCTGCTCCGCAGAGGGTGCGAGAGCCGCCGCGGGGGACAGGAAAACGCGGCGGACGGCGGGGAAGGGCCTGGCTGGGGAGCCGACGATCCCGCCGGCGCGGGGAAGCGCCGGCCGATCGAGCGGCTCGAGGGCAAAGCGCCGCTCCGGGACGTGCGAGTCGCGCAGGGAGGCGCGCGCCACCGTCTCGTTGCCGAAGCGGGCGCGCAGGAGCGCGAAGGCGCGGGCGCCGGCGGCGAGGTCGCGCCGGCCGCTCTCCTCGATCAGCTCATGCTGGCGGCCTGCGGCGGGCGTTTCGGCCGGCCGGAGCTCGAGAAAAACGATGCCGCCGCGGAGATCGGCGCGCGGGCGCTGCCGGCTGCGAGATCCCGCGAGGGTCGTTCCCGCATTCGGCTCGGAAGCAAGGAGGCAGGAAAGCCGGAGGCGAATGAGCCGCAGCAGGAGCCGCCGGTCTCCGGTCGGCTGGGCCGCTCGGATCGTCTCGGAGCGCTCCTCGCCCTCCTCGGTGCGGAGGGCCACCGTAAGCCCGGCCAGGAGGCGGCCGGCCTTCGCGGCCCTTGCAAGCGACGCATCGAGAAGCGCCTCGATCTCCGGCATGAGGAGCTCGATCGATGCGATGGGGGAATCGAAGGAGCGCGCGTAGACATGAGGCTCTTCGAACCGGAGGGGCTGGAGCGGGAGAAGGCCGGAGCTCGTCGCAAAGTCGAACAGCGTGCGAGCCTCCTCCCCGAAGCGCTTGCGGACCGCGTCGCGAGGCAGGGAGAGAAAGTCGTGCACGCTCGCTATCTTGAGGCGCCGCAGGAGCTCCTTGGTGCGGGGGGCAAGCGGCAGGGCGGCGGCCGGCGAGCGGTGGACCAGGTCGCGCTCGGCGCGGGCGGACGGGACGACTCCCGATTTCCGCCGCAACCGCGCAAGGACATAGCTTCCGAAGCGCGTGAAGCCGACGACCACGCTCGAGCGGTATCCCTCCCGGGCAAGCGCCGCCTTCAGTGCGGCGATCCACTCGGGAAGCGTGCGGTAGAGCGCGGTAAGGCCTGCGGCGTTCAGCCAGAAGCTCTCCGGGTCGAAGGAGCAGGGCTCGATCTCCGGAGTGAAGCGCGAGATTACCCGAAGGATGTCCGCGCGCGCCGCCGCGAGGGTGTCAGGAACGACCGGAGCTGCGCGCAAGCCGGGAACGAGCGCAAGGGCATCGCCGTAGCGCATTCCCGCGCGCACACCCTCCCCATGCGCCGCGCGGTTAACGAAGAGAAGGGGGCTTGTCGGCTTGTCCTCCCGGATGACCGCGGCGGGCAGCTCGCGCCAATTCGGATTTTCGTGAAGGAGCACCTGAAGCGGCAGGAGGGGAAGGCTAATACATGCTACGCGAGCCATCGAGAAGCCTCCGAACCGCGGCCTCGGGCGCGCCCCGCTTGTCCTTGAGCGTATGGATGACGAGGGCTACGGGAGATGCTTCGCTGTCCGGCTCCGCGCTTGGAGCACGGCGGCCCGCCGGATCGAAGCGGACCTCGGCACGCAGGGAGATCATGGAGCCGATCGATTGCTCGCCGGCGCCCTTCCGGGTGAGGAAGAGCACGGCGCTTGCTCCCCGCTCGGCGAGCCGGGCGAGCCGGCCGAGCGCCGCGTCGGTTACCCGCAGATCCGAGCCCAGGTCGAGGACGAGGAGGCCGAAGGCGCCCGAGCGAAGCAGCCACTCGGCGGCGAGGATGGCTGCGCGGGCGCCGGGCAGGCGAACGATTGCGATCGCATCCACATCGATCCCGCCTTCGGCGAGATCGGCAGGATAGAAGAGAGTCGCCCCGGGGGCGATCCATGCGACCGGCTCGTTCGCTTTTTGCGCCTCGGCGACGATCGAGCAGGCGAGAGAGAGGGCCCCTTCCGAGCGTTCTTCGGAGAGCTCGCTCAAGCAGCCGACGAGCGAGCGGAAGGTCCAGCGCTCCTGCGAAACCGGCGGGCGATCGAGCGATCGGAGCCGTGTTGCGCGGACGACCTGCAGGAAGGGATTCGAGTGCATGGCAAACAAAAATACTATACAGGTGTTGGGTAAAAGTCAACCGCGAAGCGCGCGGCCAAAGTCCAACGGGAATCACCGAGCCAGGTCGACGTGTCGCCCTCGCCGCAGTATGCTTGAAGCACAAGGCTGGTTTTGGAGATGGCAGACAGGTCGCTGGATTGGTTCGAGCAGGCAAGCCGCGATCTCGAGCAAGCGCAGGCCTCTCGACAGGACGGCCGCCATGAGTGGGCCTGCTTTGCGGCCCAGCAGGCCGCCGAGCTCGCGGCGAAAGCCCTTCACCAAAAACACCTTCAGGAGGCGTGGGGCCACGTCGTTGCCCGGCTGCTCACCGAGCTCCCCATGGCTGTTCCGGACGAGCTCGTCGAGAAGGCGAGAGTTCTCGACGCCTTCCATATCCCTGCCCGATGTCCAAACGGTCACGATGAGGGAGCGCCGTTCCATCACTACGGGAAGCTCCAAAGCGAGGAGGCCATTCGCTACGCCGGTGAGATCCTTGAGTTCGTCCGTGTTCATCTGGCCGGCTCGGAACGAAGTTGAGCGATCGCTCGCTGACTGGGCCATCAAGACCGCTGCCGAGCGGCCGGAGCTCGTCCGAGCCGGTTTTTTTGGCTCCTACGCCCGCAATCGCGAGGGCGTCGGAAGCGATCTCGACGTGCTTCTCGTCGTTGCCGGAGCGAAGCTGCCGCCCGTGCGCCGCCCGATTGAGTGGGACCTCACTGCGCTTCCTGTGCCGGTCGACCTGGTTGTCCTGACGCTGGCGGAATGGGAGGAAGCTGAAAGGAGCGAGCGGCGCTTCGACCGCATGCTCCGATCCGAAACGGTGTGGGTCTTCGGCCTACAGTCCGCTCTTCCCGGGTTATCCGCCGCCGAATAATGTGATATTCTAAGCGAAACCACTGTCGGAAGAAGGGGACCTATGGAACCGATACACCGTACAGCCCGCCCGAGGGGAAGGATCACCCTTGGTGTTTTGGCGCTTGGCGCCTTCCTGCTTACCGGATGCATGAGCTTCCGGATTGTTCCGACCGGACCCGTTGTTTCAGGTCCCCAGGCGACCCAGTTTTCGACCGACTCCATTCCCATCGGCAACAACGTCACGGTTCAGCTCCAACCCGCCCAGTACGTCGGGAACCTCGTGATTCAGGCGAACAACGTGACGATCTACGGCAGCGGGGTCAACGTCACCTATATCGTGGGGGATGTTCTCATCACCGGGAACAACTGTCTCCTCGCCAACCTGACGGTCACCGGGAGGGTCATAGTTGAGGGAAACAACTCGAACGTTGCCCGCGCCCAGGTCAACCGAGGCGTGGCGTTCCAGGGTCCGAACTACGTCGGACCGGCTCGGCCTTTCATCGTGACCCCGGCGCCGCAGCCCCAGCAGCCGCCGCCGGTCTACGTCGTGCCCCCGAACGCCAGGGGGGTTCAGCCCGTGCCCGCGCAGCCGGCCCCGGGCTACCGGCCGGGCGGCTCCTCAGTCGAGCGCCAGCCGGGACCTCCTCCGGTCTACGTGGTGCCACCCGGCGAGCTGCCGAGGCCGCAGCCCGTTCCCCAGCAGCCGCAGCAGGGCCGCGAGCAGTTCGGCCAGCCCCAGCGGCCGGAAACCCCGCCGGGACAGGTCGGCCGGGAGCAGCAGCAGCCGCCCGGACAGCTCAAGCGGCCCGAGCAGCAACCGACGCCGGACCGTGGAGACCAGGGGTCAAGCGATCAGCTCAAGCGCAACCAGCAGGGCGACCAAGGCGATCAGGGCAACCAGAGCGATAATCGCGGCAGGAGCCAAGGGCGATAGGGCGCGGGGCAGTCAGTCGGGCCGCCCTCGCGGTGACGGTGGTCGACGCTGCGCGGGGCGGCCTATCACGTGCTACAATGGACGTATGGACCGGGTAAAGCTGGCCGCAATGGGCAGGGCGATCGCCCGGAGAAACCGCGCGGAACGCAAGCGGCTTCGACAGGAGCTATCTGAGCGAATTGGCGCGGCCTGGGCGGAGGTGCAACGCCTCACGGAGGCGTTTCGCGCCGTGGATCCCGAGCTCGGCCAGGTAGTCCTTTTCGGCTCTCTTGCTGAAGGGCGCGCGAGAAGCTTGAGCTTCGATATTGATCTGGCAGTCGACTCCGATCGGTACCTTCAGCTTGTTTCCGTCGCGCTCGAGAGTCCATTCAGAGTCGATGTAGTCGATCTCCACAGTGCGAGCGCCTACATTCGCGAGGCCGTCAGCCGGTTCGGGAAAGTCCTTTATGATAAGAGACAGACTTCAGTTTGAGAGGCTTATCGCCGAGCTGCGCCACGACATCGAGCTGTTGCGTGCACTCGAAGAAAAGAATCGCAGGGCTCTCGACCGCGTCGACAAAGGGGCCGTCGACGAGCTTGATTGGGCCGCGCTTGCCTACACGATCCACAACGCATACAACGCAATCGAAAACTACTGTCTCAGAATCACGAAGTTCTTTGAGAACGAGCTTGAGACATCGTCATGGCATCGCGACCTTGTGCGCAGGATGATGATCGAGATTCCCGAATTGCGGCCTGCCCTAATTGACCGCGGGCTCGTTGAGAGGCTGGACGAGCTGCGTGGCTTCCGGCATCGGTTCCGGAACATGTATGGCAGTGACCTCGATCCCGAACGGGTTCGACTCGTGCAATCACGGCTGCCGGCGACTCTTTCCGAGTTCTATCGCGCACATGAGGCTTTCATCGAGAAGCTTCGACTCATTCAGGATAGTCTCGAGGAATAGAGGTCCGGGGAAGGTCAAAATCTTCGGCCACGAACAGCATTATTCCCGTTGAGCAACGTGCGAGGACGAGCTTCCCCCTGTCCGGCGCCTCCCCTTGAATTCCCGGCGGCCTGTGCTATACTGTTCAATCGCTGAACATTAAAGACGCGTGGCGGCTCTTTTCCCGCGGGGTGAAGATGCCGAAACGTGACGTGAAAGCTCATCGGCGGCAGCGCAGAGCGCAGGTTTCGGCGGCCTCGGCGCGCGATGAGAGGGAGCCTCCAACGCATGGGTCGGCGGGCTTCATCAGCCCTGGCTCGGACCTGACGTGCAGCGCACTTCGGGCTCTCGGCGCCAGGATGCCGGAGGTCTATCCTCCGGCTGTACCTTTCCCCCCAAGACACATGAACACATCGGTCGACGCCTCGGATCAGGAGCTGGAAGTCCTCGAGAACATCTACGCGCAGCGGGATCATGTCCGCCAGCGGGACCTCGCGCGCATAGCGGGCCTCTCGCTCGGGATGACGAACGCGATCGTGAAGCGTCTGGTGCAGAAGGGCTGGCTCACGATCCGCAAGGTGAACAACCGGAACATCCGCTACGCGGTCTCCGCCGACGGGATCGATCAGATCACCCGCCGGAGCTATCGCTATCTGAAGCGCACGATCAGGAACATAGTGTACTACCGCGAGGCGATCGAGCGATTCGTCCGCGAGCTCAAGGGGCACGGCTACACCGGCATCATGCTCATCGGGGCGAGCGATCTCGATTTCATCGTCGAGCACGCCTGCGAGATGTACGCGGTGAGCTATCTCCGCAACGATCGAGAGGCCGCCGAGCGCGCTTCCGTGCAGCGCGCCACTCTCGAGCCGGCCAGCAGCGCCGATCGCCCGGCGGAGGGAGACGGCCGCGGCCGGGCTCCGAACGCCCACGACGTGCACGGCACCGCGTCCCGTGGAAACGCTGTTTTCCTGCTCTACTCCGAAAGCTACATCCCGGATGCCGAGGAGAAGGCGCGCGGCGCCAACGTAGCCTTCCTGCAGGACGTGGTGAGCGGGGAGAGCGAGTAATGAGGACTGCCGGCCAAGTCGACACCAGAGAGCCGAAACGAATCATTCGGAGCATATTCTGGGACCGAACGGTCGATCCAGAGGAGGTCCTCGAAATCCTTGCCGGGACCAGGCAACCGAACGGTTGGCTCACCGCGGAGCGCATTTTCATCAGAATGCTCGAGTCTCTCCCGTGGTACACCGTGCTTCGCTTGGTGTCCCGAGATCGTGCCGGCAATCTACTCCGCCCCGATGTAGTTGCCAAACTACGGGCAAAGGAGTTGCGACGCCGCTATGAGTTCGTCGGACGCATACTACGAGGAGAGGCTGTATCCGCTGCAGGATGGGGTTCTGAGACTCGTGATCGAGCTCGGAGCTCCACTGTATCTCACCGGTGGTACCGCTCTGTCACGGGGATACTTCGGCCATAGGTATTCGGACGATCTCGACCTTTTCGTAAACGGAGACCCTCGCTACGGAGAGTGGGTAGACCTTTTCGCTGCAACCCTGGAACACGCCCAGGAGCGCGGCGAGCTCGGGTTCTTGTCGGCTGCAACGATCCGCACTTCCGACTTCAGCCGTTTGACGGTAACCGCGGCGCGAGACCCGGACATCGAGTTGAAAATCGATCTGGTCAACGACTCGGCTCCTCATTTCGGAGAGCCGATCACACGTGCAGTGCTCGGCCGAATCGACGCCTTGCGCAATATCCTTTCGAACAAAATGGGTGCGACGCTTCGTTTCGCAGGGAAGGACCTGGCAGATATATGGATCATATGCCGGAACCGCTCGTTTAACTGGCCGGTCGTGTGGGAGGAAGCACAAGCGAAAGAGGCAGGTCTCGATCCGGCGGTCGTCGCGGAGGTGATTTCCGGCGTACCGCTCTCCGAACTCGAGGCAGTTCGGTGGCGCAACAGCCCGGCCGACTGCCCGGCGGTCCGGGATGACCTTGAAGTCATCGCTCGCGATATCGTGCGGGGCGGGGAGAACTCGCTTGGGTACGACAAAGCTGCCCTCGAGCAATAGCGGGGCGGATCTCGATGCGACTCGACAACAAGAAGGCCGACGCGAGAGCCCTACGATGCCTGCATTCCCACCAAGGGCGGCAGGACCGCTACCGGCGTGGGCCGGCGGCCGCGGCATCCGCACGCGCGGGGAAGTACCTATGGGCGAGCTCGTCGGCAACCGTGAGCATCCGGTCGCTTGCATAGGCGGCGAAAAAGCCTATCCCGGCCATGTCGGGGGCATGCTTTGCGATCCAGCGAACTTGGGCGGCGAGGTCGCGCGGATCGTTTGACCACCTCCCCCAGGACTTCAAGGTGTCGGGCGGGGCAGCGTCGTCGATGCCGATCCCGAAGACGCACTTCCCGGCGATTCCGAAGAGACGGGCCTCGGTGAGCCGGACGACGAAGCGCTCCCACTGATGGAGGCCCCAGGGACCGTAGGTCTCGATCATCACCAGGTTGACGGAGCTGCGATAGGCGCGGGCGAGGGCGGGGTCGATGATTCCGGCGCTCCACACTGCGATGTAGACCTTCGGGTACTCGGCGTGAAACCTCTCAAGGAGCCCCGCGAAACGGACGTTTCGGGCGTGATTCAAGCCGCCGAGCTCGTCGATGCCGAGGCCGACATAGCCGTCGCGGACGATTCTTGCCCAGGTCGCGAGAATTTGGGCGTCCGACTCCCCCTCGAGGGACTGTCCCGGGCACCATGCGAGCGGCATGACGCCGCGCGCGAGCAGGTGCGCCTGCGAGAGCGGCTCGCTGGAGCCGGCCGCCGAGAGCGTGATGTCGGGCGTAAGATAGGTGGCGTGCGGCGCCAACCCAGGCTTGTCGGTCCAAAAGAGGATGACCGGGCGCTTGCCAACGGAGGGAGCGGGCTCTCCTTGAGCGGATGCAGGAAGTAGAAAGACGAACAAGAGAGGCACGACAAGCACTGGCATGATGAATCCGTATCTTCCCATGCGCGGAGTATAGCTCGTAAGAGGACATGATTGAAATTGTTCAAGGAAGCGCCATGAATAGCGCCCAGCGATCATCGAGCGTTGTGGCTCCTATCTCTCCATGGATAACGACGTCGTTTCCGCCAAGCTCCAACTGTTAGCCCGGAGCATGGCCGACCTGTCTGACGTGATAGGTGATCTGTGAACGTAACCATCATCGGCGCGGGCTATGTCGGGCTTGTCACCGCTGCCTGCTTCGCCGAGTTCGGCCATCGGGTGCTGTGCATCGAGAAGGACGCTCCGAAGCTCGAGATGCTTCGCCGCGGCGAGGTGCCTATCTACGAGCCGGGCCTCGAGGAGCTCGTGCGCAAGCATCAATCGAGCCGCACGCTTTCCTTCGCCGCCGAGGTGCGCGAGGGCGCGGCGCACGCGGACGTGATATTCCTGTGCGTCGGCACGCCGCAGTCGGACGACGGGAGCGCCGACCTCTCCCAGATCGAAGGGGCGGTGCGCGAGATCGCCCAGTCGATGTCCTCGGCGAAGACCGTCGTCGAAAAGTCGACCGTGCCGGTGACCACCAACGAGTGGATCCGAAAGACCGTGCACCGCTATAAGAAAAGCGGCGCCGCGGTGAGGGTCTGCTCGAACCCCGAGTTTCTTCGCGAAGGGTCGGCGCTTCACGATTTCATGAATCCGGACCGGATCGTCGTCGGGGTGGAAGGCGACGAGGACAGGGCGACCTTCAAGGAGCTTTACAAGCCGCTTCTCACGAACGGGCGGGAGATCATCTTCACCAACCCGGCCGAGGCCGAGCTCATAAAGCACGCGGCAAACTCCTTTCTCGCCATGAAGATCTCCTACAGCAACATGCTCGCTGAGCTCTGCGCAAAGACAAACGCCAGCGTGAAGAATGTCGTTCGCGGCATCGGGCTCGACGGCCGGATCGGCACGCAATTCTTGAGCGCCGGGATAGGCTACGGAGGCTCCTGCTTTCCGAAGGACGTGAAGGCCTTCATTCGGATAGCCGAGGAGCACGGAGCGGACTTCTCGCTTCTGCGCGAGGTCGAAACCATCAACGGGAGGCAGCGGGAGCGCTTCTGCGAGCTCATCGAAGAGGTTCTCTGGATCAACAAAGACAAGCGGATCGCGGTCTGGGGGCTCGCCTTCAAGCCCAACACCGATGACATCCGCGAGTCTCCGGCAATCGAGGTGGTGCGCTACCTAACCGAAAGCGGCGCACGGCTCACCCTCGTCGATCCCAAGGCCGCCGACAACTTTAGGCGGCTCTTCCCGGAGTCGGACAGGATTCGCTACGCGGAGGAAGCAGGCGCCTCCGCCCGAGGCGCCGACGCCCTCGTCGTTCTCACGGAGTGGGACGAGTTCAGGCGAGTCGATCTCGCGCAGCTTCGGAGCGAGATGGCCCTTCCGATCATCATCGACGGCCGGAACATGTTCGACCGCAGCGAGGTCGAGGCGGCCGGCTTCGAGTACTACGGGATGGGGACGTGACGGAAGCTTTGGCGTCGGCGGACGAGATCGCCGGAATAGTCCGTGAAGCGGTGGCGAGTAAACCGGAAGTTGCAGCTGCTTTCCTTTTCGGATCGGCCATGAAGGAGCGCATGACCGACGAGAGCGACATCGATGTTGCTCTCTATTTCTACCCGAATCCAGACGCCGCCGGCCGCACGCCCCTCGATCTTGAGTCCGAGGACGCGCGCTACCCCGCCGAGGACGAGATCTGGGGCGAGCTGGAACGAAGGCTTAAGAGAGAGGTCGACCTCGTCGTGCTCAACCGCGCGCCGGCGACGCTCTCGGCGGCGGTCGTGCTTGAGGGGAGGCCTTGCGTGATGCGGGATTCTGCGATCATGGGGCGTTTTTCCGAGGCTGTGACGGCCATCGCCGAGGACTTTCGCACCTTCATAGAGGAGTTCGTCGAGATTCGCGATAGGTCCCGCTCGCTCTCGGAGATAGACCGAGCCCGCCTTCTCCGGATTCTCGATTTCCTTGCCGGAGAGCTGACCGAACGGAGCAAGTTTACCACGCTCACCTCCAACTCCTACCTCAAGGACGGAAGTCTCAGGCGCGATGTCGAGCGCTGGGTCGAGAACCTGGTAAACGCGTCAGTTGACATTGGAAAAATCGTGCTTGCGTCTTCGGGGCTGCCGATGCCGCAGACCTACCGCGAGACGCTTGCCTCTCTGGCGGCGGTCTCGCAGTTCGAGTCCGTCGCCGCCGCGCTCGCGCGATTCACTCGACTGCGCAATCTGCTTGCACATGAGTATCTAGATCTGCGCTTTCCGGAGATCCGCAAGGTTGTCGACGAATCCGAGAGAGTCTACGGCGGGCTCGTTGATGCTGGACGGAAGTGGTTGGCAGCCTCATGAGTGATGGCGCGAAGCCCGTCCTCGTCACTGGGGGCGCAGGGTTTGTCGGCCGGCACCTCTGTAAGCGCCTTCTCGACGAGGGGCAGCGGGTCCTTTGCCTCGACAACCTTCAGACCGGCTCGCGGCAGAACATCCAAGGGTTTCTCGGCGATCCGCGCTTCAGCTTCATCGAGGGGGATGTCACCCAGCCCTACGACCACGAGGTCGCCGCAATCTACAACCTCGCCTGTCCGGCGAGCCCATTGAGCTACCAGCAGGACCCAGTCAAGACGATGAAGACGAGCATCTTCGGCGCGATCAATGCCCTCGAGCTCGCAACGCGGCTCGGCTGTCCGGTGCTTCAGGCCTCGACGAGCGAGGTCTACGGGGACCCCGAGGTTCATCCCCAGCCGGAAGAGTACCGGGGGAGCGTGAACCCGATCGGTCCGCGCGCCTGCTACGATGAAGGAAAACGCTGCGCCGAGACGCTGTTCTTCGACTACCATCGCCAGCATCGCGTGCGCATCAAGGTGGTGCGGATCTTCAACACCTACGGCCCCTTCATGGACCGCGCCGACGGTCGGGTCGTGAGCAACTTCATCGTGCAGGCCCTGCGAGGCGAGGAGCTCACGATCTACGGCGACGGCTCGCAGACGCGCAGCTTCTGCTACGTCGACGACCTCGTGGAGGGCCTCGTGCGGATGATGACCTCCGGAGACGAGGTTACAGGACCGATAAACCTCGGCAATCCGGGGGAGTTCACGGTGAGCGAGCTGGCGAAGCTCGTAGCGGGAAAGGTCGGTGGGACCGCGCGAGTTGCGTATCGGCCCCTGCCCGCCGACGATCCGAGGCTGAGGCAGCCGGTGATCGACAAGGCCCGAAGGCTCCTTGGCTGGGAACCTCGGGTGGCCCTTTCGGAAGGGCTGGATAGGACGATCGAGTTCTTTCGAGGCGCTATGGAGAGTCACGTGAGATGAAGAACCTGACGATGACGTCCCTGGGGATTCCCGAGATCAAGGTCGTACGCTACGACCGTTTCCTCGACGCACGCGGGTACTTCACGGAGAGCTTCCGCAAGTCGGATCTGGTCACAGCAACAGGTGGAGCGGTTGGCTCGTGGGAGATCGTTCAGGCAAACGAGAGCTTTTCACGCGCCGGCACTCTGCGGGGGCTCCATTTCCAATGGAGCCCTTACATGGGGAAGCTTGTGAGGACGATCCGGGGCCACATGATCGACATCGTGCTGGACATCCGAATCGGATCTCCCACCTTTGGGATGGCCATTGCCTACGACATGCCGTCGGATGTGGACGGAAGGTCGGCGGAATGGATTTGGATTCCTCCCGGATTCGCGCACGGCAACCTTTTTCCGGAGGACACGATCATCGAATACCTGTGCAGCGGCGAGTACAGCGGCGGATCCGAAGCGGGGATCTCGCCGCTTTCGGCCGACATCGATTGGGGCATGTGCGATTCGGGCTTGAAGCGCCGCATCGAGGACGCCATGCACTCTGCAAGCCTAAATGTCTCCGAAAAGGACCGCAACGGACCGTCGGTGGAGAGCTGGCGGTGCGATGCTCGCTCGCAGAACTTCCCCTACGGAGCGCTCACGTGAAACCGGCCGAAGAAAAGCGACTTCTCGTCACCGGAGGCTCCGGTCTTCTCGGCAGGCACCTGACGGACCTTCGTCCTGAGGCCCTGTATCCCACTTCAAGCGAGTTCGACGTCCGTGACTTCGGGATGATCGAGGCGTTTCTAGAGAAACACCCTGTCGCCACGATCCTCCACTGCGCCGCGCTCACCTCACCGCCTCGGGTAGAAAGGGAGCCGATGCTTGCGCTCGACACAAACATCGTCGGAACT
>DAHUYW010000022.1 GCA_027306915.1 Spirochaetales bacterium | reverse complement strand
GCGACATGCAGTCGCGCTACAAGGAGACCGCCCTCGCCGGGCTCGCCATCAACGTGGCCAAGTGCTAGGTGGCGGCGCTGCCGGAGCGCGTTGCTGCCGTAGCCGGCAAACTCCCTTCGCCGGCCTCGGCCGCGCTTTTTCGCATGACTCCCTGCGCGCCGCGGGCCGTGGCCACGATCTCGGCAAGGATGGAGAGCGCAATCTCGGAGGGGCCCGCGGCGCGGATGTCGAGCCCCACCGGACCGTGGATGCGCTCGAGCTCCACTTGCGTAAATCCCCGCGCGAGCAACCGCGCATGGCGGCGCTCTTGCGTGCGGGCGCTGCCGAGGGCGCCGATGTAGAAGGCCGGGCTTCGCAGCGCTGCCTCGAGCGCCGGATCGTCGAGCTTCGGATCGTGGGTGAGGACGACGAGCGCGGTCTCGGGCGTAAGCTCCACCTGCTTGAACGCTTCATCCGGCCAGAGCGCGAGGAGACGGTCGACCCCTTTGAATCGCTCGGCGCTCCCGAAGCTCTTTCTCGGATCGACGACCACCGCGCGATAGCCCATGGCCGCGGTCAGCTTCGCAAGGACGACGGCGATGTGCACACCGCCGATCATGACGACTGTCGCCGCGGGCAGCATCGGGTCCACAAAGAGCTCGATCTCGTCGCCCACAGAGCTCCTCTCCGGACTGCGCACGGACCGGGCAATCTCGCGCGCGGTCGCGTCCAACCGTGCGGAGATGGTCCCGGCGGCCTCTCCGTCCGGCCCGAAGGCCATCCTTCGTCCCAAGAGCTCATCGGGCCCCCGGATCACGGTGACCTGCGTCACACGGGCGTTCGCCTTAAGGTGAGGCGAAAGAAAATCAAACAGGCTCGGCTCGAAGGGCTCGACGAGCACGTCGATGGTGCCGCCGCAGGGAAGGCCGACCTTCCAGGCGGTGTCGTCGCTCGTTTCGAAGTGAAGGATCTTGGGGCGCCCGCTTGCGAGAACTGCGGGCCCCTCCTCGATGATCGCCGACTCGACGCAGCCGCCGCTTATCGAGCCGGACACTCTGCCGCTCTTGGTTGCGGCCATCTTCGCGCCTATCCCACGAGGCGCCGATCCCCACGTGGTGAGCACCGTAGCGATTGCGATGTCGCGCTCGCCCTCACGAAGCCAGCGCTCGACGTCGTCGAGTATCTCTCTCATGGCACAGAACCTCGAAAACAAGTATAGACCGCGCCCCCGCGGCTGTCAAAACGAGCCGTCGCCGCTGTCGCGCGGAAGGCCGGACCCGTGCGTCGGTCGCGTGGTATAGTCCACAGTATGGTCGGCGAGCGGAGGATGCCGGAACGGCTCGACTGCGTGATGCCCGCGGCAGGACAATCGAAGCGGATGGGAAGCTGGAAGCTGCTTCTCCCGTTTCGCGGGAGGACGATCGTCGAGTGGAGCGTGCGCAATGCGCTCGACTCCTGCGCTCGCGTGATCCTCGTCAGCGGCTACCGAGGAGCCGAGCTTGAGGCGCTTTTCGGTTCCTGGGAAGGCGTCGAGCTCGTCGAAAACCCGAGGTGGGAGCGCGGGATGTTCTCGTCGATAAAGGCGGGGGCTGTCCGGGTGACGAGCGAGCGCTTTTTCGTCGCACTCGCCGACATGCCGCTCATCCGCCCCGAGCTCTACCGCGAGCTTTCCGGACAGGAAGGAGGCGACGCCGTACGGCCCACCTACGAGGGGCAGAAGGGCCACCCGGTCCTTCTTGCGCGCGGTCTCATCAAAAAGATCCTCTCGCTCGACGATTCCCGCTCGATGGCCGACGCGCTCCGGGGGGTGCAGCTTCTCGAGCTTCCGGTCGACGATCGCTTAGTCGTCTCCGATCTCGATACCCCTTCCGACTACGAAGAGCTCGCGCGACTGCCGTAGACCCGGCCGCTACGGTCGGCCGGGCGCGGCCGCCGGAATGCGCGAACCCTCTTGAGCCTCATCAGATTTCGCTTGACAAAGCTTGGCTGGAGTGGTAGATGTTAACCATCCGGTTAGTCAGGACGCCTGCGAAGGCGAGCCTGCGGACGAGCACGGATGGAGGGCTGAACAGGCACCTATGGATAGCACGCATAGTACGCGTACCAAGAGGGCCCCGAAGCTTCCGGCAGGCGGCAGGGGGGACTCCCCAAAACCACGCACAGAGAAGGGAATAAGCGGAAAGTGGTCTGCCGGCGCCGCCGCGGAGGCCGCGGTCGAGGATCCTGGCCCGGCACGCAAGAGGATCCTGGACGCCGCCGAAGCGGTCTTTTCCGAAAAGGGCTTCGATGGCGCGCGGGTCCACGAGATCGCTCGGACTGCAGGGGTGAACAAGGCCCTCATCTATTACTACTTCGAAGGCAAGGCACAGCTGCTGGATGCGCTCATGGAAAGAATCGGAGAGGAAAACCAGAGCGTCAAAGAGCAGGCGATTGCAGAGAAGGGCGACGACGAGGAGCGCATCGAGGCGCTTATGACCGCGGGTTTCGATTTCCTCAAGAGACGAAAGAGATTTTTTAGCATCCTGTTCATGGAGCTCTTCAAGACCGACAACCAGAACCTGGACGTCCTGCGATACCTCGATCGGGTGTTTGAGTCGAGTGTGGCCCTGCGCGCTCAGTTGGGGCTGGACAAGATCGACATTGGCGAGTGGCGGATGCCGGGGGTCTTCTTCGGAATGGCACCGATGCTCTTTTTTCTTCTTCTTGAAGACAAGTGGGTTTCCCATTACGGTACGGATCGCGAAGAGTTTGAGAAGAGCTTTCTGGCGCAGTTTTCCGAGTACTATGGGAATCTGACGCGAAAGCTCTTGACCGACCGCATGAAGGAGAGCCTCGCCAGTCGAAATCGGCATTCCCCACGTACTGACTAGCCGGCTAGTCCGATCCACCACAGAGACGAATCACATCGCTCGTTCGGCCCGCCCAGCCGATCCATACGGTCTGCGACGTTGACCGGCTCGGGGTCCAGGTCAATTTCAAGGAGACGAAGGTGCGGGTGAAAACCGCAAAGGAGTGAGCCGTCATGCTCCAGAATATCGTAAGCGCGCGCGAGCGCATCGTCGGGGGAGCTCCCCAGCTGCGTCCCGGCCATCCCGCCTATCCGTGGTGGGTGATGGCCGCCATCAGCTTCGCGATGATCATGTCGGTCCTCGACAGCACGATCGTGAACGTCGCCATCGCCAAGCTCCAAGTTGCCTTCGGCGAGTCCACCGATGCCGTGCAGTGGGTGATCACGGCCTACCTCCTTGCCTTCGCCGTCATGCTCGCGGCCTCCGGCTGGCTTGCCGACCGCTTTGGCTACAAGACCGTCTTCCTCGCGGCCGTCTCTCTGTTTACCTTCGGGTCGTTCCTATGCAGCGCCTCATGGAGTCTCTCGACCCTCATCCTCGCGAGGATCGTCCAGGGCATCGGCGGGGGAATGATAGGGCCCGTGAGCATGGCGATCATGCTGCGGGAGTTCCCCAAGGAGAAGCTGGGCATGGCGATGGGGTTCTTCATGATTCCGGCCCTCGCTTCGAGCTCCTTTGGTCCGACTCTCGGCGGCTGGCTCATCGACAACTTCTCCTGGCAGATGATGTTTGACGTCAATGTCCCGATCGGAATCGTAGGACTTTTCGCGTCCTACGTCATACTTCGGGATCACCGAGCCGAGGGAAAGCACCCCTTCGATTTCGCGGGATTCGCGGCAGTCGCCGTCGCCCTCGGATCGCTGCTGCTAGCCCTCGCCGACGGCAATGCGGAGTGGAACACCGACGGTTGGGGCTCGACCTTCATCGTGAGCTGCTTCGCCATCTCGGCCTTCGGCTTTCTCCTGTTCTTCATCATCGAGCTCACGACGGATCATCCGCTGCTCGACTTCTCCCTGTTCAGGGACTACAACTTCTCCTTAAGCAGCGTGATCCTGTTCATCTTCGGCCTGGGGATTTTCGGCAGCGACTTTTTGCTGCCGCTCTATCTCCAGGTCGGGCTCGGCTACACCCCGACGCAAGCCGGTATGGTCTTCCTGCCTTTCGGTTTCGTCATGATCATAACGGCGATAATCGGGGGGAGGCTCACCGACCGCATCGGCGCCAAGATTCCGGGAGTCGTCGGAATCCTACTCAGAGCCTATGGGATGTACCGCTTCACCTTCCTTTCCGCCTATTCGAGCAACTCCCAGGTTGTCACAACGGTCCTTTTCCTCGCGGCCGGGATGGGATTCCTCATGTCTCCGCTCCAGACTACGGCCATCGCGTCGATATCGGGCGCAAAGGCCGCGCAGGCGGGGGGCCTCATGCAGATCATCCGGCAGCTCGGCGGGAGCTTCGGGGTGGCGATACTGAGCACGATCCTCATCCACCGGGAAAAGTTCCATCTCGACGTTGCGGGCCAGGCCATGAGCAGCTGGTCGCCCGCCTTCCGGGACGTGCTCTCCCGTGCCTACTTCATCGTCATGAATGCAAGCGGCGGCACACCGAGCGCGGCGATGAGCAAGGGACAGTCGATCATCATGGCGGCGGTGCAGAAACAGAGCTTTGTGTCGGCTATCGACGACGTCTTCTTCGTCGCCCTTCTGGTGAGCATCGTCTCCTCGATCCCCTTCCTCTTCCTCAAGACGAAGCGAAGAGGCAAGGGCGGGAGGCTGCCGGCTGCGACGCCGGCTCGAAAGCACGAGGGAATGAATCGTCAGCTCTGACATGGCGGCAATGTGGCACGGCAACGGCGGAGATCGGATGCAGGTGCGGCCGTGAGTTTGCTTTTCTCCGCCGGCTCGGTTAGACTTGCCCGCAGAGAAGGAGGTTGCCGATGCGGAGCTACTTCAAGTTCGGGATTCGCGGTGCCGATTGGTGGTGGCCGGTCCTGCTCTACTGGGTCGCGGTCGTCGCCGTCGAGGCAGTCAGCATTCTCATCAGGTCCGGCTCGGAGGATACCGCGCGCGCCGTGTCCACTCTTGCCGTTACCTTCGCTTGCTCAATCATCATGGGGCTCGGTGAGGCGGCGCTTGCGGTCGTGATCTACCGCCGCGCCGCGCCGAAGCTATCGTTGGACGGCGACGCCTTTGCTTTTGACGGCCCTCCGGGTCGCTACGTTCTCATCGTCCTGGTCGGCAGCCTGCTCAGCCTGATAACCGCGGGAATCTATCTTCCCTGGTTTCTCCGGCGCGTCCAGAGTTTCCTCGCGTCGAGCACGCGCTATCGAGAATCCCGCTTCGAGTTTCTTGGGAGACCTCTAGCCCTGCTGCCGCTCTTTCTCGTCTTGGTGGTCGTCGCCGCCGTTCTGGCGGGGGTCCTGCTCGGGGCCCGCGGCCCCTCGCAGGTCGATCCTTCGTCAGGAGGGGCTGCGCTCGCGACTACCTTCACAACCTTTGCGCTCATTCTGCTCGTCATGCCTATCCTGATCTACGTCATTTACAAATGGGCCGTTCATTATCGCTGGAACGACGTGACGGTTCGCTGGCAAACGTGGTTCTTCCCCTCGTTCGGCTTCATGGTTGGGCAGCTCGCGCTCGCCATGATCACCCTCGGGATCTACTGGCCCGCCGCCTGCCTCCGCCTTTACCGCTACTTTGTCCGGCGGAGCGTACTCTTGCACGAGGGAGTGGAAATCGGCCGCCTCGGCTTCGAGGGCCGAATCGGGAGGGGCTTCTGGTTCCTCTGGGGCCAGAGCCTCCTGTCGCTTGTCACCGCCGGGATCTACCTTCCCTGGGGGCTCGCGCGCATGGGGCGGTGGGTCCTCGATCGAACCTGGCTCGAGCGCGGCGCCCTGCCACGTGAGTAGGCGCGCGCTTCGCGCGTGTTGTAGAATGGCTCCATGAGCCCACGCCTACGGCGCTGTGCGTTCACGCTGTGGCTGCTCCTTGCGGGGTCGGTCGCGGCGTGGCCGCAATCTTCCCCGGCCGTCCGCCTCGCCGTCGGAAGCATGACGATCGGGGTCGGGCGCCTCTACCTTTTTCCCGATGTGGCGGTCGGCGCGGAAAGCAACCCGGTGACCTTCACGCTAACCAACGCGGGAGCCTCTGCGCTGGCCTTGGGTCGCGATGCTGTGGCGATCACCGGGGGCGCCAGCGCCATGTTTGCGGTGGTCGGCCAGCCCGAGCGGGCGCTGCCGGCCGGCGGGACAGCTCTCTTCCGGATGGTCTTCGCACCGAAGAAAGCGGGTCCCTTCACGGCGAGCGTCAGCATCGGCCCGCTCGGGCGGACTCCTCTTCTTTCCTTCTGGGTTGCCGGAAACGGCATTCCGAGCGAATAGGGCGGAAGTCCTTTCAACGATTTCTGATGCAGCCGGCCACGTGGCGCCGGTCGCCGGCTCCTAGCGGATCCCCGCGTGCAGCAGCGCGGCAAGCTCCAGGATCGTCTTGCGGGGATCCGCAATCGTCTCGCTAAAGAGCGCCTCGATGCCGAAGTGATGGGCGATGCCCATGAGTAGGTTTGCCACGAGCCTCTTGTCGCGCCTGCCTTCTGCCCTGGTCTCGGTGAGGTCTCCGAGGTAGCCGCTCTCAAAGCGGTTGTAGTACTCGTTCACCTCCCCGTTCACGACGAACTCCGCCTCCCGAACTATCGCATAGTACTCGCGATGCTTCGAGAAATGTTGCAGGAAGAGGTGGAGGCCCTGCAGCTCCTGCTCCAGGCGATTCAAGCTCGGGTCGAGGTTCGCAGCGATGAAGTGGCGGGTCCGCCGGCCGATCATGCGGACGATCTCCGAAAGGAACAGCTCTTTGGTGGGGAAGTAGAGATAGAACGATCCGACCGCGAAGCCTGCCGCCTTCGCGATATCGTAGACGCTCACCGCGTGGTAGCCCCGCTTTCCGAAAAGCCTGACCCCTGCATCCATGAGCCGGGACGCGGAGCTGTCCTCCTCGGGCTCGAGCGGGTGGGGTGGGGCTGCGAAGACCGCCTCGGCTCTCGCGAGAGGCTTGGTGAACACCCCTTTCCAAATGGCTTCCGCAAGCGCGGTGCGGGAGACGGGGAGCTTGGCTCGTATGGCACGCAGCGTGACGAATCGCACCCCCGCCGCGACGAGGAGATACTCGGTCTCGGTCACCGTTCGCCCGAGCGCACGGGACATCGCGTCCATGTAGATGTCGCGCAGCTGCCGCTCATACTTCGGGAAGCGGTACTGTCCTTCGTGAAAGACCGTCACGAGATCGCGGTTGGCAAGCATCGTCCCCACCGTCAGATCGAGGAAGCTCTTAAGGCGCTCGCGGGCGGTGGCCCCTTTGATCGCTTCAAGGCGCCCGGCGATCAGCGTGAGGTAGCGGGAGAGCAGCTCGAAAAAGATCTCTTTCTTCGTCCGGTAGTACTTGTAGAAGATCCCGTTCGAAAGCTCCGCCTGCCTGCAGATCTCCGCGATCGACACCGTATCGAACCAGGAGCTCGAAAAGAGGGCCAGGGCCGAGTCGAGCAGGCGCTCTCTCGTCGGTAGCTGCGCGTTCGCTGCGATCTTCGCTGCCCTTTGTTTCATTGCGCCTCGTCATTTCGGCGAAGGACTACATCCCGAGATAGGACTTCACAACATGCGGGTTGTGACGCAGGCCTTCCGCCGCATCCCCGAACGCGATGCGTCCGTTTTCAATCACATACCCTCGATCCACCGCCTTCAAGGAGGCGCGCACGTTCTGCTCGGTGACGAGGATCGCTATGCGCCCCTTCATCTCCAAGAGCTTCCGATAGAGCTCGGTCACGAGCGACGGCTGAAGGCCAAGCGAGGGCTCGTCGAGAATAAGCAACTTCGGCGAGGCCATCAAGGCCCTCCCGATCGCGAGCATCCGCTGCTCTCCGCCGCTCAAGGTTCCCGCGGGTTGGCGAAGCCGGCGGGCCAACGTGGGGTAGAGGCTCACGACGAGGTCGAGCTGTGCACGGCTCTTCGAGCGGGCGGCGGGAATGTAGTCCGCGCCGGCCTTGAGGTTGTCGGCGACCGACATAAGCGGGAAGAGCTCGCGCTCCTGGGGGACCAGTGCTATACCGAGCCTTGCAATCTCATGCGTTTCCATCCCCCGAAGCGACCGCCCCTCGAAGTCGATCTCGCCGTCGTGCGGCTTCACCATGCCCATGATCGCAGCTATGAGGGTGGTCTTGCCGGCGCCGTTCGGCCCCAAGAGCGCCACCGACTCATCTCCCACCCGAAGGTCGACATCGAAAAGGACGTGCATCTTCCCGTAGTAGCAGTTCACCCCGCGAACCTCAAGCATCTATTCCTCTCCGCCGAGATAGGCTTCGATCACCCGCTGGTCGCGAGACACCTCTTCGTAGGGTCCCTCGCAGATGACCCTGCCGCCGTCGAGAATGATCACCCGGTCGGTGAGCTCGCGGATGACCCCCATGACGTGCTCGACCACTCCGATCGTCATGCCGCGCTCCGCGCCGATGCGCTTCACCGTGCGAACCATCTCGTTTGTCTCCTCGAGGCTGAGGCCGGCCATCAGCTCATCGAGGAAAAGCAAGGTGGGGTCGCCCGCGAGGGCATGCGCTATCTCCATCTTCTTGATCTCGAGAATGGTCAGCTCGGATACGGTGCGCTCGATGTCGGCAAGGTCAAGAAGCTCGCAGAGCTCCTCGGCGCGCCTTCGGGCCGCCCGCATCGAAAGGTGACGCGTGAACAGCGCGCCCACCATGACGTTCTCCCGCACGATGAGGTCGTCGAAGGGGTGGATGATCTGGAAGGTGCGGGCGATGCCCAACCTGCTGCGCTCGTGCGCGGGAAGATAGGTGATGTCGCGGCCGCGAAGCTCGATGCGCCCGCCTGTGGGCAGGAGGACGCCCGAGATAAGGTGGATCAGGGTAGTCTTCCCGGCCCCGTTCGGGCCGATGATCCCGACGATCTCGCCGGGCTCCAGGGTGAGCTCCACCGCATCGACGGCGAGGAGGCCGCCAAACTGCTTGGTGAGCCCTCGCGCGATGAGGTCGCTCATGACGCGCGCGCCTTGCGGGCCCTGGCCCGCAGCGAGACCATGATGCCCCGCGGTCGGAAGAGGACGACAACTATCACGATGATCCCGTAGACCAGCTCGCTCCCGTAGGGAACGTAGAGCCTGAGGTACTCAGAGATGACTCCGAGCACGATGGCGCCGACGACCGGCCCCGAGGTCCGGTACACCCCGCCGAGGAGAGCCATCGCGAGCGGCAGGAGCGTGAAGTCGATGCTGAAGCTCCCGTCCGGGGTGACGAAGCCGTACACCTGGGCGTAGGCCCCGCCGACGAGCCCCTGGATTGCCGCAGTGACGACGAACGCCAGGGTGAGATAGCCGAGCACGTTGACCCCGCGAGCTTGGGCGACGATTTCATTGTCGCGAATTGTGGTGAGCGCGAAGCGGATCCGGGTCCGCTCGAAGAGCTCGGAGCAGACTATCGCGACCGCGGCGGTCGCGAGCATAAGCCAGTAGAGGGCGGAGGAGTCGCCGCCGAAGATCACCGTGGGAAGGGTCTGCCCCTCGGGTCCGCCCGAAAGCGAAGACCAGTTCCTTATGACGACCTGGAAGATTTGCGCGAGGGCGAGCGTCACGATGGCAAAGTACATCCCGCGCAGCCGCAGCACGAGAAGCGCGAGCCCGAGCGCGACAAGCGTCGAGGCGATCGCCCCGAACAGGATCGAAAGGAGCGCGGGGACGTGCAGGTGGAGGTCGACGAGCGCCGCGGCGTAGGCTCCGAGACCGAAAAAGCCCGCGATCCCGAAGGAGATCTGGCCCGAGCGCAGCAGCATGTCCCAGCTTACGGCGAGGCTCATGTAGACGAGGATGATGAGGGCCACCGAACGAAAGTAGGCGCCGGCGAAGAACGGGAATGCGACCGCGGCGCCGAAGAGCGCAGCGACAAGCACAACCTTGACGGGGGTTTTCACCTGCTTCTCCTCACGTGCGAGCGCGCGAAGATCACGATAACGATGAGCGCGAAAAAGACGATGTCCGACCAGTCTCCGTAGCCCTGGAAGGAGGAGATGAAGGCCTCGGCAAACCCAAGGCCGAGGCTTGCCCACACTATCCCCGGGAGATTCCCGATCCCCGCCATAGCCACGAGGCAGAAGGATTTCATCGTGTAGGAGGAGCCGACCGCCGGGAAGATGGAGTGATCGACGAGGTAGAAGGGCCCGAGAATTCCCATGATGCCTATCGCCATTCCGAAAGTCACCAAATAGGTTCGGTTGACGTTGATCCCGACGATGCGGGATCCCCGAGGATTCTGCCCGACCGCGACCGCCGCCCGTCCCATGCGGGTCGCGCGCAGGAAAAGAAGCAGCCCGCTCAGCACAAGCGCGGTAAGCACCACCGAGAGGAAGTCGTAGGTCCCGAAGGTGAGGCTTCCAACGGTGGCCGATGCCGAGGCATAGGGGACGGAGACCGTTCGGGTCTGAGAGGTGGCAACGAGCGTGACGAGCTGCGAGAGCGCCATTGAGATGCCGAAGGTGAGAAGGAGCTGGTTCAGCTCCGGCGCGGCGAGCACCTTCTTGATGGTGAGCGAGTAGGTACCGACGCCGATGAAGAACATGACAATCACCACCGGGATAATCGCAAGGAGAGGATCCATGCCGAACGCGGTGGAAAGGAAATAGGCAAGGTAGGCCCCGAGCATGAGGAACTCCCCGTGCGCGAGGTTGACGATTCCGATCACACCGAGGATGAGCGCCATGGGTAGCGCAACGGCCGCATAGAGACCCGCCCGTTGAATGCCATAGATGATGACGAGAGGCTTCCAGATTCCGAGCCCCGCCGCAACCGCCACGCCGCCAAGCGCGAGCCAAAGTCTCGCGCTTCTGCTCATCCCCATGGGCGCTCCCTCCTCGATGCCGTTGAGACTACCGTCCGCCCCACCCGGGGAACGGGTAGACGAGACCGGCGGTCTTGTACTCAAACGGCCAGATCACCTGTTGGGCGCCATTCTGCCATTGCAGGATCTTCTGTCCGCGGATTCCCTGGTGCTTGATGATGTTTGAGGGCGTGAAGGTAATCGTTTCGCCGAGCGGAGAGTCGTACTTTGTTTGCTCAAGCGCGGCGATGAGCGCCTTCTCATCGAGCGAGCCTGCGCGCTGGATCGCATCCTTGATGATGTAGATCGCAGCATAGCACAGCGGGGCGAAGTAGGTCGCCGGCTCCGAGCCATATTCCTTGACGTATGCATCGTAGAAGTGCTTGCTCACCGGGCTGACGTTGCTCATCGAGGGTGCCCACATGCCGTAGAGCACCACATCGTTGGAAAGGGGCGACTTTCCAAAATCGGCCGGCCATCCAGGAGGAGCTCCGATGAAGAGCGGCGGGGCAAAGCCGATGGCCTTTGCCTGCTGCATGATAGGAAGCGCGTCGGCGTCGTAGCCGGCCCAGATGAACGCGTCGGGGTCCGCCTGCTTCGCGTGCTGCAAGACCGCGCTGTAGTTCCCGCCCCCGAGCGCTGCGCTCTTGAAGGACTCTCCGCTCATCGTGCCGCCGATTGCTGCGTAGAGGACCTTCGAGGCCTGATAGGAGGCGGTACCGAAGGGTCCCTCCTCGTAGGCGAGAAACCACTTCCCGAGCTTCACGTCCGGGTACTTCGCCGATATGGCCTTCCATCCCTCCACGTAGCTCGCTCCCTGCTCGTAGTCCCACGGATGAAGATGAAAGAACCAATCGGCATCGGGGCCGATCGCCTTTTCGAAGACCCCCGCCGCGCCGCCGGTGTACACCGTCACCTTGTGGTACTTCTTCAGGATCGGCGCCTGGGCGAGCGCGACCCCGCTCAAGACCCCGCCGACGAAGATGTCGACGTTGTCGATGGTAGCGAGGCGCTCGAGCGCGGCGGCTCCCGACTCCGGCTTCATCTGGTCGTCGACGACGATGAGCTGGAGCGGGCGGCCAAGGACGCCCCCGGCGGCGTTGATCTCCTTCACCGCAAGCTGCGCGGCCTTGCTTCCCTGATCCCCGGTGATGTCGGAGAGGGGCCACACCCCGCCGAGCTTTATCGGCTGGACAGCCTCGCTCTTGCCTTCAGCGAAGAGAGGTCCTGACACTGCCGACAGGAACCCTCCCAAGAGAACGAAAACTAGAAGCTTCCTCATACATTCCTCCCTACGTGACGAAGAGCTCACGCTCAAGCCGTCGCAAACTCCCCCAGGATGGTCTTGAATAGCGACGGGTCCTCTACGACGACTGAGTGGCCTATGTTCGGAAGGACGCGGAGGCGTGCCTGCGGAAAGCAGGCCACAGTCTCGCGCGCCATCGCTTCGGTTATGAGGATGTCCTCGGCGCCGAGCAGGAAAAGGACCGGACTCGGGAAGCGAAACGCTGCGGCGCTGTAGTCAAACCGCTCGAGGGCCCTCGCGTTGCCCGTAAAGGCGGGGCCAGCCATGCACGCGGCATCATCGACAAGTTCCTCGAAGAGCTTTGCATCGGCGAGGTGCGGCGTCACCGCACGGAGAGCCTGCGCCAGGAGGCTCCGGTTCGTGCGGAATAGCTCGATGGCCGGATAGTGCTCCTCCGGGGTCTTGAGGCCCCCGATCGGCGCGGAGTCGACAAGAAGGAGCTTGCGGACGCGGTCAGGCCTTCGGGCCGCAAGCGACATGGCAACCGCCCCGCCGAGGGAATGGCCCACGAGCGTCGGAGGCTCGATTGCCAGCGCGTCGAGGAAGCCGAGGATGAAATCGGCGTAGCGGTCGATGTCGCAGGAATCGATAGGCTCCGAGCGCCCAAAGTTCGGGAGATCGGGCGCATAGCAGCGAAGGCCGGGAAGGTCCATGACTTGGGAAAACCACCGGCTGCTCGCCGTGTTCCCGTGGATCAGGACGACCGGCGCCCCGGCGCCCTCGTCCAGGTAGAAGAGGCGCTTTCCGTCAACGGTAACCGTTCCCTCACGCATCTCCTCTCCTTCGGGCAGCCCGCTACAGCGCGAGCCCGCCGTCGACCCGAATCACCTGGCCGGTTATGAATGATGAGTCCTCGCTTGCAAGGAAAAGGACCGCGCGCGCGACCTCCTCCGGCTCTCCCAATCGAGCGAGCGGCGTCTTCCCGACCACCGACTCAAGGAGCCTTTCCGGTACCCCGCTCGTCATCGCGGTGTTGATGAAGCCGGGCGCCACCGCATTTACCCGGATCTTCGCTCCCTTTCGGGCGAGCTCCTTCGCCCAGGTCTTCGTCATGCCGATGACGCCCGCCTTCGTCGCGGCGTAGTTGGACTGGCCGATGTTTCCGTCGAGCCCCACGATGGAAGCGACGTTCACGATCGCGCCGCGGCCCGCCTCGAGCATGAGCGGCGCGGTGCTCCGCACCATATTGAAAGGGCCCTTCAGGTTCACTGCGATCACGGCGCTCCAGTCCTCGTCGCTCATCTTCTGGAGCAGGGCGTCTCGATTGATTCCGGCGTTGTTCACGAGGACGTCGATGCGGCCCCACTCCGCTCGCACCCGCTCGGCGAAGGCATCGGTCGCCTTGGAGTCAGTTACGTCGAGCGCGACGGCAACAAGCGGCCCGGCTGACGCCTCGCCCGGCACCACGTCGCAGCAGAGGACGGCCCGCGCCCCCTCGGCGACGAAACCTTCGGCGATCGCCCTCCCAATCCCGCGGGCAGCTCCGGTCACCACACAGACTAAATCCTTCAGGCGGTTCATCTGCACTCCTTTCTACGTGCCGGCCGCGGGGCCCCACCGCACCATGGCGGACGCCCAGACGAAGCCGAGCCCCGCACCCACCATGCCGATGATCGAGCCGTCCCGTATCTTCCCCGACTCGATTCCGAGCTGGACAGAGAGGATCTGGTCGTTTTGACCGAGATGGCCGTAATCCTCGAGGTAGGTTGTCTGCTCCGGTCGCAGTCCGAGCTCCTTGAGCACCGCCTCGTGGGCCGACCGCTTGAGGTGAAGAATCGCGAGGTAGTCGAGGTCGCGCTCGGTGAGACCCGACTCCGCGAGCGACTCGCGAATCACCTGAAAGAAGTTCGGCAGAGTCTTCTCATTCAGCTTGCGCTTGAAGGTTTCGCCGTCGGCGACCTCGAAACGGAGGCGAGATTGATCGCCGGGCTCGGGCGGCCAGCGCTTCGTCCCCATCACGGGCACGACACAGTCCTCGGCGAAGGAGCCGTCACCTTTGAACGATGCGCCGAGGATCACATTGCGGTCGTAGTCGGCTTCAAGAAGCGCTGCGGCCCCGCCGGCCCCGATGTCGAGCATGAAGCGGGTCTCGGGCACGGAAAGATCGATAAGATCGGCATTCCGGTAACCGCTGACGACGAGGACCCTCTTCAGGCTCGGTCGGGCGATCATCATCGACCTGGCGACCTCGAAGGCGGCCATCATCGAGCCGCACATCGCCTCCATGTCAAAGGACCAGGCGTTGACCGCCCCGAGGGACTGGGCTACCCGAAGCCCCGCAAGCCAGCAGAGGTAGTCCTTGTGCTGCCCTCCGTTCCAGATGACGAGGTCGATCTCGGCGGGGGCAACCTCGGCCATCTCGAGGGCCCTTCGGGCTGCCTTAAGCCCCATTTCGCTCGTCGTGTCCTCGGGTCCGGGGATCGGCTTACGCCGCACGCCATACTTTTCCGAGATCACCGTCTCGGGAATGCCCGTGCGAGCGGCTAGTTCCGCTGCGCTCATGAAGGTGGAGGGTATGTAGGTTCCGATTCCTCGTATCCCGACGTTCAAAGCGACCCCTTGCCAGGACCGGCATAAGAAGTGAATCTTCTCTCACTCCGATTGACCATTCTAGGTGCCGAATTCTCGATTTGTCAAATCTTTTCGTTGCAAAAACCGCGGAAGCTACCCTACAATAGGGCTGTGAGGTTTTATATGAATCATCTCTCAAGAGTACGACCCGCCTTGAGGAGCCTCCCGTGAGCGCCATTCGCATTCGAGGCGTGGGACTCTACGTGCCGGGCGAGGCGATCGACAACGCCGAGCTTTCGAGGCTCGCCGGGGTCGAGTTCGACGTCGAGCGGCTCGAGGAAAAAATCGGCATCCGCAGGCGCCACATCGCGCGGCTACACGGCAGCCTCGAGTCGACTGCCGACTTTGCGACCCGCGCTGCCGAGCTCGCCCTCGCGGATGCAGGGGTGAGCTCGGAAGAGGTCGGCCTTTTCATCGTCGGGACCGATACCCCGGAATTTATCTCCCCTTCGACGGCGATCATCGTGCAGGGGCGGCTCCAGCACTGCGAGCGGTATGCCGGCGCCTTCGACATCAACGCCTCGTGCGCGAGCTTCACGATCGCCTTCGACACCGCTGCGAGGATACTGGCGAGCGATCCGACTATCGCCTTCGCGGCGGTGGTCGGAGCCTACAACATGCCGGCCTATCTTCGTGATGGTGACGCCTTCGGGTACTCGATCTTCGCCGACGGGGCCGCGGCGATCGTGCTCGAGCGCACCGACGGCGCGGACGGAAGCCGCTATCTCGACGGCCAGCTCCTCACCGACGGCACTCAGTGGGATTTCATCGGGGTCTATGCCGGAGGAACACGGCAGCCGGTGACGAGCGAGCGGCTTGCCGCCGGAGAGTACGGCCTCCAGCTTCTGAAGCCCCTTCCCGGTCAGCGGAATGTCCAGCTGTGGCCGCCGATGGTTACGCGGCTGCTTACGAAGGCGGGCAGGGAGATCGGGGAGATCGATCACATTCTCTTCACGCAGATAAACCGCTCGGTGATCCTGAAGGTGCTTGCCATTCTGGGCCTTCCCGAGGAGAAGACGACGATGATCATGGACCGCTACGGCTACACCGGCTCGGCCTGCATTCCGATGGCCTTCTACCACGCGGTGAACGAAGGTCGGATCAAGCGCGGGGATCTGGTGATGTTCGTCGCGTCGGGAGCGGGTCTCGCCGTCGGGGCCAACCTCTTCGTCTACTGAACGGGCGCCGGAAAGGAGGGAAAATGAACGATTGGAAGGAACACTACAAGCGCAAGTTGATGCCAATCGATGAGGCGGTCGGCCGCATTCAGAGCGACAACGATGTGGTCGTCGCCCAATGCGCCTCCGAGCCTCAGGGTTGCATGGCTCGGTTTCACATAGTGAAGGACAAAGTGGAAAACGTGCGGGTGTTCTCCGTGCTCACCCTCAATCCCTACGATTTCTACATGAAGCCCGAGATGAAGGGGCATTTTCAGCTGTGCAGCTGGTTTCACGCCCCCGGCAGCAGGGAGGCCCTTGCGAACAACACCGGCACCGTGACCTACGTGCCGAACATGCTGCACCGCGCCGCCCTCGATCGGATCCAAGCTCGCCGGCCGGATCTCTTCGTCGGAACTTGTACGCCTCCCGACGCCAAGGGCTTCGTCTCGCTCTCTCTTGGAATCACCTACGAGAAGGACATCCTCGAAGCGGCGCGCCTCACCATCCTCGAGGTCAACGAGAACCTCCCGCGGACCTACGGCGACACGCACGTCCACGTGAGGGACGTCGGTATCTTCGTGGAAAACCACCAGGAGGTCCCTGCCCTTCCTGCCCCCCAGCCCAACGCCGAGGATCTCACCATCGGACGCTACGTCGCAGAGCTGGTCGAGGACGGAGCGACCATTCAGCTCGGCATCGGCACCATCCCGAACGCAGTCGCGCTTGCCCTCACCGACAAGCATGACCTCGGCGTACATACCGAGATGGTCGTCGACTCGATGATGGAGCTCTACGAGATGGGGGTCATCACGAACAAGAAGAAGAGCCTCTATCGAGACAAGATGATCTGCACCTTCGCAATGGGGAGCCGGCGGCTCTACGACTGGCTCGACGACAACCTGGCGGTGGAGTTCCGACGAGGAAGCTGGGTGAACGATCCCCAGGTGATCCGCCAAAACTCGAGGATGGTCTCGCTGAACACCTGCTTGATGGTTGACCTCACCGGCCAGGTGGCGAGCGAATCGATCGGGCCGAGGCAATACTCGGGAACGGGAGGGCAGACGGACACCGCGATGGGAGCGGTCGAGGCCTATGACGGGCTCGGCAAGTCGATAATCGCCTGCCGCTCGACCGCACGGGGCGGCGAGGTGAGCACCATCGTCCCAACGCTGCCCGAGGGAACCGCGGTGACCCTTCACCGGAGCAACGTCGATCACATCGTGACCGAGCATGGGATAGCACGCCTGCGCGGGCGCACGGTGAGCGAGCGCGCGCGGAACCTTATCGCAGTCGCCCATCCGGCCTTCCGGGCCGAGCTGACCGAGAAGGCCAGGGCGTTGGGCTACGTGTAGGAGAGGGCGATGCAACGAGTGGCGATAGTCGCGGCAAAGCGTACCGCGGTAGGAACCTTCGGAGGGATGTTCGCGGGCACCTCCGCGGTGGAGCTGGGCATCCGGGCCCTGAAAGGGGCGCTCGCCGAACCCGGAATAGCACCTGCATCCGTCGACGAGGTAATCGTGGGGAACATCTTGAGCGCGGGATTGGGGCAGAACGTCGCGCGCCAGATCTCGGTAGGGGCCGGGATCCCCTTCGAGACCCCGTCGTACACCGTCAACAAGCTGTGCGGCTCCGGGCTTAAGACCGTGGCGCTTGGGGCGGGGGCTATTATGCTCGGGGAGGCGGAGATCGTCGCGGCGGGCGGAACCGAAAGCATGAGCCAGGCCCCCTATGCCCTTCCGACCGCCCGCTACGGGGCGGGAATCGGGCACACCCAGCTCCTCGATCTCGTCATCCACGATGCCCTATGGGATAAGTTCAACGACTACCACATGGGGGTCACTGCGGAGAATCTCGCCGACGCCTACCGGATCTCCCGGGAGGAGATGGACCGCTTCGCGGTCGAGAGCCAGAGGAAGACGGAGGCTGCCATCAAGGCCGGGAGATTCAAGGAAGAGATAGTTCCCGTCGAGATCCCGCGTAACCGGCAGGGTCCGCTCCTTGCGGACACCGACGAGCATCCGAGGTTCGGCATGACGCTTCAGACGCTTGCCCGGCTCAAGCCGGCATTCAGGCCCGACGGGCGCGTGACCGCCGGCAACTCCTCCGGAATCAACGACGGGGCCGCCTTCGTGATCCTAGCCGGGGAGGAGAGCGTCCGCAGGCTCGGGATCAAGCCTCTTGCCTACATCAGGAGCTGGGCAGCCGTCGGGGTCGACCCGGCGATCATGGGAATAGGACCCGTGCCGGCCAGCCGCAAGGCGCTCGCGGCAGCGGAGCTCACCCTCGGCGATATCGACCTCGTCGAGCTGAACGAGGCCTTTGCTGCCCAGTCGCTCGCCGTGCTTGCCGGATTCGAACGGGAGCTCGCTGCCTTAAGCCCCGATCGGCTCAACGTAAACGGAGGGGCGATAGCTCTTGGCCATCCGGTGGGGGCAAGCGGCACCCGCATCCTCGTGACGCTGCTGCACGAGATGAGACGGAGGAACGCGCGGCGCGGGCTCGCGACCCTGTGCATCGGAGGTGGGCAGGGAATAGCAATGGTCGTCGAGCAGCCGTAGGCAACGGCGCTCGCGAACCGCAAAAAAAACCTCGCTATCCTTGAAGCAGGGCAGGGCTCGAGGTATGATGCGGTGAGACGACGATGGGCAACCGGGTTCTCACCTACATGCTCCTCAACTCAGGGTTGATCCTCACCATCGTGATGCTCATTTTCGCGCTCACTCAACGAGCCCTCCAGGGCGAGTGGCATTGGGTGGGGTCGAACGTGAGCCTTACCCTCGCTCTCGCGCTTTTCCTTCTGCAGCCGCTGCAGTCGTCCGGACTCGGCCTTATCGCGGCGAATCTTCTCTACACGATGAGCATCGTGCTCCTCGACTCGGGCCTGCGGACCTTCCGCTCGCGCCCGCTCCCCATGGTCGCCTACACGGTCGTCCTCGTTGGCGAGCTTCTGCTCCTCGCGCTCTTCACCTTTGCGATTCCCAACCACGGCGCGCGCGTCGTGACAGTCTCGCTTTGGTCGGCGGGCCTCTACACGGCGGTCTCCCTGAACGCGCTCCGCCGCTTTCCGGAGATGCCGCAGACAATGCCAATCTTCCTCGGCTCGGTCTTCCTTCTTACGGCGACCTTCTTTGCGTTTCGCGCCCTCAATCTGCTCTTGCTGCAGGGACACGATCTCCTCGGCGGCCGTGCGCCCCGGGCGGCAACCTATGTGGTCTACACCCTCGGCATCGGCGCCTGGATCGGAGGGATGGTGGGCTTCATCATCCTCAAGAACCAGCACCTCCACGATCGGGTCGAGCGATACGCTGAGCGGCTCCGGGCGCTCCACGAGGTCTACCGACGGATCCTCGAGCTGGAACCGGTTGGGGCGACGGCGGCGTTTGCGCTTGCGAGGCTCGACGGCCTGATCGAAACACGCGGAAGCGAGGTGCTCATTGTGGATCCCGAAAAGCGCGAGATGACGCTCCTCGCAACCACGCTCGGCGCGCTCGATTCAGACAGGGGCGAGACGGCGGACGCAGAACGCATACCCGAGTGGTGGGACGAGGTCGCTCAGGGGCTTGCGGGAGGCAAGGAGCTCTTCCTGGAGCAGGGGAATGCTCCCGGGGTCGCGGATAAGCTCATCCGCGCGAGGAAACAAGGTCGGATCGAAAGCCTCCTCGTCGCGGCGATAAGGGTGAACGGAGAGCTGGCCGGGATTCTGTGGACGGGCGCGGCGGACCGGTCCCACTTTACCGAGGAGCGATGCCAGGCGGCGGCGGAGTTCGCGTCTGCGGTGAGCCTTGCCGTCCACAACGCCCGCGCTCGCGAGAGCCTGGCGGTTCACGCCGGGCGTCTGGAACGGTCGCTGGCCGAGAAAGAGGTCCTCCTCAACGAGGTACACCACCGGGTGAAGAACAACCTCCAGGTGATCTCGAGCTTGCTCTACCTGCAATCGACGGGAAAGAAGAATCAGGAGCTGAACCCGGTCTTGAAGGAGATGCAGGATCGCGTGCGCTCGATCGTATTTGTGCACGAGAAGCTCTACGGCTCGGCAACGATCGGCGAGCTTCGTTTCGGCGATTACGTGAGGAGTCTCATCGGGCATCTGCTCCTCTCGAATGGGATCGATTCCGACCGAATCGACTGCTCGGTGATGGACTCCGATCTTCTCCTCCCCGCGGATTTCGCCGTGCCTCTCGGCCTCATCATCAACGAGGTGATCTCCAACTCCCTGAAGCACGCCTTCCCCGAGAACAGGAAGGGCACGATCTCTATCGAGCTGAAAGGTACGGACGACGGATGTTTTCTCATCACCCTGCGAGACGATGGGGTCGGCCTTCCCGTGCAGTCGGAGCCCCCCTCGGGCATGGGCCTTCGCATCGTCGAGGCGCTCTGCCGCCAGATCGGCGCCACCCTATCGGTAGACAGCACGAAGGGGACCGCCTACAGTATCCGTATTCCGCATCCCGTATCAAAGGAGTGATGCATGAAGACCGTCGTTCTCGGAACAAGCGGCGCAAAGGTGAGCCAGATGGGTCTCGGTGCGATGTTCATGGGCACGCGTACGGAGCACGCCCTGTCGCTCGAGCTGTTGGATCGGTATGTCGCTGCCGGAGGCTCCTTTGTCGACACCGCCAACATCTATGCCGCTTGGGTAAGCGGCTTCCGCGGCGGGGAGAGCGAGGAGCTTCTCGGTGACTGGATGCGGCAGCGCCGCAATCGATCGCAGCTCTTTCTCGCGACGAAGGTCGGCTTCGCCTATCCGGGGGTGGAGCGCGGGCTTAAGTCCAGCCAGGTCGAAGCGGAGTGCGAGAAAAGCCTGAAGCGACTGGGTGTCGATACCATCGACCTCTACTACGCTCATGTCGACGACCGCGTTACCTCACAAGAAGAGAGCCTCGTGGCCTTCCAGCGCCTGGTCCGCGCCGGCAAGGTGCGCTTCGTAGGGGCAAGCAACTTTCTCGCCTGGCGGCTCGCCGAGGCCGAGGCGGTCGTCCATCGACAGGGGTGGGGCGGCTATTGCTGCATACAGCAGCGTCACACCTACCTTCGCCCCCACCCGGGAGCGAGCTTCGATCCGCAGATCGCTGCGAATGACGATCTTCTCGACTACTGCCGCACGCGCGGCCTCACCCTGCTCGCCTACTCGCCCCTGCTCGGAGGGGCCTACACCCGCTCCGATCGCCCCCTGCCGGAGCAGTACCAAGGCGCGGACAGCGATGCGCGGCTCGCCCGGCTTGCCTCGATTGCCTCGATTGCCCGCGACTGCGGGGCGACTGCCAATCAGGTGGTCCTCGCCTGGATGCTGCGGAGCAGCCCGGCGGTCATCCCGGTCATGGCGGCAAGCACCGTCGAGCAGCTCGCCGAGAACCTCGGCGCGCTCGATGTCGAGCTCAGCTCCGAGCAGCTCGCCTACCTCGACGGCCGATCGCCGTAAGCTCGTCGGGCGACTGAAGCACGCTCCCCGGGCGACCGCCGCAGCTGCGCGCCGGTCCGAGGTGCCGGGCGCCGCATCGCGCCCGTGCTATTCGCGCGACCTGCCCTGTCCCAAGGAAAAGGGCGCGCCCGGCTGACCGGAGAGGTCCGCTCCAATCACGACCGTCGATCCTTGGGCCGAGCCGCGGGATGCGCTCTCGGCCACGCCGCGGTCCGCGACGAACTCGGTTCCCCAGCCGACGATGAAGCCGATGGCCACCGCGGCCATGATGATCGCCTGTTTCGGCTCCCTGCGTACCCCCGCAAGCAGCTCCTTTATGACATAGAGCAGGGCGCCGCCCGCCATCGCGAGCACCGCGACCGACAGGTAGCTCGAGGTCCAAAGGCTGCCGAGCACGGTGCCGACGAAGGTGGGTCCTCCGCCGATTGCGGCCAGGAGAAGAAGGGTGCCCCAGGAGAGCCGGCCTCCCCGCTGCACCACCGGGCCGACGATCCCGAACCCTTCGGTCGCATTGTGCAGGGCGAAGCCGATGACGAGCACGAGCGCGAGGCCTCCCATGCCTTGGGCGTAGCTTTGCCCGATGGCTAGGCCCTCGCTCAGGTTGTGGAGCCCGATCCCGGTGGCAATCATGAACGAAAGCTGCAGCGGGTTGCCGCCGTCGGCCGCCTTGCGGATGAGGCGCTGCTCGAAGATGACCAGGCCGACGAAGCCGACAGCGAAACCGACTGCGAGGAGCAGCGCGAGCGCGAGCCCCTGAAGCGTATGGCCCGGTGCGGCGAGCGCCGTCACGGTCGGCTCGCTTGCATCGCCCAAGATCTCCACGAGCAGGAACACGAGAATCCCCACCGCAAGCATGCTCAAGGAGCTTCTCAGCGTCGAATTGAAGGACTTGAGGCGTCCGACCGGAAGGCCGAGTAGGATAGTCGCTCCGGCGATGAAACCGAGCAGGACAACCGTTGCGAAATGCATGCATAACCTCCTAAGAAAGGGCCGCGGCACCCCGGAGAGCCGACGCCGACTATATCGGACAATTTTCGTCAGGTTTTGTCAAGAGTTAATGCATATGAAAGCGCGAAGCGGGGATCACGGGCCGCCTGCCGAGGGGATCTGATAGCGCACGTGCTCGGCGCGCTCGAGGCTCACGGGGACCACGCCGTTGTCGCCGCTTCGCGTACCGCCTGCGTCCTTGAGGCGGAGGTCGCGCTCGTCGCGCGCAACCACCTCGAAGCGCGCTCCGGGCTGCAGCCCGTGGCTGTGGCAGAAGGCGAGCATCGCGGGGAGCTGCTCCCCCTCTTCGGTGATGCGCAAAATCTCGACGATTGATCCGACCGGCGCGTCGGACAGCCGCGGCGCGGAGAGAAGCCTCAGCTCCACGCTCGAGCCGGGCATCGGGTTGCCGTGGGGACAGGTCTGGGGTGCGCCGAGCTTCCGGTAGAGGTGCTCCGCAAGATCGTCGGAGATCTCGCTCTGGAGGAGCTTGGCCTCGTCGTCCGCGCGGTCCCATGGGTAGCCGAGGAGGCGGACCAGCAGGTGCTCGAGCAGGTAGTGACGCCGCAGGACCTGCACGGCGAGCGAGCGCCCCTCGGGGGTGAGTCCGATCTCCTCGTAGCGCTTGTGAACCGCCAGGCCGAGGCGCTTCAGCCGGGTCAGCGCCTGGGTGACGGCGGAGCCGCTCACCCCAATCCACGCGGCGAGGCGCCGGTTGCTTACCTGGCCGTAGTCGCGCTGAAGGATGTAGATCCCGCTCACGTACTCGGCCACGGCAGGGAACTGCTTATGCACCCGGGCGAAGTCGATTGGCATCTCCCCACCATAGCATTACCGAGCTTGTCAGGAAAGAGACCTTGAGGCGTCTATCTCCCGGGGCAGCACCTATGCCGCGCGAGCGGTGCCGCTTGGGGTCCGGAGGTAAGGAAGCCGTCGATCGAGAGTCTCTACAGCTTGTAGGCCCGCTTTGCGAGGTCGTAGGCAAGCGCACGGGCGAGGGCGAGGGCCTCCGCCATGCCGATGATGTGGCGGGCGGCGAGCCCGGCGAGGAAGCTCGCGTCGAGGCGCCGTGCGAGGTCGTGACGGGCCGGGATCGAGAGAAAGGCGCGGGTATCGTCGGTGAAGCCAACCGTGTTGTAGAGGCCCGCGGTCTCGGAGACCTGCTCGCGGAAGCGGGTCATGCCTTGGATGCTGTCATGGAACCACCAGGGCGCGCCGAGCTTCATCGCCGGGTAGTGGCCCGCAAGCGGGGCAAGCTCGCGGGAATAGGTCGACTCGTCGAGGGTGAACACCACGAGGGTGAAGCGGGGGTCGTTGCCGAACTCGTTCAGAAGCTCGCCTAAGGAGCGGGTGTACTCGGTCGCGATCGGTATGTCGGCGCCTTTGTCGAAGCCGAAGCGGCGAAAGACAAGGCGATTGTGGTTGCGCAGGGCGCCGGGGTGGATCTGCATCACCAGCCCGTCCTCGACGCTCATCCTCGCCATCTCCATGAGCATGTGCGCGGTGAATCGGGCGTTGTCCTCCTCGCTCGCATCCCCCTTGAGGGCTCGCGCGAAGATGAGCTCAGCCTCGCTTTCGGACAGGCGGTGAGTCGCCGGGCTCTCGATGCCCTGGTCGGTTGCGACCGCTCCAAGCGCCTTGAAGGAGGCGCGCCGGTCCTCGATAGCGCGGATGAAGCCTGCGTAGGAGCCAATCTCCATTCCGCACGCTGCGGAAAGGGCGTCGAGTTCGCGCCGCCAGGTAGGGCGCAGGAGGTCGATCACCGCGTCGGGCCGAAAGGTGGGAATGACGCGGCCCGATAGCGGCTGCTCGCGCAGGGTCCGGTGGTGCTCGAGGCTGTCCGCCGGGCGGTCGGTCGTCGCGAGGACTTCGATTCGAAAGCGCTCGAAGAGGGCGCGCGGGCGGAACTCCTTCGTCTGCAGGAGCTCCGTCATCCGGTCGTAGACCGCGAGAGCGTTCGCGGGTCCAAACGGCTCCTCGATTCCGAAGAGCTCCGCCAATTCGTAGGCGAGCCACGCAGCCGAGGGAGTCCCTGCAAAGAGATGGTAGTTGTCGGCGAACAGCTGCCAGATCTTGCGATGGTCGTGCTCGACCGGAGTACCGTCCACCGTCGGCACCCCGAGCGCCTCGAGCGGAACGCCCTGCGAGTAGAGCATCCGAAAGATGTAGTGGTCGGGGATGATGATGAGCTCGGTCGGGTCGGGGAAGGGCTCGTCGGTGGCCAGGATCCGCGCCTCGACGTGGCTATGGGGGCTCACGATCGGAAGGTCCCGCACCGAGTCATGCAGCTCGACCGCAAGCCTGCGGACCGCCGGATCGGGGTCGAAGAAGCGATGCGGATGCAGGGTTGGATGTTTCATTTAAGGTACACTCCTTAAGCGATCGACGCAATTGGAGAGCTGGCTGCCGGCCGCCTTCGCACGCTCGATGGCGCGGGCGGCCGGCTGTAGGCGCTTCCAGCTCTTCTCGCTCATGATGTGCACTTCCGGCACCCGAACGTGGGCGTCTGCGACGTGGTAGGGAGCGACCTCGCAGTGGCCGGTCGAGACCCAGGAGGGGATGTTGTTTTCGGCTCCGTCTATGACGCCGGTCTCGATCGCACCTCCTCGGCCGAGCTTGCCGCGCTCACGGCGAAGCCCTTCGTTCGAAGGAGATTCGCAAGCAGCTCGACGGCGGTCGCATCATCGTCGACGATGAGAATCGGATGACGGGGAATCATCTCCTCATGGTAGGTTTGCGCATCGGTAGCTGTCAATCTCACTATCCTTCGGGAACAGCGGCGTCCGCGATCGAAGGCCTGAGGCTGCCGGCGTCGGTGCGCACGTGATCGAGGGCGACCGGACCCCTGCACCCCATCGCGCCGAGGTCTCGGATCGACTACAATAATAGAATAGGCGGATGTCCCGAGACGTTCCGTCGGCATAGTCGGCCCATTCGGCCTGCTCAGCGAGCAGGGACCGATCGGACGGCTGTGCCGGGAAAGGAGTCGCCCTTGGTGCTGCAGCTGCCCGGCTGTGCGGTGAGGTCCTGGCGCTTCACCGACGCAGGATCCCTCGCACGGTACGCAAACAACAGGAAAATCTGGCGGAATCTTCGCGACGGCTTTCCTCACCCCTATTCGCTCGATGACGCCACGACCTTCATCGCTATGGCCGCAAGCGCGCAGCCCGAGACTATGTTCGCGATTTGCATCGAGGATGAGGCAATCGGCGGCATCGGATTCGTGCTGCACTCCGATGTGGAGCGAGTGTCGGCGGAGATCGGCTATTGGATCGGCGAACCCTTCTGGGGAAGGGGGATCGTCGCGGAGGCACTCCGGGCGGTCACGCGCTTCGCGATAGATGAGCACGGTCTGACGCGAGTCTACGCGGTTCCCTTTGCCTGGAACGACGCCTCGGCCCGTGTCCTCGAGAAGGCCGGCTACACCTTGGAAGGGCGGATGCGAAAGAGCGTCATCAAGGACGGCTCGGTTATCGATCAGCTCCTCTACGCCTACGTCGTGGACTGAGACGCCGACGGGCAATGCGGCATCGAGTGAGGCAGGCTTGAGGTCCCAGGGCGCAGGCGCGCTTGGATCGTCCGGCAAGGAAGCTTCCCAGCCGCAGCCTCTTCCGCTACCATGTCCAAACAGCGCCACAGCCAACCGTCTACATTGGAGGTAGGGAATGGACTACGCCTGCACCGATATTGCGAAGATGATCGACCACTCACTCCTGAAGCCTGAGCTGACCGACGAGGAGATCAAAGAGGGCTGTGAAGTAGCCAGAAAGTACGATGTCGCCTCCGTATGCTGCGTTCCGACGGATGTCGCCGTCGTCCGCAAGGCGCTGGCCGGAAGCGAGGTGAGGGTCGCTGCGGTGGTCGGTTTCCCCCACGGCTACAACCGGACTGAAACCAAGGTGTTCGAAGCCAAGCTTGCGATCGAGGACGGAGCGCACGAGCTCGACATGGTTCTCCACATCGGAAAGCTCCGCAGCAGGGATTTCGAGTACGTTCGAAAGGACATCAAAGCGGTGGTCGACGCGGCCCACGAGAAGGGCGTTCTCGTCAAGGTCATCCTCGAGAACTGCTATCTGACGGACGAGCTGAAAGAGATAGGCTGCTCGTTGTGCGAGCAGGCCGGAGCCGACTTCGTGAAGACCTCCACCGGCTTCGCGCCGGGCGGGGCGACCCTCGAGGATCTGAAGCTCATGCGGCGAACGGTATCGGCGAAGGTCCAGATCAAGGCCGCGGGCGGGGTTCGGGATCTCGATATGGCCCTGAAGGTGCGCGAGGTCGGAGCCACGCGGTTTGGCGCGACGCAAACTGCGAAGATCATGGAGGAGTGCTACAAGAGAAGCGGAAGGTGAGTTGCCGTCGTCGCGGCGGTGCGAGGGCTATCGCACCGCCTCTTCATCCTCAGTGTCGATCCGCACCGTCCGATTCGGTCCCGGCCTCACGCAGCGCCTCGTCCACGAGATCTTGCGGATACCCGATGAGGGAGAGCAGCCGGATTGCGTTTCTGCTGCGTACGAGTCCCGGCCTCATCCGGTAATCGAAGCGGAGTCCCCCTGCGTCCGCATGATCCGTGAAGTAAAAGGGCGTGTACAGCTCTTCAACCCTGCGGGCTATACCCACGTCGTGCGTTGCCGCAAAGGTCAGGGCGTGACGCTGGGCGAGGTAGCGCAGGATGGCGACCGACGCTCCTTCACGCTCAATGGAGTTGGTTCCTGAAAGCAGCTCGTCGATCAGGAGCAGCACGGGCACTTCGCTGCCGACCTGCTCGATCATCCGGAAGATGCGCTCCGCCTCGTCAAAGTAGAAACTCTTGCCGCTGCCGAGACTGTCAGCCTTTTCAATGGAAGACATGACGAGGAAGCGTCCTCCGCGATATGAAGTCGCAAAGCATGCGCCGATCGTCTGCGCCAGCACCACGTTCAGACCGACGGTGCGCAGGAAGGTCGATTTTCCCGCCATATTCGTGCCGGTAATAAGGGCCCCGGGTCGGGAAACGGCGACGCTGTTGGCGACCGCATCCACGACAAGCGGATGGTACACCCCTTCGACGTTGAGCGAGAGCTCCTCGCCGGGCGACGGTTCGGTTTCGAGCTCCCGTCTTTCACGGTAGGATGCGATTGCCTGGAGCGCATCGATCCTCCCCATCGCTCGATAGAGGGCCTTGAGCTCCTCCCGCCTGCGTTCAATTCCCCTGCTCAGGCGTGCGAACGCGATGAGGTCGATCTGGAAGAAGATCTTAATGTACATGAGGATGCTCTCTGCAAGATCTCCGGAAAGCGAGGTCACTCCGGCCGCTGAGCCGGTAAGAATCCAGCTGAATGTGCGCGCAAGGGGGAGAAGCTGTGCAACGATCGGCCTCATTTCCTCGAGCTTTCCGAAGGGCTCAGGAGGGTTGAGCCGGCACACGCGGATAGCCTGCCGCACGATGGCGTCAAGCGAGCGGAGCGCCGGGATGTAGCTCGATATGTGCCGTGCCTTGCGATAGTAAACCCACATATTCAATCCGAAGACGGCAAACAGCAGAAGGAAACCCGTTCCGAGTCCGAGAAAGACTGGGGCAAACACCGATGCCACCGCGCTCAGACTGAGCACGACGAAGAGAGCCTGCATTGGATCTCTTCGTGCGGACTCTTCCGAGATGAGCGCCGCGCAATCACGGCCCGGATGATCGTCAAGCAGCGCAAGCTCGCTCAACAGGCGAGTGCGGAAGATGCCGTCCGCTCTGAGCATCGCGATTGCCCGGTCCCGCTCGATCACTTCGGCCGGGTCCGGAAGGCAGCAGCGAAGGAGGGCATACAGCTCGTTGCGTCCGGCGGCGCTATAGCAGGTGTCCATCTCCCTGTACAGGTCACCCAGCCCGAGATCCTTCCAGGTGCGGCTGTCGATGGACACCTGCCGGGGCCGCACGAAGGACTCGAAATAGAATTCGAGGCCCGACGGCTCCATCTCCTTCCGGTCTGATGGGGAGGCGCCGCCCCACCGACGGGCGACGCGCGCTCGCGCCCTGTAGGCCAGGGCGCTTCTGCGCAGGAGGAGGTACCCCGCAAACGGCACAACGGCAATCGGCAGGTAGAGATAGTATGCGCTGCCGTAGTTGTAGCCGATCGACCAGACGACGAGGACAATCGCAATGCCCGCGATGAGCAACAACCAACGGGCGGGACCGATGAGAAATCCGAAGTCGCTTGACCGGGTTGTGCGCGCCATGGGCGGCATTCTATCACAGCGGGTCCGGGACCTCCACGCGCACGATCTGCCCCGAGCCCGGAGGGAAGCCGTAGCCGAAGTTGGAAACGTAGAGCATACCGTCCGGTCCGAAGGTCATCGCCGTCGGGAAGGTGAGTCCCGACGCGACTGCCTCCGGCGTTTCGGAGCCCGGGAGCACTCGCACCACCCGGCCGCTTCCGGGTGCCGGTCCGGAGTTGTCGACCGTCGTCGTCTCCAGGGCATAGAGGCGGCCGGAAACATCGAAGGCGATGGCGGCCACGCCGCTCACCATTCCTCCGGACCTCGCGCTCGTCTGGCTTGAGGGAATCCCCGCCGCTATGACCGCGTCGCGGCCGCCGTCGGGACTCAACCTGCGAATGCGGGCGCTGGCCGGCCCGGCGGTGTAGGGACCGATGGGCGGGGGCACCTGCTCGCAGTCCTCCGCACTCGTCACGCTCGTGGTTCCGCCCGCCCGCCCTCGGCCACATAGAGGAAGCCGTCCGGACCGAAGGCGAGGCCGCGCGGATTGTCCAGGCCGCGAAAGAAGACCGAGGCGGAAGCAGGAGCTGCCGCGCTCATGGCGCCCCCTCCCGTTCTGCGAGGAACTCCCGCAGGATGCGGTGGAAGGCCTCCGGCTGGTCCAGCGGCGGAAGATGGGCCGACCCGGCCAGGGTGATCCGCCTAGCGCCGGGGATCTCGCGGGCAAAGAGCTCCGCAAAAAGGTGGGATTCCGGAAAGTCGAGCTCGCCGTCGATGACAAGCGTCGGACAGGCAATCTCGCGCAAGCGCTTTCCCGGTTCGGGAGTCATGAGCTCCGGGAAGCGGTACTCGGCCCGCCGCGCGAACGCGTCCTTTGCCATAGCGAGGAATCGGCGCCGTGTCTGTGCCGAAACCCGAGCGCTTGACTGGCCCGGGCCGTCGAGCCACATGCGGGCATAGGCCTCCGCCATCGCCTCGAGATCGCCCGCGGCCGCGAGCTCCGCAGCGGCCCTCTTGTGCTCGTCGGACTCGGAAGCTTCGGAGGCGAATAGCCCCGCCGAGACGAGCACGAGGGAAGCGACGCGCCGCGGCTGCGCCAGGACAAACTCGAGCGCGCAGTACCCGCCGGCGGAGACCCCGACAAGGGTGCAGGCGCCGATGTCGACGGCGTCAAGCACCCCTTCGATGTCGCGGTAGGCTGTGTAGCCCTCGGTTCCCATCTCCGATCTACCCATCCCCCGCATGTCGTAGCGGATGATCCGGTAGCGCGAAGAGAGCGCGGCGGCCGTTTCCTCCCACATCCGCGCGTCGGTGTTTGCCGCATGGATCAACAGGACCGGCCGGCCCGATCCCTCGATTTCATAGTGCAGCCGGGCTCCCTGCACCTCGACGAAACCCTGAAGTGAACGCATTCTCCTGACCTCCGTGGGTTGCAAGGTACACCAGGCCCCCTGACAGAAGCGGTCAGTGATTATCGGAGGATGCGTGAAAAGCGGCGACCTTCGCAGCCAGGGCTGCCAGGCGCGCGGCGGGCTCCGGGGGCGCGGCGATGCGAAGCGAGGTGCCGTAGCCGAGCAGGAGCGCGGGGAGGTGCTCGTTGGCGCCCTCGCGAGTCACGGTAACCTCAAGCGCACAGTCCGAGCGGGCCGTCACGAAGCTCTTCAAAAACCAGGTGCGCGAAAGATGGTCGATTGCGGCGGGCTCACCTTCGATGCGCACGGCGATCGCATCGTCTTTCGGCGCGGCCGGCATCAAGGTGCGCACGAGGAAATCGCCCGCCGAGAAGCCCGCAGGCCGCTCGAAGCGCTCTCCGCCCTCCGCGAGTGTCGATATCCGGTCGGCGCGGAAGAGGCGTATCTCCTTGCGCAGACGGCAGTAGGCGGCCACGTACCAGCTCTCGCGCCAATAGACGACGCCGTACGGCTCAATGGTGCGCCGCTGCGACGCCCCCCTCTCGCGCTTTGAGTACTCGATCGAGAGGGTGCGGCTCTCGGCTGCGGCCCTCTCGATCCGCCCGAGAAGCTCCGTGAGACGGCCGGCTTCGGTGCCGGGGGAGGGGGGGTCCTGCGCAACGACGCCCAGGGCATCCTCATGGCGCGCAAGCTCACGAAGCTGGCGGCCGTCCATCCGGCGGCGGATCTTGCGAAGGGCGCGCTGCATGGCGTCCGAGAAAGGGTAGCCGGCCCGGTCGGCGAACAGCGAGGCGTGCAGGAGAGCCGTGCGCTCCTCGGCATCGAAAAACACGGGCGGCTCCCGAAAGGTATCGAGCAGAAGGTAGCCGCCGCCGGGTCCGCCCTCTGCGGCGATAGGGGCTCCGCTCGCGCAAAGGGCGTCGATGTACCGATACACCGTTCGCACGGTTGTACCCAGCTCCTCGGCGATCTGCGAAGCCGAGAGCCGCCCCCGCGACCGCAGAAGCCACAGCACCGCGAGAAGATTGTCAGCCTTTGCCACACCCACCCGCCTCGAAGGGACGATGGGCATGATCATCGACCGCATGCAGCGCCGCCATCGCTCCTCCCTGTCACCGAGGATGATAGGGTCAACGGGGTGTCGGCGCCAAGCGGCAGGGGGGCCTGCGGCACCGCGGTCTCCTCGGGCCACACTGAGCCCTGCTTGACTCTCCACTACCCACCTACGTACCTTAGTGGGAAATGAACATAGGAAAGAACCTCGAGGCGCTCGACATCCAGATGCGCTTCGGTGCAAACGAAAGCACCATCTATCCGGTGCTCATGTGGGACGAGAAGGACGGTGCCACGCTTATCGACACCGGGACGCCCGGGTCGCATGTCGCGATCCAGGCTCACCTGACCAGGCTCGGCCTCGGGTGGAAGGACATCCGCAGGGTCATCCTCACCCATCAGGACATCGACCACATCGGCGGGGCGAGCGCCGTGGTTGAGGCGAGCAAGGCGCAGGTTCTCGCGCATGCCGACGACATCCCCTATATTCAGGGCGAGCGCGCGCTCCTCAAGATGAACCCAAGCCGCCTGGAGGCGATGCTTGCGGCAATGCCCGAAGGGCAGCGCGAGGGAGTCCGCAGGCTTTTCGCCAACCCGCCGAAGGTCCGGGTAGACCGCGCACTTGCCGACGGCGAGACGCTCCCCTACCGGGGCGGTATCGTCGTGATCCACACCCCCGGCCACACGCCGGGTCACATCAGCCTGTACTTCGAGGCCGATCGACTCCTCGTCTCGGGGGATGCGCTGCGCGCGGAGAGCGGCGTCCTCGCGGGTCCGAGCCCCCAGGCGACTCCCGACCTGCCGCAGGCAACCGCATCGCTTCGCAAGCTCCTGCCCTTCGCGATCGACCGCGTGCTCTGCTACCACGGCGGTCTGTCCGCGCCCGGCGCGCTTGCGCGCCTACGCGAGCTTGCGCCGCCTGCCTAACATTCCCATCACCTGCACCGGAAACGAGACAATCAAATGAGTACGACACAGGACAGCACATCGACTGCGGGCTACGAATGGGTAGCCCTCTCAGTGACCACGGTCGGAGCGCTTCTGGCCTCGATCCAGGGCTCGGCTCTGATCATCGGCCTTCCCGACATCCTCGTGAATCTAAAGGCCGACTTCCTCACCGTAATCTGGGTGCTCCTCGCCTACCTCCTCGTGACCACGGCCGTCGTCCCGGTCATCGGACGGCTTGCGGACATGTTCGGGAGGAAGAGCCTCTATAACGCGGGCTTCGCCATCTTCACGCTGGGGTCGCTCTTTGCCGGGCTCGCCCAGGCGCGCTATCACGGCTGGGATCTCGTTCTCGCGAGGGTGATCCAGGGAATCGGCGGCGCCCTTCTCTTCGCAAACAGCGCTCCAATCGTTACCGATGCCTTCCGCCACGGGCGGATCGGGCTCGGCCTCGGGGTGAACCAGATTGCCTTCGCGGCGGGATTCATCCTCGGCCCGGTCGTAGGCGGGCTTCTTGCCGCGATCAACTGGCGGTGGATCTTCCTCATCAACGTGCCCCTCGGCCTCCTGGGAACGATATGGGGGATCTTGCGCCTGCGCGAGCCGGAGACGCTGCCGGGCGGCCAGCACTTCGATCTGTGGGGAAGCCTCACCTTCACGATCGGACTGGCGGCGCTGCTGCTTGGGCTCTCCCTCACTGCCTTTCCGGCTGGCTCGCCCGCACTTCCCTACTTTCTCATCGGGGCTGGAGTCGTCGTGCTTGCCGCCTTCGTCCTGATCGAGCGTCGGGTGGCCGAGCCGATGCTGGACTTCGGACTCTTCCGCCATCGGCTGTTCACGCTCGCCAACCTCGCCGGAGGCTTGAACGGGCTCGCCCGAGGAGCGGTGCTCTTCCTCCTTACCTTTTTCCTCCAGGGGCCCTATGGAAAGGATCCCCTCCAGGCGGGCATCATGACCGCCCCCTTCGGCCTCGCCTTCCTCGCAGTCGGGCCCTTCTCAGGCTTTCTCTCGGATCGCCACGGGTCGCGGGGTCTCGCGACGGCGGGCCTCCTCGTCTCCAGCGTGGGGCTCCTGGGACTTGCCACCATCACCGCTTCCACGAGCTATCTGGTGCTTGCCCTCTTCATGATCCTCATGGGAGGCGGCTCCGGCCTCTTCAGCGCGCCGAACACGAACGCGATCATGTCATCGGTGGCGACCGAGCGGCGCGGGATCGCCTCGGCGACGAACATCATGCTGGGGAACACGGGGCAGATGTTCAGCATCACCATCGCCTTTCCCCTGGTCCTGAGCCGTATCCCGCAGAAGGTGATGTACCATGTCTTCCTCTACGGCGGGGGGATGGAGAACGCCCCGAAGGTGCTTGCGGCCTTCCAGCAGGGGCTCCACGAGGCCTTCCTCGTCTCGTTTGCCGTCACTATCCTCGCCGCCGCCGCATCGTTCTTACGGCCGTCGCAGCTGCGGCCGGACCTCGCGGGCGGAGCATAGCGGGCGGAGCCTAACCGACGGAGCGTCGGGCGGAGCGCTGTAGCTCCGCGCCGCCGCTTGTCCGCCCTCTCCGGGGCCGCGGCGATGCCTTTCGGCGCGAGCCGCCGATGCTCTTTCGCCACCTGGATCTTTGTCGGTCCTCTCCAGGAGTAGTATATTCTCCTAGCGGAGCCCCATCGTGTTTCATGCAACTCTATCCGGGGGTACTATGAGGAAACGAATGCGGGTCGCCTTCTTGGCGATCCTGATTCTTGGAGCGGCCACTCCTGTCTTCGCTGAGTGGGAGCTCGGCATGTCGTTGTTCCCGGCAAGCCAGGGGTCGTTGCCCTCGCAGCCTTCCGGCACCATCGACTGGATGATCGGCTTTCACCTCGCACACAACTTCTGGCACAGCGGCTACCTCTCCTGGGATGCAATCTCACTTCCCTATTACATGACTCAGAACCTGACATCGGGCTCATACAGCGTGCCTAGTTTCCTGAATCTCTATGACGCGGGCATCCGCCTCGCCGGAGGCCCTCTGCTTGCCTTTGCCGAGGTCGGGCTCAACAACCTGTGGATCTACGACGTCGGCCTGCAGCCCCTCGCGGACATGGGAGCGAACATTCGAGCAGGATTCGGGGTAAGATCCCGGTGGTGGGGCGTCACGGTCTCGGCCACCGAGGTCTTTCCCAGGATAGGCGACCTTTCCTCCACGCTCGGCGGAATGTGGTCGATGGACCAGACGATGCGGAGCAGCTCGATGGCCTCCTTGAGGAATGGCCTCATCTGGTCGGTCGGGCTCACGCTCTACATGTGGTAGGGAGGGTGCGAGAATATGAAAAGAAACCTGCCCTATCTTACCGTTGCATTCCTGATGGCCGGGGGAGCTCTTCTGCTCGCCGGCTGCAACCCCATGCTTCGGGGGTTCTATCCGGATCAGACAGCTAACTCCGTCACCTTCCAGATCTCGACGAAAGACACTGCGGCATCGAGCTCGCCGGCCCCGGAGGTGTTCGCTTCGATCTACGAGAGCGGCAGCAGCTACCCCATAGAGACCTTGGCCTCGGGGCTCTCGTACAGCTCGGCAACCTCAACCTACACCGCAAGCATCACCTTCACCGGGCTGCAGGACGATTCCTACTTTGCCCTGATCTGGCTCGACCTGAACGGCGACGGGGTGTGGGAGAACGGCGAGCCTTACTATGAAGGGCCCGACTTCACCCTCTACGGCGCCCAGGCGCTCACGACCGCAGTCACCGTACCGTAACCGGGCGCGATAGAGGGCGCCGGGCGGGAGTTCCGGCGACGGATCACATCAATCGTTTTGGAATCCCGGCCCGGCTCTTTCGCAGGCTCCGCGTCCAAATGCTTATCGCGTGGCTCGAAGAGACCCAGGGAAGCCAACCCGAGTTGAGGCCGTAGCCTCGCCCGCGGCCGATCGCCCAGTGCTCGATCTGAAATCCGTCGTGAGCATAGCCGTGCTCGCCGTGCACCTGCACCATGCACTTCGTGTTGTGGAGGAGAATGCGCGCTGCCTCGGTCCAGTGGCGGTCGCCGGTGTAGCGGGCCAGACGCAGGAAGTCGCCCGCCTGGCGCCCGAGGAACATGTCTACCGCCGAGAAGCCGGTGGTGATGAGCTGGAGCCCGACCGTCGTGTGTCCCGGAGCATAGAAGCGGGGCACCTCAGGCTCGGTCGGCATCGGGATCTCCCAGGCAATGATCCAGGTCTCGCACCATCTCGCCGAGCGGTCGGCCGCCTCCAGCCACTGCCGGTCGCGTGTGCTCTCGTAGAGGCGGAGGTAGCCGTCGAGCGCCAGGGCCGAGGCCTCCTTGTCGATGCAATCGGGGTTATCCAGGGTGCCGCCGAAGTAGAGCCCCTCCCTGTGAAAGGCGTTCCACAGGTGGCCGGCGGTGCGAAGCGCGCAGCTGAGATAGACTCCCTCCCCGGTGGCCGAGGCCAGATCGCACAGGAAGGCGACGACGTGGCTCGAGTCCGCGGTCGAGGTCGACGCAGGGCGGCCGCTCAGCGCATACGAGCGATAGAAGGAGCCGTCCGGGTTCTGGTGCGCGAGAAGCCAGTCTCCGTAGGAGCGGGCCCACGTGAGCCAAGCGCCTCGTGCAACCCCCCGTCGGCGCTCGCTCGCGCAGCAAGCGAGACAGACGCGGTGAGCCTCCGATTGGTCGCGCAGGTAGACAAAGGGCTCGCCATTCTCGCTTCGATAGTCGGCCCAGGCGCCCGTCCGGTAGTCGTACTCGGTATGCGAAAGCCCGGTTCCGCCTCGAGCGGTCCAGAAGTCGACGACGCGCTCGCCCTTTGCCCGCAGCAGGGGAAAGCGTCGCCGCCTTCCCGCCTCGAGGAGCACGAGCGCGACCTCGAGGTTCCGTGAGACGAAGCCTATGCTGAGCTCGTTCTGGAGCTTCCCTGGTTTCCCCGTGAAGCAGTCGATCCAGGTGGGGATCCCCGCGGCTTCGCCGGATTCGACCAGCAGCCGCTCAAGCAGCTCGATGCTGACCTGCTCGATGCGCCGGAGAGGCGCCCGCTTCACGGCGGGGTGGTAGGCGCTCCACAGGCGGCGCCAGGCTAGGCTTGCAGCATCGGCGAAGCCCGCCGCGCTCCCGCTCTCGATGCGCAGGGTGTAGCTGTGCGTGAAGCGGTCCGCAACGGGATGCCCGCGGCGGATCCAGCCTTGAGTGCGCGCTAGCGCGTGCTTTCCTGCAAACGGATTGACGGGCGAGTCGGATTGGCGATTCCCCCGCTCGATACACCACATGGGGGCGTAGAGGGTTTCGCCCTCCGTCCCCGGAAACCAGAAGGAGAGGCAAGCGCCCCGGTCGGTGAGGCCGAAGGAGCCGAAGGCGAGCCTGCCGTCGACGAGCGGGGCATCGTTGTCGTCTTCCGGGATGGTCGTCGGGGTTGCGCCGAGGTGACTCAAGCTCAGGTAGCTCCCGTCGCGCTCGTCGTAGCGGAGGGCAAGGGGGAGCGCCAGCCGATCTTCGCGAAAGAGGATGTCGGAAGCTTTCCGCCGCGTCGCCGGGGCACCGATGGCCCAGGTCGGCACATGCTCGTTTCTGCCGTACCAGAGGCCGGGGATGAACCAAAGATCGTCGACGGTCGCTCCTGAGCGTGCGGAGTCTGGGAGCCCGGCATCTGCGGGCGCAAGATCGAAGAACGAGAGAAAGCCGAGCTTCTCGACGCTACCGGCGACCCGCACCGTGCGCCGCAGCCTTGCTTCTCCGGGTGCGATCTCGAAGAGGTCCTCGAACTCAAAGGAGACCCCTTCGGCCTTCAGGCTGCCGGCGGCCCGTGCGCGAGAGCCCCTCACGGACGCCTGTGCGTAGCCGGCAGCGAAGCATCCTCGATCGCCCGAGGAATCAAAGAGTCTGATCCCGAGGGGGCGGCGGCAGGTCGCGACGACCGACGCGTCGCGTGCGATCGCGATTCCGCTCTCCTCGCCGTGAGGCACAAAGCTTATCGAAAGCCCTCCGCGCGAGAGGCACGCCGGAAGGAAGCGGCCGCCGGATGCGGCGCGGCTGCCGACGTCGAACCCCTCGCGGTCGCTCCCCGCAGATGCTCTTCGTCCCATGTGCTCGAGCTCTCTATCCCTTCAGGCCGCTCGAGGCGAGGCTTGGGACGATGAAGCGCTGGAACGTCACGAAGACCGCGATCACCGGGATGGTGAGAAGGATCACCCCCGCCATGGTAACGGTGGGGAAATCGTAGTACTGCGACTTCAACGTGTTCAGGCCGACCGTGAGCACGAAATAGCTCGGATCGTTGGTCATGGTCACCGGGATGAGGAAGCTGTTCCAGGTCATCGTGAAGCCGAGGACGACCTGCGTGACTATCGCCGACGGAGCGAGGGGCAGGGCGATCCGCACGAAGGTCCCGATCTTCCCAAGGCCGTCCACCTCGGCCGCGTCGTCCAGCTCGCGCGGTATGGTGAGAAAGTACTGGCGCATCAAGAAGATGAAGAAGCTGTAGACGATGAACGGGACGGTCAGCGCCTTGTAGCTGTTCAACCATCCAAGCCCGGCGACCATGAGGTAGAGTGGAATGAGATAGGCCTGGAGCGGGACCATCATGATCGAAAGAATGAGCCCGAAGACGACCTTGCGTCCCACGAAGTTGAGCCGGGCGAGGGCGTAGCCTGCCGGCGTGTTCACGAGAAAGTTCCCGGCGATGATGATGGCGGTGACGATAAGGGTGTTGAGATACCACCGGAGGATGGGGACCAGGGTGACCACCTGGCGATAGTTGTCGGGAGTCAGGCTCGAAAGTCCGACGAAGCGGCCGTAGAATTGCACCGGCTCGAAGGAGGCGTACAGGGCGTAGAGAAGCGGCACGAGGAGAATGACGGCGACGAGGCCTGCCGCGGCGAGGCTTGCGGTCCGGGCGAGCGCAGCTCGGCTGCGGCCGGACAGGGCTCGGGGCGCTCGGATCGGGGAGCGGCCGACGGAGGATGGCGCCTGAGTCCGGCCTGGAATGTTATCGGGCAACTGCGGCCTCCTCCCGAAAGATCGAGCGCAGGATGGCGGTCGCAGCCGAGACGACAACGAGCAGGATCACGGCCGCCGAGCTCGCGCTTCCCAGCCGGTTATAGCGGAAGGCCTCCGCAAAGATGTAGATGACTATCGTGCTGGTCGCCCCGGCCGGCCCGCCGAGGACCGTCCCCCCGGAGACGACGTAGGCCTGGTCAAAGACCTGGAAGGCCTGGATGATCCCTGAGACGAGCACGAAGAAGGTGAAGGGCCGCAGGAGCGGCAGGGTGACGCGCCAAAAGACCTGGCCGCGGCTCGCGCCGTCGACCATGGCCGCTTCCTGCAGCTCGCGCGAGATGGACTGAAGCCCGGAGAGAAAGATCACCATGTAGAGTCCGATGTTCATCCAAACGTAGATCAACGCAATGAAGGGCAACGCGAGATGGACGTCGGCGTACCAGCTTACGTCGGGTATCCCCACGAGCGCGAGCAGGCGCGGCAAGGGATGTCGTACGGTGAAAAGGTCCATGAACACCGCGGTCACCGCGACGGTCGAGGTGACGTAGGGGATGAAGAAGGCGGTCCGAAAGAAGGTCCGTCCCTTGCGCGCGCCGTTCAAGATGAGCGCAGCGAGGAGTGCCAGGATTGTCTGGGCCGGAACGACGAGAAGCACGAAGGTGAGCGTGATTCGGATGGTGCTGCCGAACAGCGGATCGGCGAACAGGGAGCGGTAGTTCCCCAGGGCCGCGAAGCTACGGTCGGCATAGTGGAAGATGTTCACCTTCTCAAAGCTGAGGAGGACCGATGAGACGATCGGATAGGCGAACCAGACAGCGAGCAGCATGAGTGCGGGCGCGAGCAGGAGATAGGCTGCTCCGGTTTCCCGCAAGCGGCGAGGGGTGATCACCATTTTCGTTCCAGCGCGGGAGGCGCCCGGCGGGCTGCCGCCGGGCGCAAGGGACTGTGGACGCGGCCCTACTTCGAGCCGTACTTGCTCTGGAGCTGGGACAGAAGCTCGGCCGGGGTGAGAGGGCTGGTCTGAAAGATCATCTGCTCGAAGCCCTTCACGAGATCGTCTCCGAAGCCGGTGACGTTGGGCGGATAGTCGAGCCCGCGGCCCTTGAAGAAGGCATCCTTCAGCGGCGCGAACTGGGGCACCATCTTGATGTAGAGATCCATGTAGCTGGTCTTCGCGGGCAGGTACTTGAGGCCGCTCGTGGCCATGAGCTTCATGTTGGCGTCATCGGTAAGGTAGGCGATGAGCTTGCCGGCGGCCGCCTTATCCGCGGCGTTCTTAAAGACCGAAAGCCCGCCTCCATAGGTCACCATGGTCGTTCCTCCCGCGCTTGTCGGAATCGGAAGAAGGGTGTAGTCGACCTTCGGGCCCGCTTGCTGCATGTAGCCGATGTACCACGGCCCGCCTGTCGAGAAGCCAACGGTTCCCTTGGCGAAGGCCTCCCCATCCCAGGCCGCCCCGAGCTGCTTGGCGGTCGCCGCGGACTTGTCCTTGGTGAAGAGGTCGACGAGGAACTGGAGCCCCTGGGCGTTCTGGGGGGTGTCGATAGTCTTTCCGTAGCCCCAGCCACCGCCGAAGGCGTAGACGTATTGCGAGATGTGAAAGAGATTGTCGAGCAGCACGACTCCCGTGTCTCCGGTCTTCTGCTTGATTTGAAGGGCGTCCGCGCGCAGCTCGGCCATCGAGGTTGGCGGCGCTTCGATTCCCGCCTTTTTCAGGAGCCCGAGGTTGACGACGAGGGCGGAATCCTGTCCGTTGAACGGCACGCCGTACAGCGCCCCGTCCATGGTCCATCCGCTCACGAGGCCTGAGTAGAACTGGCCAAGGTCGATCCTATTCGCGCTCACGAGGCTGTTCAGGTTGGCGAGGACCCCATTCCCGACATATTCCGCGAGCTGCTCGTTGGTCCAGTAGAGGACGTCCGGGTTTGTCTTTGCCGCCACCTGCGACGGGAGCGTGTTGAGCAGGTCATCATAGGTCGGGTAGACGACCTTCTTCACCGTGATCCCGTTCAACGAAGGCGGTAGCTGCGAGAGGACCTGATCGAAGTACTTCTCGATCCAGACTCCGCCCGAATACCCGAGCGTGATTTGCACCGGCTTCCCGCCGGCTGCCGCTCCCTTTTCCTGGCTTCCTCCCGCCCATAGGAGGGATGCCGAAAGAAGCAGCGCTGCCGCTGCAAAGAGCATTACACGTGTTTTCATACCTTTCCCCTCTCTTGCCACGCGGAACGCGCCGCATGGACACAGACGATAATCGATTTCTCCTCAATGATAGCGTCCATAGACAGAACCGCACAAGATGACTGTTCCCGAACAAAGCTGGACAAATCCGACTCTGGTTGACACCCGGCACCGGTCCACCGAGAATGGGGCGGGATGGGCAGCGCGAAGAGGAAGCCGGAGCCGGGCGGGGGAATCTCTCGGCACCATGAAGCAGTGGAGGCGGGGGGCGCGAGCAGCGGCGGTGGTGTAAGCCGCGCGGCCGGCACCCGCCGCGCGCGGGAGATCATGCGCCTCCAGGTCGACATCCGCGGGGCGGTGCAGGGCGTCGGCTTTCGGCCCTTCGTCTACCGCCTTGCGGCGAGCCTCTCGCTTGCCGGGTGGGTGGCGAACGACACGCAGGGGGTGATCGCCGAGGTCGAAGGCGCGCGCGCCGCGCTCGAGAGCTTTCTCGATCGCCTTCGCTCCGAGAAGCCGCAGCGCGCGGTGATCCTGTCGCTCGATGCGGCCTGGCTTCCGCCCGCTGGCTACCGCGGGTTCGAGATCCGTGAGAGCAACCGGGCCGGCGCGAAGAGCGTCGTCGTTCTTCCCGACCTCGCGACCTGCGACGACTGCCTCCGCGAGCTCTTCGACCCCGGCGACCGGCGCTACGGCTACCCCTTCACCAACTGCACCAACTGCGGGCCGCGCTTCTCGATAATCGAGGCGCTTCCCTATGACCGGCCGAACACCACGATGCGCCGCTTCGCGATGTGTCGCGACTGCCTTCGAGAGTACGAGGGGCCCGAGGATCGCCGCTTTCACGCGCAGCCGAACGCCTGCCCTGCCTGCGGTCCGCGGCTTTCGCTGTGGACGCCCCGCGGCGAGGTGATCGCCGAGGGCGGCGAGGCGGTGCGCGCCGCGGCCGCGGCGGTGCGCGGCGGCTCGAGTCTCGCACTGAAAGGGATCGGGGGTTTCCTGCTCGTTGCCGACGCGCGCAGCGAAGAGGCATGCGCCCTCGTGCGCCAGCGCAAGGAGCGCCCCCGCAAGCCCTTCGCCGTCATGGCGCGAACCCTCGCGCAGGTCGAAGCGCTCGCCTCGGTGAGCCATGAGGCGGCGGCCCTCCTGTGCTCGCCGGAGTGCCCGATCGTGCTGCTGCCCCGACTCGCGGATGCGCCGGTGGCCGAGGCTGTAGCGCCGGGGAGCCCCACGCTCGGCGTCATGCTTCCCTATGCGCCGCTCCATCACCTCCTTCTCGCCGAGGTCGGGGGCGCGGTCGTCGCGACGAGCGGCAACCTGAGCGATGAGCCGATCTGCATCGACGAGCGCGAGGCGCTCGCTCGCCTCGGGCAGGTCGCCGACCTCTTTCTCGTGCACGACCGGCCGATCGCCCGCCACGTGGACGACAGCGTCGCGTGGATCGTGGGGGGAGTTCCGCGGTTGCTGCGGCGCGCCCGAGGCTACGCTCCCCTTCCGGTAGGCGTGGCCCGCGAGCTGCCGCCGATTCTGGGCGTGGGGGCGCATATGAAGAGCGCCATCGCTTTGAGCGTCGGGACGAGCGTCTTCGTCAGCCAGCACATCGGCGATCTCGAGACCCCGCAGGCGATGGAGGCCTTCGAGCGAGTCATCGCCGATTTCCTCCGCCTTTATGAGGCTGAACCGTCGGCGATCGGCCACGATCTTCATCGCGATTACCTCTCGACGAAGTGGGCGGTCGAGGCGGCGGCGGCCCGGGGGGTGCCGGCGATCGCGGTTCAGCACCATCACGCCCACCTCGCCGCCTGTCTGGCCGAAAACGGCGTGGAGGAGCGGGCGCTCGGGGTCATCTGGGACGGAACCGGCTACGGGAGCGACGGGACGGTGTGGGGCGGGGAGTTTCTGCTCGGCGACGCGGGGGGCTTCGCCCGGGTTGCCTCCTTGAGCCCCTTCCGGTTGCCCGGTGGCGAGGCCGCGGTGAGGGAGCCGGCGCGGATAGCCCTGGCCCTCCTCTGGGAGCTCTTCGGCGAGGAGGCACTTGCACGGGAGGATCTCGCTATCGTCCGCGCGATCGCCCCGGAGGCTCGCCGCGTCCTTGCCCGTATGCTCTCAAGCGGCCTGAACGCTCCCGTCACCACGAGCGCAGGACGCCTCTTCGACGGGGTATCCGCGCTCCTCGGGATCTGCGAGCGCTCAACCTTCGAGGGTGAGGCGGCCATGGCGCTCGAGTGGGCTGCTTCGGGCGGAGGGGAGGGCGGCGTGCGGGACGCCTATCCCTTCGAGGTCGCGGACCCACGAGCCGCTTCCGGTGTGCCGGGCAACCGCGATTGGGCGACCGCCAACGCCGCGGGAGCCTCCCCCGAGGGCGTTCCGCTCGTCCTTGACTGGCGGCCGCTCCTCCTTGCCCTCATCGAGGATTTGCACAAGGGTACGGAAAAGGATATACTATCACTCAGATTCCACACGACGTTGGTGAAGGCGATCGCGGAGATTGCCCGGCGGGTCGGGGCGGCAAATGTCGCGTTGAGCGGCGGGTGCTTCCAGAATCGCCTTCTCCTCGAAGGGGCGGCACGCAGACTTGCCGACGGGGGGCACCGCGTGATTCAGCACCGGCAGCTCCCGCCGAACGACGGCTGCATCGGCGTGGGGCAGGTGGCCGTCGCGGCGGCTCGCCCCGCGTGAGCGGGGAAGAAGAAACCACAAAAGTTCATCCCGAAAACGGCGTTCTCAATGACGATGATCTGGAGGCAGGCACATGTGTCTTGCGGTACCCGGCAAGTTGATACAGATACGGAGCGAGAGCGGAGAGACCTCGATGGGAAGGGTGGACTTCGGCGGCGTCATCAAGGAGATCTGTCTCTCCTACCTTCCCGAGGCCAAGGTGGGCGACTACGTTATGACCCACGCGGGTTTCGCGATAAGCCGCGTCGAAGAGGAGGAGGCGCAGAAGGTCTTCGAGATGCTCGCGGAGATGGACGAGCTTCTTGGAGCGTCGGGCGACGGTCATGAAGTACGTTGACGAGTACCGGGGGGAGGGGGAGGCGCGCCGCTTCGTCGACGCGATAGGCCGCATCGTCACTCGCCCCTGGACGCTCATGGAGATCTGCGGCGGCCAGACCCACACCATCGTCAAATCGGGGATCGACCGTCTGCTCCCCGCCGAGGTTACGCTCGTGCACGGACCGGGCTGCCCGGTCTGCGTGACCCCTCTTGCCTCGATCGACCGCGCCATTGCGATAGCGCGCCGGCCCGGGGTGATCTTCACCTCCTTCGGCGACATGCTCCGCGTCCCCGGAAGCCGGGACGATCTGCTCACGGTGAAGGCGGAAGGTGGAGACGTGCGCATGGTCTACTCGCCGCTCGATGCGCTGAAAGTGGCGCGAGAGCATCCGGACAGGGAGGTCGTTTTTTTCGCGGTGGGCTTCGAGACCACCGCTCCCGGCAACGCGATGGCGGTTCTCGAGGCCCGGCGGCTCGGGGTGAGGAACTTCTCGATCCTAAGCTCGCACGTCCTCGTGCCGCCGGCGATGGAGGCGATCCTCGGCTCGGCCGGGAATCGCGTGCAGGGCTTCCTCGCGGCGGGCCACGTCTGCGCGATCATGGGCTACTGGGAGTACGAGCCGATCGCCGAGCGCTACCGGGTTCCTATCGTTGTCACCGGCTTCGAGCCGGTCGATCTCCTGCAGGGGATCTACCTCGCAGTCAAGGCGCTCGAAGAGGGGCGCTACGGGGTGGAGAACCCCTATTCGCGCGTCGTCACCCGGGAGGGAAACCGGGTCGCTCAAGGAGCGCTGAATGAGCTCTTCGAGGTGAGCGACCGCGAGTGGCGCGGGATCGGAACAATCCCGCGGAGCGGCTACCGCCTCAGGGCCTCCTTCGCGGACTACGACGCCGAGCGCCGATTCGACGTGGGCTCGATACATCCGATGGAGCCGTCCGTATGTATCGCGGGCCAGATCCTCCAGGGGCGAAGGAAGCCCAGCGACTGTCCGGCCTTCGGCAAGGCTTGCACGCCCGAGCATCCGCTCGGAGCTCCGATGGTTTCCTCCGAGGGGGCCTGCGCGGCCTACTACCAGTACGGGAGGGGCGATGAGCGAGCCGCGGGTTGATTTCGGCGCGCTGCAGTGCCCCATCCCCAAGAGCGAGTATCCGACGGTCCTCCTTGCCCACGGCGGCGGAGGGCGGCTGACCCAGAGCCTCATCGACAAGATCTTCGTCCCCTCCTTTGCAAACCCCGCGCTCGAGATGCTCCATGACGGCGCGATGCTCGCAGTCCCCGAGGGCCGCATCGCCTTCTCGACCGACTCCTTCGTGGTGAGCCCGCTCTTCTTTCCCGGGGGCGACATCGGCTCGCTCGCGGTGCACGGAACGGTGAACGATCTCGCGATGTGCGGCGCGCGCCCCCTCGCCCTCTCCTCGGCCTTCATCATCGAGGAGGGTCTCCCGATGGAGACCCTCTGGAGCGTGGTGAGCTCGATGCGCGAGGCTGCTAAGCGCGCGGGTGTGCCCATCGTGACCGGCGACACGAAGGTAGTCGATCGCGGCAAGGGGGACGGCCTCTTCATCAACACCGCCGGCATCGGGATTGTCCCGCAGGGGGTGCAGATCGCGCCGCAGAGGGCGCAAGCCGGCGACGTCATCCTTGTGAGCGGGGAGATCGCGGTGCACGGCATCGTGATCATGTCGCTTCGCGAGGGGATCGAGTTTGAGACCGCGCTTGCAAGCGACTCCGCTCCGCTTCACGAGCTGGTTGCCGGCCTGCTTGCGGCGGCCGGCGAGCGCCTCCACGTGCTGCGCGATCCCACCCGCGGGGGGGTGGCGAGCGCCTTGAACGAGATCGCCGCCGCGGCCCGCGTCGGGATGCGCCTCGAGGAGACCGCGATCCCGGTCGGCGAGGCGGTCCGGGGCGCCTGCGAGATCCTCGGCTTCGATCCCCTGTACGTCGCGAATGAAGGAAAGCTCCTCGCGATCGTCGCGCGCGAGTCGGCCGAGGCCGCGCTCGAGGCTCTGCGGGCCCATCCCTTGGGCGCTCACGCTGCCATCATCGGCGAGGTGGTCGAGGCGCATTCCGGGAAGGTCTACCTGCGCAGCCGCATCGGGGCGGAGCGCATCGTCGACATGCTCTCAGGCGAGCAGCTTCCAAGGATCTGCTAACCCTATTTGACGGCGGCAACGGGCAAATCACGGAGACGGCGGCACTCCGGCGACAACGAGTGGCGGCGGTCGCCCAAGGCGAGGGCGCGGTCTGCCGCAAAAAGTGCGTGTAATCCCACCCCGCATGGCATATACTTCGTCCCCAGACACCCCTGTAATGCGCCAATCCAACGGCGTGATATCGTTCCGGGACTGTTCCGGGCGTGTTCATAAATTTCTCGGAAATCTGGATGGGAGGAGGACCTCCATCCGGAAAGGAGCTCGGACATGCCCAGGGTGGTGGTGTCACTAATTCTGCTGTTCGTAGTGGCTCTCGCCGGAGCGCCGGCCCAGTCCCTCTCCGTTGACTACCTTGAGGGAACGGTCGAGGCGGCGAGCGGCACCGACTGGATTCCGCTTTCAATCGGGGACATCGTCGCGCCGGAAACGTCCCTTCGGCTGGAGGCGGGGTCCTCGGTCGAGCTTTCCGCCTCGAGCTCCAAGTTCACTCTCACGCAGCCGGGCACCTATTCGGTGAGATCGCTCCTTTCCGCATCGCGCGACCTCGACTCGAGCGGAGTGGGAAAGCTGCTCGCTCGGAAAGTCACGACATTCCTCTCAGGGCCGGCAATCAGCAGATCCGACGTGGCCGGAATTCGGGGCGAGCGTGCGCCGGAAAGACCGGGGATTCGCTGGGAGGTGGACGATGCCGCCACGTACCTCGAAGCCGGAAAGAGGGCGATCGAGGAGCGTGACTACGATCGGGCGCTTCTCGAATTCCGGAGCGCCCGAGAGTATGCGGATGCGAGTCAGGCGGCGGATGTCGCCTTCTATCTCGCCTACTCCCATTCGCTGAAGGGTGACCTTCGCGAGGCGCTGCGGAGCCTCTCCGACACCAGGCCCGATCCCGACTCTGAGACCTCAGGCGGGCTCGTACTCCTCAAAGGGCAGCTCCTCGTCGAAACCTACGCCTTCCGGCAGGCGGTTGACTGGCTGTCCGATAACGCGTCTCGGCTGGGCGAGAGCATCCCGGACCGGCAGCTCTACTTCATGCTCATGGCAGTCGGATACCGCGGGCTCGGCGATTCGGGCCGATCGAAGGAGAATCTCACCAAGGTGATCGACCTCGGTGCCTCAACGGATATCGGCACTGCGGCAGCCGAGCTGCTGCAGCGGGGATAGGAGCGCGACATGAAATCGATCGAGACAGCCTGTTCACGGCCCGGGGGAAGGCTCGCCGCGCTTGCGGGAAGCCTGCTCCTGGCGCTCTTTATTGCAGTGGCTGCGACCCCGGCAGGAGCCCAAGCGGGTGGTCCCTCGCCCCTGTCCCTCAAGGTGATGCCCGCGGTCAACATGCCGCTTGGCAATGACGTCATCTTCTTTGGAACCGGCGGCGGCGCGGCCCTGTCGGCCGAGCTCAGCCCGCCCTTCCTTCCCCTTCTCGGGGTCTCCGGCGACCTTGCCTATGCCTTAAGCCCGCTCCAGAACGTGAGCGATGCCGTCTCGCTGGTGTCGCTCGGTCTCTCCGCCCACGCCGGATTCAGGCCTCTGCCGTGGCTGACCATCTCTCCTTTCGCGGGAGGCGGCTACTTCTACGGGATTCTTCCAGGAACCTCGACCGGGGGGAGCGCCTACCTGCTTGGCGGGATGTCCGTCGCCTTCCAACTGACGAGCAGCCTTGCCATCGGCCTCGAGGCGGCCTATCGCAACTACCTGGGTCTCCAGAGCGGCATGAGCTTCGGGGTCGGTCCGCTCTTCGCCTTGGGAGGGGCGCCGGGCGGGCGGCAGGTCCCCTTCAGGCAAGGTGCGCCCCTCACGCCGGGGCTCTTCGACAGCTCTGAGGCAGGAAGGGCCCCCACCCTCCAGGCGATCCGGGTGAACAAGGCGCAGCTCGATCCGATCTTCCCGGTGTTCTACAAATACTACGACGATCATCCGGTGGGAACGATCACCATCCTCAACTCCCTGAAAGAACCCCTGGAGAAGGTCAAGGTGAGCTTCTACGTGAAGGAGTACATGGACAATCCGAAGGTGTGTGTGACAATCGCGCGCCTTGAGCCCGGACGCGAGGCCACCGTGAGCCTGATCGCGCTCTTCAATGACAACATGATGGACATCTCCGAGGCCACGAAGCTCTCCGCGATGGTCGCCTTCGACTATGTCGTCGGCGGAGCGCCGGGAGCTGACGAGTACAGCGACACCATACGGGTGTACGACCGGAACGCCAGCCTGTGGGACGACGACCGGAGGGCCGCGGCGTTCGTCACCGCCAAGGATCCGAACGTGATGCGCTTCGCGAAGAACATCATCGGGATGACGAGGGACAAGGGAAGCAAGGCCGTCAACGAGAACCTGCTTACCGCGATGGCGATCCACGAGGCGCTGCGCCTCCACGATCTCCAGTACGTGGTCGATCCCGCCTCCTCCTACAGCGAGACCTCGAAGAAGAAGCTCGCGGTGGACTTTCTCCAGTTTCCGAGGCAGACCCTCGAGTACAAGGCCGGAGACTGCGACGATCTGTCGATCCTCTATGCCGCCCTCCTGGAATCCATCGGCATCGAGACTGCCTTCGTCACCGTTCCGGGCCACATCTTCATGGCCTTCTCGCTCGGCATCTCGCCCGATGCCGCGCGAAAGGAGTTTCCCCGGTCCGATGATCTCATCCTGGTCGGCGGCAAGAGTTGGCTTCCGATCGAGGTGACCCTGCGAGACGGGAGCTTTCTCCAGGCGTGGCAGTCCGGGGCAAAGGAGTGGCGCGAGTTCTCGATGGGAGAGCAGGCAAGGCTCCTCCCCATCCACGAGGCATGGGCCGTCTACGAGCCGGTCGCCTTCACCAAGGAGTCGGGGACGCTCGCGATCCCCGACAAAGACAGGGTGGTGGCGGCCTACCTCGAAGAGCTGGTGCGCTTCATCGACCGCGAGATCTATCCCCAGGTGACGAAGATGCGGGAAGAGATCCAGCGGTCCGGCGGCTCGCCGCAGGCGATCAACAGGCTTGGGGTTCTCTACGCCCGCTACGGGCTGAACGATCGGGCGAGGGAGGAGTTTGCGGGGGCGCTGAAAAAGGCCGAGTACGTGCCTGCCCTCATCAACATGGGGAATCTCTTCTATCTCGATGGAAACATTCGGGGTGCCCTCGCCTACTACCAGCGCGCCCAGGGGAGGGCTCCGAACAACCCGAATGTCCTCCTCGCCATAGCGCGGGCCAACCACGAGCTCGAGAACTATGCGGTCGCCCGCGAATCCTACGATCGACTCAAAAAGGCCGATCCCGCGCTCGCCGCCCAGTTCTCCTATCTGGAGGTCCAGGAAGGAGACGCGGCTCGCGCCGCCAATGTCGCCAAAGTGAGGGAGGCCGTGCTATGGGACGAACAGGAATGATCGCTCAACCGGAAAGCCGCGGGCCTTCCGCGGGCGGCGGGTGCGGCCCCCTGCGTGCTCTAGCGGCTCTCGCCGTGGGACTCTCCGCGCTTCTCTTTCTACCCCAATGCGACGTGACCGGCTTGCGCTCCGCGGTCGAGAAGAAGGTGATGCCTCCGGCGGGTCTGGCAACCATCGCCGTGGTCCATAGCCTCGTCGAGATCCTGCCGGGCGAGACTGCCCTCGACTTCGGGAGCTATGTCTTCTCCACCGAGACCAGCGCGGCCGAGATCTTCGTCATCCAGAACAACGGGAACGGCCCCCTCACGCTGAGCGATCAGACAAACAAGGTTCTGCTCGGGGGAACGGACGCCTCCCACTTTGCTCTCTCGACTCAGGCGACCGAGACGACGATCCAGCCCGGCAAGTCTACGCGTTTTAGTGTCACCTTCAAGCCAATCGCGGCCGGCAAGAAGACCGCAACAATTACGATACCCTGCAACGCCTCTGCGAGCCCCTTCCAGTTCACGGTGATAGGCACTGGAACCGACACGCCCGTTCCTCAGATCAACGTGAAGTATGTGTCGACGACCGTCTTGTCCGGAGGGACCTGCAATGTCGGGAGCTCGACCAGCGGGGTCTTGAAGCAGCTGTATTTCACTATCGAGAACATTGGCAGTGCGCAACTCGAGCTCACTGCGCCCGCACTTGTGTTATCGGGATCAGCCGCCTACACCGTGGCAAGCCCGCCGTCCTCACCAATTGTCTCGCGCGGAAGCGTCGGATTCATCATCAACTTTACCCCCCCGAACGATCCGACATTGCAGAGCGCGACGCTGACCATCAACAACACCGATGCGGCGCGTAACCCCTACATCATCACGGTCACGGGGACCGGAATCGCTCCCGACATCGCCCTCTACCAGGGGACGACCTCGGTCGCTTTCGGCAGTTCGCTCAGCCTCGGCGATGCCGAGCTCAACTACGGCACATCCTTCAGCTTCTCGATTCGCAATCCGGGAACGGGGACCCTGAACCTGACCGGGAGCCCGGTCGTAGCCGTCTCGGGCACCAATGCCGCCGATTTCATCATCACCCAGCCTGCCACGAACGCCGTTGCCGCGGGGGGAAGCCTTTACTTCACGCTAGCTTTCAAGCCAACCGTCGCAGGACCGAAGGCGGCAATCATTGCGATCGCAAACAACGTGTCGGCCAAGACTCCCTACAGCGTTACCTTAAACGGGAACGCGGTCGCCCTTCCGAAGATCTTGGTTACGAGAGGCGGCGCACAGTTCAAGGAGTTCGACTTCGGGAAGATCTATGAGACGCTCAGCAGTGAACAGGTGACCTTCTCCATCCAGAACGTCGGGTCGGCAGATCTCCATCTCACAGGATCGCCCTCCGTCACATTCGATGGCAAGTATGCGTCGAGCTTTGTCGTCACCACGCCTCCCGCCTTAACGACGATTGCCGCAGGCGGCTCGACGACCTTCTCGCTCGCCTTTAGGCCCCCCACGGTGGACTATCAGGAGGCCGAGGTCTGGATCCCGAGCGATGACACCGACCGGACGCCGTACAAGTTCCTGGTTTATGGCACGGGGCTACCGGCACCGGATATCGATCTCACGCTCGACAAGGTCCAGATTCTCTCAGGCTCCTCGTACAAGATCACCCTCCCGGCGAGTCCTGCCACCGAGGTTCCGATCCTCATCCGGAATCTCGGCCACGCCGTTCTTGCCCTCACCGGGAAACCGACGATCACCGTTTCAGGGAAGAGCCCTGACTATTTCAAGGTGAAGTGCCCCGACCCCGGGTTCGAAATACGGCCCGGCTACGCTGCGGAAGGCACAATAGCATTCGTTGGTGGTGGCGCTGGAGTCTACAGTGCAGTCTTCACAATCCCGAGCAACGACCCGGAGAAGGGCGAGAGCCCCTATGTCGTTACCGTCGAGGTGACCGTGAATTAGAGCGTTCGTCAACTTTACCCAACGGCCGTTATAGACAAACGATGACGGCTGCTTTGAGGGCTCGAACCCAAGGAGAGGTAGAGTGAGGATCATCGACCTTCCGGCCGACCTCGAAGGGCTCTACTTCCAGTGCCTGGGGGATTGGTCCGAGGAGATGCAGGATGCAGGCTTCCTTAAGCGCCAGTGGTATGAGCGAATGAGAGGCCGGGGCCTGCGGGTGAAGCTCGCCCTCGATGATCGCGGCGCAGTCGGCGCGATGATCCACCACGGCCCGATCGAGAACGTCGCGGTCCAAGGGTGCAGGCTGTGCAGCCTGAGGCACGGGCGACTTTCAAAAACAGAGGATGGTGCTTGGGAGAAGACCTGATCTGCGAGCGCGCGTTATTCCTGAAGCGTCGAGTCAGCGGGGGATGCCGAAATGCAGACCTTCGCTGATCCGGTTCGCTCCGCACCTGCCACGATCTCCTCGATCGTTTTCACTGCCGCCGCGATGTTAATCTCGGCGCCCGGGGACAGCCCCTCCCGCAACCCCCAGCGGTAACCGCGGATGGTGAGGAGATAGACGTGCGGTTTGGCGCGGTAGAGCTCCCGTGCGAGGGCGAGCACCGAGGCGGGTGTCATGGTGTGGGTCGAAAAAGTCACGGAGCGGCTGGGCCGGACGCTGCGGAGACGAACCCCTTCCGCCTGCCGGCGGGCCGCATCGACACAGATGACGAGATCGTGCTGGGAGAGGTCGTAGGCGTGCTCTGCGGCAAGCTCGTAGCTCCATACGAGGTCGACCGCGGGCGCGGCAACCGCGGGAGTCGCAAAGGAGGGCTCGTCGCCCGGCGTTTCGCCGGCCGCAGCGGCGTCGTGCGCGGTTCGGACGCTGGCGGCGCGTCGTCGCTCGAGCTCCTCGACGAGAAGGGGGCCGAGGGCATCGTCCCCCCTCCCGGGATTCCCATAGCCGAGGATGAGGATCTTCAATCGGTCTCCTGGCGATCGATAAGCTCGCCCTCCGGTCCAACCATGGTGATCTCGAGCGGCATCCGGCCCGCCGCATGGGTTGCGCAGGAGAGGCACGGGTCGTAGGCGCGGATCGCCACCTCGACAGCGTTCATCATCGGCTCGGTTATCTTCTTCTTGCCGGTCATCATCGCGTGCGCGACGAAGTCGACGGCGCGGTTCATCGGTTCGTTGTTGTTCGTCGTCGAGACGATAAGGTTGCACATCGTTATCTGGTCGCTGTCGCTCACCTCGAACTCGTGGAAGAGGGTTCCGCGCGGCGCTTCGATGACCCCTACCCCTCGCTTTTCGCGCGGGCCGGCAACGCAGAGATTCGTGCCCTGGAGGTCCGGGTCGCGCAGGAGCGAGCGGATCATCTCGGCCGCGTGAAGCGCCTCGATGAGCCGCGCCCAATGGGTGTGCATGCAGCGGTTATTCACCCGACCGGTTGCAGACTTGTACTCCTCGAACTCCCTTTGCGCCAGCGGGCTCGGGATGAACTCGACGGTGTTCAGGCGCGCGAGGGGGCCGACGCGATACCAGCCGCGCTCGGGGCCAAGCTCCTTGATGAAGGGGAACTTCATATAGCTCCACGAGCGGACCTCCTCGCGGATGTACTGGAGGTAGTCCTGGTAGTCGACGTCGTCGATAATCCGCTTTCCCTCGGCGTCGATCGCCCGAATTACCCCGTGGTAGAGGTCGAGCGCCCCGTCCTTGCGGACGAGTGACAGGTGATTCGATGGAAAGTGCGAGAAGTTGTCGATGAACTCCCGATGCGCCCGGTAGTAGTCCTTGAAGAGGGCGACGGCGGCAAGGGCCCACTCGACCATGGTGTCGGCGTTCATCGAGTCCGGCCCCGCGAGGAGGCTATCACGCTCCTCGGGCGAAAGGTTCTTGTTGACGCCGCCGGGGACCGCGCCCGTGCCGTGGATCTTTTTCCCGGCGGTGGCGGCTATCACCTCCTGGCCCCACTTGCGCATGAGGACGGCGTGCCGGGCGAGCTCGGGGTATTCAAGCGCAACGCCGATGACATTCCGTTTCGCCGGGTCGGCGTCGTAGCCGAAGAGCAGGTCAGGCGAGGCGAGGTGGAAGAAATGGAGGGTGTGGGACTGAAAGATCTGGCCGTAGTGCATGAGGCGGCGTATCTTCTCCGCGACCGGCGTGAGTCCGCCTCCCGTACCCGCGCCGACTACAACGTCCATCGCCTTCGCAGCGGCCAGGTGATGGCTCACGGGGCAGATTCCGCACAGCCTCTGCACGAGGACCGGCGCCTCCCAATAGGGACGCCCCTGGACAAAGCGCTCGAAGCCCCTGAACTCCACGATGTGAAGGCGGCTTTGCACCACCTCACCCTTTTCATTTATCTGAATCGTCACCTTGCCGTGGCCCTCGATGCGGGTCACCGGTCCAATAGTAACCTTCGTTGTCATCGTGCCTCCGCGCCGGCGAGCCGCGAACGCGGCGGATGACCGCCTGCGGGGCGCCGGCTGCTTACATTTGTCGTTCAGTCGTACTTCACGACTTCGTAGGGCAGATCGAGCGCGCTCCCGGTCACGAGCGAATAGAGGGCATCCCAGATAAGGTCCGCCCGCGGCGGACAACCCGGGAGGAAGTAGTCGACCTTCACGACCTCGTGACAGGGATAGATTCGATCGAGGATCTTTGGGATGTCCGGATCGTTGGGGATAACCCGCTTCAGGTTGACGTCGCGAACCGTAGGGCCGCGAAGGTAGGCCTCCTCGAGGCACTCGCTCAAAGGGATCCCGTTTCGCATTGCCGGCAGGCCGCCCATGATGGCGCACTCCCCGACCGAGACGAGTACCTTGCAGTGCTTCCGAAAGTCGAGGAGGGTGTGAACGTTCTCGTCGTTGCAGCAGCCGCCCTCGATAAGCCCGATGTCGCACTCCCTCGTGAAGGCTTTCAGGTCGTCGATGGGAGAGCGGTCGAACTCGACGAGCTCTATGAGGTCGAAGAGCCGCTCGTCGATGTCCAGAAAGGACATGTGGCAGCCGAAGCAGCCCGCGAGCGACGCCGTTGCGATGACCTTCTTTGGCATTGGTGCTATCCCTCCACGTCGCTGCCGATCGGCTGCCGGTCGTAGCGCCGGCGTCCGATCGGAGTGTCGAAGCCCTTTCGCTTGTGGATCATCGCTCCTACCGGGCAAAGATCCATTGCGGCCTGGGCCAGGTCGTCTCCGATGTCCTTGGAGGTCTCTTTGTCGATGTTGATCTCGATCCGATCCCCCCGCTTTCCGAAGGCGAAGAGCGCCTTGCCCTCTGCATTCCTGATCCCGCGGATGCAGCGCTTGCAAAGGATGCAGCGGTTGTGATCTTTCAAAAGCTTCGGATGCCAGGCCTCCACCTCGCGCTTCGGGAACATGTAAGGAAAGGTGGGGACGGTGATCTGGTAGCGGTAGGCGAGGGCCTGAAGCTCGCAGTTCCCCGACTTTTCGCAGGTCGGGCAGAAGTGGTTTCCTTCGGCGAGGAGGATCTCGACCACCTTCCTGCGGAAGTCCTCGAGCTCCACGGTGGCGCAGCGCACATCGAGCCCTTCGGCGACCCGCGTGGTGCAGGCAGTGAAGGTCGCCGCGCCGATTGCCACCGTGCAGATCCGGCAGGAGCCACGCGGGCGAACGCCGGGATAGTTGCAGAGGGTGGGGATGTAGACGCCGTTCTCGCGGGCCGCCTCGACCAAATACTTGCCCTCGTCCGACATGCACTCCTTGCCGTCTATAGTGAACTTGACGAATGCCATCTTTTCCCCCTACGCGCCCGCCGCGCGATCGTAGGCGACAACCGCCTTGGCGAGATCGAATGCCGGGTTGATCTCGAAGCTGTCTGCGCGGAGCCGCTTCTCGTAGAGCGGGCGGAAGTTCTTTATCGTGGTGATGATGGGATTGAGCGCCGTTTGACCCAGCCCGCATCGGTTTTTCTTCATGATGGGAGCCCAGGAGAGGATGTTGTCGAGATCGGCCGAGGTGCCCTTGCCGGCGATGATCTTCTCGAGGAGCACCTTCGACATCCCGGTAAGCGCCCTGCACGGGACACACGAGCCGCACGATTCCTCGCGGAAGAACTCGGTAAAGTTGAGAACGACGTCCGCGAGAAGATCGCGCTTCTTCCCGATGATGATGAGCGAGCCGCCGGTCGCAAGGTCCTCGTAGGCCAGGGTGCGGCCGAACTCGTTGGGTCCGATGCAGGAGCCGGAAGGGCCTCCCACCTGGACGGCCTGAGCCTCGCGGGCCTCAGCCATCGTAAGGACGTCGTTCACCGTGAAGCCCCAAGGAATCTCGTAGATCCCGGGGGCGTCGCAGTCGCCGGAGACCGAGAGCAGCTTGGTGCCGCGCGACTGGGGCGTCCCAATCGCGTTGTACCACTCGGGCCCCTTGAGCGCGATCTTGGCGACCGAGCAGAAGGTCTCAACGTTATTTACGACCGTGGGCTTGCCAAGGTAGCCGTTCTCGACCGGATAGGGCGGCCGGTCGCGCGGCTCGCCGCGCTTGCCCTCGGCCGATTCTATGAGGGCAGACTCCTCGCCGCAGACGTAGGCGCCGGCGCCGAACTGGATACGGATGTCGAAGCCGAAACCGCGCGCTCCGTCGATCGCCTCGCCGAGAAGACCTTCACGTCGCATCTCCGCGAGCGCGTTCTCCAGGTAGTCGTGCAGGTAGCGGTACTCGTTGCGAAGGTAGAGGATCCCCCAGCGCGCCCCGACCGCGTATGCAGCGATGACCATCCCCTCGAACGCCAGCTTGGGCACCTCGGTGAGGATGACCCGATCCTTGAAGGTTCCGGGCTCCCCTTCGTCGGCGTTGCAGAAGATGTACTTCGGCTCGCCGGGTGCCTTGCGGGCGACGTCCCATTTCATGGCGGTCGGGAAGCCGGCTCCCCCGCGCCCGCGCAGGGAGGAGCGCTTCACCAAGTCGATGACGTTGCTCGAGCTCAGGCGGTTCGCGATGATGTGAAGGATGGCTTCGCCCGGAACATATTCGGAGAAGACTACCTCGCCGCGCCTGCGGATGTGGTTTCTCACCGCCGAATGGATGAGCGGATTCTCGTTCTGGCCGTCCCCATAGGTGCGCCCTCGGAGCTCCTCGACGGAGGCCCCGGCGCGCATTCCCGCGACCAGCTCACGCGCCCCTTGCGGGGTAAGCCTCGGGAAGACCGCGTCGCCGATGAGGGCTGCAGGCTCCTGATCGCTCATCCCGATGCAGGCCGTGTCGAACAGCCCGATCAGTCCGTCGGAGGACACCTCGCCGAAACGGCAGCCTACCGCCTCTTCGAAGGCCGCCGCCACCTCCTTGCGGCCGTAGAAACCGGCGACGACGCTCGTATTCAGATAGACGGTGTACTTCCCGCGCGGCTCTCGGGCGAAAAAGTGATAGAAGGAGAGGGTCTGCTCAACCTCGACCCGCGGGATGTCGAGGGACTTGGATACCTGTTCGACGGTCCAATCGGAGAGGTATCCGAGCTCTGACTGGATGTCGATGAGGATATCCATGAGACGCGTCGAATCTCCCCCGTACTTTTTGATGACGGAGTAGACCGTGTTGCCCATCTGCCACCTCCAGTCGCGTTATCGTGAATTATTGTGATTTATTAGGGATTTATTCACGTATCTTGCGACCAATCCAGGCGGAAGCGATAATGCTAAGCGCATAAGGAATGTATTATTCTCGCTTCTGTAACAATAATCTCATGCCTTCGCACGCCTGTCAAGGCTGGCAGACTGCCCGCGAGCTAGATCACTTCCGAGGCCGCAATGAGCTTCTCAGCCTTCGCGCTCTGATTGGGGAACAGATCACCCGGCACCTTCTCCTTGCCGAGCTTCTGCTTCACCACGAAACGCGCGCAGTGCTCAAAATCGTCCTTGCAGTAGTGTTTCTTCATCATTTCTGCGATGAACGGCATGTTCTTCATCTTGTCGTTAAAGAAAGGACAGGTAGGGATTCCCGCGCATTCGGCCATCAGAGTACCTCCCGCAAAACATATCTCTCAGGCGCTCGACGCATGCGAACGCCGTTGCAGACTTCCTACGTGACCGGACGCGGACTTTTCGATTGATTTTGTATGGGATGAAGGTTTGACTTCAATGAGAGTGTATCACAATGCACCGACCTGGTAAAGTGTCGACCCAGGGAACAAAAAAAGTGAGCGATGAGATCACATCCCGGGGGAGGCCTCCCCGGGACCGGGCTTCAGGCCGCGGGGCCTTTCTCGAGGTTCTTCGGGTCTTTGCGCGGCTCGGTCTCCTTTCCTTCGGCGGGCCGATCGCACACCTGGGGTACTTTCGCGAAGAGGTTGTCGTCCGCCGAAAGTGGCTCGACGAGGGCGCCTACGCCGATCTTATCGCCCTATGCCAGTCGCTGCCGGGACCCTCGAGCAGCCAGATGGGGATTGCGCTCGGGCTCACCCGGGCTGGTCTCCCCGGCGGAATCGCTGCTTGGCTCGGCTTCACCCTCCCTTCCGCCGTCCTTCTCACCCTTTTCGCGTACCTGACGGCCGCCCTCGACACCACGGCCGAGTTTGTCTGGCTTCACGGCCTGCTCGTCGTCGCGGTTGCGGTGGTCGCCCAGGCGGTCCTCGGGATGGCGCGCTCCTTCTGCACGGACAAGCCTCGCGCCGCCATGGCTATTCTCTCATCGATCGCGCTCCTTCTCTGGCCGCGGTCGGCGGTTCAGATCGGCGTGATAGTCTCGGCCGGTCTCATCGGTTGGGGATTCTTGCGGGGGAAGGGGGCGCAGGCGGCGGTTCCGATGGCGGTCCCGATCGGGCGCCGGGTCGCGGTCGCCTCGCTTGTCGCTTTTCCGCTCCTCCTCCTGGGCCTCCCAATTCTCGACGGAGCGGTGGGCGAACAGGCCCTCTCCCTCTTCGACTCCTTCTATCGCGTCGGCTCGCTCGTTTTCGGAGGGGGCCACGTCGTCCTGCCGCTCCTGCAGCAGACGGTGGTACCCGCAGGCTGGGTGACCGACCGGCAGTTCATCGCCGGCTATGCCGCCGCCCAGGCGGTCCCGGGACCGCTCTTCACGTTCTCGGCCTACCTCGGGGCGATCAGCGCCCCCGCACCGCACGGATGGCTAGGGGCGCTCATAGCGCTCGTGGGCATCTTTCTCCCTTCCTTCCTCCTCGTGATAGGGATCCTCCCCTTCTGGAGTCGGCTCCGCCTCTTCGAGCCCTTCCAGGCCTCCTTGAGGGGGATCAATGCGGCGGTCGTCGGGCTCCTGGTCGCCGCGCTCTACCACCCTATCTGGACCAGCGCCATTCACGGACCTTTCGATCTCGCGCTCGCCCTCCTCGACTTCGGGCTCCTGGTCGTGTGGAAGCTTCCGGCCTGGTCGGTCGTGCTGGTTTCCGCGGCTGCCGGGGCTCTGCTGCATCTGCTGTAGCGGCGCCGCCGGCCGCATGAGCGCCGTCGGCCGCGAGGGAAGCCGACGGCGGCCGAGCAGCCCTTCAGCGCGTCCAATCCCGCTCTTTATGTCCTTTTTATGACGGGCCGCCACACCTTTACCCCTCTTTTACGCGGCGCTTGGTATCCTCATCACCAAGTGAAAGGCCGGGTGAGGTCGGACTTGCTATGAGCCTCTTCGCGGCCACCGAAATGTGAGGCGCACGCATATGCAGATCGTCCTGATCGCCACGGGGATTCTCGCCCTCGGGCTCTTGATCTACCTCGTCGTGGTTCTTTTCAAGGCGGAGGAGATATGACCGCCGACGCGATCATCCAGGCCGGGACCTACTTCGTCGTCCTGGTTCTTCTGTCGTATCCCCTGGGGCTCTACATGGCCAGGATCTACGAAGGGCAGACCGTCTTCCTCACTCCCGTGGTCGGTCCGCTCGAGCGCCTCGTCTACCGAGTTGTGCGCGTGGACCCCGCTTCCGAGATGAGCTGGAAGCGCTACGCCCTCGCAGTTCTCTGGTTCAGTTTGTTCGGGCTCGCCCTTCTCTTTGCCATCCAGCTTCTCCAGGGGGTGCTCTTTCTCAATCCCGAGCACCTCCCGGGATTGAACCCCTTCCTCGCCTTCAACACCGCCGCGAGCTTCGTCACCAACACGAACTGGCAGGCCTACGGCGGCGAAAGCACCATGAGCTACCTCGCGCAGATGAGCGGGCTCGCCGTGCAGAACTTCCTCTCCGCCGCTGCCGGCATGGCGGTCTGTCTCGTCTTGATCCGGGGCTTCACCCGCCGGCAGAGCGAGACCGTCGGCAACTTCTGGGTCGACATGACCCGCGGGGTGCTCTATATCCTCCTGCCCCTGTCGCTCGTCCTTTCGGTCGCCCTCGTCTCCCAGGGGGTTATCCAGAATCTTCACACCTATCGGGCGGCGGCGCTGATCGCTCCCTACGAGGGCGCCGACGGGAAAGAGGTGACGACGCAGGTGTTGCCCCAGGGGCCCGCGGCGTCGCAGATTGCGATAAAGCAGCTCGGAACGAACGGAGGAGGCTTCTTCAACGCGAACTCGGCCCACCCCTATGAGAACCCGACTCCCCTGTCGAACTTCCTCGAGGTGCTGGCGATCCTGCTCATTCCGGCGGGTTTCGTCTTCATGTTCGGGAGAATGGTGCGCGACATGCGACAGGGAAGGGCGCTCTTCATCGCGATGAGCGTCATCTTCCTCGTCGGCCTTTTCTTGGTCATCACCTTTGAGCAACGCGGAACGCCGCAGGAGGCTGCCGCCGGCGTCCAGCTGAAGCCCACCGAGCTTCAGCCGGGCGGCAACATGGAGGGAAAGGAGGTGCGCTTCGGAATCGTTGACTCGGGTATCTGGGCGGTGGCTACCACTTCGGCGTCGAACGGCTCGGTGAACTCGATGCACGACTCCTACACCCCGCTTGGAGGGATGATCCTGATGGCGGACATGCAGCTTGGCGAGGTTATTTTCGGAGGGGTCGGCTCGGGACTCTACGGCATGCTCCTGCTTGCGATCCTTACAGTCTTCCTCGGGGGGCTCATGGTCGGGCGAACTCCCGAGTACCTCGGGAAGAAGATAGGCTCCTACGAGATGAAGATGACCGTGGTCGGGGTCCTCATCGTCCCGGTCTTCCTCTTGATCGGAACGGCGGTCGCGGTGATGGTCCCGGGGATCACGAAGCTTCTCAACAATCCCGGGCCGCACGGCTTTAGCGAGCTTCTCTACGCCTACACCTCCGCAGTCGACAACAACGGGAGCGCCTTCGCGGGCTTGAATGCGAATACCCCCTTCATGAACACATCCCTGGGCCTGGCACTGCTTATCGGGAGATACGGCGTGATGTTCCCAGTGATCGCCATCGGTGGCTCTCTCGCGCGGAAGAGGACGATGGCGGCGAGCACGGGGACGCTTCCCACGCACGGGGCACTCTTCATCGTGCTCCTCATCTTCGTCATCCTCATCGTCGCGGGCTTGAACCATTTCCCCGCGCTCGCTTTGGGCCCAATCGCCGAGCAGCTTCAGATGCTCGCACACTAACGGAGCAATCATCCATGGCATCATTGACTGCGGATGACAAGGTATCAAAAGGCGAAATCTTTCGCGCCGCTATCCTCGAGAGCTTCAAGAAGCTCTCCCCGCGAGCGCAGACCCGCAATCCGGTCATGTTTGTGGTCTACGTGGGGAGCATCGTCACGACGCTCCTTTTCATCCTTTCCCTTTTCGGCATACGCGATGCGAGCCCCGCGTTCATCCTCCAGGTCGCGATCTGGCTCTGGTTCACCGTGCTCTTCGCGAACTTTGCCGAGGCGATCGCCGAAAACAGGGGCAAGGCGCACGCCGAGAGCCTGCGGCGCTCGCGCAAGGAGACTTCTGCGCGCCGGCTCATCCGCCCTGCAGTGGATGCGCCGAGCGAGATGGTCGCTTCGACCCTCCTCACAAAGGGTCAGACGGTCATGGTGCGCGCAGGCGAGCTCATTCCCGCCGACGGCGAGGTGATTGAAGGCGCCGCATCGGTCGACGAGAGCGCGGTAACCGGCGAGAGTGCCCCGGTGATCCGGGAGAGCGGCGGCGACCGGAGCGCGGTCACCGGAGGCACGCGGGTGCTTTCCGACTGGCTCATGATCCGCGTGACCGCCGAGGCCGGATCGAGCTTCCTCGACCGGATGATCGCGATGGTCGAGGGCGCAAGACGCAAAAAGACGCCGAACGAGATTGCGCTCACGATCCTTCTCATCGCCTTCACCCTCATCTTCCTCGTCGTATGCGTGACCCTCGAGCCCTTCAGCTCCTTCTCCGTAGCGAGCGCCGGACACGGCCACCCTGTGTCGATAACGGCGCTCATCGCGCTCCTCGTCTGTCTCATCCCGACGACGATCGGGGCGCTCCTCTCGTCGGTCGGTATTGCCGGGATGAACCGCATGAGCCAGAGGAACGTCGTTGCGATGTCCGGGCGCGCGGTGGAGGCGGCCGGAGACGTCGATGTCCTCCTCCTCGACAAGACCGGGACGATCACGCTCGGCAACCGACAGGCCGACAGCTTCCTGCCGGCACTGGGCACCAGCCTGGAGGAGTTCGCCGAAGCGGCGCAGCTTTCCTCGCTCGCGGACGAGACCCCGGAAGGGCGCAGCATCGTTGTCTACGCGAAGAATCGCTTCGGCCTTCGCGGAAGGAACATTGCGGAGCTTGGGGCGCACTTCATCCCCTTCACCGCCCAGACCCGCATGAGCGGCATCGACCTCGACGGAAAGCAGATTCGCAAGGGCTCGGTTGACGCGATTCAGAGGTTCGTCGGATCGAAGGGAGGCCTCGTTCCGAAAGAGGTCACGCAGAACGTGAACGAGGTTGCCCAGAGAGGCGAGACCCCGCTTGTGGTCGCCGAGGGGGCGCAGGTGCTCGGCGTCATCGCGCTGAAGGATATCGTGAAGAGCG
>DAHUYW010000021.1 GCA_027306915.1 Spirochaetales bacterium | reverse complement strand
GATTGCAACCGGAAAGGTGATCCCTGCGATGCAGAAGGGGAAGCTTACTGAGGTGGCCGCAATCGCCTCGCGCGAAGCTCGTCGCGCACGGGACGCAGCCCGCAAGCTCGGGATCCCGAAGAGCTACGGCTCCTACGAGGAGCTGCTTCGCGACCCTGAGATCGATGCGGTCTACATTCCCCTGCCGAACCACCTTCACGTGGCCTGGACCGCCAAGGCGATCGAGGCCGGCAAGCACGTCTTGTGCGAGAAGCCCCTGTCGACGAACGTCCAGGATCTAAAGAAGCTCATCCGTACCCGAGACAAGAGCGGCCTGAAGGTCGGCGAGGCCTTCATGGTCCATACCCACCCCCAGTGGATCAGGGCGAAGGAGATCGCCCACTCGACCTCCTTCGGAGAGCTCCGGGCGGTCCTCGGCTTCTTCAGCTACAACTTGAGCGATCCGAAGAACATCCGCAACAGGAAGGAGCTCGGCGGCGGCGGGCTCTTCGACATCGGGGTCTACCCGATCCACACCTCGCGCTTCGTGCTCGGGAGCGAGCCGCGCAGGGTCGCCGCGACCATCGAATGGGATCCGGCCATGAAGATAGACCGCCTGACCTCGGTGATCCTCGAGTTCCCGAACGCTCAAGCGACCTTCATCTGCGCAACCCAGGCGGTTCCCTTCCAGCGAATGCACTTCTTCGGTACCAAGTCGCGCGTCGAGGTGGAAATCCCGTTCAACGCTCCCAACGACCGCAAGTGCCGGCTCTTCGTCGATAACGGCGAGCTCACCGGCGCAGGGGTGAAAACGATCGAGCTAGCGATCTGCGACCAGTACACGATTCAAGGGGACGCCTTCTCCAAAGCGATCCTCTCGGGCGGCCCGGTGCCGGTTTCCCTCGAAGACTCCCTCGCGAACGCCGCGGTCGTCGAGGCGGTCTTCCAGGCGGCAAAGTCCGGAAGATGGGAGAAGATTCAGGGGTGATTCGAGCTCGAGCGGCGGCGCACGCGGGCTGCCGCACCCTATGCCGCCCGGCGATCTGGCGCCGGCCGCGCGCTGGGGCGGCGCCCGGCCCGCACCCCGCCGGCCGCTAGAACTGTCCGCGCGCCGAGAGGTTCGCGCTGAAGGTATTCGTCAGGATATCGTAGGAGCCGCTCGGAACGAGTCTGAATCCCCCCAACGCTACCTCGACTCCCGCGTCCAGGAGAAAACCGATGTCGTTCTGGGTGATGGTAGCGGAGGGCGAGCCCGCTCCATAGGTCGGGGTGATCGGGGTGCCCCCGGAGGATAGGTCCGCGGTGAAGTTGTCGATGCTCCCGGAGAAGCTCGCCCACTGGTACCAAGGGATTATCTTGAGGTAGGGAACGAAGACGAGAAGGCGCTTCGAGATGTCCAGCTCGATGCCCGCCGTGTTGAGCGTCCAGCCGAGTTTCAGATTGCCGCCGAGGGTGAGCGTATCGCCTCCGAAGCCCTGGGAGAAATTGTTTATCGAGTAGCCGGCGTTGAAGTTCGCGTAGGTGTAGCCTACCCCGAGCGAAACGGCGGGAAACGGCCCGGTATCCTCCATGAAAACCTTGCGCACGAGGAGCCCCGCGCTCAATGAGTTCAGGGTGGTACCGCTCACCTTGGCTGCCTTGGTTATCGTGTTCGTAAGCGCGTCGGGAAGGATCGAGAAGGTCCCGAGCACCTCGATCCCCGCGACGGGTCTCAGTCCGAAGGTAAGCTTGAGGTTCGGATCGGGAAAGAAGGTCTGAGCCGTCGTATAGAGTCCCGAAAGCGATCCGGGCAGGTTGTTGGTGATGAGCCCGTTTACGTTGAGCACCTGAAACTCATTCGGAGTGTTCACGAAGCCGAGGAGCCCGTGGGAGAGGGTAGCCCCCAAGGTGATTCCCACGTAGAAGCGCGAGCTGCCAAGGCTGGCGGCCCCGACGCCGTTGTCGGCGAGAACCGATTGCTGAAGATTTTCGATGACGCTCTGCCCTACCCCCTGAAGCAGGGTCGAAAGGTCCGACCCGATCGGCCTCAAGTCCTGGGCCGCTGCGGCTGCGGCGCAGCCGAGGATCATGCACAAGAGGGCACTCCACCTCTTCATTCCGAAGGCCTCCTTTTCGACCCGTCGTGAACGACAGCGTAGATTATACCACGGGCGCTCCAAGAACAACCTGCTCGGTGGCAAGCGGAACGACCTTTGTGCCCGCGAATACCCAGGGCTCGGCCTTCAGGGACAAGACGGTCATGTCTTCGTCGGTCTCACCGGTGCGAAGGATCACCGAGCCGAAGTAGTCGTAGGCGAAAAAGCGCGCTCGGCAGGGGCCGTAGCCCGCGTCGAGCACCCGCGCGTCGACGATGACGCTTCGCCTATCACGGGTGACCGTGAACTGGACCGATGTGCGCGCGCCGCTGCGATACGCAAAGCTTGCTCCGTCGTCGAAGCTATAGGTGTAGCTTGCCACCCCCTCGTAGCGGTCGCTCACGAAGATGTGGACCTCGACCTCCGAGAGATCATTCGCGTTGGTCGTCCTTGTTCCGGATTGCATCGGAACGATCGCGCCCTCGCGGATGTAGAGGGGCGTCGTCTTGTTCGATTGAACCGCGCTCACCTCACGGCTTCCTTTGAGCCAGCGTCGATCCCAGACGCTGTACCAGCGGCAGTCCGGGAGGCGGAGCTTTCGATTGTTGAGGCCGGGATTCAGGATCGGTGCCTGCAGGATGGAGGGTCCGACCATGAACTCGTCGTCAACTCTATCGAAGCCTTCCCCTTCCGGAAACTCATAGAAAAGGGGGCGCAGGATGGGCCGCCCGAGCTCTTCCTGCTCGATGAAGAGGTTGTAGAGGTAGGGCAGGATCTTGTAGCGCAGCGCTATGTAGTGGCCGATGATTCTCGTCACCCGCCGGTCGTAGGCCCACGGCTCCTGCCGGCGCCCGGTCTTTATGCAGTGGTTGCGAAGGAAGGGAAAAAGAAAGCAGCTCTTGTACCAGGCAACCGCGAGCTGGGCATCCGCGTCGCCGTCGAAGCCCGGGACGTCGCAGCCGTTAAAGGGGATGCCTGAGAGGGTGAGGTTCAGCGAAAGCGGGATGGAGCTTGCGAGATGATGCGGGTTCGAGACGTTGTCCCCGGTCCAGACTGCGGCGTGGCGGCTGGTGGAGATGAACCCGCTGCGGCTTAAGAGAAAGGGGCGCTCGTCGGGACGGGCGGCAAGAAGCCCCTCGCGGCTTGCCGTCTGCATGCCGAGGGCGTACTGGTTATGATAGGTATCGTGCTCCTCCTTGCCCCGGCCGAAGCGCATCTCGTCGAGCGTGACCGTGCCGGTTGAAGGATCGTTCATGTCGAGCCAGAACCCGGCAAAGCCTAAAGCGGCGAAATCCTTGACGCGCTCGGCCCACCACCTTCGCGTTTCGTCGAGCGAAAAATCCGGAAACACCGTGGCGCCCGGCCACACCATTCCGACGTAATCGCGATTCTCCGAGGTCTTGCAGAATAGCTCGCGTGCGCTCCCTTCCCGATAGACCGGATACTTCTTGTCGAGCTTCACCCCGGGGTCGATTATCGCGACGACCCGCCGCCCCCGGGCCGCAAGGTCGGCGAGCATCCGCTCCGGCTCAGCAAAGCCTTCCTGCGCAACGGTGAATATCCGGTATCCGTCCATGTAATCGATATCGAGCCACAGCCCATCGTTCGGAATGGCGTGCTCGGCGACCTTCCGGTCAAGCTCGAGGAGATCCTCGTAGGAGCGGTACCCCCATCGCGACTGGTGGTGGCCGAGCGCCCACAGCGGCGGAAGCGGAGTGGTGCCGCAAAGCCTCTGAAGCTTGGTCGTGACGGCGTCGGGGGTTGCCCCATAGATGAAGTAGAGCACCGGGCTCCCGTTGGTCGACCCGAGATAAAACGGCTCCGGTGGGTCGGCCTCCTCGTGCTCCTGCGCCAGGCGCTCCTTGGCGCCGGTGCTCATGAACACGGGGAAGGGATTGTCTACGAGGATTCCCAGCCAGCCTCCTTCGAGCCTGACTAGCAGATAGGGGATTGAGACGTACATCGGATCGGTCACCCCATGGAAGGCTTCGCGCTGGCTGAAGTCGCCCATGACGTCCGTATTCCAGAATAGCGTGCGCAACCCGCTCTTCTCGAAGCCGTTGTTCTTTTCGCCCATGCCGTAGAAGCGCATCGAGGGCGCCTGCGCAAACTGGAAGAGCCATCGGGTTCCGCAGATACCGAAGGACTGCTCCTGCGCGCTCCTGAAAAGCACCGATCCCCGGCGCTCCAAGACGATCTCGGCGCTCCCTTGCACGGTGAGCCGCGTGGAGGATTTCGCTCCGCCAAATGCGGCCTGGTCGAGCAGGGCATGGCTCCCGCTTCCCGTCCAGATCCTGCTTCGCACCGCGAGGCGATGCACATCCTCCCCGAGATCCTGCGGTCGGAAGTCAAAGCTCCTCTTTTCGATGAGGTAGGGGTTCTTGCGCGAGACGGCAAAAACGAAATTCGCCGGATGATCGATCTTGTTGAAGTACATGGCCAATCCTTTTTTGGTGTAAACAATCTGCAGGGCAAGCAAGCGGCTGCCCGCTGCCGGGAGATACCGGGTGTGGGCGGCGGACCGGGACGGCTCATGTTCCGCGGCGCCGCCAGCCCGCCACCCTCAGCTTCCGCTCGCCGCTTTCTCCCGCTTTTTACGCACCTGCTCCGCCTTCCGGCTAATCCGGTTCCATATCGCCGAGACTCCCATGGCCGAGCGCACAAGGGACATCGTCTTACGGGCCTCTTCCCGCATGGCCAGGGTGCCGTCGTAGACGACCTCGTCCACGTAGCCTCCCCTCTCTTCGAAGGCGCGCCTGCGCTCCCGAATCGGGTCGAGGAAGGAGTTCAGCGCCTCGGCAAGCCTCTCCTTCACTTCGACATCCCCGACCTTCCCTGCGCGATAGCGACTTGCAAGCTCCTGGACCTCGCTCTTGTTGGGATTGAAGATGTCGTGGTAGATGAAGACCGGATTCCCTTCGACAGTTCCGGGGATGTCGGCGGAGACCCGCTTGGGGTCGGTGTACATCCCAAAGACTTTCTTTCGCACCGTGGCCGCGTCGTCCGAAAGGAGAATCGCATTGCCCAAGGACTTGGACATCTTGGCGCTGCCGTCGGTTCCGACAAGGGTCGGCACGTCGCCGACCATCACGTCGGGAACGGGGAAGACCTCGCCGTACAGGTTGTTGAAACGTCGCGCGATTTCGCGGGTGAGCTCGATGTGCGCCTCGTTGTCCTTTCCCACCGGCACGAGGTGCGCGCGCGGCATCAGGATGTCGGCCGCCTGGAGCACCGGATAGCCGAGCAGGCCGAAGGGCATCTCCGCCAGGTGCGCGCTCTGCAGCATGTCCTTCAGCGAGGGAATGCGCTGCAGACGCGGAACGGTCGTGAGCATTTCGAAGTAAAGATTGAGCTCGTAGATCTCCGCCACTGCTGATTGAAGATAGATCACCGAGCGCTGCGGGTCGATTCCGCAGGCGAGGTAGTCGAGCGTCATCTCTCGAACGTGGTCGGGTATCTGCTCGATCTCCTGCTTCTCCGGACGGGTGGTGAGGGTGTGCACGTCCGCAATGATGAAGAAACACTCGTAGCTATCCTGGAGCTTCACGCGATTCGCGATCGATCCGACGTAGTGACCGAGATGGAGCCGTCCCGTGGGCCGGTCACCGGTGAGTATTCGCTTCTTATCCATGAGTTGACCCTTTTGCCATGAAACACGCGAGCATTATTCTCGGGCGGCCTTGCGGTCGCCTTATACAGTCTTTGTTTGCTCTCTCTCTTTTGTTTTCAGATGATGTATCTTCCCCGAGCCCATGAAGATCCCAATCGGCCTGAGATATGGGACGTTGTCGCAGATTATCTTGATCACCACGGTGATCGGCACCGAGAGAAACGCACCGACGATTCCCCACAGCCATCCCCAAAAGATGAGAGAGACAAGGATGATGAAGGGGCTCAAGTTCAGTCGGCTGCCGAGCAGCCGCGGATCGATGAAGTTGCCCATGACGAGCTGGATGAGGCCCATTACCACGAAGGTTACGATCGGGATGTCGACCGCCGGGTAGAGCTGAACGAGGGACATCAGCGTCGTGATCGCGACTATGAACAGGGCGCCGAGGTTCGGGATGAAGTTCACGAGCACCGCCATCACGCCCCAGAGAATGGGGAAATCGATGTGGAGGAAGAGCAGCGCTAGGTAGACTTCAAGGCCGGTGATCACGCTTATGAAAAGCTTCACGGCCAGGTAGCGTCCGACCTGGATGTTGATGTGGTCGAGGATCTCGCCGACCTTTCGGCGGGTTGCATCGTCGAAGGCGTTGATAAGCTTGCTCTGGAAGTAGGGTCGCTCAAGCAGAAGGAAGATCAGGAATACAAGGATGATCCCCACCCCGCCCGCGAACTTCAGGAACGACCCCGACAGCGAAAGGAGCGTCGCCCGTAGAGTCGTCGTCCAGTTGATGTCCGGTACAATTCCTCTTGCATCGCCAAAGGGTGTGTTCAGGAGCGACTGAGAGTCCCGAATGAGAAGGATGAGTCGCGCCTGGAAGTGCGGATACACCTTGATGAAGGAATGGATCCCCGTCTGCACAAGAAATCCCATGAAGTAGAAGAACCCGAGAAGGATGAGCACGACGATGATGATCGAGATCGCCCTCGGGATCCTGTTCTGCTCGAGGAAATTCACGACGGGCGCGAATACGAAATAGAGAAACCCGGCAATGATGAGCGGTACCAGGACGATCTCGGCGGCCTTGAACACCGCACCCACGACAAAAAGCACGATGATCCCCAGAAGCACGACCTCGATCTTCCTGGCGTCCATGCGCCGATACTACCACGAAAGGGATGCCGATGGAAACTGTCGGCATCCCTGAAGCATAGGTTGATGAAAGCAAGCGACTCGTAGCATAATTGCACAATTCCACACAAGGAGGCAGAAAAGATCGTGACCAATTTGAAGCATCTCCCGCACGCAAATCGACTGCGGGGCAGACTGCCAAAGGTCGGGATACGTCCCGCCATTGACGGGCGGCTCGGAGGAGTGCGGGAATCGCTTGAGGAAATAACCCTCGCGATGGCGCGCTCGGTGGCGAGGCTTATTACCGACAACGTCAAACATCCCAATGGGATGGAGGTTGAGTGTGTCGTGGCCGACAGCACGATCGGAGGGGTCGCCGAAGCGGCAGCTTGCGCCGACAAGTTTGCGCGGGAAGGGGTTGGTGTCTCGATCACGGTTACCCCTTGCTGGTGCTACGGCTCAGAGACCATGGACATGGACCCCTATGTTCCCAAGGCAGTCTGGGGCTTTAACGGAACCGAGCGTCCCGGCGCGGTCTACCTCGCCGCGGTTCTTGCCGGACATAATCAAAAGGGACTCCCTGCCTTCAGCATATACGGCCGCGATGTCCAGGACCTCGAGGACTCGAGCATCCCCGGCGATGTGAAGGAAAAGCTCCTCAGGTTCGCGCGCTCGGCGCTCGCCGTAGCAACCATGCGCGGCACTTCCTACCTCTCGATGGGCTCCGTCTCCATGGGGATCGCCGGCTCGATGGTGAACCCCGACTTCTTCGAAGATTACCTCGGCATGCGGACCGAGCAGGTCGACATGTCCGAGTTTACCCGGCGCATCGAAGAAAAGATCTACGACGAGGAAGAGCTCAGGCGGGCGCTCGCCTGGGTGAAGGAGAACTGCAAAGAGGGTCCGGACGATAATCCAAAAACAAAGCAAATGAGCCGTGCCCAGAAAGACGCCGCCTGGGAGGTTTCGGTCAAGATGACGCTCATCGCGCGCGATCTCATGGTAGGCAATCCCAGGCTGGCCGCGATAGGCCGCGGTGAAGAGGCCCTCGGGCACAATGCCCTCGCAGCCGGCTTCCAGGGCCAGCGCCAGTGGACCGACCACTTCCCGAACGGCGATTTCATGGAGACGATGCTCAACACCTCCTTCGATTGGAACGGCATCCGCGAGCCCTTCGTCTTCGCCACGGAGAATGACAGCCTAAACGGAGCCTCCATGCTCCTGGGTCACCTTCTGACCGGAACGGCACAGATCTTTGCCGACGTGCGGACCTACTGGAGCCCGGAGGCGGTGAAGCGGGTGACCGGAAAGAAGCTCACCGGGACCGCCGAGGGCGGCATCATCCACCTCATCAATTCAGGCTCCGCGACCCTGGACGGAACCGGCGAGCAGTCGCGCGACGGCAAGCCGGCGATGAAGCCCTTCTGGGAGGTGACCTCCGAGGAGGCCGCGCGCTGCCTCGACGCTACGCTCTTTCGGCCGGGGGATGTCGGCTACTTCCGCGGCGGCGGCTGGTCGACCGATTTTCTCACTCGCGGCGGGATGCCCGTGACCATGCTCCGCCTGAACCTCGTGAAGGGGCTCGGGCCGGTTCTCCAGATTGCCGAGGGCTTCACGGTCGATCTTCCGGCCGAAGTGCACGACGCCCTCGACAAGCGCACCAACCCAACCTGGCCCACCACCTGGTTCGCTCCGAGACTCACCGGGAAGGGGCCCTTCTCCGACGTCTATTCCGTCATGGCGAGCTGGGGAGCCAACCACGGCGCGATAAGCTACGGCCATATCGGAGACGAGCTCATCACGCTCGCCTCGATGCTTCGCATTCCGGTCGCCATGCACAACGTTCCGCCCGAGCGGCTGTTCCGCCCGAGCGCTTGGAGCGCTTTCGGCATGGACAGCGAGGGCTCAGACTACCGCGCCTGCGCCAACTTCGGACCGCTGTACGGAAAGCTCCGGTAGCGGACCCGCGCGACAGGACTCACGCGGCGCTCGGAGGCAACATGGTTCATTCATACGGAGGCAGGACCCCCGACGCGGCGCGAGCCTCCTTCATCGCTTGGAACGCCGAGGTGATCGGCGATGTCGTTCTTGCGGAGGAGGCCACGGTCTGGTTCAACGCAACCCTCCGCGGGGACATCGAGCCGATACGGATCGGCCGCGGCTCGAACGTCCAGGACAGCGCGAGCCTGCATACCGACGCGGGCGCGCCTCTCACGATCGGGGAGAACGTCACCATCGGGCACAACGCGGTCGTCCACGGCTGCACCGTGGGCGACGAGAGCCTGATCGGAATGGGGGCGATCGTCCTCAACAAGGCGGTGATCGGGAGGCAGTGCATCGTCGGGGCCGGAGCTCTCGTCACCGAGGGCAAGGCCTTTCCCGACCGCTCGCTCATCATCGGCAGCCCCGCTAGGGCCGCGCGGCAGGTGACCGACGAGGAGATCGAGCGGGTGCGCGAGAACGCCCGCAACTATCGCGAGCGCGGCCTGCGCGCCCGCGCCGCGGGAGCCGAGACGCCGAACTAGGAGGCTCAACGCCCCGTCCTACCCTCCGCACTCACCGACCGCGCCGCTTGTCGCTCGGATTGGCTCGTGCTACAATGCGAGTACCCTTTTGCGTACATTCACCGTGCGAAGGCGCCACGCGGGAGAGACTCGGCTTGCATCCAAGCGTTGGCGGGAGCGTTCTACGATGAGATGCCCCCATTGCGGCAGTCTCGAAGACAGAGTCATCGAATCCCGCGAGAACGCGAGCGGCACGACGATCCGCCGCCGGCGCGAATGCCTCTCGTGCAGCTATCGATTCACCTCCTACGAGCACATCGAGGAAAAGCCTCTCATGGTCGTCAAGCGAGACGGACGCCGCGAGCCCTTTGACCTCAAGAAGCTGGAGCGCGGCGTGCAGAAGTCGCTTGAGAAGCGCCCGGTTTCCCAGGAAAGCGTCGAGGAGATGCTCCACGAGCTGGAAGACGAGGCTGCGATCGTCGGCAAGAGCACCCACGAGATCTCGGCCAAGGAGCTGGGGGAGATGGTCCTGCGCAAGCTCTATGGCCTCGACCGCGTGGCCTACGTCCGCTTTGCTTCGGTCTACCGGATGTTCGAAAACGTCGAGGAGTTCGTAAGGGAGATCGAAAGGCTCTCCGGGAACGCCACACCGCGAGGCGATCGAGAGTAGCGCCGTTAGCTTCACGAAGCTTGCCAAGTGAAGCGCTTCGGCCGGCACTCCGGCACTGCTGCGCGCGCCCGGCGGTTCTACTCGAGCTTGAAGTCCTTCACGAGCTGCTTGATCTCTTCGGTCCGCTCCTTGGCGGCGACGAGGGTCCGCCCCCCGGCATGAACCACAACCAGGTCGTCGACTCCGACGAGCATCACGACATCGTCAGCTCGCTCGCAGAAGACGAGATTGCCGCGGGCATCGAGGGTGACTAGACGGCCGCGGTGCCGGTTGCCTGCCGCGTCGGCCGGAAGGTGCTCCGCCAGGGCAAGCCATCCCCCCACATCGCTCCAGATGAAGGTCGCTTCGACGCAGCGAACGTTGGGCGCCTTTTCCATGACCGCGAAATCGATCGAGATCGCGCGCAGCGGAAGGAAGGATTCTGCGAGCATCGTGGTCCAGGTCGTGAGACGGTCGTGGTCGACCGCTCGCGCGAGCGCGGTAACATGGTCGGGGAGATGGGCCTCAAGCTGATGGATTATTGCATCGGCGGTCCACACGAACATGCCCGAGTTCCACAGGAAGCGACCGGACTCGAGGTAGGCTGCGGCAGTCTTTCCGTCGGGCTTTTCCTTGAACCGTTTGAGGGCATAGTGACGAATCTCGCCGTCGACCGTCCCCACCTCACCGACCTCCAAATAGCCGTAGCCGGTCGCGGCGAAAGAGGGCCGGATTCCAAAGGTATAGAGCACTTCGTCTGCGGATGCTTCGCGGGCCGCAGAGAGCAAGGTGGCGCGAAAGAGGTCGATCGGCTCGATAAGGTGATCGGAGGTGAGTGTCGCAATGACCGAGTTGCCGAAGCGCTTTTTCACGAGCAGGGCGGCGAGGCAGACCGCGGCAGCGGTGTCCCTGCGATACGGCTCTCCAATGACGTTTTCGGGAGGGAGCTCGGGCAGCTGCTCGCGCACCAAGTCGACGAAGTCAAGCCCGGTGAGTACGAGCACCCGATCGGGCCCGACAAGGCCCGCAATCCGGTCGTAGCTCGTCTGCAGGAGCGTCCGCTCCCCGAAGAGCCGTAGAAACTGCTTCGGTCGGCCCTGCGTGGAAAGCGGCCAGAATCGGGTACCGGCTCCCCCCGCCATGATGACCACTACGAGATCGCTAGCCGCTCGGGCCATTCGACTCACCTCCACCCCTCCGAGGATACCAAGGCAGAGGCCCGGCGACAACCCGTATGGGCCGAGTGCTTGATGTCCGCAACAAGCACGCCGGCACCGCTACCCCCTTGCCGCGCCCTACCGGTGCTTGAGCAACCCCTGCCTTTACTTTACCCTCATCTCATGGCAACTGTCCTGGTGTTCGGCGCCTTCGATGTGATTCATCCCGGCCACGTCAGCTTTCTCACGCAGGCCCGCGAGCAGGGGGACCGACTCGTCGCGGCGGTAGCCCGCGACAGCTACATCATCGAGCAGAAGGGCAAGCTCCCAATCCACGACGAGGAGCGCCGGCGTCTGGGCGTGCTCGCGACCGGTCTCGTCGACGAGGCCTTCCTCGGCGACGCGGTTCCCGGCACCTATTCCATCATCGCCAAGGTGAAACCCGACGTAGTCTGCGTGGGCTACGATCAGGAGCTCTTCAAAAAGAATCTCATGGCGTGGATCTCAGCGACAGGCGCACAGCTCAGGGTAGTCACCCTCAAGCCCTACCAGCCCGAGCGCTTCAAGTCCTCAAAGCTCAACGCCCAAGCCTACAAGCGACTGGACCGCTAGGCGGCAAGATTGACGACGACGCGGCCGATCAGCCGCCCCGCGCGCATGAGCGCCACCTGAGCCGGAAGATCCGCGAGGGCGCACTCCGCCGTCCTTACCCGCTTCCAGGCCGGCCGCCAATCGCCCGCAAGACGCGCCCAGAGGGCAACGCGCTGCGCGGGAGGGCAGCTTGCCGCATCGATCCCGAGCAGGCTTACCGCACGCAGGATGAAGGGGTAGACGTTCGCATCGAAGCGCGCCTCCATGGCGTTCCCGCAGGCCGCCACGGCCCCAAAGGGGGCCGTCTGCCGCAGCAACGTCGAGAGGATCGGCCCGCCGACGGTGTCCACGCCGCCGGACCAGCGGGCAGAGAGGAGGAGGCGCTCCGAGCGGTCCGTGATCTCTTCGCGGCCGACAACCTCGGCAGCCCCCAGCTCGCGGAGGTAGGCGGCGGCGTCGGGCTTGCCGCTTACGGCGACCACCTTATGCCCGACCGCGGCGAGCAGGGCGACCGCGAAGCTCCCGACGCCGCCGCTCGCGCCGCTCACCAGGAAGGGGAGCGCAGGAGTCCGGGCGTCCGAATCCGCAGCGGGGGCGGCGCTTGCGGCAGCCTCACCGCCGGAGATAGCGCCGTCGGTCGCCGCAACCAGGCGTGCCGTCGCGAGCAGGCGCGCCACCGCAAGCGCCGCCGTAAATCCGGCGGTGCCGATCTCCATCGTCTCGCGCGCCGTGAGCGGTCGCGGAAGAGGGAGGGCCCAGGCGGCGGGTACTCGAATGTATCGCCCCCATCCCCCCGGGGTGTTCATCCCAAGGTCGAAACCGGTGACGACCACCTCGTCGCCGGGCGAAAAGGCCGAGACCGAGCTCGCGACGACCTGCCCTGCCGCGTCGATGCCCGGAGTGTGCGGATAGCGTTTCGTCACCCCGCGATTGCCCTCGGCCGACAGGGCATCCTTGAAGTTGAGCGAGGAGTAGTCGACCCGAATGAGGAGCTCCCCCGCAGGAAGATCGGCCACCCGCCGCTCCTCGATGTGCAGCTCGAAGCGGCCCCCCCCGTCTTCGCGCGCAATGAGCGCCGGAAACGGCTCATCTTCTTTCATCGGCCCTCCCAAATCGTCGCCTCGTAGGGCCCGAGTGACAGGGCCGAGCCTGCCAGCGCTTCCCCCACCGCACGGCGGGAGGAGCAGAGCACGCGCCAATCCCCGGGAGCCTCCAAGGCAATCTTTCGAGGCGAGCGCACGAAGCTGAGCGCCACGAAAAGCCGCTCGTCGCCCGCCACACGGTAGTAGGCGATTACCCCACGCTTTCCCGTCGCCGCGGGGATCCATTCCCCCGCGGTGAGCGCCCGCCGCTCCCGCCGCAGTGCGATGAGGCGCTTGTAGAAGTTGAGGAGCGAGGCAGGGTCGCTGGCCTGAAGCTCGACGTTCGACTTCCGGTGCTCGGGATCGACCGGCAGCCATGGGCGGCCGGAGGTGAAGCCTGCGTTTTCGTCGTCGCTCCAGGGCATCGGGGTGCGCTCGGCGTCCCTCCCTCGGTTGAGCGGCCAGTATCGCTTCCCGATAGGGTCGACGATCTCGCTCCGCCGGATGCGGCCGTCTCTCAATCCCAGCTCCTCGCCGTAGTAAAGAAAGGGCGTGCCGCGAAGGGTAAGGAGAAGCATGGCGGCGACGCGCGCTCGCGCGTCAGCCTCCGAGCTGCGACCGCGCGCCAGACGGCCTGCGCTCCGCGGCTGATCGTGATTCGAAAGGACGTGACAGGGCCAGCCCCGGCCTCCGAGCGCATCCATCCACCTCTCGACACTCCGAAAGAAGCGGGCGGCGCTCCATTTCGAGAAAAGAAGCGAGAAGTCGAAGGCGAGATGCAGCTCGTCCCCTTGCCCGAGGTAGCTCGCCGAGAGGGCGGGATCCCCCGGCGGCTCGGAGTAGACCTCCCCGACCAGCATTCTCTCCCCGGCGGAATCAACGAGCGCGCGAAGCTCGCGGATGATCGGGTGCGTCTCCGGGCGGTTACGGTCGAAGAGATGCTTCTGGAGATCGTAGGGACGCGGCGTGGGCCCAAAACCGAAGGGATTGCTGCGAAGCATCTCGTCTTTGATGAGCCAGTTGATGACGTCGAGGCGAAAGCCGTCGACCCCACGGTCGAGCCAGAAGCGGACCGCGGCAAACATTGCCTCCTTCAGCTCCGCATTCCTCCAGTTCACGTCGGGCTGCTCGCGCATGAAGGAGTGAAGGTAGTACTGCCCCGTCCGTCCGTCCCATTCCCAGGCGCGCCCGCCGAAGGAGGCCATCCAGTTGTTCGGCGGCCGTCCCCCACGGCCGTCGCGCCAGATATACCATTCCCGCTTTTGATTGTCGCGCGAAGAGCGGGATTCCAGGAACCACCGATGGCGATCCGAGGTGTGGTTGAGGACGAGATCCATGATCACACGGATACGACGTCGACGTGCCTCGCCCACGAAGCGGTCGAAATCGGCAAGGGTACCGAAGACCGGATCAATCCCGCAGTAATCGCTCGTGTCATAGCCGAAGTCGGCCATCGGCGACGGGTAGATAGGAGAAAGCCAGACCGCGTCGACTCCGAGATCGGCGAGGTAGTCGAGCTTCCCGGTGATTCCGGGTAGGTCGCCGACCCCATCACCGTTTGAGTCAGCGAAGCTGCGGGGGTAGATCTGATAGATCACCCCCCGCTTCCACCAGTCGATCTCGCTCACCGACTGTAGTACGCTTCGTTCCAGCGGAGCTCCTTCTTAATCTCCGAGATCTCGGTGCCGGCGCCGATCCGGAGGTACTCGATGTTCGCCATCTCGGCGAAGTCCTGAAGGTGATCGGAGGTCAACACCTTGCTGAAACCGGTGTGGTGGGCGCCTCCCGCGAGAATCCAGGCCGCCGCCGCGATCGGGAGGCTCGGACGCGGAATCCAGACCGCCTGTGCGACTGGAAGCTTTGGAAGGGGGGCGTCGGGCGGAACTACGTCCACCTCGTTCACGATCATGCGGAAGCGATCCCCCATGTCGACGAGCGTGGCGTTGACAGCCGGTCCCTTCGCCACATTGAAGACGAGGCGCACGGGATCGGCCTTGCCGCCGATGGAAAGGGGATGGATCTCCGCGCGGGGCTTCCCGTCGGCGATGGAGGGACATACTTCGAGCATGTGCGCGCCGAGCACTTTCATGCCCTTCGGATCGAGGTGGTAGGTGTAGTCCTCCATGAAAGAGGTGCCCCCATCCAGGCCGGCACTCATCACCTTCATCGTGCGCACCAGGGCTGCGGTTTTCCAGTCGCCCTCGCCGCCGAAGCCGTAGCCGTCCGCCATGAGCCGCTGGACCGCGATGCCCGGAAGCTGAGGAAGCCCGTAAAGCACCTGGAAGTTGGTGGTGAAGGCCTTGAATCCTCCCTCGTCGAGGAAGCTCCTCATGCCGAGCTCGATGCGGGCCGCATCCTTCAGCGACTTCCGCATGGCGCCTCCGTTTCGAAGCTCTGCGGCGAGGGTGTATTGCTCCTCGTACTGCTTCATGAGCCGCTCCACCTCTGCGTCGCTCACCCCGTCGACGTGCTGCACGAGGTCTCCGACTCCGTAGCCGTTCACCGAATATCCGAGCTGCACCTGCGCCTCGACCTTGTCGCCTTCGGTCACCGCGACCTCCCGCATGTTGTCGGCGAAGCGGGCAACCTTCAGGTGCCTGCTCTCGTTCCAACCGCACGCGGCGCGGCTCCACACCCCGAGACGAGCCTGCACGCTCTCATCCTGCCAGTGCCCGACGACGACGGTTCGCTCGATGCGCAGGCGCGAGACCATGAACCCGAACTCTCGGTCGCCGTGCGCCGACTGGTTGAGGTTCATGAAATCCATGTCGATGGTCGCCCAGGGGATATCGCGATTGTACTGGGTGTGCAGGTGAACGAAGGGCTTCTGAAGCGCACGCAGCCCGGCAATCCACATCTTCGCCGGCGAAAAGGTGTGCATCCAGGTGATGAGGCCCACGCAGCTCTCCTGTGCGTTCGCCTCGAGACAGAGCTTTCGAATCGCATCCGGATTTGTCAGGACGGGCTTGTAGACGACCCGCACCGGAATATGGGCGGACTCGTTCAGCCCCTTTGCGATAGCGGTCGAGTGCTCCGCGACCTGCTTCAGCGTGCTCTCCCCGTACAGATCCTGGCTTCCCGTTGCAAACCACACCTCGTACTGCTCTAGACTCTTCATTTCGAAGCCTCCTTGCCTCAAGCGTTCAATATCTTATCTTCCGGTCCATATCAGACGGGGCCCATTATGCCACCTCCGCGCACAGGGCGGCAAGCCTGTTTCGCCGGTCCGCAAGGGCCGGAAGCGGTGCACACGCGATCATTCCCTTCGCGCGTCCGAGGCGCGGCAAGCTTCGTGCGCTTCAGGTCTCGGCGAAGGCTACGATATAGTTGTGACCGTACTTCTTGGCGCACTTCGGGCAGGTGGTAAAGTAGAAATAGTAGTTGCGGGCCTTGGTGCCTTTCGCGGCAAGCGCCTGGTTGACCTGGCTGACGTACTTCGGCACTGCCGAATAGGGGCCGTCGAATACCTTGCTGAAGAAGCTTCCCGAAAGAGTCGTGTTTCGGACGCCTTCGACCTCCTTGTCGACGGCGATGTAGATGTCGGACTTCCAGGGCGAAGGGTCATTGGCGAGCATCAGAAAGTCCGAGAGGGGCGGCGCTGCGCCTTGCTCCGTCGCCTTCCCCCACAGCCGCGCGACCAACCGGCGGAGCATCCACGGCAGCGGCATGTGCAAGAATTGGGGGATGGAATCTACCACAAATCGCTTTTCGTTCCAGCGATGCATTCGATCCTCCCAGGGGGCGGGATCGAACCTGGGGCAACACACGACTTCGTTCTCCGAGCTCTCGAGAGTTTCCATAGCGCAATTCCTCCCTTGGCGACGGAGCCACGTGGATGAGCGGACCCCGGAATTCGGCGCTCAGGCGAGCGTTCATGACGGGCTCCTTCATGTATCGGGTGATGATTGCAGGTGTAATCCGCGCGGGAACCCCTGTCAAGGGATGCGAGTCGTCCGCGGCTCCCGCAAACGGAAGAGAGAGAGATAGAAGGCGATGAGCGCCGATGCGGCTACCAGGGCAAAGACCAACGGCATGCCGACGGCGTCCGCAACGACGCCGAGCACGAGGGGACCCACGATTCGCATCGGAGCCCCGGCGGTGAAGACAATCGCCGCGTAGGTTGCCGCCTTCGCCGGCTTGCAGAACTCCATCGCCATGTTGTTGCCGAGATAGACCGCGCTTGTGACCAGTCCCGACAGGAAAAAGGCAAGGTACACGAGATTCAGGGAAGGCGAGGGGATCAACAGCCCGAAGAGCAGAAGCGCGAGCGCCGAGCCGACCACGAGGACCCTCCGATAACCCCTTGAGTCCGCAATCCATCCGAGAAGGAGGCTCCCTGCGGCGGTTGCGGCCATGAGAATTGCCGTGAACAGCCCCACGTTCCCTTCGGTCGCTCCGAGCCGAAGGACCGCGTAGCTGGTGATGAAGGGGATTGCCGCAGCCGCAAGCTGGATCGTCGACTGGACCACGACATAGCGAGCGAAGGCGCGATTCGAGTCGAGAATCGCAAGGATGTCGCGAAGGTAAGAGCCTAAATGCCTGCGGGTCTCCGGGGTCTCTTCCATCGGTTCGTCGAGGAAGCCGAGGGGAATGACCGAGACGAGGAGAATCACGAACCCGATGGCGAAGATCCAGGTGAAGGCCGCGAGGCCGGCGATTCGATCCAGGATGAACGTGGCAAGAAAGGCTCCTCCGACCGCAAGGAGGGTGCCGACCGAGGTACCGATCCCCGAAACCCGACCTCGACGCTCCGCGGGCATGCCCTTCGCATAAAGGGCCCAAAAAGGAGGGGTGTTTATTCCGGTGCCGAAGTTGGCGATCGCCCAGGCCGCGAAAAAGAGGGCCAAGAGGAGCGCCGGCGCCCGCAGCCAGACGAGGGCGAGCGCGAGGACCAGATAGGGAGCACGCTCAAGGAGCACTCCCACCGCGACGACGTATCCGCGCTTCCTCGGCAAATGCTCAGCGAAGTTCGCCGCGAAGAGCTGCGGGACGAGCTGACCGACGCTCTGCACTGCTACGATCAACCCGATGAGGAGATTGGACTTCGAGAGAAGGGCAATGAACAGGGGCAGAATGGTCTGGGGAGAGAGAAAGCTCTGTCCGAGATTCCATCCGACCGCGTCCACGAGGAAGATGGGGATGTTCCGTCGCAGGTCGACCGTACCGCTAGAGTCGCTCACGTCGCTTTGGCGCATTGAGCGGATTGTCCACATTTTGACGGCGCTCTTCAAGGGGAGCTTGCGACGCGCGACCGAGACCATCCACCCGTAATGCAGCTTGCGCGAGAGGAACACGAACCTCGAGGCGATAGGCGAGATAGGCGCCTGCCGTGCTACTTCACCGCGCGGACGGTGATGGAGTGCTCCTCGACGCCGTTGTTTCCGTACCCGAGCACGTTCCAGGAGGCAGTCATAGGCTGGAGGTTGCCCTCGGCATCGATAGCCCGGGCCATCACCCTGTAGTCGCCCGCCCGTTCGGGAGTCCAGAGGTAGCGCCACTGCCGCCAGGCGTAGCGCTCGTTGGGACCGATCATCTCGGCGGGAGCCCAGGTCGCGCCCCCGTCCACGGAGACATCGATCGCCGCAACCGGATGCTTTCCTCCGTAGGCGAAGCCAAGGATCGTCACGGGCCTACCATCGAGCTCCTCGTTCGGGAGGGGTTGGGTGATGATGGCCTTCATGACCATGTTCGTCACCACGGTCCCGTCGGTGGAGCGCTGGCCCTCTTGAAAGACTCGGTAAACTGCGTCCATGAAATGGCCGGCGTACGGCTTGTCGATCACGGTGATGCGGGTCAGCCACTTCACGCAGCTCGCGCCGGTCCACCCGAGAGGCAGCCCGCGCAGGGGATAGCCGTGCTCGGGAGGAAGCGGATCGCCGTTCATCTCGTAGGCAAGCAAGGTCGAAGAGAGGGCCTTGTCGATAGGAATGCTTCGGATGAATTTCACCGTCGCGCGGCCGCTCGGATCATCGATCCCTTCGAACGCGACGTGGCGCGAGCTCTCGATCAGTCCTGCCCGGCGTAGCAGATCGCCGAGCCATACACCGCCCCACACGGCATTCCCGACCCCGCCGACGGTCCACGGGTTGCCTCGAGCCTTGGTCTTGAGGAGCGCCCGGCCGTTGCCGGAGCACTCGACCGTGTTTGCGACGGTGGTCTTCGGCAGGCGCAGCAGGTCACCGTAGGTGAGGCCGATCGGTTCCTTCACCTCTCCTTCGATCGTCAGCCGCCAGTCGTCGAGCGAGACCGGCTCGGTCAACATCCGGCTCTGATTTCGGCTGAAGAACTTCGCGTTCGGGGTGATCCATGAACGAAGGAATGCTGGGTCGGTCTCCGCGTTAAGCGGATCTTCGGTCATAATTCTTAGAGTCTTATCCATTCCAAGACTTCCTTACATGCCCGTTGCCGAGCTTGTGCGGATTCAATCCCGGGCATCCATCTCCGTCAAGTCTATCGCACCGGAGCCTCGACCTCGTCGGCGATCTCGTTTGTCTTGAAGACCAGCGCAACGATGAGGTAGATCGCGATCACGCACACGAGGACCACCACGAAGCCGGTGGAGATCGAGACGATCCGTGTAAGCACCGACCCGGTGACCGAAAGCGCACCATTCATGCCCCATGCCCACGGCAGGAGGCTCTTGCGGTTTGTCGAGAGGCTGTCGAGGCCGGTCGGAAAGGGAATGCCGAGGCAGAAGGCCGCGGGCGCGATAAAGACAACCGAGAACAGGATCTTCACTACGAGCGGCAGGCCGAGGGTTGCATTGAGCAGGGGCGAAAGCCCGAAGATGTAGAAAAGCATGAAGAGCGCGATCCCGAAAGCGGCGATCCACACGCGCAGCGAACGGGACAGGGGGAAGCGGTTGCTCACTATCGCGCCTATCCCGGAGGCGATGAGCATCGTCGTGAGCACGATCGAGCTCGAATAGATCGGGTCCGCAAGATAGAAGTTGAAGCGCTGCATGAGGTAGATCTCGGCCATCATGTAGCCGAGACCGAGCGCCCCGTAGTAGAGGATGACGCCGAGAGTGCCGCGACGCCGTCGGAAGATTGCCCGCCAGCCGCCGGCGACCGGAATGATGATGATGAGAAGGCCAAAAAGAATCGACTGAAGAAGCGTCCCGAACAGAAGAAGCTGTCCCCAGACCTCCGGTATCTGCCCGATGTGGCGGACCATCGCTCCGATATTGGAGAGCTTTAGATAGGTCGTGTAGTAGGGGCGATTGTCGGTCGCGGGCCGTATGTCGAAGATGTACTTTTTGTAGAGCTCCTGCGCCTTTCCGTGGAGAAGCCATTCGAGCGAGAAGTGATAAAGGTCGCTCGGGAGGAGCGCCTGCGCAAGATCCTCGGTGCTGAGCTTGGAGAGGTCGCGAGTCGCCGGCGCCGATGGTGGGCTGATGAGGTCGTTTCCACCCGCGGGTATCGCGCGGCTCCCCCCGGCGGGAGACACCGCCCCGCGACGCGCGGTAGGCGACGAAGGCGGCTGCGTTCCCGCCGCCTGCGCGTTGTCCGCAAGCATCTGTGCGAGGTTGCCGGTATTGACCGGTGCGGCCGCAGGTGCGGCGGCTCCACCTCCCTGCGCCGCGCCCGTCCTGATGCCGTAGAGGCGCTGGTAGCCGGCGAGGATTTGATCGAAGTTCTTTCCCGGCGGATTCGGCATCCCGGGATAGTAGTCCACATTGAAGGACATCCGGTCGCAAAAATCGCGAAGTCGCGCGATGTCGGTCGGCGTGAAGTCGGAGTTCTTGACGAGAATCGTCGCCGTCGAGAGCAGGAGATCGAAGGTGAAGATGCGCTTCTGCGGATCGCTCACCCCTTGGCGCTTCAGGGCTTCAACGACCGTCGAGAGCAGCTTCGGCACATTCTGAGGCGGATCCACCGTGTTCCACACCGTGATCGAGAGGATACCGTCCTTGTTCAGACTCTTCAGGTAATCGTCTATCCCCTGAACCGTGTAGACGTAGTCCTCGTTGATCGGGTAGCCGCCGGCCTGCGAGAGACCGACCGAGTCGATGAGGCTGATCTCGACCAGACCGTAGCGCTTCGTGGTGGAGGCGGTGTAGGCGCGCGGCTCGGTGTTTATGACGTGCACTCGAGGATCGGAGAGGATGTTGCCGGTGAAGCGCTTGAAGACGGGGACATCCTTGAGCATGTGAATCAGGTCGGGGTTCGGCTCTACCACGTCCACCTCGCGCGCGCCGTGGTAGAGCGCAGTGAAGACACCGATCGCCCCGCCGAGCTTGAGGAGGAGGACCTTCGGGTCGTGAAGGAGAAGGTAGGGGGCCGACATCGGCAGATAGTTGATGTACCTCTCCTCGCCGTGCGTGAGCTTCCGCATCACCCCGATCGGGCCATTGCCGTCGATGTACAGCCCCATGAAGGCATCCTTGGGCATGGACGCGAGGTTGAGCGAGGCGTTGTCGCTCAGGCCCGGCGCAAAGTGGAAGTAGGAGCTGTCGTAGACGTACATGTCTCCGGTGGGGCTGTAGTGATGATAGACCTCTTTCACATCGGGAAAGCGTCGGGCGTAGCTGATCGGCTTGAAATCGGAGACGTTGATCTTTCCCCAGAGCTCTACGGCGCCGAAAGAGACGGCGAAGAGCACCAGGGTAAGGGCAACCTTCCCCATGCCGAGCGAGAAGTCGCCCCGACTACCGTTCCAGCTCACCGCGAAGAAGAGCGCCGTAAGCGACGCGAGGGCGAGGAGCGGTAGGATGAGCTTTGCGGGCGGCAGCAGAAACATCAACAAGAGAATTACGAAGCCGCCGACGCCGGAGCCGAGCATGTTCCAGAAGTAAAGCTGATGGATCCTGCTCGAGAGGGCCATGAAGATCACGCCGATGAAGAGCGCCCCAAAAAAGAAGGGAATGGCGTAGATAACGTAGTACGCGGCGATCCACCAGAGCTGCGTGGAATCGGAGACGATGAGGACCGGGTTGAAGGGCACCTGCTGGCCGAGGATTTGCGAGAGGGCCATGCTCGGGCTCATGAGGAACGCTGTGATGAAGAGCCACTTGTCAGGATTGGCGAGGACCCGCTTCTGGATGAGAGTGAGGAGCGTGCCGGCAAGCCCGAAGCCGAGAAGACAGATGGAGATGACCATGGAGCCGAAGTTGTCCCAGCTTCCCACGGCAAAAAGACGCATGATTCCGAGCTCGTAGGCGAGAAGCGTGATGGAAAGGAGAAAGAGAGCGGAAAGCCTGAACCAAGATAGCTTCAATTTCAAAGGGTGTGTCCTCTGCTGCGGGGGGCGTCAGCGTTTGACATCGGTATTGAGCGAGTGAACCCCGCCACCGACAGCGGTGAACGGAACGAAAATATCCTTCGCCATACCGTGATAGATGTCTTCCCGAGTAAGCGTGATGCGACCATTCTTGCCGACGTGCTTCGTGATCTTGAGTATGGTCTGCCCGGAGGGCGGCCCGATCGGGATCACCATGATCCCGTCCGGCGCGAGCTCTTTGATGAGGTCGGGAGGAATGTGATCGATCCCGCAGGTGACGATAATTCGGTCAAAGGGGGCGTTCTCTCGCCAGCCGTAGTACCCGTCTGCGATGCGCCGGTGAATGTTCGCATACTCGGGCATCTCCTGAGTGTGGGCGACATAGATGGCGTTGGTCTCCTCCGCGAGAGGCTTTACGATTTCAATCGTGTAGACGTGGTCCGAAAGCTCGGAGAGGAAGGCCGACTGGTAACCGGAGCCTGTCCCAATCTCAAGCACCCGCTGCTCGGGCTGCGGATTCAGATAGTCGGTCATGCGCGCAACGAGGTCCGGACCCGAGATCGTCTGACCGTAACCGATCGGCATCGCGACGTTTTCGTAGGTGCGATTGATATTGGCGGCGCGGACGAACCATTCGCGCGGCGTAAGGAGAAAGCCCATGAGAATGCGCTCGTGCCGGATGTGCCCACGCTCGAGGGCAAGCGTTGCACGAGCCCACCGCTCCTCCAGGAACTTCTTCTGCTCGCCGGGGTAGTGTGCAAGCATCCAGGCGACATAGGCCTCCTCGCTCGTAAGCGGCGGAAACTCCGTGCGCTTGGTTATGTCGTAGGCAGGCGCAGCGTCCCGCGGGGTGACCGGCGTGAGATCGATAGCTCGGTAGTCGCTCGGGAGATCCGAAGTCCCATCGCTTAGGCTCCGCTCGACCGCCGGATCGCTGTAGGTTGCGACGCCGCTCTGAGCGCCACCTCCGCCCTCGCCGACCTGCGGAAGCGCAGCTCCGGCAGCAGTCGCAAGCGAGATTGAGGCCTCGCGGGTACCACCGGCAACGGAGCCGGGCGCCCCTGCCTGCGAGAGCGCGCCGGCCCTCTCTCCGCCGGCGGCCTGAGCGTCGGCGGCCGCCGCCCGAGGAGTCCTGGAGGCCGTCGCCGCCGATTCGGCTCCTTCGCCGGCATTCGCACCGAAGAGGAAAAAGCCTCCCACGCCGAGGAGCGCGAACACGACGATGACCGCTCCGACGAGGGAAAGCCGCTTGCCCGTCCTGCCGCCGCGGGGAGGCTCCGCCTCGACGGAGCGGCCGGACTGGGCGCGTGCAGGAGCCCCTTCGCCACGCCCTCCGACCGCCCGTGTGCCTGCGCCCACCATCTCAAGCGAGCTCTCGTCAGCCTCAGGTGCGGCGAGCGGGGAGACGGCCGGCTGTGCGAAGTCAAAACCACACACCGGACATTTCCCCGAAGCCGCCAAGTCAAATCCGCACGCGGGACAACTCGCCATTCACCATTCTCCTCGAAGCCGCCTTCGACACCGCGAAAGCACCCTGCATTCTAGCCTGTTGCTGGTACTCCTTTGTAGACCTGAACCAAAGCTCGAGTCAATAAGGCGGCATGCCGGCCCAGGCAGCCGCACGTCACGCTCGTCTAGACGTTTGGCTTGTGATTCGACCTACCCTGCCCTATAATGCTCCGCTATGGACCCGCAACGGACCATCACCATCGGGGGAGCGGGCTGCTCTCTCCTCGACCGGCTCTACACGCCGGTCGACTTCCAGAGCCCGGGCTTCCTGCGCTACTGCTCGAAAAGCAAGGGGGATGGCGGCCTATTCCCGGGGAAGCTCGTCTTCGCCGAAGAGCTCGAAGCCTTCGCGGGCCGCCCCCTCCCTGAGATCATCCTCGACATAGCGGGCGGCGCCGGACCCGCTTCCTCGAACTTGGGAGGGCCTGCAATCGTCGCCCTCATCAACGCCGCGCAGCTCCTTGCAGGAAGAGGGATCGCCGTCCGCTACTACGGCGCGGTCGGCGACGACGAGAGCGGCAAGCTCATCCGGTCGATAATCGAGAGGAGCCCGGTCGACATTTCCCGCTATCGTACGGTCGAAGGGAGATCGCCCTGCACCTATGTCTTCTCCGATCCCTCGCACCACGGCGGCAATGGAGAGCGAACCTTCGTCAACGACCTTGCGGCAGCGTGGAAGATGGGACCTGAGGACCTCACCGAGGAGTTCTATGCGAACGACATCCTTCTCTTCGGAGCGACCGGCCTGGTGCCGCGCCTTCACGATGCCCTGACCGACCTTGTGCAGAGGGCGAAGGCGCGCGGGAGAATCACCGTCGTGTCGACCGTCTACGACTTCCGCAGCGAAAAAGCAAACCCCCACCGGCGTTGGGCGCTGGGGGCGAGCGACGAAACCTTCCGCCACACCGATCTCCTCATCACCGACCGCGAGGAGGCGCTCCGGCTTTCGGGAACCGCCGACCTGGAGGCGGCCTGTTCCTTTTTCAAGCGGCGCGGAGTCTCCGCGTTCGTTGCGACCTGCGGTCCAGACCCGATCCGGTTTTTTTCCGACGGACGACTCTTCCGGCGAGTCGAGGGCGAGATGGAGACCTCCGCGGTCGTGTGCGAACGGCTGCGCGCGGGCGACCGCTCCGGCGACACGACCGGCTGCGGGGACAACTTCGTCGGCGGCGTGCTTGCCTCGCTTGCCGCCGGCCTCCTGCGGCGCGGCCCGGGTGAGATCGATCTCCCGAGCGCCTGCGCGCTTGGAATCGTCTCGGGAGGCTTCGCCTGCTTCTATCTCGGCGGTACCTACCTCGAGCGCACCGCAGGGGAGAAGCGCGAGGCGGTATCGGCCCTCTACGAGGCCTACCGAGAGCAGGCGGCCCACAGCTTTGCCATCGAGCCGCTTGAGGAGCCGGTATGAGCGTCCCGAAGGGCAGCGGGCGGAAACAGGGGCAAGCGGGCGGAGCCGCCGACAAGGGAGCGCATCGACCGACGCTCGTTCAGTTCGGCGCGGGAAATATCGGGCGATCCTTCGTCGGCCAGCTCTTTGCGCGCGCGGGCTGGGAGGTGATCTTCGTCGACGTCAATCCACGGATCGTAGAGGCGCTCAACCGCGAGCATCGTTACCGGGTCATCATCAAGCGAAACGCCCGGCCGGACGAGACGCTCCTGATCGAGGGGGTGCGCGCGATCGATGGGCGAAGCCGCACCGAGGTGGCCGCCGCCTTAGCCGAAGCGCGCCTCGTAGCCACCTCCGTCGGCAAGGGCGCCCTTTCTTCGGTCTTTCCTGTCATCGCCGAGGGCCTCGCCGCTCGGCTACGCGCGCGCGGCGAGGCCCCCCTCGACATAGTCATCGCCGAGAACATCCGGGGGGCTGCCGCCTCCTTCCGCGAGGAGCTTACACGGGCGCTTCCGAAAGATTATCCCTTCGAACGCCTGGTCGGGCTCGTGGAGACGAGCATCGGGAAGATGGTGCCGATCATGACGGCCGAGGATCTCGCAGTCGATCCGCTCTGGGTCTTTGCCGAGGAGTACAACACCCTGATCCTCGACCGAGCGGCCTTCCGCGGGGCGATACCGGAGGTGGCGGGGCTGCATCCCGTCGCGAACATCGCCGCCTACGTCGACCGCAAGCTTTTCGTCCACAACCTGGGCCACGCCGCGACCGCCTATCTCGGTTTCGCCTTCGATCCGCGCTTCACCTTTATCTGGGAGCCGCTTGAGGTGAAAGAGCTTTACGACCGAGTCGAGCTCGCGATGCGGCAGGCGGCGGTAGCGCTTAACCACGAGTACCCGGCCGACCTGTCGATGGCGGACCTCGAGGCGCACATCGGCGACCTGCTTGCCCGCTTCCGCAACCGCGCCCTCGGCGACACGATCTACCGAGTCGGGCGCGACCTCTACCGCAAGCTCGACCGCGAGGATCGCCTGGTGGGTGCGATGCTGCTCGCCGCGCGCCACGGCCTTCCCTTCGAAGCAATAGCCTCGGCGCTGCGCGCGGCAATCGCCTTCCGCGCAGCCGACGAGAGCGGCTCGCTTTTTCCCGCCGATCGCGACTTCGCCGAGCGCGAAGCCTCGCGGGGAATCGCGGCTGTCGTGCTCGAGGTCTGCCGGCTGGACCCCGCGAGCCCGGCCGACGCCCGCGTGATCGAGGCGGTTCTGACTGCTTAGCGCGGGGCTGCCGGAAATGGCGCGCAGTCGGATTGAGGACGCCGCACCTCGCCGGCCGCGCCCGATCCGCTACAGCTTCTCGAAGAGGGTTTCGAATTCGGCCGGGAGCATGATCTCGCGCACGCTCTCGATGGCAAAGTCGTCGGTCATCCCGGCGATGTAGTCGACTATCGCGCGATCCCATGAGCGGTCGCCCGTTTCATAGAAGCTTTGCATTTTCGAAAGGTAATCGCCGAAGCGTACGGCGAGCCGGTTCCTCTCGCCCTCGTACCGTGCGAAATCCGTTCGACAGCGATCGAAGAGATCACCGAGGTAGTCGAACAGGGTGCGGAGCATCCGCTCAAAGTATTCGTGGTAGTCGGTGAGGAGCGGGCTTAGATAGATCCGCTCGTAGTTGAAGTCCTTGAGAAGAGAAAGGGCGCCATAGACCTCGTCAGAGAAACCGATCGCGCCCCGCTTCTCGGCGCTGGCGATGATGTCGTTCACCATGGTATCGATGATCTCGCTGTTGGTCCGTCCGAGCACTGCAACCGCCTCGCCGGGCAGCTCCTCGGGGCGCAGAACGCCGAGATGGATGGCGTCCTCGATGTCGCGGCCAAGGTAGGCGACCTTGTCCGCCATCCGCATCACCACCCCCTCCCAGGTGCAGGGGTAGTATTCCAGCTTCACGATTGAGCTCAGGTCGCGGGTTCGAAAGTCGGGACGGATCGACTGCTCGAAAGCCTCTCCGCAGTGGTTGATGATGCCGTCGCGCACGGCGTAGGTAAGGTTGAGCCCCCGCCCGTAGTTGATGAGGCGGTCGACCTGTCGGAGCGAGTAGATCTCGTGGCTGAAGCCGCCGTGGTCCTTGAGGAGCTCCTGCAGGATGCTCTCGCCGAGGTGGCCGAAGGGGGTGTGGCCGAGGTCGTGGCCAAGGCTGATGGCCCAAGCGAGGTCGACGTCGAGGCCGAGGGCTTTGCAGATCGTCGCCGAGATGGTCGCGACGTGCATGACGTGCTCGATGCGCGTGCAGATGTGATCGTTCTTCGGCGCAAAGAAGACCTGCGTCTTGTGCTTGAGCCGCCGAAAGGGATAGGAGTGGATTATCGCGGTGATATCGCGAAAGTAGTAGCCGCGCAGATCCTCGTCGCGAGGATGCTCGCGCCGCACGAGGAGCGCGGCGTCGAGCTCGTTGGTGAAGGCCCTCTCGCCCCCTCCGGCCCTCGAGTCTTCCTGCCTGCTCATCGCTCGCCTCCCACGGGCAGCTGAATCCTGCTCACCGCATCATACTACGAGATCGAGCGCGAACCAAGAATCGCGCCCCGCTAGAATGCGAGAAGACGCAGCCACGCCGCGAGTGAGCCCGATTCAGGCGATCCTCCCTGCTCAACCGCGCAGGCCAGCTCCTCGGCGTCGAATCGCGTGCCGATCAGGAGCTCCGCCGCAAACCCGTCGAGGCCGCTTTCCACGGCAGTGACCCTTCCCTGCTCCACGGTGAGGTGAAGGTGCCGCCTGCCCGCGGCCTCCATACGGAAGTCGACGACAAAGCGCGGCGTGCTGTCGAAGAGCCACGCGGGCTCCGCGTTCCGTGCGCGAAGCTCCCGCACGCGTTCTACGGCGAAAAACCGGCCGTCCAGCTCTTCGACGGCGATAGGAGAGACCGGTCCCGGACCGCCCGTCCCACGGGTCGAGCCGGCAGGCGAGGCGTAGAAGCGCTCGACTTCCTCCTTAAGCTCGAGGGCGATCCGTCCCGGGGAAAGCGCAGGTTGGAGCTCCTTCAGATTCACCACCTGGGCCGGCCGCGACGCAACCGCATAGCTCTCGATGAGCGCGCTCCCGCCTGCCGAGCGCCCGGCGGCCCCCTGGAGCCCGTCGAGCAGGGGGCCCAAGCGATCGAGCCGGGCATCGACCAGGAGGGTTCCGTGATGGAGCGCCATCTCCCGGTGAAAGCAGAAGGCGTTGCCGGAAATCTTCCGGCCTGCCGCAAGGATGTCAAACCGCGGGCTCACCTCGGCCGGGATCCCGAGCCGGCCGAGCGCGCGCACGACGACCTCCAGATTTGCGCGCCGGTCGAACAGCCGTCGGGGCAGTATGAACGAGAAATTGAGGTTCCCGCGATCATGGAAGACCGTCCCTCCTCCCGAGATCCTGCGCGCTATGGCGACCCCTTTGGCGCGCGCGGTCCCGACATCGATCTCGCGCCAGGGGTTCTGATGTTTCCCCATCACCACGGACTCCCCGTCCACGTAGAGCAGGAAACAGACAGTGTCGGGGGTTGCCGCGTCGAAGAGATACTCCTCGCGGGCGAGATTCTCGTAGACGTCGTCGCTCTCGGACCGGTGGATGAGGAGACGGCGGAGTGCCGGCTGTTCGCTAGGCTCGCTCATCGTTCCAGTCTACCCTGCCGAAGGCGCAGAAGGGAACGCCTCCGGAATCCTCGCAGAATATCGGACTCGATTTGCAATTGAGGACAAAACCGCCTATGATTGTCCGGGGGAGAGTAGATGAGAGGCGAGCGCATCCTCGTCGTCGAAAACGAAAAAATCGTCGCGATCGATCTTCAACGCCGACTCGAGCGGTTTGGCTATAGGGTGCTGGAGCTCGCAGGCACCAGCCAAGAAGCGATCCGGGCAGCCCGCAGCGGCCGGCCCGACCTCATCCTCATGGATATCCTGCTCCCGGGGGATCTCGACGGCGTCGAGACGGCCAAGGTCATCAGAGCCGAGCTGGACATTCCCGTCGTCTTTCTTACCGCATACTCCGATGACGGGACCCTCGAGCACGCCAAAGAGGCGGAGCCCTTCGGCTACATCCTGAAGCCCTTCAAGGAGGAGGAGCTCTACTCGACCGTCGACATCGCCCTCTATAAGCATCGGGTGGACAACGCTTTAAGGGTTCAAGAGCGCTGGCTTTCGGCGATCCTGCACAGCGTTGCCGACGGTATCATCGCAAGCGACGTGCGCAACTGCGTGCAGTTCATGAATCACGCGGCGGAAGCGATCACGGGCTGGACCGAGGAGGAGGCCAGGAACCAGCCCATCGGCGAGATTCTCCGGATCGCAAGCGGCAAGCATCCGGTTCCGCTCGAGATCGCCCCCGAGGGCACAGGCGGCGCGCCCGAAGAATCGGTGATCTTCGAAGACTCGATACTCACAGGAAAAGGGCTGGAAGAGGTCCACGTGGAGGGGACCGTTTCGCACATAAGGGACACGGAGGGCCGCGTCGAGGGGCAGGTGCTAGCACTGCGGGACACGACCATGATGAGGCGGATGTCTGAGACCATCGATTATCAGGCAAGCCACGACACCCTCACGGGCATCGAGAACCGCGAGCAGTTCTCGATGCGCCTCGGCACCATCATCGAAAACGCGCAGGTCTACCCGACCAGTCACGCCCTCGTCTATCTCGACCTCGATCAATTCAAGGTCATCAACGACACCTGCGGCCACGTGGCCGGCGACGAGCTTCTCCGCCAGACGACGTCGATCATCAAGGCGGTCGTTCGCTCGAGCGACAGCTGTGCTCGCCTCGGAGGCGACGAGTTCGGGATACTGCTTCAGGACATCAAGCTCGAGCAGGCCAAGCTCATAGCAATGAGCCTTCAAGCGCGCATCAAACGGCATAAGTTTGTCTGGGAAAAGAATGCCTTCGGAATCACCTCGAGCATCGGGCTGGTGATGATCGACGAGAAGAGCAGGGACATTCACACGGTGCTTGCGGCGGCGGACGACGCGTGCTACGTCGCGAAGGACCTCGGGGGCAACCGAGTCCGTATCTACGAGGACGACAGCAGCGTCTTTCTTCGCCGCCGCGGGGAGATGGAGTGGATATCGAGGCTGAAGAGGGCGATCGAAGAAAATCACTTTCGCCTCTACTATCAACCCATCGTCGCCATCCAGGACGACAACAAGGCCAAGCGATGCGAGATTCTCCTTCGGCTCGCCGACAACGGGAGCATCATAGTCCCGGTGGACTTCATCCCGGCAGCCGAACGCTACAATCTCATGCCCGCGATCGACCGGTGGGTAATTACCTCCACCTTCGACGCCTATCGCCGCATCAACGCCTTCGGCGACGGCGAGCTCAACGGCTACATCTTCAGCATCAACCTATCCGGAGCCTCCCTCGCCGACGAAAGCCTTCTCGCCTTCGTACACACCGAGTTCGAGCATTCGGGGGTGCCGCCCTCCGCGTTCTGCTTTGAGGTGACGGAAACCGCGGCAATCGGCAATATCGCCTCCGCCACGCGGCTCATCCATGACCTGAAAGATTTGGGATGCACCTTCGCCCTCGACGACTTCGGAAGCGGCTTCTCCTCCTTCGGCTATCTGAAGAACCTGCCCATCGATTTCCTCAAGATCGACGGCTCCTTCGTGAAGGACATGAACACCGATCCCATCAACCATTCCATGGTCGAGGCCATCAACAATCTCGGAAAGCTCATGGGAGTCCGAACCATCGCGGAGTACGTGGTCAACGTCGAGATCATGGACAGCCTCCGCGAGATCGGCGTGGACTATGCTCAGGGCTACGTGATAGCGGAGCCGGCTCCGCTTCTGGTGAACGAGCGGGCCTCATCCGCATAGGAGCGCCCGTCCGAAGCTGCCAGCCTTTCAGGTTCGCCCGAGCATTGACTCAGGGTCGAGGATCTTGTCAGCCTCCGCTTCCGTGAGAATCCCTTCCTCGAGAACCACATCCCGCACCTTCTTCCGCTCCTTGTAAGCTCGGTAGGCGATCTTCGCAGCCCGGTCGTATCCGACCCTCAGGGCGAGGGGCGTGACGAGCGCGAGGCTCCAGTCGATGAGCTCGCGGCAATGCGCAACCTCCGCGGTGATCCCGCGCACGCACCGCTCATCGAAGGCCTTCACAGCGTTCGTCAGAAGCTCGAGCGCGGAGCTGATCTCATGGGCGAGGAGGGGCTGCATCATGTTCAGCTCGAGGGGAGCGTTCTGGCACGCAATGGTGATCGAGAGGTGCTTGCCCATCAGGTGGGCGGCGATCTGGATCATCATCTCGGGGATCACGGGGTTGATCTTGCCCGGCATGATGGAGCTTCCCGGCTGGAGCGGAGGGAGCTGGATCTCCCCGATCCCGGAGCGCGGTCCGCTGGAAAGGAGGCGGAGGTCCTGCGCGATCTTCATGAGGGCAACAGCGAGCGAGTTCAGCGCCCCGGAGAGCTCGAGGATCGAATCGCGGGCGCCCATCGCCTCGAAGTAGTTGTCGGCGCGGCGGAAGGGAATGCCGTACTCCGCGGCAAGGGCCTTGATCGTGCGCGGCGCGTATTCGGGGTCGGCGTTGATGCCGGTTCCCAAGGCCGTGCCTCCGAGGGCAAGCTCCTCCAGGGAAGGGAAGGTCCGTTCAATGCGGCCGCGGCACTTGCGGATCTGCTCGCGGTAGCCCGAGAACTCCTGGCCGAGGGTCATCGGCACGGCGTCCTGGAGATGCGTGCGCCCCAGCTTCAGCACCGCGTCGAACTCCTCCGCCTTCGCGGCGAGCCCGGCCTCAAGCTCTTCGAGGGCGGCGACCAGGCGCGCGGCTTCGACCCTGGCCGCGACATTCATGGCAGTAGGAATCGTGTCGTTCGAGGATTGGCCCTTGTTCACGTGGTCGTTCGGATGGATCGGAGAGCGGCTTCCCTTCTTGCCCCCCAAGAGCTCGTTCGCACGATTCGCGATAACCTCGTTGATGTTCATGTTCCAGGAGGTTCCCGAGCCGGTCTGAAAGACGTCGATGGGAAACTGATCGTTCCACTTCCCCTCGACAATCTCGCTCGCCGCGTTCGCAATCCCGTCGGCGACCTTCGCATCCAACTGCCCAAGCTCCCGATTGGTGCGCGCAGCGGCGCGCTTTATCGAAGCGAGCGCTCGAAGGAAAGGAAGCGGGATCCGCAGGGGCGAGACGTTGAAGTTCATCGCAGCGCGCTGCGCCTGCGCTCCCCAGTAGGCCTCTTCGGGGATCTCTACCGGCCCCATCGAGTCGGATTCGGTGCGGGTTCTTTTTTCTGTCATTGGTGCTCCTCTTTGTGAGATGCCGAGCAGTTTATCAAAGAACGAGCCGCGGTTGAACAGCGCTCCCCCTGCTACCCTCGACAGACCTCGGCGGGCGCCGGGGACTCGCCGCCCCCGCTCGAGCTTTCCTCGCTTGAGGCTTCGCTCTCTGCGAGCTGTGCCGCCGCGCGCTTTCGCTCAAAGAGATAGAAAGCCGCTGGAACGACGAAGAAAGTAAGAAGCGCAGAAAAGACAATCCCGCCGAACATGACCACTCCAAGCCGCTGGCCAAACTCCGAGCCCTCGCCGCGGCCGAAGACGAGCGGGCCGGAGATGACGAGCACCGTTAGGGTCGTCATCACGATGGGGCGGAAGCGCAGTCGGGCTGATTCGACGAGCGCGTCGCGAAAGGGCATCTTGCCGAGGCGTGCAACCACGAAGTCCAGGTAGAGTATGGCGTTCTTCGCCGAGAGGCCGATGAGGAGCAGCAATCCGAGCAGGCCGAAGATGTCCAGGCCGCCTCCGAGGAGAACCACGCACGTGAGCGCCCCCACGAGGGCGAGCGGCACGGGCAGGAGGAGATAGATCGGGTAGCGCCAGGAGTTGAACTGGGCGGCCATGACCAGGTAGGCGAGGAAAAAGGCGAGCAGGAACGTGAGGGAGCCGGTGGTCGCAAGTTGCGACGAGAGGGCTTGAGCGCTGAAGGAGCTGCCCGAGCTTAGCTCGATTCCTTTTCCCAGAAGGCCCTGCTTCGTCAGCTGCGCGACGAGCTGGTTCTGAAAGGCGAGGGCCGGGGGCGCTCCGTTCTTCAAGGTAATGACAAATTGCCCAGCGTAAAGGCGGTTGTAGCGCGTGAGGCTCACCGGCGCCTGATCGACGACGAAGGTCCCGAGCTGGCCCGCGTCCAGGTTCGTCTGATAGGTCGGCGAATAGACGGGAAGGTTAAGAAGGGACTGGCCCCCCGAGAGGCGCGTGGGGTCAATCTGGACATTGATGGGGTAGCTCAAGCCGCCGATCCATGCGCTGGCAGCCTGAATTCCGCTCGTGTAGTACTGCAGCGCAAGCCCCACGTCGACGGGCGTGATTCCGGTCCCCTTCATCGCCTGCGCATCGGGGATGAAGTCGTTCTCGAAGGTGGTGGCCGACAGGCTCGACACGACGTCGCTTACCCAGGGATTGCTCTGGATCGCTTGCAGGAGGGCATTGTTCTGCTGGTAGAGAAGACTCTCGCTTGGCGAAATGAAGCTCAAATTGACTGAAGTCCCCTGCCCCTGGAAACCGCCGCCGGCGCTCACCGTCAACCTCGCGGAGGGGAACACCCTCCGGAGATAGGCCAACATCGCCTGCCGGTACTTGGGCATCAGGGCGAAAATGCTGGGCCGATCCTCCTTGGGAATGAGTTGAACGGTGAGGGTCGCGTTTTGGTTTTGGTTGATCCCGCCCGCGAACACCCCGGAGCTGCCGACTACCGTTTGAACAATCCGCACCTGCGGCTGTTGCAGCAGATAGCCCTCAAAAGTGGAGGTCACCGTGTTTGTCACAACCGCCGGAGTCCCGGGCGGAAGCTGCATGTTTATCGACATCGTCCCATTCTCCGAGTTCGGAATGAAGTTGAAGGTCAGTCGCGGAAGGAGACCGACCGCGATCACGGCGAGGAAGAGCCCCGCGCCGATCAGCACCCACAGGCTTCCGCGCTTGAGCACGCGGGCGAGGGTTCGAGCGTAACCCTCTCGAACCCGGTCGAGACCTCGCTCGGTCCATCCGTGCAGCGTGGTAGTGAGTGCCGACAGAAGCGCGTAGACGATGACGATGAGGTAGTTCAGCATCCCGAGCGCAAGCGGATAGACTACAATCGCCGGCATGTAGACAAAGTGCCCGGTGACGGCCAGCGCCGCCAGCACGGCAACTCCGACAACGACGCACCACCAAGTGCGCCCCGCCTTCAACCCCCATCGCAACGCCTCCGGAAGACGAACGAGGCTCCTCAAAGAATCGTTCCAGGTGAGCGACTTCGAATCCGGAGTGTAGGCAAGCCGGACGGTGAGAAACAGGACCGCTTCAAGCAGTGAGAAGGCGACCGCGGCGGCAAGCCCGAGGGCGAACTGCCTGACGTAGCTCCCGATGAAGCCTCCGATGAAGCTCACGGGCAGGAGAACAGCGAGCAGCGAAAGCGAAGCGGCAACGACCGCGCTGAAGACCTCGCTCGCACCCCGAAGGACAGCCTCCTTGCGGCTCAATCCCATCGCCCGGTAGCGGTCGACGTTCTCGGAGACGACGATGGAGTCGTCCACGACTATGCCGATGGCCACGATGAGCGCGAGCAGCGAGACAAGGTTGAAGGTGAAACCTGCAACGCTGTAGAGCACCGGTGCGGCGGCAAGCGCGATCGGTATCGCCAGAATGACCGAGAACGCCGTATTCAGCCGACCGAGGAAGAGAAGCACGATGAAGGCCACAACGAGGACAGTCTCGATGAGCTCGTTGTAGGTTGCTTGGACGGAGGCCCGCATCGGCCCGGTTGTGTCGTTGCTGATGACGACCTTATATCCTTGCGGCAGCTTCGTGTGATGGAGCAGCTGCGTGACGCCGTCGACCACCGCGACCTCGTTGCTCGTCGAGGTCTGCTGTACCGAGATGAGCACCGCCGGGATTTCGTTCACCCGGGCGTAATTGGTGGGCACCGGAAGGTCGCGCACGACGCCCAGATCCCTCACCGCCAGACTCCGCGACGGATCGACGACTATGTTTTCGATCTGCTTTGCGTCGGCGGGCATGTTCTGCGTCGAAAAGGTCAGCGAGTTGTTGTGGCTGACGATGGTGCCTATCGGCAGGTTTATGGCGGAGGCGCTGATGGCGGTTACGACCTGCTGCGGCGTGACTTTGTAGGAGGCGAGGAGATTGGGATTGAGAAGCACCTGAAAGGTCCGATCGGGTCCGCCGTCAACCTGAATGTAGGCGACTCCCGGAACGCGGTCGAGCATAGGAATGAGCGTGTTGGTGACATAGTCGCTCACATCCCCCAGATTGGTCCCCGGACCGTAGACCGCAAATTGAAGGATCGGCAGCGAATTGGGATTGAAGGTCTGCACCGTCGGGGGATTGACGCCGGTCGGGAGGCTCTTCACTGCGGCCGAGACGACGGAAGCCACTTGATTGGTGTCGCTATTCTGATCGGTGCTCTGGTCGAAGTGAAGGATCACGCGGCTCGTCCCGGTCGAGCTCATCGAGTTGATATCGGTGATCCCCGAGACAGTCGAGACCACGTTTTCGATTACCTGCGTGATCTGCTGGTCAACCACGCTCGGCGTCGCTCCCGGATAGGATGTGGTTATCACGACGACCGGGATATTAATCTGGGGAAACTGGTCCACCCCGAGGGTAAGAGTGGAAATGATGCCGAACACCACGACGGCGACGAAGACCCCGATCGCGAGAACATACCGTCTCACCGAGAAACCGACCAGCGGATTTATCTTATCGAACATCTTGGTCTCGTAGTCCCGTAGCGGGCTCACGGCGTGCCTCCCGAGCCGGAGGCGAGCCGTCCCTGAACTCCTACCTGAATCTGTTGAGGCGGTATCGCCTGCACGGTCGCTCCCTCCAGCAGGCCCGGGGGCGGATAGAGAATGACCTGCGCGCCGGGGCTCACCCCTGATACTGCGGCGGTGGTCGCCGTCTCGCCGAGGATCGTGATGCGATCGACCACCGTCTTCCCGTTGACAACAGAAAAGACGTAGTTATAGCTCTCGTTTGTTTGAAACGTTCCGATGGGCACAAGAACTCCCTGTGCGATCACGAAGGAGTAGCTTACGTTACCGACCGCACCGAAGGGGAGGATGGACGCGTCCGTGAGGTGAGCCACCATAGGTATGACTCCGCTGACGGGACCGGCAGGGGCCTGACTCACTCTTGCCGGATAGCCGCGGCCGTTGTAGGTGAAGGTGAGCTGCGTCCCTGTCTGGAGAAAGGCGCCGTCTGCCGGCGACACGCTGAAATCTATCTGCCGGTCATTGCTGTCGATGACAAAGGCCGCGGCGCTCTGACCGACGAAATCTCCCGGTTGGACGTTGACGGCTGCCACCTGCCCGGCGTAGGGAGCCCGTATCGCGGCGTATTGGAGGTTTAGCTTCGCCACCTCAAGCTGTGCAGTGGCCTGTGCGACCGCGGCTTGCGCAGCGAGATGAGCTTGGGTCGCGACCTGTGCCGTAGTGCGGTCGACATCGAGCTGATTCTGGGCGATAAGGGCTTGCTTTACCAGCGCCTGGTCGCGCTGGAGAGTCAGCTCCGCCAGATCCAGCTGCGCCTTCGTCGTGCCGACGTTGATCTGCGCAGAGTCGAGCGCGGCCTGCGCGCTCGCAACCGACAGTTTGAGCTGCGAATCGTCAAGCTGAACAACGGCCTCTCCGGCGCCGACCCAATCGCCTGAAAGGTGGAGCACCCGGGTCACGACCCCGGAGACCTGGGCCGACACTTGACTCTGCGAGACGGGGACAACGGTCCCCGAGGCTTCGTGGGCGGCGGCAAGCGAGCCATTCTGGGCGACGACCACCTGCACGGGGATCATCGTATTCCGCCCGGCTTGGCTGCGCGCCTGCGGATCGGCGGCGTGCTCGGAGCCCGTCGGTGCGCGGGCCGCGGCAGCCGAAGCGCTTGACGCTCCGGTGCTCGCTCCGCATCCCGCCAATGCCGCCAGAATGACCGTAGCACCCATCACACCGAGAACACTTCTCATCCGTAGTCCCATACTCACCTTCCTCCGCGGTTCATGGCGCTTCGCGAAGTTCGACTTCCCACCGTGAGACTGGCGCGGAGCTACACGCCACCATGATGTCAACCTCTAACAATTAGCTATTCTAAGTATATTCCAGAGTTCTCAACGAGTCAACATCTTTCGATGGCGGGCTTGTTTGGTTTCTATGCAGGGTGATTGATCGCTATGCTCCGGCTTCGGACCCACGCGTTGACATCAGACCCGGCGGCCTCGATACTTGCGGCCATGAATATCGCCCGCCTCGCCCTCTTTGCCGCGCTTCTTGCCGCCGTCGCGGCCCTCCCCCTTGCCGCCCTTCCGTCGCCAGTGGCCGCAGGGCAGGCGGGCTCCCTCGAGCCGGGCTTCGTCGGATGGCGGCAGGCCCGCACCGAGCATTTCGTCTTCGCGTACGAGCCCCGCGACGCGGCGGCGGTGGCGCAGATCATGGGCTTCTGCGAGGAGGTCTACCGCACCGTCACCCACTTCTTCGACTCCTATCCGAAGCAGATCTGGGTGGTGGTCGATGGCCGGATCGATGAAGCGAACGGCGACTTCAGCCCGATCCCTCCTCACCTCACCCTCTATCTCACCGCACCGTCCGAGCCGCTCTCCGGCCTCGCTTCGGGGGATTGGCTGCGCGAGCTTTTCACGCACGAGCTGACTCACTATGTCCATATCGAATACGCCCGGGGATTCTTCGCCTCGCTCGCCAAGGTCTTCGGGCAGGGGGTAGCGGGCGCCGACGGCGCCTTTCTTCCCGGATGGATGATCGAGGGAATCGCGGTGAACAACGAGACTATCTTTACTCGGGGAGGCAGAGGGCGCGACCCCTTCTTCGAGCTCCAGTACAAAGGACTCATCTACGATCGGCGCTTCTTCTCCCTCGAGCGGGCAGCCTACGATTCCGCCTTCCCTCCGCAGGACCGCATCTACCTGGGCGGCTACCTCCTGGTGCGCTACCTTCTCGATCACTACGGGATCGAAGCCTTCACGAAGATTCACGAGGACTTCGTCCGCTTTCCCCTTCTCGGCCCTTGGTCAGCCATCGAGGCGGTCACCGGCAAGAGCACGGCGGAGCTCTACCGTGCGATGGTCGCCGATCTCGCCGAGCGCTACCGCGAGGAGCGCGCGATCCCCGACGGACACCGGGTGAGCCCCGACCAGATCGGCAACTGGTACCTGCCGGTCGTCACCGCGCGCGGATGGTACGCCTACCGGAGCAACCTCGACGAGCCGCCCGCCATCGTGGGAATCGATCCGGCGACGGGCAAGGAGCGGGTGATCCTCCAGACGACCCTCACCGACCACTCCTCGCTCACTGCGACGAGGGACGGCAGCCGGATAGTCTTCGCCTCGCTTGACGCGACCGTCGGCCGAAGCGGCAGCCTCCTCACCTCCGACCTTTTCGGCCTTGACCCGGTCACGGGCGCGGTGCGGAGGATCACAACCGGCGAGCACCTCTGGCAGCCGGTCCTCTCCCCCGATGGAGGGAGGCTCCTCGCGGTGCAGGGGGTGGAGGCAGGAAGCCGTCTCGTCGAAGTCGATAAGGACAGCGGGCGCGTAAGCGTCCTCTACTCGGTAAGGAGGGGGGTCATCTCGACTCCCGCAATCTCTCCGGACGGCCGCAGGGTGGCTTTCGAGCTTTCATTGGGAAACGAGCGAGTCATTCTCGTCCTGCCCCTACCGGCCGAGAGCGAACCGATCGCTCCGGGAGCGCCCTTGCGCGACTTCAATCTCAGCGCCGCCCGCGCGATCGTCGGACCCGACTCGATCGGCGCCTTCTATCCTCAGTTTGCGGGAAATGATCGCCTCCTGTTCACCTCGCGGAGGTCGCGCGCGACCGGCCTCGCCCTCTACGAGGTAAGGCTGGGCGAAGGTGTCCTGCCGCCGCCCCGCCTCATCGCGAGCGATCCGGTGGGCATCTGGTCGGGGCTCCTGGTGGACGGGAGCGTGCTGTATGGGAGCTACCGCTCGACCGGCTACACGCTCCTTGCGCGGAGGCCCGAGCCCGGGCCCGAGCTTCTCGCGAAACGGGAGCCGATGCCGCTCGTCTCCGAGATTTCGGCACAGCCCGAGCCGCCGGCGCCGAGCGCGCCCTACTACGATCTACCGCGGTTCATGTACTGGCTGCCGATCCCGTTCTACTACAGCACCGTCGCCTCCCAGTTCGGCACGCTCGGCGCCGGCGCGGTCATCTACGGCGTTTCGAATATGGGACGAAGCTCCTACGACTTCGCGCTCTCGCTGCGCAAGGGAAGCATCCCGGGGCTCGCCGCTTCGGGGCTTCCCCCCTTCGCGAGCGCCCCCCTGCAGCCCGCCGTCGAGCTCGGCCTGAACGGAACGGTCGGCCGAAACCTCCTCGCCTACAGCCTTTCCGAGGGCTACACCGATGCCAATCCCGCGGACATCCACGAGCAGATGAATCAGCAGCTTTCCCTAAGCTACCCCGCCATAGCCGAGTCGCTTCTCGGGCTTACCCGCACGCTCACCCTGTCGGGGGGGCTGGTCGATGAGCTGTCGGTTGCAGGCCCGCGCGAGTTCGGCTTCTTCGATCCCCTCTCCGCCGGCCAGGCGAGCGAAGGCTTCACCTGGCAACACGACTTCGGCCTCTTCGGGAGTGCCACGTACCAGAGCACCCCCCTTGCAGCCCCTGCGGACCTCTTCGCGCCGAACGATCTCGTCGCGGGCGCAGGGATCACCTTCTACCCGCCGGGCCTTGCCGCAATCGGTTCCGGAGTCGTCGCGAGCGGGCTCTTCTCGTTCTCGCTTCCCTCGCCTGTCCGCCACCAGACGATCAAGCTCGGCGCGAAGGCAAGCTATTGGACTCTCCCCGGTTCCTTCTACCAGATCGTCAATCCGCGGGGGGATTTCGATCCGGTCGTCCAGACGACGCCCGGCCGGCTGCTCGCCGCCCTCGACTACCAGTTCACTCTCTCGCTCCTCGACACCCCGCTGCTCCTCTTCGGCCTCAACCTCCAGGGAATCGGCGGCGCAATCCATCTCGAAGAAGGGGCGGACTTCGCGACCTCGCCTGCGGCGTTCACGGTTGATAGCAGCTTCTACGCGGGTTTTGAGCTGGTGAGCCTCGTCGGGGACCAGGAGCTCTTCGGTCCCATCCCGGTGGGGCTTGGGCTTGCGGTGAAGGTGAACCGGAGCCTCGCCGCTCCCTTCAATATCGCAACCGACCTTAGGCCCTACCTCTTCATCGGCACCGACAGCTTCAGCGGACCTCAGGCGCGGCCGAGCGGCTATCCGGGGCAGGGCCGCTACGGGCGGCAAACGTCCTCGACCGGTTCTGCAGGGCTGGGCGGATCGATCCTCGATCGGGCGCCGTAAGGAGTGGCGACGGGGGAAATCAGCTTCCAGCGCGCGGCGGCGCTGCTGCGACCGGAGCCCCGCGGGATATCTCGGCGTATTTGGAGCTCCACTCGCCCATCGCTCGAATGATCGGAAGGAGATCTCTCCCCTTCGGTGCGAGAGCGTATTCGGTGTGGGGAGGGATGGCGGAGAAGGTAGCCTTCGTCACGATGCCTTCGGCCTCGAGGAAGGAGAGGCGCGAGGAGAGGGTCCGAGGATTCACCCCGCCAACAGCGTGCTGGAGCTGGCAGAAGCGCATGGGTCCGCCGGCCATGGCATGGATGAGGAGAGGGGTCCACTTGTCGCCCAGGATCAACACCGTCGAATGAATGCAGGCGGGGAGATCCTCCGCTTTCCTGGCCTCTCCACTGTCGATCTGTCTTGACGCTCTCATGGATCATCTGCTATATTTCGTATAGTGCTATACAAAAGTGCCGTACTGCACTGTGTATAGTTTACCTGAGGGCCAGAGAGTCGTCAAGCAAACGTGGACCCCAGGAACAGACAAGAGGAGAAAAGTCTATGGCTCAAACGATCAAGGCAATTCGCTTTCACGAGTATGGCGGGCTCGAGAAGCTCGTTCTCGATGAGGTGGCGCTCCCTGCGCCCAAGCCGAACGAGGTTCTCGTCCGGATGAAATCGGCGGGGGTAAACCCGGCGGACTGGAAGTTCCGCGCAGGCTACATGAAGGACTTCGCTCCAATTCCCCTGCCCTGGACCTCCGGTCTTGACGGCGCCGGCGTCGTCGAGGCGGTCGGCGCAGAGGTCAAGGGCTTCCGGCCGGGACAGGCGGTTTTCGGCATCATCACGGGGTCGTACGCCGAGTATGCGGTCGCGGCGGCGGCCGACCTCCTTCCGAAGCCGGTCCAGCTGACCTTCGACCAGGCTGCAGCGGTACCCGTTGGGGCGCTCACGGCCTGGCAGGCGATCATCGAGGATGCCAAAGCCCATGCCGGGCAGCGCATCCTCGTCCTCGGCGCGGCAGGAGGGGTCGGCCTCTTCGCCGTGCAGCTCGCCACCTGGAAGGGAGCAAGCGTAACCGGGACGGCCTCGGCCGGAAATCTTGCTTACGTCCGCTCGCTCGGAGCCGACGCGGCGATCGACTACCGCTCTCAGGCGGAGATGGGAAAGCTCGAAGGCTTCGATGTCGTGCTCGACACGGTCGGAGGCGAGACCCTCGAATCGGCATGGAAGATGGTGAAGCGCGGCGGGCTGCTTCTCTCCATCGCGGGGATGGTCGACCCGAAGCGGGCCGAGAGCCTCGGGATTCAAGCGAAGTACACCGGCAGGGCGGCAACCTCCCATATCGCACAGATTGCCGAGCTCATCGAATCGAAGAAGGTCACACCGAAGGTCGGCAGGGTTTTTCCGCTCGCCGATGCGCGAAAGGCGCAGGAGCTGAGCCAGACCGGCCACGGTACGGGACGCATCGTCCTGCACATCGCGGACTGACCGGAGAGTCGCGCGGGCAGCCGGCCGAGTTGACACGTCCTGGGCGGCCGGCTACCTTGGTTGCGACGCACATGAGCAGTAACGGCCGCGCACACGGTTCGGCATCCAGAGACCAGAGGGAGCCCGTTCCCCACATCCTCACGGAGGGGAGGCTTGCCTCCACTCCGGAGGTCGTCGGGCTTCGCAAGGGGATTGTGTTGATGGGGATGAAGCACTGCGGCAAGAGCACCCTCGGGCACGCGCTCGCGGAGACGCGCGGGCTTCCCTTCGTCGATTTGGACGAGCTGACCGAGCTGGAGTTCGATCCGGGCCGCAGCCTCTCCTGCCGCGAGATCGTCAAGATGCACGGCGAGAAGCTCTTTCGGTCAATCGAGGAGCGAGCCGCCGAGCGGCTCGCGCGCATGATCGCGACGAGCGCGACCGAGGGTGTCGGCCTCGTCGCCGCCCTGGGCGGCGGAACCGCGGAGAGCGCGCGGGCGATGGATGTCCTTGCAGAGGTGGCGCTCCTGGTCTACCTCGAGGAATCCGCGGAGGTGCTCTGGCAGCGGGTAGCCGCCCGCGGGGTCCCCTCCTACCTCGATCCAGCGGATCCGCACGGCAGCTTTCTCGCAATCTTCGCCCGGCGGGCTCCCCTCTTCCGCGGGCGCGCGCACGTGGTGGTACATCTCATGGGAATGGAAATAGAGAAAGCGTTCACCGAGCTCGTCCAAGCGCTCGCCGAGGCAGGCTATGCCCGGTAGCACCTTCGGCAGCCTCTTCCGTATCACCACCTTCGGCGAATCGCACGGCGGTGCGGTCGGGGTCGTCGTCGACGGAGTGACGCCGGGCGTCGAGCTCGCCGAGGCCGACATCCAGAAGGAGCTCGATCGGCGCAAGCCCGGCCAGTCCGACGTCACCACGCCGCGCAAGGAGACCGACGAGATTCACATCCTCTCGGGGCTCTTCGAGGGCAAGACCACCGGCACCCCGATCCTCTGCATCCTCTACAATACGGACCAGAGGCCCGAGGCCTACCAGGCGATCAAGCGCCTCTTTCGTCCGGGCCATGCCGACTACACCTACCTGATGAAGTACGGTCTGCGCGACTTCCGGGGAAGCGGCCGCGCCTCCGGGCGGGAAACCTCGGCCCGCGTCGCCGCGGGTGCCATTGCGAAGAAGCTCCTTTTCCGCCGCGGGGTGCTTATCACCGCCTACACCCTGCGCGCTGCCGGAGTGCACTGCAAGACCGTCGATTTCGCGGAGATCGAGCGCAATCCCATGCGCGCCCCCGATCCCATCGCCGCGGCCGAGATGGCCCGGCGGGTGCGCGAGCTTGCCGAGAAGGGCGACAGCGCGGGCGGGATCATCGAGTGCGTCGTGAAGGGTGTCAAGCCGGGAATCGGCGATCCGGTTTTCGAGAAGCTCGACGCCGAGATCGCCCGCGGGATGCTCTCCCTTGGCGCGGTCAAGGGGATTGAGTTCGGCACGGGGTTCCCGGCTGCTGACATGCACGGAAGCGAGCACAACGACTGGAGGGATTCAAGCGGCTTTCTCTCAAATCACGCGGGCGGAATCCTCGGCGGCATCTCCACCGGACAGGACATCGTCTTCCGCATCGTCGTGAAGCCGACCTCATCGGTCGCCGTGCCGCAAAAGACCATCGACATCGACGGAAACGATGCGGAGATCGTGACCGAGGGCCGTCACGATCCCTGCATCTGCCCGCGCATTGTGCCGGTTGTCGAAGCGATGACCGCCATCATTCTCGAAGACCAATATAAGCGGCAGGCCGCTCTTCACGGGTAGATCTGCGGTCGAGGGGCCGGCTGCGGGATTGCGGCCGGCACGAGAAGGCGCCCGACTCACGGCGCGCGTGCGCTCAACAGGTTGACGAACTCCTTTACCTTCATGTCCATCAAGAAGCGCAGCTCCGACTCGTTGCCGTCCTCGTTGATGTAGAAAACGCTCACCGTCGGGGGCTGGGGCGCGAAGATTCGCTTCCACAGCGAGCGCTCGCCGTGGAGCTGCACCTCGCGGATCGAGGCTTGCGGGAGGCTGAACTCCATCTCGGTCGGCTCTTGGTCACGCCCGCGACCGCGCGTCATGGATCGAAAGATCGTCGAGAACCAGTTCTGGCTCGGGAAGGTCTGGAAATGGAGGGCGCTTTCGGAAATGTAGAAGAGTCCCCATGCGCCCGAGCGGACGTCGCCGTAGCCGCCCAGGTACTGCCCGAGCGAATAGAGCAGCACCCGCTCGCCGAGGCGCTCCTCGGTCTCCCGCCAAAATCGCTCGACTTCTGTTTCAGCCATCCCCTTTTTTGCTCCTCTTCACTGCATCATGCAGCAACATTATCGAGCCTTTTCCGCGAAACTGCAACCGAGGGTGCCGCCCCCGCCCGGTCCGCCGCTTCCTGCGCAGCCGCTTTCCTTGACGGGAGGTTCGCCGTGGGGTAGAGTGGGGCATCGTTCCCAAAGGAGGCTCCGTGCCGCATCCCGTCTCCGCATTCGTTGTTGAGTATTTCTACTGGGTATTCATCGCCGTGCTGGTCGTGAACCTCCTGCAGCGCAAGTACCGGAGGGAGGTGTTGAAGAAGCGAGCCGCGACCCTCTACCTCGCCGTTGTCGTCTTCGCGTTCTACATCTATGCCTACGGCGTCATCCACTTCAACTTCTCGGACCTGCTCCTCATCCCCTATGTGGCGGTGGCGGTAACCCTCTTTGCGGTATACCGGCGGGTTCTCTTCCCCTTTGCCTACCACTGCAAGAGCTGCCGGCAGGTTCTCGATTTCAATCGCATCCTCTATTCCGATTCCAACCTCTGCAGCCAGTGTGCCGAGAAGCAGGCGAGCGCCGACGATGGAGCATAGGATGAGCCTCGCCTCGAACCCCCGGCTCATTGCCCTGGCGCTGGTCGTCCTCGCGATGCTCGGGGTGAGCGTCGCCGGGTTTGTCACCCTCACCCCCCTCTTCGGATTCATCTTCCTCGCGCTCGCCCTCTTTCTTGCCTACAACTTCGCCCGCTTTGCCGGGGGCTCCCTTCGAAGCCGTGTCACGACAAGCGAAGAGGGGATCTCCTTCATCCTTCCCACTCGCGAGCGGGAAAGCTTCGGCTGGGGGTCGATCTCGCACGCCGGCTATTGCACGCAGGCGAGGGGGAAGCCTTTTCTCTTCGTGTACGCCGAAGCCCAGGACCGCCTCATCTCGATCCCGCGGGAGTACACCGACTTTGATGCCCTCGTAGAGGCGATACGAGCTGCAACACCCTTCGAGACGATGAGCCTCGCGCCTGGTGAGACCATTCAGGAGTGGCTGCGCGCGAAGCTCGGGCTCGACGAGAAGCCGAATGGTTGACAAAATAAGACTGAAATTTCCCTATGAGTGGGATACAGTATAGTTCCGTGCATCCTCTCGATTTCGTCTAACAGGAGTAGCAAACGATGAAAGCGAAACGAATTGGAATCGCTCTCGCTCTCGCGCTCACCCTCGGCACCGGCAGCCTCTTCGCAGCGAGCTTCGCTCAGATCCAGTCAGACTTCGGCACATTCGCCGACGACATCGCGACCACTCTCCCGGCGGCCTCGACGACCGGCCTCAACTGGTCCTCGGCTTATATCGGACAGTTCCCTCACTTTGGAATCGGATTCACCATGGGCTTCGTCGGGGCGCCCACGACGGGCTTCGATGCCCTCGCAAGCGACTTCGGCATGACGAACCTCACCTCGGCCCTCGGGGCCTACAGCGGTCTGGTCGGGGTTCCCATTCCCGCGTATGTGGTGGAAGCGCGCATCGGAGGCATCTTCCTCCCCTTCGACGTGGGCATCAAGGTCGGCTTTATCCCGAGTCAGGCTAACCTGGGCAACTTCCTCCCCGCCGGGATGAACCTCAACTTCCACCTCTACGGGATCGATATCCGCTACCCGCTCATAAAAGAGGGCATCCTGAAGCCGGCGGTCGCAATCGGCCTCGGCTACGATCACTACGACGGCTATTTCTCCTCGTCCCTCGGATCGTCCTACACGATCGGGTCCATCTATGATCCAACCACAAGCAGCACCGAGACGCTTGCGGCCTCGGCGCCCAACGCCGTGTTCCAGTGGAACACCAACGCCATCGACGCAACGATCGAGGTGAGCAAGCATATCTTCGTCATCACCCCCTATGCCGGCTTCGGCGCCACCTACGGCATCTCGACGGCGGGAGGCGGGGTAACCTCACAGCTCTTATTGAACGGAACGGCCATGACCCAGGCGCAGGCGTCGGCGATCGAGCAGTACTACGCCACGCAGGGGCAGACCGTCTCCTTCAACCCGAGCCAGGGCTTCACCGTCCTTAAAAACGCGAACGGCTTCTCCTTCCGCGTCTTCGCGGGCACCTCGCTCAACATCTGGGTTCTCAAGATCGACGCCGCGGGGATCTACAACATCTCCACCGGCAAGATCGGCGCGAACCTCGGAGCAAGGCTCCAGTTCTAACCCACTCTTTCGAGCTGCATGGACGCCCTCCCTTCGGAGGGCGTTTCTTTTTGCGCAAGGCAGACGCAGAGGGCAGGCGCATGGTACCCTGTCGCCATTCTTTGGGCGCTGCGGCGCTCCGGGAAAAGAGGTAAAAAACGATGAAGCGACGGGGGGTCATGGCATTTGTCATCTGTGTAGCCGCGGGCGGGGTGGTTTTCGCCGGCTCGGTTTCCTCCCTGTATAGCGACGTCAAGAACGATTTCCAGGGATTTACCGACGAGGTGGCGGGGAGCCTGCCCTTCGCCTCGACCATGGGGCTCAACTGGTCGTCGGCCTACATCGGAAAGTTTCCCAACTTCGGCATTGGGCTCTCCGCCGGCTTCGCGATGGTCCCGACCACCGCAATCGCCTCGCTCGCACATGAGTTCGGAGCAACGAGCCTCGCCTCGACCCTCGACGGCTACAGGCATCTGGGCCTCCCGTTTCCGGCGGTGCTCGCCGAGGCAAGGATCGGAGGTTTTCTCCGTCCCTTCGATGTTGGATTCAAGGTGGGCTTCATTCCGAACGAGGCCAAATTGAGCGCCTTCCTCCCCAACGGCATGACCGCCAACTATTTCCTCATCGGTGTCGACGCGCGCTACCTTCTCGTGAAGGAGCAGTTTTTCGTACCCCAGATCTCGGTCGGTCTCGGCTTCAACCACTACCAAGGGGGGTTGGTCGTCCCTACCGGCTCGGGCTCGATCACCGTGGCGAGCCTCCCGAACGGCGACTCGCTAAGCTTCAGCGATCCCGATCTCAACTTCGCCTGGAGCAGCAACTCCCTGGATGCGACGGTAGAGGTGAGCAAGACGATCTTCTATCTGCTTACCCCCTACCTGGGAATGGGCCTTTCCTACGGCTGGTCAAGCGCCGGGGGCGGTCTCTCCTCATCGGCGAATTGGACCGGGCCCGGCGCTGCCCAAATCAGCCAGTACTTCACCAACCTCACCAACAACGCCTTCACGATCAGCGGATCGTCCGCCAACTTCGTCCCCCGCCTGTACGGCGGGCTCTCCGTCAACCTCTTCATCGTCAGAGTCGATGCAACGCTGCTTTACGACCTCTCCGACGGACTGCTGGGGGCGACGGTGGGGGCGCGGCTGCAGGTGTAGCGCGCGCAGCCACTCCGAAGACAGCCCGACGGGCGCGCCGAAGAGGGGAAGCGGACCGTTCGGGTGCGAAGAGGCCCCGGCGCGTTAGTCGCTAGCCGAGAAGAGCGGCCCCATCTTGCCCCGCCAGCGCGGGTTCTTCGATGACATGTCCTCGATGTACAGGCCTCCCCGCATTGGCTCGGCCTCGGGCTCCAGGAGCGTGAGGATGAAGCTCGATATCCAGCGCGCGATCCGCAGCACCACCATCTTGTGGCGCAGCCTGCCCTGCACGTCGCGATTCAGGATCTCCGGGATCGTGTTGGTGGTGACGATTTCGTCGATAACCGGATCGTTCATATTGGCGCGCCCTTCGCGGCTTGAATAGAAGTGCGTCACGAAGAAGACCACGCGGCGGGGCCTTGCCGATTTGATGACCTTGCAGCACTCGACGATGGTGGACCCCGTGCGCACCATGTCGTCGAGAATGACGACGTCCTTGCCTTCGACCTCCGACAGCGGATACGGCGATTCAGGCGAGACCGTGATGGTCACCTCGCGCTCGTCGTGGCGCTCCTTGTTCATGAGGAGGAGAGGCAGCTCTCCTCCTAGCTCCTTCCGGACCTCCTGCGCGAAGGAGAGTGCGCCACGATCGGGCGCGCAGAGCACCAGGTTCTTCTCATTCACGATATCCGACTCGCGCATGTAGTCGGCATAGACATCGGCGGGCAGCAGGTTGTGGAAGTGCCCTGAGAAACGATCCATGAAGATGCTCTGCACCGACACCGAGTGATTGTGGACCGTGATGACCTGGTCGACCCCCGAGGTCTTGAGCAGCTCGGCATAGAGCCTCGCCGAAAAGGGCTGCCCGTCGAACTTCTTGTAGTCGGTCTGGTCGCGCGGAAACTTCGTGTGGCCGTGCTCGGGGCGCGGCCCGCGATCCTGGGCGCTGTAGAAAAGATCGGGCTCGAGCAGGACCACCCAGGAGGCGCCGTTGTCCTTGGCGGCCCGCGCGATGAGGCAGTTGCGCATCGAAAGCTCGTCGCGGGTGAGCTGTCCGATTCCGGTGCTCACGATGAGAACGGTCTTTCCGGACAGCTTATTCCCGATCCGATCCCAATCCTTCTCGTCGATGATGAAACGCGGACAGAACTCGTTGTTCAGAAAGCTTTTAAGCGAGATGATATCGGAGTAGTCTTCATGCTGATTCAGGTAGTGAGTGATGTCTTCAACGAAAGGATTATCCGCGACGCTCCCGACGACAACGAGATCCTCAAGCATGGCGCCCCCATGGCCACAGGGTAGATTACCCCCCGGCCGCTGTCAATAACGGACAGCCCACGGCGGCCTAGATGGGCTTCGCGTGCGAGAGCAGGTACTGCTCGGCCTCAAGCGACCAGAGCCCGTTCGAGCGCGCCACGATCTTCGCAAGCTCTGCGAAGAGGGGCTCGCTCTTGCCCTTCTCGGCAAACTCGTCGATCGCGGTGAGCGGCAGGTCGATATTTGTATACATCAGCTTCTTGCCGCCGGGGATGTTCGGGAGGTTGAGGGTCGTCGGCGCAACGGCGTTCAGGCCGCCGATATGGGTGATCATGGCGGCAGGGTTGATCTTGCCGCTCCCCATGAGGGCAAGGGCTTCGACCATGTCGTCGGTGTTCCCGCCGGTCGTGCCCACGATGTGCGTGGAGTTGTAGTGAACATTGTAGAAGTTGAACATTGCGGAGAACTGCGAATCCGTGGGGCCCGCGAAGAAGTTCAAGCACCCGTCCCTGCCGAGAATCCGGTCGCCCTGCTCGACCACCGGCCGCACGGGCGCGAAGACGAACACGTCGTCGAAGCCGGTCCCTCCGGTGAGCGAAAGGAGGTGCTCGTCGACCTTCTCGATCGTTTTGGTGTTGACGTAGCGCAGATCGACGCCCCGTCGGCGCGCCTCCTCCACCGTATGGATCGAAGCGGCCCGCGCGAGGCGTGCATCGTCGATATCTGTCACGACAAGAAGCGAGGGCTTGCGCTCGCCGTGAATCGCGTAGTCGATGGCCCCGAGCCCCATCGGCCCCACCCCGGCGAGAATCGCCATCTTCCCCCCCGCCTTGACGCCCATCTCGTGATCGTAGGTTCCGGGCACCGGGTGGTGGTAGCTCGCGTGGAAGGCTCCGACGATGCAGGACATCGGCTCCGAAAGGGATCCCATGAAATAGGCCGCGCCCTCGTACTCGAGGAGGCAGTTCATCTCCATCACCTCGTTGGGAATGACGACGTGAATCGAGTCTCCGCCGATGTAACGAAAGGAGTAGCCCGGGGCGTCGAGGGTGCCCTTGTAGTTGAGGGCCGGCTGGATCGAGAAGCGCTTCCCCGGCTTGAACTTGTGGCGCCACTTCTTGCCCACCTCGACGATCTCGCCGCAGAACTCGTGGCCGATGATGACCGGGTGCTCGGCGATATCCTTGGGGACGCGCTTGTGATCGCTCCCTTGAACTGCTGCTTTGTATGACGACATGCAGATTGAATCGGAGATGATGTGGGCGAGTATCTCGTCGTCTTTCATCGGCGGAAGCTCGAACTCCTCCAGCCTGAGATCTTTCTTGCCGTACATTCGAACCGCTTTTGTTTTCATGAACTCTCCTTAATTGAGCATGACCTGACCGCCGGTGACCGGCACCGCCTGGCCCGTCTCGTACTTCTGTTCAACGATGTAGAGGATAGCCCGTACCACGTCCGTACCGGTGCAGCCGCGCTTCATCGGTACCTTCTCCTCATAGAAGCGCTTAACCTCAGCGACCGTCTTCGCTCCCGGAACCTTGCCGGCCCTGAGGTACTGGACAAAGAGCCCTTTCTCCGGATCGGACCAGAGCGGCCCGTCGAAAAAGTTTCCCGGGCAGATGGCATTGACCTTGACGTTGTCCGCCACAAGCTCGAGAGCGAAGCTCTGGGTGAGACCGATCCCGCCGAACTTGCTGCCGGCGTAGGCCCCGTTTTTGTTCGACCCCTCGAGCCCCGACTTTGAGTTGATCTGGATGATGTCGGTGAAGTAGCGCCGGCTCGGTCGGTTTTGCCGCGCCATTACCGGCGAGACCCACTTTACGCACAGAAAGAAGCCGAGATAGTTGACCCGCGTGACAAGCTCGAACTCAGCGAAGGGCTGCTCCTTCACGCTGCCTGCCTTGAGGACTCCGGCGTTCGCGACGAAGAGATCAATCCCTCCCGCCGAGCGCACCACCTGCTCGACCATCTCCCGCACCGACTCCTCGCTTGCGATATCCACCTTTATGGGAATCGCCGCGGTTCGCCGGTAGCGCTCGGAAAGCTCGGCGGCGAGCGCGGCGGCCCCCCGCTCGTTCAGGTCTGCGATGAAGACGACCGCACCTGCGTCCACGAGGTGGCGCACAATCTCTTCGCCGAAGCCCTGCGCCCCGCCCGTAACGACGGCTACCTTGTTCATGACGACGAGGCCGCGATCCGGAAGGAGGGGCGCGGGAGCGGAGCCCCCTCGATCGGTCCTTTTTTCCGCTGCCGCCGGGCGAGCTGACGTCCGGGAGGAGGCGCCGGGATCGGCCGCATCGCGCTTCTCGCTCCTGCTCACGCCCCCGCCGGCGAGATCGCGCAAGAGCCTCTCGTAGCCTGCGAGCAGCTCGAGAGCCTCGTCAATCGTGGGGCCGATCGCAAAGACCCCCGCCGAGCCATACAGCACTATGCGCGGCGGCCCGCCGTGCTCCCTTTCGTGGCGCGCGTAGGCCGCGGCGACGCGCTCGGACAGCGTTTCCTCGCTTTCCCCGTTTGACCGCGCCTCGAGAAAGAGTGGGAAGCTCCCGTCGAGAAGAGCGTCGCCTGCGACAAACGGCCCGGAAAGCACAAGGTCGCGGTTGGCCGGTTCGAGGGCAAAGCCTACGACCTCGGGCGAGTCTTCGAAAAGGACAATCTCGCCCTTCTCGCCGTCAAAGGCGAGTCCGCGCAGCAGCGGAGCGACTATCGAGACGGAGCTTTCCATGTATCATGCCTGTTGTCGATGGTTTCGGCGAGATCGGAGACCCGGTCCGGATGGTGGGAATCGATCCGCGAGCCGATCTCGGCATAGCTTTTCATGCGCTCGGCAAGCGGGAGGCGCGCAATCGGGTTCTGCGGGGCAAAAAGACTGTAGCGCCCGTCGAGGCTCGCCAGCTTCTCGTGCGCGATAAGCGCCCAAGTGGAATCAATGAGGTGGCGGAAGTCGGGCATGAGGATCTCAGGGCAGGTGAAGGTCTGGCGGGAGGAGTTGATGTCCACGCCGCTTATCTCCATCAGCTCAAAGCGGGTGCAAAGCGCCTGAACCCTGCGCAGCTGCTCGAGGCTATTCCGCGGAGGCATGTAGGTCACGGCTCGAAAGCCGATCTCCGCAAGCACCGGGAAAAGCTCGTCGAGATAAGAGTCTTCGAAGGACTCGGCCTTCTTGTCGCCGGTCGGCGATTCGCTCACGTCGCCGAGGTATGCGTAGGCGGGAATGGCGCCTATCCCGTTGGCAAAGCTCACCACATCCCGCACTCCGATGCACTCCTCCTCGCCCGGCTGGATGAAGAACTCGGGCAGGAAGGAGCTCTTCAAGATGCCCAGAAGATCGTAGCGGTAATGGGGATTGCTCTCGTCGAGCAGGTACTCGCGGACCCGATCGGGGACCGCCACCTTGAGGTTTTCGGAAAGAAAGCTTACGAGGAGCGTCCCCTTGCCGCAGCGCTCCACGATCTTGTTCGAAAGGGCCATGAGGATGTGGCGCTCGGTGATGCTTCCCCCCTCCGCCGCACGGGAGATTGGCTCAACCTCCGTCGCGAAGTCGATTCGATCGATGCCGTGCCGGTCGAGAATGGCGTTGAGCCTCTCGACCTGGCGCTCGTTGCGCCGGTTACGCGCGGCGCGGATGGGCTGCAGGAAGGCATCGACGTCAGCGAGCCTCCCGCGCGGAATGCCGTGAAGGACGATGTAGGCGATGTTCAGGGAGTCGGGATTGTTGAGCTTGCGGCCTTCCATCGCCGTGCCGCTGAAGCTCACCCGAAGCTCGCAGCCGACCGTGGAGCCGATCCCGATGATACGGCAGGCCTCGATCATCTCCTCCGCCCCGGCCACCGAATCGTGATCGACACATCCGACCGCACGCAAGCCCGCCTTCCACGCCCGATAGGCTACCAAGGCGGGCGAATAGGGACTGAAGGAGTAGATCGTATGGACATGGTTATTCACCTCGTCCGAAGGGACCGTCGCCTCTTCGCCTGCGGCAATCCTGCGCGCGACCTCTTGGAGGGCGGCAAGCCGCATGATCCGAAAGGGCTCGTTTAGGGCGCGTGCAATATCGTCCACACTACACTCCCAGTCGGCATCGGCGGGCTATCTCGCCCGTCGTCTCGACCGTGCTCACCTTGTGGCCGGCAAGAGGCAGCAGCCGTTCGTGAAGGGCGTCGATGATCCACTCCCGCTGCGGGAAGAAAAGCGTATCGAGCTCTGCCGCGGGGGTAATCCAATTGCGAGAGCCGACGACGACCGGTGGGCCATCGAGGGAGTCGAAGGCAAGCTGCGATATGTTCGAGGCCACCGTGTGCAGGAACGAGCCGCGCTCGCAGGCGTCGGAGGCCAGTACGATCTTTCCCGTTTTCCTGACCGACGCGACCAGTGTATCATACTTGAGCGGATTGATGAAACGCAGGTCGATCACCTCGGCCGATACCCCGTACTTCTGCTCGAGCGTCTCGGCGGCCTCGAGGGCCCGATAGAGTGTTGCACCGATCGTCACGATCGTCACGTCGTTGCCCCGCCGCTTCACCGAGGGCTCCCCTTCCGGGACCTCGTAGTAGCCCGCCGGGACCCCCTCCTTCACAAACTGCTCGCCTATGTCGTAGAGGCGCTGGCTCTCGAAGAAGATCACCGGGTCGCTGCCCCGGAGAGCGAGATTGAGCATCCCTTTGGCATCATAGGGAGTCGCGGGGAACATCACCTTCAGACCCGGAATGTGGGCGACGAGCGAGGTCCAGTCCTGGGAGTGCTGCGCGCCGTACTTGTCTCCCACCGAGACTCGTACCACGAGAGGCATGGTGAGGACCCCGGCCGACATCGCCTGCCACTTCGATACCTGGTTGAAGATCTCATCGCCGGCGCGGCCGAGGAAGTCGCAGTACATCAGCTCGACGAGCGCCCGCCCGCCCGAGATGGCGTAGCCAACTCCCGATCCGGCGATTGCACCTTCCGAGATGGAAGCGTTGAAGAGGCGGTGGTAGGGAAGCGCCTCGGTAAGACCGCGGTAGATCGCGAAGGCTCCGCCCCAGTCGCGGTTCTCCTCGCCGTAGGCCACCATCGTCGGATCCTCGTAGAAGCGATGGAGCACCGCTTCGAAGAGGGCGTCGCGGTAGGCAAGTATCTTCGTTTTCGGATGAGGCTTGCCGTTTTCGTCGAGCGCATAGCGAAACTTGCCTTTTATCCCCATGAGCCGCGGGTTTTCCTCCTTGGGGATGAGGACCTCGGGGGTGCGCGTCTCGAGGCGATCGGCTGGCCTGTTCGAGAACATCACCGACTCGATGAAGGGGCCGTCGACCCGCGGCGAGAGGGTCGGATCGATGGCCGCCCTCAGCGTCTTCACGATCTTCTCCTTTGCCCGCGCACCGATCTCCTCCATCTCGGCGTCGCCAAAGACGCCGTTCTCCTTCAGGTAGCGCCCGTAGGAAGCGATGGCGTCCGCCTCCTGCCACAAGGAAAGCTCCTCTTTTGTCCGGTAGGAGGAGGCGTCGGAGGGGGAGTGGCCGGACATCCGGTAGGTGATGGTGTCGAGGAGCACCGGCCCCCTCCCCTCGAGCAGGATCCTCTTCTTCCGCTCGATCGCGTCGGCCACTGCGAGGGGGTTGTAGCCGTCGACCCGCTCGGCGTGCATGTTCTCCTTGTTGACCCCCGCGCCCACTCGCGCGAGATGGGTGAAGCCCATGGTCTCGCCGTAGGTCTGTCCCCCCATCCCGTAAAAGTTGTTGATAAAGTTGAACATCACGGGAGGCGCTCCCCCGACCTCTTTGGGCCAGAGCGTGCGGTACTGATCCATCGCCGCGAGCATCATCGCCTCCCACACCGGGCCGCACCCCATCGACGCATCGCCGATGTTCGCGATGACGATCCCCGGCTTGCGGTTGATGCGCTTGAAGAGGGCGGCGCCGACGCTTATGTCAGCGCTCCCCCCGACTATCGCGTTGTTGGGCATCGAGCCGAAGGGGGCGAAAAAGGCATGCATCGAGCCCCCCATCCCGCGGTTGAGACCGGTCTTGCGCGCGAAGATCTCGGCCAAGGTTCCGTAGAGGACGAAGTCCTCGGCCAGCTCCTTCGCATCGCCGCTCCCGCCGCGCTCGACCACCTTCAGGATCTCGCCGCCGAGGTAGCTCTTCATCACCGTTTCAAGCGCGCCCGCGTCGAGCTTGTCGATTGCCGAGAGGCACTTGGCGAGGATCTCCCCGTGGCTCCGGTGCGAGCCGAAGATGAAGTCCTCCGGCCCAAGATGGACGCACTCGCCGACTGCGGTCGACTCTTGTCCGATCGAAAGGTGTGCCGGCCCCTTGTGGTTGTACTCGATCCCCTCGTAGGCACCTTGAGTCTTGATCGAATTGAGCATCGACTCGAATTCGCGGATCACGACCATGTCGTAGTACATTCGTACGAGCCCCTTCTTGCCGAAGGCCGAGAGCTCCTTCTTGAAATCGGGGACGTACTGGTTGAGCGGGATATCGCTCACCTTGATGAATTGCGCTTTTCTCACCTCTTTCGGATCGACAACAATTGACTTAGGCATGCGTGCTCTCCTTCAGCTCCATCTCCCACAGGGTGTCCTTGATGATCTCCGAGATGCTCGGGTGGGGGAATATGATCTCTTTCATCTCTTTGACGCGAAGCTCCGATTCGATCATCGCGGCTGCGCCGTAGATCATCTCGGAGTTGAGGCCGCCCAAGAGGTGCAGCCCTACCAGGGCTTCGCTCTTGGCGTCAACCAGAATCTTGCACAGCCCGCTCGCAGCGCCGTTCTCGGCAATGAAGCGCCCGTTCGAGCGCATTGACAGGCGGCCGATTCTAACCTCGCGCCCTGCGCGAGCCGCCTGCTCTTCGGTGAGGCCGCAACCGGAGGCCTCCGGCAGGGTGTATACCACCCACGGCACCGCGTCGTAGCGCATCCTGTCCGCGCGCCCCGCGATGACGTTCACGGCCACCTCCGCCATCCGGTAGGCCGAGTGGGCCAGAAGGGATTCGCCGGTCACATCACCCACGGCGTAGACCCCGGGAAGATTGGTCCCCATCCGCTCGTTCACGCGGATGCCCTTAGGCGAGAAGTCCACACCCGCCCGCTCGAGCCCGATCCCGGAGACGTTCGCCCTCCTCCCGACCGCCATGAGGACGACGTCTGCACCGATCGTCTCGCTCTTTCCATCTTTGGTGAAGCGCACGGCGCCCTCCTCGATCGCCTCGACGCGGGCACCGAGATGAAAGTCTATCCCACCCAGGCTCTTCGTCATGAGCCTCGCCATCTCGCCGTCCATGAAGGGGACTATTCCGTCGAGCATCTCGATGACGTGGACCGACGAGCCAAGGCTCGAGAAAAGGGAGGCAAACTCCATCCCGATCACCCCGCCGCCTATGACGGCAAGGCGCTCCGGAAGTCGGTCGATCTCGAGCAGCTCGCGGCTGGTGACGACCTCTCTTCGGTCGGCGCCCGGGATGCGCAAGGAGGCCGGAGAGGATCCGGTGGCGATAATGATGCTCTCACCCTCGTACTCCCTTCCGTCGATCAGGACGCGCCCGGGACCGGCAAGCTCGGCGTGGCCGGCGACGACCTCGACCTTGTGGCGGCGCATCTGGAACTCCACCCCTTTCACAAGGGTGTCGACGGTCTTCTTCTTCCACGCCATGGCGGTGGGAAGATCAAAGCGCGCCCCTTCGAAGAAGACGCCGAACTGCGCGGCCTCCTTCCCGTGGACGTAAAGCTTCGCCGCGTTGAGCAGGCTCTTCGTCGGGATGCAGCCCTCGTTGAGGCACACCCCGCCAAGGCGACGCTCTTCCGCGAGGAGCACCGATTTCCCGAAGGCGCCGGCCCGCTCCGCCGCGAGGTATCCCCCGGGGCCGCCGCCCATGATTATCACGTCGTACACCGATTCGACTCCTTTGCGCCGCGCTCCCTGCCCTGCCGGCCTTCCGCCCTCAGCTGCATCAAGCCTCATTCCGCAAGGAGAAGCTCGAAGCGCGCGATCGCCCCGGCAAGGGCGGCAAGGAAGCGGGCCGCCGGAGCCCCGTCGACCGCCTGATGGTCGATCGTAAGGGAGAGAGCGATGTGGGGGAGGAACTTCACCTCAGCCCCCGCCTGCACAGCCTTTGGCTGGATCGCGTTCACTCCGAGGATCGCAACCTGCGGCGGATTGAGCACTGGGGTGAAGCGCTCGATGCCGAAGGCGCCGAGGTTCGTCACCGTGAAGGTCGCTCCAGATAGGTCCTCGGCGGCGGCTTTCCCTTCCAGGCATGCGGCGGCAAGCCTCTTTGCCTCGGCCGAAAGCTCCCGCAGCGAGAGGAGATCCGCAAAGCGGACGACCGGCACCAAGAGCCCGCGCGGCGTATCGACCGCAAAGCCGAGATGGACATGGTCGAACTGAAGCATCTTGTCGCCAAGGAAATGCGCGTTCAGCGCCTTGAAGGAAGCGAGGGTGCGTGCTGCCGCGAGCATCACCATGTCGCCGATCGTCACGCCGGAGAGCCCTCGCTCGGGCGGCGAGCCCTTCAGCGCCGCGCGGTAGGAGAGCAAAGCGCTCGCTTCGGCGGAGATGTCCAGGGTAAGCTGCGCCGTCGACTGAAGCGACGCGCGCATGCGCTCCGCGGTAACCTTGCGGATGCTTCGCACCGGTATCTCGGTGCGAGAGTCGGCGGCTGCGAGCCGCCGGGCGGTCAGCGCGACGGCAGCAGACGGCACTTCGGACTGCACGCCGGTCCCGCCGCCTAAAGGCCCCTTGCCTGGCGCCGCGGCGGCCGCCCCTTCGAGGTCCGAGACTCGCACCCGTCCGCCGATTCCGCTCCCCGCCGCCGGCGCCGCAAGCCCCTGCTCCCGCATGAGCGCCGCGGCGGCGGCCGTCGGCAGCGGGCCCGCCTCGATCGCCGCGCGCACGTCACGCTCGATGATCCTTCCGCCGGGACCGGTTCCGCGCACCTTCTCGAGCTCGACTCCCTGCGCCGCCGCGATCCCGCGGGCCCTCGGCGAAGCGGCGATCTCGCCGTCTTCCCTTGGCTCCGTCGCCGCCCGCCTTCCCGTTTCCACCGCATCGCCGCCCGGAGCGCCGCCATCGCTTTCGATCCGACTCGATGCCGAACCCTTCGCGAGGGTTTCCCGTACACCTTCGACAGGTTTGCCCTCGATGGACGCACGTCCATTGTCCCGTGCGTTTTCGAAGGCGGCGCCCCGGACGTCGCGCGGGGAAACAGAGTTCTCGGCGCCCCCTTTCGTAGAAAGCGCGCCCACATCTTCGCCGGGCTCCCCCACCACCGCAATGACCTTCAGGACCGGAACATCATCACCTTCTTTGTACAGCACCTTGAGAAGCGTCCCGTCGATCGGTGCGCCGACCTCGAAGGTGGCCTTATCGGTCTCCACCTCGCAGAGGGTCTCGCCGGCCTCTACCCTGTCACCCTCGCGTTTCTTCCATGCCAGGATGACGCACGATTCGACCGTGTTGCCCTGCCGGGGCATCACCACTTCCGTTGCCATTGGCTCTCCTTACGCTTCCATGACCTCGACGCCGAGCGCCCGCAGGTCCGCGCCTACATCCGGAAGCAACTCTCCGTCCGTAACAAGCAGGTCGATCCCGTCCATCGGCAGAACCCGTGCGAATCCCACCTTGCCCCACTTCGACGAATCGGCCACCAGGACGGTCTTGTCCGCCTGCGCCGCCATCTTCCGCACGATCTCCGCGCCCTCGACCAGGTGCGTCGTGAGTCCGCCCGCAAGCGAGAAACCGTCGGTCCCGATGAAGGCGATGCGGACGTGGAACTCCGCAAGGTCGCGCAGGGCGATCGGCCCGACGAGCGACTCGGTCGGCGGGCGGAACTCGCCTCCAACAACGGTGAGATGGATAGTCGGATTGAAGCGTGCATAGGGGATGACGAGGGTTGAGTTGGTGACGACGTGGATGTCGCGCTTTCCGAGGAGGTACTTCGCCACAAGGGCGGTCGTCGTGCCGGCCTCGATCATGATGGCGTCGCCGTCGGAAACGAGACTCGCGGCGACGCGGGCGATCCGCGCTTTGATCTTCGTGCGGTCCCGTTGCCGATCGAGAATGCTTCGGTGAAAGGCGGGAAAGGCACCGCCGTGGGTGCGCACGATGAACCCCTTTTCGGCAAGGCCGGTCAGATCGTTTCGCACGGTCACGGTCGACACCTCGAGGCGCCGGCTGATATCGGCAACCGTCAAGGCACTGTCTTCCGCGAGAAGGTCGATGATTTCCTGCTCTCTTTCAGTCAGGTTCTCTGTCACCGCGTTTTTCCCTTCGAATTGCTTCCGTATCACCTCTGATTCTATTTCGTTTTGCGGAAAAGGTCAAGCGCCGGTAGAGTATGGCAAGGGGGTAGCGGTGCCGGACGCAACGGAAGAGGCTGACGCAGGGCTATGCCTTCACTGCCATTCCGGCTATTCCGAGGCCGCGGCCGAAATGCACGAATCGGACGAAGCGAAAACCGGCTTCTTGGATCGTGCGAGCGGTGTCCCGGTTGAGGTTGCAGCCTCCGGCGACAAGGCGCCAGCCTGGGTTCGCGAAGTCCATCAAGCGGTGCACGAGCGGATGATGGGAAATGACATGCTCGAGAAAGAGGAGTCTGCCGTCCGGTCGAAGAACACGGGCAAGCTCGGCAAGCCCCTGGAGCGGATTGCGCACGCTGCAGAAGACAAGGGTCGCTACCACGGTATCAAAGATTCCCGCGGCGAAGGGGAGCGTCTCGGCGTCGGCCTGGACGACGGTGACCCTGCGATGCGCCGCGGCAGCTTCCGCGAGTCGCGGCTTTACCCGCACATCGCTTACGATCAATTCTTCGATTTTGGAATAGTCGTAGTAGCTGAGATTGACCCCCGTTCCCGCGCCCACCTCGAGCACGCGGCCGCCGGCCCTTGCAATAAGCTGGGTACGGACTGACGCGAGTGCACCCACCTCGAGTGGGGTCATGCAGGCATCGTAAGCGGCCGATCCGAGGTCAAACACCTTGAGAGAGCCTGCCGTTCAGTCCCGAGCAAAGAGAAAGAACTCGCTGGGAAACCAGCCGATCTCGTTGCTTTCCGTCGGGATGTGATAGAGGGTTTCCTTGACTCCGTTCTCCGTTCGATAGTCGACCGCGAGCACAGGGTAGACCTTGCTCTTGGCAAAGACTTCGCTCAAGAACACGGCCTTGCCTCCAACGGTATACCACTGCTCCTTCGGATCGACGTCCGGCCGCAACCTGACATAGAAGAATCCGAACTGCATTTCACCCTCCTTCCGTCGAGGTGCGCCCGACTCGTTCGGGCACGGCGCTTCCGTCACCCCAAAGGATACCTCGAAAACGGCGCGGAGTCGAGCCGGATCGGCGGGAGGGATTCCCCGGAGCCGGCATATCGAAGGCCGCGTGAAAACGGAAAGGAGCGGCGACCGGAGCCGAGGTCGACGGGTACACCGAGATGTGCTACTGTTCGCCCGTGGCGCTACAAACCTTTGATCTGCTCATGCCCCACGTCGTGATTCAGGCAGTGGAGGATGCCTACGACCTCCGCATCGACGGGACCATCTCCGCCCTCTCGAGCTACGTGAATCGGGTCTACGCGCTCACCGACGAAGAAGGGAGCTCCTACGTCGTGAAGTTCTATCGTCCCGGGCGATGGAGCAGAGAGGCGATCCTCGAAGAGCACGACTTCGTCCTCGAGTGCGCGGCGGCCGACCTCCCGGTTGTTGCGCCGATCGCAAGCCCCGATGGAAAGACCCTTGAAACGGTTATCGCCGTCGACGATGAGAACGAAACGGAGTTTGCCTGCGCGCTCTACCCGAAGCGCGCCGGGAGGAACTTCGACGCCGAGCGCGACGAGGACCTCCTGCGCCTCGGGAGCCTCGTGGGACGTCTTCACGCGGTGGCCGCGCGCAAAGAAGCGAGCCATCGACTTCGGTGCAGCCCCGACGCCTCGACCAGCCTTTTTCTCGACGAGCTTCGCGGGGTGGTTCATCCGGATGTCAGCGGGGAGTTCTTCGAGGTGGCCGCGGACGCCGTCGATCGCATCACCCCGCTCTTTGAAGGGATCCCGAGCATGCGAATCCACGGCGACTGCCACCGCGGGAACATCCTCGACCGGGCAGCGGAGGGGCTCCTCCTCATCGATTTCGACGACATGATGACGGGCCCGCCCGTCCAGGACCTCTGGCTCCTCCTTCCCGACCGCGCTTACAAGAGCCGGCGCGAGCTCGCGCTCATCCTCGAAGGCTACGAGCAGTTCCATCCTTTCGATCGCCAGACCCTCGCGCTCATCGAGCCCCTGCGGCTCATGCGGATGATCTACTACCTCGCCTGGAGCGCCCGCCAGCGCGACGATCGCCGCTTTCGCGACAGCCATCCCGACTGGGGCGGACGCGCTTTCTGGTTGAAGGAGATCGAGGATCTGCGGGACCAGCTGCGGGCAATCGAGCAGGAGTCGGATTGAGCGGCGCTCGCCGGAGGCCGTTCCCGAGGCTCACCGCCTACAGCGGCCCGCACCTCACCCCCCGAAGATCGAGCGCAACACCCCCAGGCGTGTGAGCGCCATGTAGAAGGCGGTCCCGCCAAAGATGCTCAGGAAGGGATTGCGCTTCCAGAGATGAAGAAGCGCCACGATGAGCCCCGCAAGAAGCTCAGGCATGCCGTAGGGCGCCCGCGTCCACTCGATGTCCTTGAAGCTTGAGAGAGCGAGAAGGGTCATGACCGCCGGAGGAATCGAGTCTCGCACGAACAGGAGCGCCGCAGGGGGCTTGCGTTTTCGAAAGAAGACGAAGGGGAAAGCGCGCAGCGCGACCGTCACCGCAGTCATGACGACCGTCACAAGGAGGGCCTCAGCGAGCGGCGTCACGGGCAACCTCCTTCCGGAAGAGCAGGAGCAGCACGACGCTGCCCGCGATCGACACGAGGAGCATGTTCTTCGGTCCCACGAGGAAATAAGCGCCGATCGCGCACAGCGCCGCAAGGAGAAAAGGAAGCTTTGAGACCGAGCTTCCGATCTGTTCAACGACAAGCACGATGAAAAGGGCGGTGAGAGCGAAATCCAGCCCCGCCATGTTGTAGGGGATGAGGCTACCCGCGAGCGCGCCGATGGCGCTTCCGGCCACCCAGTAGCTGTGATTCAGAAACGAGATGGTCGCGTAGAACCCGACGGGGTCGACCCCGTCGGGAGCCTCGGTAGATGTCACCAGGGCGTAGGTCTCGTCCGTGAGAGCGAAGATAAGATAGAGCTTTCGCCAGCCCGCGCGCCCGTAGCGTTCGAGCAACGAAAGACCGTAGACCATGTGGCGCGCGTTGACGACGAGGGCTAGCAGCGCCGCCTCCCACAGCGAAGCCCGGGCGGCAAGGAGCCCGATCGCAAGGTATTGGAGAGCCCCTGCGTAGACGAGCGCCGACATGACCGGCGCAAGCCACCACGGATAGCCCGCATTCTTGAGGAGCAGCCCAAAGGCTATGCCGATGGCGAGATACCCGAGCAGAACGGGTACCGTGACAGGAAAGGCCTTCCTGAGCATTTCGGGGATGGTAGCGCGAAACGGGCCCGACGGGCAATCGGCCTGCCTGCGCGCCAGTCGCGTGCTCGGCCTCCCACCGCGCCCGCTACGTGGGGGGGCGCTCCCCGGTCTTGAGCTCCGCCCAGGTTTGATTCAGCGCATTGAGGAATAGCTCGGTCGGCTGGGCCCCCGAGACGCCCCACTGGCCCTCGATGACAAAGAACGGAACGCCGCTGATTCCGAGCGCCTGGGCGTTCGCTTCGTCGTTCCGTACCTCGATCGCGAAGGCATCGCCTGCGACGACCTCGCGAGCCTCCTCCTCGTGTAGTCCGATCTCGTGCGCGAGCCGGACCAGGACTGCGGGCTCGCTTATCGCCTCCCCTTCCGTGAAGTAGGCCCGCATCAGCCGCTCCTTCATGGCGCTCTGCAGGCCGTGGCCTGAGGCAAGGTGAATCAGCCGATGAGCGTCGAAGCTGTTGCCGCGCTTGGCCCTGTCGAGGTGATACTCGAGCCCCTCTCCGGCGGCAAGCTCGGTGATGCGCGCGTTTGCGGCCAGCGCCTCTTCGCGGCTCATGCCGTACTTCTGCGCAAGCATCTCATCAAGCGGCTGCTCTTCCCGCTGCGGGGCCTGCGGATCCAGCTCGAAGCTCCGAAAGGTGAGCTCGACCTCGTCGCCGTGCTCAAAGCGCGCGAGGGCGGCCTCGAGGCGGCGCTTGCCGATGTAGCACCAGGGACAGACAACATCCGACCAGATTTCGATCTTCATGAATACCTCACTAAGTAAGTAATGATATTGCCGGCGGCAGTCAAGGAAGGAACGGCATCTTCCCGGGTCAGACCTCGAGCGGTAGCAGCCGCGGGCGGACCCGTGGTAGAGTGCGGCGAGGAATAACATCATGAACCATGCGTCACCCCGTTCACGTCTTGGCCGCCCACCGGCGGTACCCCTTGTTGTGCACAACCCTTACTTCAGCGTCTGGTCGTTCACCGATTCCTTGACCGATTCGCAGACCCGCCATTGGACCGGCAAGGCTCAGTCGCTCACCTGCCTGGTAAGGGTCGACGGCAAGACCTATCGGCTCATGGGCAGCGAGCCAGCGAAGACTCCGGCCCTCCCCCAAAGCGGGCTCTCGATCCTACCCACCCGAACCATCTACCGGTTCGAAGGCGCCGGGCTTCGCCTCACGATGACCTTCATGACGCCGCTCCTGGCGCACGATCTCGACCTCTATGCCCGCCCGGTCACCTACCTCACCTGGGAGGTGGAAGCGGCGGACGGGGGCCGACACGCGGTGCAGCTCTACTTCGACTGCAGCGGCGAGTTGGTGGTCGACCAGGCGAAGCAGGCGGTGACCGCGGAGATGGAGAGCGTTCCGTCCTTGCTCGCCGCGCGCATGGGGACGACCTCCCAAGAGATCCTCGCCAAGAAGGGCGACGATCTTCGGATCGACTGGGGCTATCTCTACCTTGCTGCGCCCGACGGCGGTGCGACGGGTGTCGGGGTCGCCCTCGCCGAAGCAGCCCGCCGCGCCTTCATCGAAACGGCCGCCATCCCGCAGGGGGTCGGCACGCAATTTCCGCGACGTGCATCAGACGGCTGGCCAGTTCTCGCGGCCGCCTTCGACCTCGGGGAGGTTTCGACCCTTCCGGTCGCCCGGCACATCCTCCTCGCCTACGACGAGATCTATTCGATCGAATACCTGCACGCGCGGCTGCGCCCTTACTGGCGGCGAAACGGCACAAGCGCGGCGGAGCTCCTGGTCGCGGCCGAGCGCGATTATGCCGGCATCGCGGGGCGCCTGGCGGCGTTCGACCAACGGCTTATGGTGAGCTTGGAGCAGGCGGGCGGATCGGCCTTTGCCGAGCTCGCCACCCTCGCCTACCGCCAAAGCCTCGCCGCCCAGACCCTCGTCGCGGGCCCGAACGGCCAGCCCTACTACTTTCCCAAGGAGAACTTCTCAAACGGCTGCCTCGGGACCGTGGACGTCATCTATCCCGAGGCCCCGCTTCTTCTCCTGCTCAATCCGGCACTTCTCAAGGCGACGCTCGAGCCGGTGTTCGATTATGCGCAATCGGGAAGGTGGCGCTTCCCCTTCGCCCCTCACGATCTCGGGACCTACCCGATCGCGAACGGACAGGTTTACGGCGGCGGGGAGAGCTCCGAGGTTGACCAGATGCCCGTCGAGGAGAGCGGCGACATGATCATCCTCGCCGCCGCCATCGCCAAGGCCGAAGGGAACCCCGACTTCGCCTCCCGCTACTGGCAGCTTCTCTGCCAGTGGGCGGAATACCTGCGCGACGCAGGGCTCGATCCCGCGAACCAGCTTTCCACCGACGACTTCGCCGGGCACCTCGCCCATAACGCGAATCTCTCGCTTAAGGCCATACTCGCCCTCGCGGCCTTCGCCCGCCTTGCGGACAGCCTCGACAAGAGCGCGCTTGCCGCCGAGTATCACGGCATCGCGCGCGATTTCGCCAAGCGCTGGATGGCGATGGCCGAGGACGGAGACCACACCCGCCTCGCATTCGATGCGCCCGGCAGCTGGAGCCAGAAGTACAACCTGGTGTGGGACAAGATCCTCGGTTTCGGCCTCTTCCCGGCCTCCCTCGCGCGGAGCGAGGTGGCCTACTACCTTTCTCACATGAACCGCTACGGCGTGCCGCTGGACAGTCGCAGAAGCTACACCAAGCTCGATTGGGAGGTCTGGATCGCGACACTGGCTGAGCGGAAAGAGGACTTCGAGAGCTTGGTGGAGCCCCTCCTGGTCTGGGCGAACGAGACCGTGAGCCGCGTCCCGCTTAACGACTGGTATGACACGGTGAGTGGAAAGCAAGAGAACTTTCAGGCGCGCTCGGTCGTCGGGGGGATCTACATCAAGATGCTTGCGGACAGCTCCGTCTGGAACGAGTGGCTGCGCGCCGCCCCGTAGATCGCCCGATTAGGGTGCGCGTCGTTGCGGCCCACGCCGGCAAGCGATCGGGCGTGCCGGGCGGCGCCGTGCATGTTCGCGCGCGCGGGGCTGCCCGTGTACAGGGGCTACTTCACCT
>DAHUYW010000020.1 GCA_027306915.1 Spirochaetales bacterium | reverse complement strand
CTTGCCGCGCGGAACATCTCGCGCAGCTCGCCGTAGGGGATGAGCTGCGCGGTAAGCCGTTTGGATAGCGAGGGCCAGCGGTTGCGTACGAGCGCGATGCGGCTGGCAAGCTCGCCGCGGTCGACCCACTTTGCCTTGCACTCCGCGACAGCCTGTTCGGCCTGCTCGGAGCCGCCCCAGGCGGCGCGGACCTCCCGCTCCCGCTCGGCCCACGTAGGCCAGGAGGAGAGGCGGGACTCCACGTCGCGGCCCGGCAGGTCGATCGAAAGGAGGATCTCGTAGAGCGCGGTCGTCCCGAGGGTGCCGATCGCAACCTTGAAGCCGTGAGAGACCGGAACCCCGTCCTTCATGAGATGCTGCATCTCCCAAACGTGGGAGAGGAGATGCTCGCCCCCGGAGGCGGGCCGGGAGGCCTTCATCGCCTGCATGGCGAAGCCGGTGAAGGCGAGGCCCGTGAAGACGCGCCCGAGCGCCTCCGGCGCGCCGGCGGCGAGCTCCGAGGGGCGCTCGAGCCAGCCCCGAAGTCCCTCCTGAACCATCGGCCATCCGACCGGATGAAGGGGATCGATGCCAAGCTCATCGGCGAGGATCCAGTCCGCTCCGGCGGGGATCTTTGCGGCAAGGTCGGCATAGCCGGCGGCGGCCATCGGCGGCGGAGCAATGCGGAGAACCTGCGTATCGGCAACGACCGCGCGGGGGGCGTCGCAGGCGAGGGTCTGCTTGAAGCCCTCTTTCACCAGCGCCGCGCCGAAGGAGGTGTAGCCGTCCACCGAGGCGGCGGTGGCGACCACGAGATAGGGCCGCCCAAGCTCGTGGGAGGCGCGCTTCACGAGATCGTTGAGCGTGCCGGAGCCGACCGCGATCGGCACATCGTCGCCGCCACGAAGGAACTCCCGCACGCGCTCGACGTTCGCGTAGTCCGGTCCGAGCATGGGCTTCCCCGGGAAGATAAGGGTTCGAGGCGACGGGAACCCGCCTGCGGCGAGATGGTCGGCTAGGCGCTTCCCGGCCGCCTTCTGGGTGTTCTCATCGGCCACGATTGCGACGCCTTTGCCGGGGAAATGGCGGCGGAGCACCTCCCCTACTCGTTCGATTGCGCCCGTCTCGACCACGAGCTCCTTTGTCTCGGTCGCATTGGCGACCGCATCTTTCAGCTCCACAGATAGCTCCCTAGGGTCTGGTGTGTCAGAGTCGCGCGGCCATGATGGCGTCGATTTCGTCGGGCGTAAGCTTGACCGGACCGTTCTTCACTCCCGAAGCGGCGGCGATCTCCCGCAAGTCCTGCTCGGTGACGCCGAAGGCCCCGAGCCGAGGGAGGTGAAGCTCGTCGACCCACCGCGCGAGGAGCGCGACGAGCTGGTTGCAGTTCGCCTCGACGCTTCCGGCGTCGCGCCCGGAAAGGAGCGCCCCCGCCTCGGCGTACTTGGCCCTTGCGCTTGCCGCCTCGTCCGTCCCGACGGCTGCTTCCTCCGGGCCGGCGGCCGCGAGGCGGTCGATGTTCACGCGCGTGGCCTCGGCGACCAGGGTGCCGCAGACGACCCCATGGGGGATCGGAAAGAGGCCTCCCATCGGCGAGGCGATCCCGTGCACGACGCCCAGGCCGACGTTCGCGAGGACCACCCCCGAGAGGTAGGCGGCGTAGCCCATCTGCGCCCGGGAGGCGACGTCGCCCTCGCGCGTCACCCGCTCGAAGGAGCCGCCCGCCGAGCGAAGGCCGCTGCGGGCGAGGGCGTCGCTTAGAGGGCTCGCGCTCGTGGAGACAAAGCCTTCGAGAAGCTGCGTGATGGCATCGAGGCCGGAGGCCGCGGTCACCTCGGGCGGGCAGCTCACGGCGAGCTCCGGGTCGATGATGGCGACATCGGGAACGTAGTTGTCGTGGCGCAGCGACTTCTTGAATCCGCCGGGACCGGGGCGGGAGAGGACCGCATTCTTCGTGGCTTCGGAACCCGTCCCCGCGGTGGTCGGCAGCGCAACGAAGGGGACCTTCTTCCCCGAGGGGGTGCGACTTCCGACCTCCTCGAGGAAGTCCACGACCGAGCCCTCCTCCATCACCATGGCGGCGATCGCCTTGCCCGCATCGATGACGCTCCCGCCTCCGATCGCAACAACCGCATCCGGGAGGTGACCGCGCAGGTTCCGGACGGAGTCATCGACGAAGGCGGGGTCAGGCTCTCCCGAGACTGAAAGGCTGCGGACCGCAATGCCGCCGTGGCGGAGATCCTGCTCCAGGCGCTTCAGGCGGTCGGAGGCTCGAAAGGAGCGCGAGCCTGTGACCAGCACGATGCTCGTCGCCCGATGGGTCGCGAGAAAGCCCGGCAGGCTGCCGAGCCTTCCCGCACCGAGATAAAGGGTCGGTGTGCGCGCGAAGGTGAAGGAGGTCATTGCCGGAGTATAGGGGGAAGAGAGAGCCCATGTAAAGGAGAGAGCCTCACCCGTCACCGGATGAGCAGCCCGATCGCGACCAGGACCGGCGTCACGACATTCGTGACAACGTTCAATCCCATCGCCGGAAGGAGCCGCTTGGCGTCCTCCGCATGACGCGCGGCGCCCGCGAAGGAGAGCACGCCGGCCGGCAGCGTCGCCAGTCCCAGCAGGCTCAAGGGGGGCAGCGTTCCCGGGAGCACGCCGGCGACAATGGACAGGTAGGCAAGGAGGAGAAAGAGGCCATACACCAGGCTGCTGGCTCTCCTGCCCAGGGCGATGGGCAGGCTCCGCCTTCCGATGCTGCGATCGGCGTCGACATCGGGGAATTGGTTCAAGAGAAGGAGATTGTTCACCAGGAAGAAGGGGACCAGCGAGGCGACGAAGGCGGTCCACGAGTAGCGGCCTGTCAGCGCGAAAAAGGTGCCCATCACCATCAAAGGTCCGAAGCCTAACCCGGGGCTGATGAGGCAGAGGACGGGCCGCCGCGTCAGCCACGGGGTGTAGCCGTAGATGATCAGCATCCCCAGAAGGCCGAGCGGCAGGAAGGAGACTCCCTGCGTGGAAAGGAAGTAGGCGCCCACCAGCCCGAGAATCGCCATGGTCACAAGGCCGGTGCCCAAGGCCCAGCGTGCCATGGGAGGGGCAACCTGGAGGGTGCCGCTCCCGCCGCTAAAGGGTGTCCGCTCGGTGCGGAAGTCCAGGCCGCTCTTGAAGTCGAAATACTCGTTGAGGCTGTTGACGCTGATGTGAGCCGCGAGCGCGGCGATGAAGACCAGCACGAGGTTGATGAAGTCCACCCGCCCCGCAGTCCAGACGGCGCTTCCGATCCCCAAAAGGACGCAGACCGGCGCAAGGATGAGAAAGGGTACCCGCATGGGGCCCAGGATGCTTTTCAAGCTCTTCACGTTGCTATTCTCCTCTATTTGCCCTGAGGCACTCCTCCGATCTCGGCGGAAGCCGATTCTCGTGCGGCTTCCCCTCCCCGCAGGTAGCTCACGAGCGGATCGCTCACGAGCGGCACCACATCGGGAAGCATGAAAGGCATAAGGTTCGCCATCACCTTGGGCATGAGATCGGGCATCTGCTCGCGCATGTGGTCCGGCATGGGCACCGCCTCCGCGATCCGCTCGAGCATGCGCGGCATGACCTTGGCCATCATACCCGGCAGGAGTAGGGGAAAGAGCACCGGAAAGAGGCGCTTCATGGCTGCGAGCATGGCTCCGCCAAATCTCCCGGCCCTCCCCAAGGCGCGCATCATCGCCCCCATCCGAAGGGGCATCGCATCGAGCAGCTCGGGCCACATCGTGCCCATGAGGTCGGCGAACCCCCGCGGGGTCATGAGGGCGATCATCGCCTCGAAGGTCCGCCACTGACTCAAGACCTCCGGGCGCGGATCGGGGAGCTTGTAACCGAGAGCGCGGCAGGCGAAGGCGGCAAGATCGTGAACCGGCATCTTCATCTGCCGCTTCTCGTCGCTCACCCGAAGCTGGAACTGACAGCAGGGGCACAGGGCGAGCAGCGCGTCCGCCCCGGCGTCCACCGCCTCCTGGAGCCGGCGCGCGCCGAGGTCATGCGCGACCTGCGGCTCCTTGATGAGGGTAAGCACCGAGCCGCAGCAGTAGCCGTTCTCCCGATTGTGGGCCATCTCGACGAGCTCCACGCCGGGAATCGCCTTGATGACCTCCCGCGGCGCCTCGTACACCCCCGAGGCGCGTCCGATGTGGCAGGAGTCGTGCCAGCTCACCTTCAAGTCTCCTACGGGCTTCTTGAAGCGGAACCGCCCGGCCTTGATCTGCTCGGCGACCAGCTCGCTGTAGTGCCTGGTCTTGATGCCGTACTCGATCCCGAGCTTCTTCGCCCACCGGGGATAGACCTGCCGCCACATCATATCGCAGGCGGGGCAGGAGGTGATGACGGTGTCCGCACCGCTCTCCCGCACTGCGGCGACATTCTTGCGAAGGGTCTCGGCGAAGAGCTCCCATTTCCCCGCCACGAGCATCGGAGTGCCGCAGCAGTTTTCCTTCTCCCCGAGATAGGTGAACTCCGCACCTGCCTCATCCAGGAGGTGCACCGCAGCAAGCCCGATATCCTGCTCGACATAGCTCGCCGTGCAGCCGGCGAAGTAGACCGCCTGAGCTCGAGTCCCGGGCCCGTGCCTCCCTTTTAGCTCCTCAGGGAACCAGGCGGTGCGATCGCTCCGGTAACCGGCCCAGATGTTGCCCTCCTTCTCGATGGAGGAAGCCATCACCTCGAAGGGCGGGAAGGTCATCCCCTTCTTGTCGGGAACGAGCTTTCCTCGGAGCTTCATCCAGGAGGGCTCGATCGGAAGCCCCTCCGAGCAGACGCGGTCGCAGAGCTCGCAGGTCGTGCAGGCGAGGAAGGAATCCACCATGAACTGGTCCCACCTCTCTTTTCCCTCAAGGAGCTCCCGCAGCCAGAACCACTTCCCGCGCGGGGATTGGCTTTCCCACCCTCGGCCGGCGAACTGGGTGCATTCCTCGACGCAGTACCCGCATTGCGAGCAGGCGTAGGCGTTCCAGGCCACCTCACCCGGCACCTCGCCCCGGTCCTTCGTCGGCCGCTCGCCCACCCGGGTCGCCACCGCGTTCCCGAAGGGCCGGATGAGCGGCTCGAAGAGGCCGGCGAGGTTGAGCGCCTTGCCGATGAGCCCGCCGCCGATCACCTTCCCCGGATTCATGAGCGCGCTCGGATCGATCTCGCTCTTGAAGCGGCGAAGCCGCCTCACGCGCTCCCCTCCGAGCACCTCTGCGGCGCGCGCGGGAAAGTAGATCCCGGTCGAGTAGGGGCGGCCCCCGTGGCGCTCGGCGATCTTCATGACCGAGAGCGAGAGACCGAAGACGAGATTGTAGCCGAAGCGGCGCTGGTCGCTCGGGATGAAGCCGAGGATTACGGCCTCCGGATCCCCGCCCTCCCCTGCGCGGACGATGACCCCCTCCTTCACGAGTGGCTGCCTCACCTTCCGCTCCATCTCGGAGAGAGCGCTTCCCAACGTGCGCAAGGGAACCACGACCTCCGAAGGGACGAGCGACGGCCCCAAGCGTTTCATGACCATCAGGTTGAAACGGTGCTCCCACTCGTGCTCGGCAACGCGCTGGCTCAAAAGCTCCCCGGCGAACGGCCGGACCAGGGCGGGGACGGCGGAGCGCACCGCTCCCGCGTCCCGTTCGCGGAAAGCGAGGATGACCACGTATTTTTCGGGAAGGGTCACCCGTTCCTCGACGGGGTGGCCGACATGCTCCCGCAGGGGCGACTGATTGCGGAGCGCGGCCATGCGCGGATTGATGAAGTGAAGCGACCAGATCGGAAGCTCCGAAGCGACGAGCGCCTCCACGGCCCCCTGCAGCCTGGCGGCGTCGGGAAAGGCAAGCGCCATGACATCGAGCGTGGCGAGGGGCTGCACCCTCAAGGTAACGCTCGCAATCAACCCGGTTATTCCCTCGGCGTCGGAGACAAGCTCAAGCTCCTCTCCGCGGAACTCCCAGGAGCCGCCGTTCGGAAGCACGACCCTCGCCTGAACCACGTTGTCGCGGAACCACCCGTACTCGTAGGAGCCGAGCCCGGCCCCCCCTTGGGCCAGCCAGCCTCCCACGGTCGAGCCGGGGGCGCTCGTCGGGTAGAGCCGAAGGGCAAGTCCCTGCGGGGCGAGGGCCTCCTCCAGCTTCTTCCAGGTCATGCCCGGCTCGACCGTGACGGTCTGACCTGCGGCGTCGACCGAAAGGAGACGCCTCATCCGGGTGAAGTCGACCACCAGCCCCCGCTTCACCGGCACAGCGCCGCCATAGCCGGAGGTAGCCTTGCCCCGCGGCGTGAGCGCAATCCTATTCGCGACGGCCCACTGCGCGAGCGCGATGAGCTCCTCCTCGCTTTGAGGCTGGACCACCCCATCGGGGGTCGTGTCGCCGACAAGCGGGTGCACGAGCGACGGCATGGCGGCTACATCATGACCGTACAGGCGCCGCTCCGTCTTGCGGAAATTGACCCGTGGCCCGAAAAGCTCCTTCAGACTCTCGGCGGCGGTTGGGGATAGGATCACCATTTCAGCTCCTCCCTTTCTTCGAAGAGATGAACGACGCCCAGCCCCGGCCCTGAATCTCTTTCGCAAGCCTTCGGAGCCAGCGCAATTCGCCTTCAAGATGAGCTCTTCGATGGTCGAAAATTGAGCGCACCAGCCCTGGTGCCGAACCCTGGGAGCAGTCGCTCTCCCAGGCTGTCCTACACTCTTCGAGTTGAGCCTCTACGACACCGATGCGGGCTCGCAGCACGGCCTGGCATTGCGAGGTTCGTAGGCCCTCGATGTATCCCATCGCCGAGAGAACCGCGTCGAATTGGAACATCAAGCGCTGCGAAGCCATGCCCTCGTCCTCGATCATCCGCGAGAGGGCCTTTCTTCCTTCCTTCGTTATCGCGTACACCGTACGCGGCGGGGCATTGGTCTCGGACTCCTTCTTGGCCGAGACGAGGCCCTGGGCCTCCAGTCGTCGCAGAACGGCGTAGATCTGTGGAGTGCTTATGCTCGTGCAATGAGCAAGATGCCCCTTGTCGAGAAACCGTCTCAGGTCATAGCCGTGAGCAGGCCGATCGCCGACCAAGGAGAGCACCAAAAGATCGTGCGCAGAAGCCACGTTCCCTCTTCTCCTGCCTGTAGTCGAGTATGCAACTGTTAGCTATTTAAGACAGAAATAGCCTAACCCCGGGAAACATCCTTGTCAAGCAAAAGCGCCGGCCCCCGCTCTTTCAAATTCCGAGGATTCGATCCGCGGCGAGCTGCGCCTCGTGGATGCAGTCCCCGATTCCGATCCCCCGGTAGGAGCTCCCGACGAGACTCAAGGAGGGATGCGCCGCGAGGCTCCGGTCGAGCTCTGCCATTCGATCGAGATGGCCGACGGTGTACTTCGGCATCCCCTTCGGCCAGCGGTAAATCCGCACGAGCTCCGGCTCCGCCGCAAGCCCAAGGATCCCGTCGAGCTCCTCGAGCACGGTCCGTCTGAGGCAGGCGTCGTCGAGCTCTCCGACGAGCTCTTCGTGATGCCCGCCGCCCACGAAGCAGCGGAGCAGCAGGCGATCCTCGGGCGCGCGAAACGACCATTTGACTGAGCTGTAGGTCGCGGCGTTGATCCGCCTGCCCTCCGCGCGAGGAACGAGAAAACCGAAACCCCCAAGCGGGACGCGGACCTCCTCGCGCTTGAAGGCGAGCGACACGGTGGCGACCGAGCTGAAGCGGATGCGATCCAGCCGCGTGGCGAGCTCGCCATCGAATCCGCGGACCAGGGCCGCCGATTCGTAGGAGGGTGTGGCGAGGATGACCCGATCGGCCTCGAGGCTCTCTCCGGTCGTGAGGTTCACAATGAAGCCTTTTCCCCTTGGCTCGACGGAGGCGGCGGCAACCCCGAGGCGAAGCGAATCGCTTCCGAGGAAGTCAGCGCAGGCAGCGGGAAGCGCCCCCATGCCTCCCTCGAAGCTCATGAAGTAGGTCATCGCGGGCCTTTCGGATGCCGGTTGCAGGCTCTCCGACATTGGGCCGTCCCGCCTCGGCCCTTCCTGCCCCGGGCGGCGCCGCTCGCGCATCGACGCGAGCATGCCGCGGATGAGGCTCCCGCTCTGCCGCTCCATTTGGACGAAGCGCGGGAATGTCGCAAGCACGCTCATCTCGCTCGGATCCGAGGTGTGGATCCCGGCGACAAGCGGCTCGGCGATCCTCTCGAGGCACTCTTTCCCAAGCCTTCGGGTCACGAAGCTCGAAAGGCTCTCGTCACCCTCACCCGGCCGCCCGGGGATGAAGAGCTCCATCCCCATCCGGAGCTTGCCCGGCCAGCTGATGAGGCGCGAGGCTGCCATCGGCCGGAAAGCGGTCGGCACCATGAGCATCACGCCCTCGGGAAGCGGATGAAGGCGGCCACGCGAGTAGACGAAGGTTCCCTTGCAGCAATCGTTCGATGGAAGCATCTCGGGACCGAGCCCCAGGCTTTCCGCGAGACGCACGGTCCAGACCTTCTCGGGAAGGAAGCTGTCGGGCCCCCCTTCGATGACGAAGCCGTCCCGCCGGTCGGTGAGGATCTTGCCGCCGGGACGCCCCTGCCTCTCGAGCACGAGGAGATCGAGGGCCCTTCCCCTGGCGGCGGCTCCGGCCTTCAGGTGGACCGCCGCAGCGAGCCCGGCGATTCCCCCACCCACGATGATGACCTCAGGCATAGTGCGCTCCCTCCCTGTCTATCTCCGGCCCGCCCAGGCACCTTCAATCGCGGAAGAGGATCGTCGGATAGAGGCAGAGCGCATCGCTTTCAAGTGGATCGCCGGTAGTCGCATAGGCCCGTGCCCTCGATCCCCCGCAGATGAGCCGGTAGGTGCACCGCCCGCATTTCCCTTTGAGCGCATCCGCATCGCGGAGCTTGCGGAAGGGCTCCCCCGTCCGGTAGGTCTCGGTGAGGCGGCTCGAGCGGATGTTCCCGCAGGCGATCGGCAGGAAGCCGCTCGGAAAGATCTCGCCAACGTGCGAGACGAAAACGATGCCGTTGCCGTCGCGCACCCCAAGCCCGCGCCCAAAGGGCGAGCGAAGGAAGGCCTCATCGGTTGCTCCCCTCGAGTGCATGCGCTGGTACGACAGGCGCCGGACGTGGTGGGCCTCGGTAGTCTTGATGACGAAGGGGGTCTCGCTCGATTCGCTCAGCTCGCACAGCCACGTGAGCAGTCGCTCGCTCTCGCCGGGAGAGAGCTCCGATAGCGACCGTCCGCGCCCGGTCGGTATGAGAAAGAAAAGAGCCCACCGATCGACGCCTAGGGTGGCCAAGAGCTCATAGATAGCCGGCAGATCCCTTGCGGTGGCACTCGTGACCATCGTATTGATCTGCAGCGGGATTCCAAGGGCGACCGTCTCCCGGACTGCGGCCACCGTCAGATCGAAGGTCCCAGGAACGCCGCGAAAGGAATCGTGCCGCCCCGCGTCCGAGCCGTCGAGGCTGAGCGCGAGACTGCTCACCCCGGATTCCTTGAGGAGCGGAAGGGCTCGCTTCGTGAGGCGGGGCGTCGCCGCGGGGGTTACCGAGACTCCGATCCCCATCGCCCGCGCCTCGGCGATGAGCTCGTAGAGATCCGCCCGCTTGAGGGGATCGCCTCCCGTCAGCACCAGGTGGGGCGGCTGTTTCTCGTCGAAGGCCCGTATCTCGCGGAGCAGCGCGCGTCCCTCTTCGGTGGAAAGCTCGAGAGGATGCGGCTTCGCCATCGCCTCGGCGCGGCAATGGACGCAGGCGAGATCGCATGAGCGCGTCATCTCCCAATAGACAAGCATCGGGACGCGGTCATAGACGAATCGTGAAGCGTAGGGCTGTAGGATCGCAGCTTGGCTGTCAGACATTTCAAGGCTCCAGGTGCGGGGAGGGGCCACCTGCTCGAGGCGGGGAGGACCCCAGCTGAACAAGGCACTGTAGCCTCCCGCGAAACTTTCCGTCAAGGAGCGCAGCCCTTTCCCCTTCGAGCTGCGGCGAAATCCCAGCGCAAGGCCGCGGACAGGAGCGAGCGGCACGCGAGCCACCGCTTGTTTCACAGCCCCTCGACGCGTAAGATGAAACCTTCTCAAAGGGGAGGCGGGCATGGCGGAAGAGGGGTATCGACGTCCCTCGTGGGATGAGTACTTCGTGGAGGTGGCCGACGCAATCTCCAAGCGGGCCACCTGCGATCGCGGCAGAAGCGGCTGCGTCATCGCGCGCGACCGCCAGATCCTCGTCACCGGCTACGTGGGCTCTCCGCAGGGGCTTGCCCACTGCGACGAGGTAGGCCACCAGATGCGAAAGGTGATTCACGAAGACGGCCAGATTTCCCAACACTGCGTTCGCACGGTTCATGCCGAGCAGAACGCGATTTGCCAGGCCGCAAAGCGCGGAATCAGCATCGAGGGGGCAACCCTCTACTGCCGCATGACTCCCTGCCGCACCTGCGCAATGCTCCTCATCAACTGCGGGATCAAGCGCATCGTCTGCGAGCGCAAGTACCACGCGGGAGCGGAGTCGGAGGAGCTCTTCCGCCTGGCGGGGATCGCGATCGAGTACCGCAGCGATGAGGTGGAGGCGTACAGCAACCAGTAAGGGCGGCGGCAGCCGACCGCCCTCAACCGGGAAAAGGATCACTTGGCAAGGAGCAACCTATGAAGAAAGCAATCCAGACAAAGAATGCCCCCGCGGCGATCGGCCCCTACTCGCAGGCGGTCGCGGCCGGCGGGCTTCTCTACATATCCGGGCAGCTCGGGCTCGACCCCGACTCCGGGCAGCTCGCGGCGGGAGTCGAGGCGCAGGCCCGCCGATCGCTTGAGAACATCAAAGCCATTCTTGCGGAGGCGGACCTCACGATGGCCGATGTGATTCGCACCGGCATCTTCCTGCGGGATCTTCATAACTTTCAGAAGATAAATTCTATCTATGCCGAGTTCTTTGCATCGGACTACCCTGCGCGCTCCACTGTCGAGGTGAGCGGCCTTCCGCGCGATGCCGAGGTGGAGATCGAGGCTGTCGCGCTCCTTCGGAGCTGATCGGTAGGCATCATGGCGTACAATTTCGACGAGGTCATTGAGCGTCGCGGAAGCGATTCCGTGAAGTGGAACGGCTCCCCGCCTGGAGTGAGGCCCGCGGGCGGCAGGACCGACATCCTTCCCCTCTGGGTAGCCGACATGGACTTTCGCAGCCCGCAGGTCGTCCTCGATGCGATCGCACGGCGGGTCGAGCACGGGCTGTTCGGCTACATGGTCACCCCGGCATCCTACCTTGCCACGACGCGGGACTGGCTTGCGATGCGTCACGGATGGGAGGTCGCTCCCGATTCCCTCATCGCGGTTCCCGGGGTTGTGCCCTCGATCCAGATCGCGATCGAGGCCTTCACGCGCCCTGGGGAGAAGGTGATCATTCAACCGCCGGTCTACCACCCCTTTCGGCTCGTGACCATCGCAAACGGGCGACAGGTCGTCGAGAACCCGCTGCGACGGAGCGGCACTCGCTACGAGATGGACTTTGATCAGCTCGCTCGGGTCATCGACGGCGACACCCGCTTGCTTGTCCTCTGCAGCCCTCACAATCCGGTTGGAAGGGTGTGGCACGAGGAGGAGCTGCGGAAGCTTGTCGAAATCTGCGCGGAACGCGGGGTGATCGTCGTCTCAGATGAGATTCACTCCGATCTCATCCTCGCCGGCAATCGGCACGTTCCCACCGGGCTCGCGGCGGGAGCGAAGGGCGGAAGTGTAGTAACCCTCGTGTCGGCGACCAAGAGCTTCAACCTCTCGAGCCTCTCCTGTGCAGCCGCAATAGTCCCCGACCCAATTCTACGAAGCCGCTTCAAGCGCCAGATCGAGCGCGCGGCGCTCAACCATCACAACCCCTTGAGCCTCGCCGCCTCCGAAGCCGCCTATCGCCACGGCGCCGACTGGCTTGAAGCGCTTCTCGCTTACCTCGAGGAAAACTACCTTTTTCTCGTGGGCTACCTGCGGGAGCACGCCCCGGCCCTGGAGGTGATTCCCCTCGAGGGTACCTATCTCGCCTGGATCGACTGCTCACGCAGCGGCTACTCCGACCTTGAGATCACGAAACGACTCCTTGCGGAGGGGCTCTGGCTCGAGGAGGGCACCAAGTACGGCACCGGCGGCGCAGGCTTCCAGCGGCTGAACTTTGCCTGCCCGCGCACTACCCTCGAAGAGGGGCTCGCGCGCCTCGTTCGGGCGCTCGCAGGCTGACGGTCCGCCGGAGGTGACCTTCGTGCGGGCGCTTGGCGGTTGACCGGCCGACAGGGGTCGCTGACGGGCCGCCCCTCGTCGGAGAGGCGCAGCTGCCCGCAGGCGATGTCAGGCTTTCGCCGCGGCCTGCGGAAGCTCAAAGGGAGGGAGGATCGCCTCGATCTCGCTCCGGTAGGGCTCGAAGCGCGGTGGAAGGATAAGACGGTTTCCCAGATCCTCGTTCGACTCGTCGACAAGAAATCCGGGCCCGGCCGTTGCGGCTTCGAAGAGAGCCCCGCCGGGCTCGCGAAAATAGACCGACTTGAACCAGAAGCGATCGATGACCTGGGTCGGGCTCAGCCCAAAGGCTGCGACGCGATCACGAAACTCCTCCTGCTCGCCGGGCTCCCCGATATTCCAGGCGACATGGTGCACGCTCCCTTTGCCGAGCGCTCCACCCCTTGCGGCGAAATCTTCGCGGATATCGAGGATGCGGCTCGCGCCGCCGCCGGGCAGGCCGTAGCGCCTGAAACCGCCGTCACACCCCAGCTCGACGAAGCCAAAGAGCTCCCGCAGCAGCGAGATGGTGCGGCTCGCGTCGGCCTCGAGCAGGCGCACCCCGTGGAAGCCCCGGATTTGATCCTCCTCCGGGACCGGGCTGCCCTTCCACAGCTCGACCGCAGCCGGCGACTTCGATTCCACCAGGGTAACCGCCATTCCATCCGGATCGGAAATCGGGAGAGCCCGCTCGCCGAAGCGCTCTCCTATCTCGCCAACCGGCGTCCCATGCGCAAGAAGGCGCTCCCTCCAGCGCTCGAGGCTTCCTGCGGGAACGGCGAGAGCAACCTCCACGGTCTGCCCGGTCCCTGGCCGGCCCTTCGCAAGATCGGGCCAGATGAAGAAAGTAAGATCGGTTCCCGGGTTGCCGACAGCGTCCGCATAGAACAGGTGGTAGGTTTCGGGGGCATCCTGGTTGACCGTGCGCTTCACCAGCCGCATGCCGAGGACTCCCACGTAGAAGTCGACGTTTCGCTGGGCGTCTCCCGCTATTGCAGTGACGTGGTGGATTCCCCGGACAGACCGACTCTCCTGCTTCGTGTTCATTGGATGCTCCTTACGCTGCTTCCCCGATATATGACATATAAGATACGAAATATTCGGCCCGAAGCGAAGGAGGGCGGCAGCTCGCGTAGCCGCTCGACCTGGGGGGTGCACCGCGCGGCGCATGAGCTCATGACTCGTGATATAATGCGAAGAAACCCACAGTACCGATCGGAGCTTGGAGAACAACTGTTGTAGTGAGTTCGGCAACTATCTTGTACAGGAGGTATGTATGAGAAGGGTAACGATCTTCGCTCTGGCAACGTTCGTGATGGTCGCGTTCGCTCTTTCGCAGTCCTATGCGACAGGGTCCAAGGAAGGGGCTGCGCCGACCGCCGCGACGGCTCCCGCCGGAAGAGTCGCGTTCCTGCTTCCGGAGAATGTCACGCCTCGATGGGAGGGGTCCGATGCGCCGATTTTCCGGCAGGCAATTGAGAAGCTCGTGCCGGGTGTTCAGGTCGATGTGCTGAACGCGCTCAATGATCCGAGCAAGCAGCAATCGCAGGCCGAGGCCGAGCTCACGAAGGGAGCGAAGGCGCTCGTCATCGCAGCCGTCGACCAGAAGGCTGCCGCCGTGATCGTCAATGAGGCCAAGGCGCAGGGTGTGCCGGTTATCGCTTATGACCGCCTGATCCGGAACTCACCGCTCGCGTACTACGTTTCCTTCGACAGCGTCTCGGTCGGCAATGCAGAGGCGAGTTGGATGGCGGACCACACCAAGGACGGCGCCCGGCTTGCGATTATCGACGGGTCGCCGACCGACGACAACGCGCACCTGGTGAATCAGGGCATCCATGCCGTCCTCGATCCGCTCTTCCAGTCGAAAGCGCGAACCTTGGTCGCCGAGGAGTGGACGCCGGGATGGGATCCCACCAAAGCCCAGAATGAGATGGAGCAAATCCTGACCAAGGTCAACAATCAGGTCGACGGGGTCGTCTCTGCAAACGACGGAATGGCGGGGGGCATCATCGCCGCACTGAAGGCCCAAGGAATGTCGGGCACGGTGAAGACGACCGGCCAGGATGCGTCCCTCGAAGGCGTGCAGAACGTCCTGCTCGGGACGCAAGGGGTGACCGTGTTCAAGGACTTTCGCCTGCAGGCTCCTGCCGCCGCCCAGATCGCAGCCGACATCCTAAAAGGCCAGACGCCCTCGAACATCAACGCCTCCGTCAGCAACGGCCAGGTGGATGTGCCCTCGGTCATGCTGCCGGTCGTTCCGATCGACCAGGGCAACGTCCACATGCTCGTCACAAACGGCTGGATCGACAGCCAGCTCGGCGGTCTCGACAAGGTCCTGTACGGACTGCCGGATAGCGTACGCCAGTATCTGCAGAAATAGGGCGTCGATGTCAGAAGATCAGGTGACACGTATCGAGGGGTCCGGCGGGTCCGCCGCTCCCCTCGAGCGCAAGCCGATCTTGGAATTGCGGGGGATTTCGAAGCGCTATGGCGCCGTGCAGGCCCTGACGGCTGTGGACTTCGAGGTCTATCCCCGCGAGGTTGTGGCGCTCGTCGGAGATAACGGAGCAGGCAAGTCGACGTTGATCAAGTGCATCGCCGGCACGCACACCCCCGACGAGGGCAGGATCTTCTTCGACGGCAAGGAGACCCACATCCACACGCCGAGTGACGCGACGCGCCTAGGAATCGAGACCGTCTATCAGGATCTCGCGCTGTGCGACAATCTCGATGTTGTCCAGAACATGTTCCTCGGGCGCGAGCGGGTCACAGTGCTTCTCCCGCCGGTTGTAGAGCTCCTCTCCGAGTTCGCGATGGAACAGCGCGCGCTTGAAGTCCTGCGGACCCTGAACGTCACCACTATCTTGAACGTGCGCACGAGGGTGGCCGCGCTGTCGGGCGGCCAGCGCCAGTCGGTGGCGATCTCACGCGCGGTGATGTGGAACTCGAGGCTTGTGATCCTTGATGAGCCCACGGCGGCGCTCGGGGTCGCACAGAGCGAGCAGGTCCTCGCCCTGATTCGACGGTTGCGGGACCATGGGCTCGGTGTCGTCGTCATCTCGCATAACCTCCACGAGCTGTTTTCGATAGCTGATCGAATCATCGTGCTCCGCCTTGGGCGGCGCGTGGCGACGTTCGACCAGAAGAGCACCACTGCGGAGGATGTTGTCGCGGCGATCACGGGAGCGCGAGGGGAATGAAGTGAGAGGGTCGGCAGACTCTACGGGCGGCAAGCGCACCGTCGAAACGCGTCATGATCACGCACCGGGGACATTCCGAGCGCTTCTGTCTCGCTACAGCATTCAACGCTGGCGGCAGGGCGAGCTCGGCGCGCTGCCGGTAGTCTTCGGGTTGCTCGTCATCGCGGCCTACTTCGAGAGCCAGCAGCCCGTATTCCTCTCGGCCCGCAACCTCTCGAACCTCATCGTCCAGGTTGCCGCAACCGGCTCGGTCGCCGTCGGGATCGTGCTGGTGCTGCTGCTCGGCGAGATCGACCTCTCGGTCGGCTCGGTCAGCGGGCTCTGTTCGGCGCTGCTTGGCGTGCTGATCATGAACTACCGGTCGCCGTGGTGGCTCGCCATTCTTGCCGCCCTCGCGGTCGGTGCCGCGATCGGTACCTTTCAAGGAGCCTGGTTTGCGCTCATCGGGGTCCCCTCCTTCGTGGTGACCCTTGCGGGGTTCCTTGCCTGGCAGGGGGTGCAGCTGCGCGTCCTCGGATCGACCGGCACGGTAAACGTCTTCGAGCCGCACATCGAGAAGATCGCTCAGTCTTTCCTGCCTGACCTCTGGGGGTGGCTGCTCGGGCTCGGCATCGCCTGCGCCTACGTGCTCACCTTGTGGATTGCACGGTTCCGCCGCGGTCGGCTCGGACTCGGCTCCGTCCCTTCGGTCTCGGTGGTGACCCGCAGTTTCCTAGTCGTGGTGACCGCGCTCGTGAGCGTCGAGATACTGAACAGCTTCAACGGTGTTCCAACCGCAGGAGTGATCCTGTTCGGACTGGTCACCCTGTTCTCCCTCGTGACCACGCGGACGCGATTCGGCCGCTACATCTTCGCGGTAGGCGGCAATGCCGAAGCAGCACGGCGGGCAGGAATAAGCGTCGCCCGCATCCGGATTGTGGTCTTCGCCCTCTCTGGGCTGATGGCTGCGATCGGAGGAATCATCTTTGTCTCACGGCTGACCGCGGCCAGCACCCAGACCGGCGGAGGAACTTTTCTACTCGAGGCCATCGCCGCCGCCGTTATCGGCGGCACCAGCCTCTTTGGCGGCCGCGGAAGCGCATGGTCGGCGCTGCTTGGCGCCCTCGTCATCGGAAGCGTCTCGAACGGCCTAGACCTCATGGGGCAGCCGCCCGAGATCAAGTATATGGTCGAGGGCGCAATCCTGTTGGCCGCAGTCACGGTCGACGCAGTGGCCCGCCGCAGCCGGGTCGCGGCCGGCCGCTGACCGCGGCTAACGCCCGGTCGCGCTACGGATGAGGGTTCGCCGTGCCATCCACTTCAATGCGCTCATCCTGGACAGCTCGGATTATGGCAGTGAAGTGGAGCTCTTTCACGTAGGAAAAGAGGCGGTCGAGGGTGATCTCCCCCGTGAAGAGCTGCGCGGTAAGCGAGCCGCCTTCCCGATTGAGCGTGTCGGGAGTATCGCCGTACCTCGACCGCTCCACGGCGGCGACCTCGAGGTTGACGGCTCCCTTTCTTCGCCGGAGATCGTCGGTGACGCGAATGGAGAAGCCTACTCCGATGTGGGACTTGGGCACACCAACCAGCTCCTCGAGCTCGTCGATGAAGGGAAGCCCTCGGCTGTCAATGGCAACCTCGCCTCGAAAATCGCCGAATTGAACGGATGCGTGTCGGAAATCCATGGTGCCCCCAATTATGAAACAGTTCGGCGCGGCAGGCAAGAAAGAGCGTGCCGCGGCGGAACAAGGCGCAACGGCGCCGGCCGGCTTCAGGTGACCATGAAGCGCTTGATCTTCTTCGTGGTCGTCATCTCGAGGGGCGCTCCGAGGAGCCGGAAGCGATCGATGCGTTTGTAGGGGAGGAGCTTGCGGTTTACCTCGGCGACTATCTCGCCGATCCGTGCCTCGACGGCGGCCCTGTCGCCGCCTCCCTGACTCCCCCGCTTCGCGAAGAGCTCCTCCGAAGGATAGACGTAGGCCTCGATCCCTTCGACCTTCATCTTCGGGTCGCGCAGGTAGCCCTTTACGAGAACCTGCTCCACCTCCTCGTAGAGCTGGAAGTAGTCCTCGATCTCCTCGGGAAAAACATTCTTGCCGCCCTCGGTGACGATGAGCGACTTCTTCCGCCCGGTAAGGTAGAGGTAATTCTCGCTGTCGAGATATCCGACGTCGCCGGTGAGGAGGTAGCCGTCCTCGGTGAAGGTCGCCTGCGTCGCGGCGCTGTTCTTGTAGTAGCCTTGCATGACGATCGGACCCTTCACCAGAATCTCCCCTACCCCGCCCTCGTCGGGCTCGAGGATCTTCACCTCCACCTGGGGAATGACCTTTCCGACCGAGGTTTCTTTGTAGTGCTCGATGGGATTGAGGGTGACGATGGGCGAGGTCTCGGTCAGCCCGTAGCCCTGGACGAAGTCGATCCCGAGCTCATTGAAGGCGCGGAAGGTCTCGGACGGAAGCGGCCCGCCGCCTGAGATGCAGATGCGGATCTTGTCGAGCGAGGCCTTCGCAAGAATCGCGTGAAAGATTCGCTTGCCGGGGTTGATTCGGAGGAGCTTTTTGATAGCCCCGCTGACCGCCATAAGGAAGCGCACCAGGCCGTAGACGAGAAGGCCCCGTTCGCGAACCCCGTGCAGAATTCCCTTGAGGAGCTTGTTGAACAGCATGGGAATGCCGAGGAACATCGTCACCTTGCCCGCCGAGAGGTCGCTCAGGATCTGGGTGACAGCAAGACGCTTCCCGAAGACGATCTGGGCTCCCACCGAGAGCGCCTCGATGAGAACCGCGAGCATGGTGTAGGAGTGATGGATCGGCAAGAGAGCATAGAAGACGTCGCGCTCGGAGAGGGAAAGGTGGCTTTGCGACAGGAAGCAGTCGCTCACCAGGTTGCGGTGCGAAAGCATGACTCCCTTTGCGTGGCCGGTCGTTCCGGAGGTGTAGAGGATCGCGGCTGTCTCGTCGAGCGCCGCAGGCTCCGTCCTCCGCCGGGGTGATTCGGGAAGGTCGAGGATATAGCCAGGCTTTGCCGTGGAAAGCGAGATGACCTCAAGAAGCCCGCTGGCGTGTCTTGCCAGGACTTCGTGTTTCTCCTCGTCGACGAAGAGGAGCCTCGCGTCGGACAGCCTGACGAGGCCGGCGATCTCCTCGTCGGTGAGCTGGTAGTCGATCGGAACGACAACTGCGCCGGCCGCGAGGACGGCGAGATAGGCGATCGCCCACTCCGGGGAGTTCTTGCCCGTTACGGCAACCTTGTCCCCATGTCGGACTCCCTTCGCCGCGAGGTGATCGGCGACCCGCTCCACCTGCCTCGCCGCTTCGGAAAAGGTGAGGGTGAGGTGGCGGGGCTCGAAGGCGGTGAAGCACGGACGCTCCGGAAAGCGCTCGCAGGTGATGGCGAAGAGCTCGGGTAAGGTCGGCCATTCGGCCGAGAAGAGCCTGCCGCGATAACTCGAAAGAAACTCCCATGGGATCATGATTGCTCCTGAATGGAATCGCGCGTCGACTGTCACTGGATTTGAATAGCCGATTATATCCGCCCGCCCCGCCCGCGGTCAATGCGAAGGAGGAGGCCTTTCAGGTAGAAACTTTCGGGCATGGCGAGGTGCACGGGGTGGTCGACGTTCTGTCGAAAGTGCGCTAGCTCGTAGGCCGACGCGCCTGCCTTGCGCACGGCATCGAGCACCTTCGAGCGGAAGAGCTCCTCGCCTGCATGGTGAGAGCAGCTGAAGGTGAGGAGGAGCCCACCGTCGGCAAGTGCGGCGGTCGCCGCCCGGTTGAGATTGTAGTAGCCCTGGAGTCCCTGGAAAAAGCTCTTGCGCGATTTGATGAACTTGGGCGGGTCGACGAAAAGGAGATCGAAGCTCTCGGGGGCAATCGTCGGAAGCCAGGCGAGCACATCGGCACGCAGAAGCGTCCACCGGTCGCCGGGAACCCCGCTGGCGGCGAGGTTGCGCTCGAGCGCGGACAGCGCGGTTTCGGAGGAGTCCACAAAGGTGATGTGTTCGGCTCCGCGCGCGAGGGCGAGCATCCCGAAGATGCCGCTGTAGCAGAACAGATCGCCCCCGCGCATCCCCCTGAAGCTCATTCCCTCGACGAAGTGATATGAGGGGACCTGATCGAGAAACAACCCTGTTTTTTGCGCGGAGTGGAAATCGACCTCGATCGTGAGGCCGGCGACCGTCACCGGGTAGCGACGAATGTCCACCGTCGGGTCGTCGAGAAGAACCTCGTCCTCTGTAGGCAGCCCCTGTGCGAGGCGCTGCTCGACATCATTGCGAAGGAGAATCCCCCGCGGCCGATAGAGCTCGCGCAAGCCGTCAACGACCAGGGCCTTCAGGCGCTCTGCGCCCCAGGTGAGAAGCTGGACCACGAAAAGCTCACGGTAGCGATCGACGATCACCCCCGGGAGCAGGTCCGACTCGGAGAAGATCAATCGGTAGGAGCTGTCGCGAAGGAAGGGAGCACGGCGGGCCTCGGCCGTGCGCATCCGGAGGAGAACGAGCGCAAAATCGATGGCCGGCGCTTCGATCTGGGCGGGGGCGGCCTCGCGGTCTATCGCCGGCGCTTCGATCTGGGCCGCGGCGGCCTCGCGGTCGCGCGATCGCTTCCCGTCGCCTTCCGCCTCGCCGCCTGTCCGCACAAAGATGCGCACCGCGATGAGAGAGCGCGGCTCGACTGCACCGATTCCGACCGAGGCGCCTCCCGGAGCGACCAGCTCGACCGGCTCTCCGTTTGCGAAATCGGTAAGGCGGTCCAGCACCTCGTTTGCGTAGACCCACAGGGAGCCCGAGGCAACTCGCCGCGCCGCCGAAGCTTTAATCCGCATCGGCCGAGGCCGCGCCGCAGGAGTCTTGGCTCGCATCGGCTGAGGCTGCACAGACCCTTCCGGCGAATCCACGTGCTTATTGTCCATCCAGACTTCAGACTATATCGCTTACCTTGACTTTCGCCAGCCCGTGGGCGATAGTAGGGCCACCGAAAGGGAGGTGAGATGGAGCTCTCTGCTGATCGAACCTACCGCCGACGAGTCCGTTCGTGGGCGTTTTACGATTGGGGTAACCACGCTTACATCACCACGACTTCGTCCACCTTTTTCCCTCCCTTTTTCATCGCGATCGCGGCCCCTGCCTTCGTGGCGGCAGGAGTCGCCTACGGTCAGGCTGGTGCGGCGGTCCAGGGGGCGGCCCGCGATCACGCGTCGAACGTCTTCGCCTTCACGGTCTCGATCGCCCTTCTCGCCTCAGCGGTTCTCGCCCCGATCATCGGAACCTATGCCGACATCACCGGTCGCCGCAAGCGCATCCTCATCATCCTAACGGCGGTGGGATGCTTTTTCTCCTCGGCGATGTTCGGGCTCGCGACGGGGATGTGGCTCCTTGCCCTGCTCCTGTACGGCATCACCCAGTTTGCGATGAATATCTCTCTCGGCCTCTCGAGCAGCCTCCTGCAGCATATCGCCCCTCCTGAGGACATGAATCGGGTTTCGAGCCTCGGTTACGCTTACGGCTACATCGGAGGCGGGGTGCTGCTCCTTTTCAACACGCTCCTTTACCTGTTCGCGAAAGAGATCGGCATCTCGGGAACGCTCGCCGTGCAGATCGCCTTCTTGACAGTGGGTGTCTGGTGGCTTCTCTTTTCCATTCCGCTCATGGTCAACGTGCAGGAGCCGCCGGCGACCCCTCTTGCCGGCAGCCGCGGGGGCGGAGCTATCGCCGACACCTTCGTCCGGATAGGCCATACCCTGCGGGATATCCGCCGCTACAAAGAGCTTTTTAAGATGCTTATCGCCTTCTGGTTCTACATGGAAGGGATTGGAGCGATCATCCTCCTTGCTACCGCCTTCGGGGCGGCCCTCGGCCTCGACACCGCCATCCTCATCGGCACCCTCCTCATGACCCAGTTCGTAGCCTTCCCTTACGCACTCATCTTTGGGAGGATTCCGAACAAAGCGAACACCCGGCGGCCTGTATTCGTGGCGCTTCTCATCTGGACCGCGGTCACGCTGCCGGCGATCGGCGTGTACGCGAACCTAACCGGCCGCCTCACCCTCCCCCTCACCTTTATCGCCATTGCCGTGAGTCAGGCAGTGGGAGCTCTTTTCGCCCTCACCCTCGGCCGGAGGCTCTTTGGTCGCCTTGCGGCCTGGTTGGACACGAAGCGCGCGATCATCCTTGGGCTCATCATCTACGTGATCATTCCCATCTGGGGCTTTCTCATGAAGACCCAGGCCGAGTTCTTCCTCATCGGATGGCTGGTCGGGACGGTCCAGGGCGGTACGCAGGCCTTAAGCCGCACGATCTACACCCAGCTCACTCCCAAGGCGAAGTCGGGCGAGTTTTTCGGGCTCTACGGCCTTTCGGAGAAGTTCGCGGGCATCCTGGGCCCCCTTCTCTACGCCGTAGTGGGCGAGATTACAGGCAGCCCCCGCGCGAGCGTTCTTTCCATTTCCGTGTTCTTCGTGGTCGGGATCGTGCTCCTTTCCCGGGTTCGGGTCGAGGAGGGGGCGAAGACCGCGGCGGCCGAGGAGAGCCGCATAGCCACGGAGCGCCTCGCAGACTAGGCTTTCGGGGGTCTCTTGGAGACACCTTTTCTTTTTTCGCGTTTCTCCTTACCTTATGTGTGATGGGTGACGCATAGTATGGCAAACGAACCGCAAGAACCAAACAACAACGACAAGAAGCTTCCTAGCGGCTCGCCGCGCTTCGGCACGGGGCTCGGCGCGCTGGTCCTGGTGGCCTTGCTCATGATTGTATTCGTATCAGGTTTCGGAAGGCTCTTCCAGGGATCGGTCCAGGAGCTCTCCTACAGCACCTTCAAGGCGCAGGTCAGCGTGGGCAACGTGCAGTCCGTGACGGTCGAAGGGGATAAGATCACCGGTACCCTGAGCAAACCGATTGTGGGCAGCGAAGGCTCGGGGGGCACCAAATCCTTCCTGACCTATCTTCCCTCATTCGGGGACCCAACCCTTCTCCAGGACCTCACGAAAAATGGCGTAGTGGTCCAAACGCGCCCGGAAAGCCAATTCTCGATTCTTGGTCTTCTCCTCAACGTAGTGCCCTTCGTCCTTGTCGGATGGTTTGTCTTCTGGATGTATCGCCGCACGCGAAGTCAGGGGGACAGCATCTTCTCGGTCGGACAGAACAAGGCCAAGCTCTACCGGAAGACCAAAGAGAGCGTCACCTTCAGCGATGTCGCGGGCATCGAGGGCGTTAAGAAGGAGCTCAAAGAGATAGTCGACTTCCTTCGGACGCCCGAGCGCTTCCGAAAGCTCGGAGCGACGGTGCCGAAGGGAGTGCTCCTCGTCGGCCCGCCTGGAACGGGGAAGACTCTCCTTGCCCGGGCCCTCGCCGGCGAGGCGAACGTCCCCTTCTATAGCATAAGCGGCTCGGACTTCATGGAAATGTTCGTAGGCGTTGGGGCCTCCCGCGTCCGCAGCCTATTCCGCGACGCCAAGGCCCATAGCCCGAGCATCATCTTTATCGATGAGCTCGATTCGATCGGCCGCCACCGCGGCGCAGGGCTTGGGGGCGGTCATGACGAGCGCGAGCAGACCCTCAACCAGATGCTCTCCGAGCTTGACGGCTTCGAGCAGAACGACAACACTATCGTGCTTGCAGCGACGAACCGGCCCGACATTCTCGATCCGGCCCTTCTGCGTCCGGGTCGCTTCGATCGGCGCGTCACCGTCGATCGGCCCACCCTCAATGATCGCGTCGAGATTCTCAAGGTGCACGGGCGCAACAAGCCTCTCGACACCGATGTCGACTTCGAGAAGATCGCGCAGGGCACACCCGGCTTCACCGGCGCGGACCTCGAGAACCTCTTGAACGAGGCCGCTCTCCTTGCGGCTCGAAGGGACAAGATCTCCATAGGCAACGTCGACGTCGATGATGCGCGCGACAAGCTCCTTCTCGGTTTGGAGCGCACGAACTTCGTCATGACCGACGAGGAGCGCAAGATCGTTTCCTACCATGAGGCCGGGCACGCGGTCGTGGCGGTCAATCTGCCGACCTCCGATCCCATTCACAAGGTTACGATCATCCCGCGGGACAACTCCATGGGCGTCACGGAACAGCTTCCCGAGCGGGACAAGCACCTCTATAGCAAGACCTACATTCTCGATCGCATTACCGTCATGCTCGGCGGACGAGCCGCTGAGGATGCCTTCATCGGCGATATCACGAGCGGAGCCGAAAACGACCTTCGCGAGGCGACTCGGCTTGCCCGGAAGATGGTTCTGGATTGGGGCATGAGCAAGCGGCTCCACAACCTTGCGCTCGGCGATGAGCAGCACGACGTGTTTCTCGGGGCGGACATCTCCCGCAGGCGAGAATACAGCGAGCGCACCGCCCAGGAGGTCGACGATGAGATTAAATCGATTCTTGACCGGGCCTATGAGAAGGCGGTGGCGATCCTCAAGGAGAAGAGCGCTGCGTTGAAACGCGTCGCGGAGGCGCTTCTTGAGAAGGAAGAGCTCCAAGGCAAGGAGATCATGGCCCTCGTCGCGGCTGCCGCTGCCGTGTAGGCGGGTGGCATGCGAGAGGAGCCGAGCTTCACACTCCCTTATCGCAGCTCAAAAGCCTGCTAGGCAAAACCGACAAGACGCTGCACGAACAGCCCTACCACCGCCACCGCGGCCCACACGATAAGACCGACGAGCAGCGGGCGAATCCCCGAAGCGACCATCTTCTTGAGATCCGCGCTCATGCCGACCCCAGCCAAAGCCACCACGATCAGGAAGCGGCCCCCCTCAGCGAGCAGGGCGCTCGTTCCCTTCGGAATCGCCCCCACGGTATTGAGGAGCGACAGCGCGAGAAATCCCAGGATGAACCAGGGAAAGATGCGCCGGATGTTGAACCGGCGGAGGCCTTCGCCCGATGAGGCGACTTCGGCACGCCGGCGAACCGCCATCATCACCGCGAGAAAGAGCGCCGTGGGAATGATCATGGTCGTCCGGGTGAGCTTGACTATCGTCGCGAAGTTCCCGGCGGCGGTGCTGTAGGCGTAGCCGGCTGCTACGACACTGGAGGTGTCGTTGATGGCAGTGCCCGCCCACATGCCGAAGGCGCGATCAGAAAAACCGAGCAAGTGTCCGAGGAGCGGAAAGAGGATCACCGCGACGACGTTGAACATGAAGATGGTCGACATCGCATAGGCGATCTCCACCTCCTCTGCCTCGATGATCGGTGAGACCGCGGCGATGGCCGACCCTCCGCATATGGCGGTCCCCACGCCGATGAGGGTCGTCATCTTGCGCGGAACGCGCAGGACGCGCCCGGCGACGACGGCGGCCGCGAACGAGACCGACAGCGTCGCCGCCATCACCGCAAGCGACTGCCTCCCCGTGACGACGACCTGGCTCAGGCTCAGGTCGGCACCGAGCAAGACGATCGCCCACTGAAGGACTCGTTTCGCGGCAAAGGATACGCCGGGGATCGCGCCCTCGGGACGGCCGACAACGTTGCGAAGAAGCACGCCGATGAGGATACCGAAGATGGGCGCGCCTATGAGCGGCACGAGAGTACCGAGGTAGGTCGCGGCGAGCGCAACGACGACCGCGAGCAGAGCTCCGGGAATCGGCAGCAGAACTTTGCTGATTATTTTGCTCATAATAGGAGCGATAGTACGCACAGCGATATCCAATGTCCAATTATAGTTTCTTACTTTCTCATTAGCTTATGTTATAGTTGACCATGAATGACTTTCGTCTAAAGAGTCTGTTGGAAACCATAAGAAGGGGCAGCTTCTCGTCGGCCGCCGAGTTCCTCGGCATCACCCAGCCTGCGGTCTCGCAGCACATCAAGGCCCTTGAAGGCAGCTACGGGGTGCAGCTCATCGCGAAACGGAAGAACCGACCCGTACCGACGCGGGAGGGGATGCTTCTCTATCACCACGCCGAGAAGATCGAGGCTGCCTACCGCTCCATCGAGCGGGACATGCGCAACGCGAGCTCCGCGGTGCGCACCTACGACATCGGAGCGACCCTGACTGTCGGCGAATATCTCCTGCCCAGCCTGCTCGCGGAGCACCGGAGGCTGCACGCCGAAACGCGGATCCGTCTCGCTATCCAGAACACCCGCCACATCGTGGAGCGTCTCCTGCGCAGCGAGATCGTTCTCGGGCTGGTGGAGGGACCGGTCGAGGTTGCAGGGGTGGAGGTCCGTTCCTTCGGACGCGACGAGCTCGTCGTAGTGGCTGCGCCGGACCACCCGCTGGTCACTAAGGCGCGCCGCCGCGGCATAACCCTCGCTGAGCTGCTTGCCTCGGAGCTGATTCTTCGGGAGCCGGGATCGGGAACGAGGGAGGTTTTCGAGCGCTACCTCGTGGGACGCGGCATCGATGCGCGGCTCCTGCGACCCTACATGGAGATCGAGAGCATCAACACGATCAAGCTCCTGGTTCGCTCGGCGCTCGGGATCTCGGTCGTTTCGAGCCTCGCGGTCAAGGAGGAGATCCGCACGGGGACCCTGGTGCGGGTGCCCCTTGCGGGCCCACCGATCGAGCGCGAGCTGCGCTTCGTGTGGGGAGAGTCCGCGGACGCCCTGTTCGTGCGTGACTTCATGGAGTTCTGCATTGCGAGCGTCCAACGATCGGAAGCGGAGGGCGCGAAAGGGGGCGGGACGTCGCCAACGGCGCTCGCCCCGCCTTCTGATCCTGTCGGATAGCAGTACAATGTTACGGCCCGGGCGGCTCTACTGCTTCGCCCAGCGCCGCTTGGCCGGCGATGGTGCGGCAACAGGGTCGGGCTCATCGGCAAGGCGCTTCGCCCACGTCGAGGCCGGCTCGCTCGCCGCGATCTGAAGGTTTGAGCCAAGGATGGCAAGGACCTCGTCGCTCGAAAGCTCGCTGTGGGCAATGAGCTCCTCGGAAAGGCGCACAAGCTCTTCGCGGTGAGCGCGAAGAAGCTGCTCGACCCGCCCATCGAGCTCCTCCCAGAACCGCAAGAGGACCGCGTCGTCCTTACCGGCGCTTCCGTCCGCCCCGATCTCATGGATCGGCGGGCCGAAGTAGCCGAGCATGTAGAGGTGGCGCAGATGGCCCCGGATCTTCTGGAAGTCGCTGTATGCCCCGGTCCAATCTTCGCCGAGCACGACTCGCGTCGCAATGTGGCCGGCCATTCCGATCATGATGTCCCCGACGATTCGCCGCAGGGGATAAACGTACATCTCCACCTCGTCGAGGGGGAGCATGAACCCAAGGCTCTGGGCCCTGGCGATGATCCCCCCATGCCCATGAGCCCGCCGGCTCCCCCGCCCTGGCCGCCCATCACATTGCAGCGGCTCATGCCGACGGCATCTATCTCGTCGACGTAGGCGATGGCCGCCCCATAGCGCTGGGCGAGCTTGCGCGCCTTGCGCACCAACCAGATCATCTTGAGGGCGTCCACGCCCCAGAACATGTTCCGAAAGCCCGATCCCTCGATCGAGATGAAGGCGACCCCGGCCTCTCCGGCCATCGCCTTCGCGAGCATGGTCTTCCCGGTCCCGGGCTGATGGCCTTGGGGTCCTCGGGACGGATGCGTTCGATCTTCGAGCGCGACATGAACCAGAACAGCGCGCCGCCCCGGGCTGCGATGGTGCCTCTCTTTCTGATCCCGCTGGAGCCGGAGGTCAGGAACCGGCGGAGGCCGGTCGTGGTCGGCGAATTGGCCCTCGGGCTGGATGACCTCGGTCAAAGGACTGTCGTTCGAAGCGCTGCCCACTCCCGATGCCTACCTCGTCTCCCGCCTACCTGACGCAATCAGTCAGATATACAGCATTCAACATACCGAGAGGCGCTCCAAGTTACAACCATTTCGCAGGAATCCGGCCACGGCGCCGCCTCTGCCCTTGCGACAGCCGTGGCCCGGCCGTCGATCCAGAAGGAGAGACGATCCCCGCCCGAACGCCTACGCGAAGCGCTTGCTCAAAATGGTCTGGATGGAGACCGAGGCGACCACAATGAGCCCGGAGATCACGCTCGTCCAATAGCCGGTGAGACCCGACGCGACGATACCCGCGTTTATTGCCCCGATGACGAAGCAGGCGACGAAAGTTCCGAAGATCGTTCCGCTGCCGCCAAAAACCGAGGTGCCGCCGAGAAATACTGCCGCGAGGGTCGGCAGTAGGTAACCCTGCCCGCCGGTCGGCCAAAAGAAGAGGAGCTCCTCGCTCTGTACGAATCCGGCGAAGGCGGCCGCCACGCCGACGATGGAGAAGGCGATGATCTTCGTGAGTCCGACGTTCACTCCCATCAGCCGCGCGCTGTCGATGTTGTCCCCAACCAGATAGACGTGCGCGCCGAACCTGTGACGGTTAAGGAAGAACCAGAAGATGATGCCAAACCCTATTGTCCAGAAGAACTGCGCCGGCACGAAGCCACCCACCCTACCGACGAAGAGATGGTGAAGGATGGTCCCCTGCGTGGACCCCATCCCCAGCCCCTGTGCATTCGTCACGATGAGGACGAGCCCCGCCCAGAAGAACTGCGTCCCTATCGTTGTAACGAGCGAGGGGATTCCGATCTTCACCACGATGAGCCCATTGATGAAACCGGCCATAAGACCAAAGAGAAGACAGGCGACAAATCCCAGTCCGACGCTGTGCGTGGCATTGAAGACCACCGCGTATCCGGTCATGCCCCAAGCAATGATCGATGTAAAGGAAAGATCGATTTCGCCGGTGACGACGACGAGGGTGAGCGGAATCGCGATCAGCGCGAAGAACGGAGTCGATGTCATGAAGGCTGCATAAATGTTTCCGGAGAGAAAGGTCCGCGGCGCCCCAATGACGAAAAGGATCCAGATGAAGATGGCGACTCCGAGGATTGCGATCTGCATCGAGTATTTCCCAAAGAGCTTCGACAGCTTGCTTCGGCCCTTGGTCGCAGATAGTGGTCGAGCAGTCTCTTCGAGCGAGCTCATACTTGCCTCCTTTACTTTGCCGCCTCAAGGTGGCCCGTCTGCGCGACCAGATAGAGCCGTTCGGTCAGCTCCTGGAGCGTCAACTCATTCTTCATGAACTGGCCCGCCACCGTTCCGCGGTCCAGCACCACAATCCGGTCGACGACAGGATAGACGTGGAAGATATTGTGGTCGATGAAAATGGCCGCCTTTCCGGCCTGCTTGATCCCATTCACGAAGTCGAGGCATTTCTTGGTCTCGGAAAGCGACAGTCCCATCGTGGGCTCGTCGAGGATGACCAGCTCCGCCTCGAAGTAGAGCGCCCGGGTGATCGCGACCCCCTGGCGCTCGCCGCCCGAGAAGGTTTTCACTACCGACTCGGGATTGACCGCCGCGGAGGTGAAGCCCATCACCGTGCTCATGAGCTTTCGGGTTTCTCGCCGCATCGCGTTCACGTCGAGGGCACCGAAACGGTTGGAGATCTCGCGGCCCATGAAGATGTTCCGCCAGAGCGTCTGCTTGTCCGCAAGCGCCCGCTCCTGGTAGACGACCTCGATCCCAAGGTCGCGGGCCTTCGCCACCGAAAGGTGTTCGACTCTCGTCCCGCGCCAATACAGCTCCCCGCCGGCGTCCGGCGCGTGGTAGCCCGTGATGATCTTCACGAGCGTCGATTTCCCCGCGCCATTGTCGCCGAGGAGTCCCACGATCTCGTTCGCGCCGACTTCGAAGTTGATGTGATGAAGGGCCGCCACTTCACCGAAGGTCTTGGAGACGTTTTTCAACTGCAGCACGTGATCCATTGGACTCTCCCTTTCGAGACAAAGGTCCCTCGGGGCGGATTGGGCCCCGAGGAGAAGTATAACCTACCGGATGTTCTTTTCCGCAAGCGGTGCGATGAAGCTGACGTTGTTTTTGTCAACGAAGCCGGCACCGGTGTTGATGTTCAAACCCGAGAAGCCATAGACCTTGGTGAGAGCGATCTGGAGAATCGGCAGGTAGCCCTGCAGCCACTCCTGCTGATCGATGACGAGCTGGGTCCACCCGCCTTCGATCGCCTTGACCGTTGCAGGGGACATATCGAAACCGGCAACGACGATCTGGCCCGGCTTCATTCCGGCGGCCTTCAGATAGGTCTCTGCCGTCGCGGTGAGTCCGCCGTGATCGGTGATGACCAGCTTCACATCGGGGTGCGAGGAAGCGTATCCGGCGAAGGTCGGCGCCCCCGCGGCGGGATCGGCGTTGGTCGCAGGATCGATCTCGATGTAGTCGACCTTGAGCCCGAGCTTCTTCAAGGCGTCAATCGCGCCCTTGGTTCGCTCGCCGCGCGTCGGCTGGGAAAGAAGACCCCACACCAAGGCGCGATCGCCGGACTTCAAGTTGAACTGCTGGACCGCCCGGGTAGCGAGGTCCCATCCGGCCTGGTAGAGGTCAGCGCCCACGTAGCCGAAACCCTTCGACGCATACTGCGCCTGGGCCTTCGGGAGCGGGGTGTTGTCGCTCGTCACGATGATCCCCTGTTCCTCCGCCTGCTTGATGAGCGGATCGAAGGCCTCATCCCCGGGATGGCCCATGACGGCGATCCCGTCGGGCTTCGTCGCCATCGCTTCGCGGAACTGCTGGATCATCTTCTGGGGATCCCAGTCGGACCAGACGTAGTCGACCTTGGCGCCGATGTCCTCGGCGGCCTGCTTGGCGCCGTTGTAGACGTTCACGGCGAAAACGCCGCCCTGAGGGCCGCCGGGACAGAAGACGATGTGGACGTTCGATGCCCACTTGGCTCCGGCCTGCGCGGCCGCCGCCTGGGCGCCGCCGCCTTTCGCCGGCGCGCACCCGATAACGAGGGTCACCGCCGCGGCGAGTACGGCAAGAATCAAAACGATTCTCGACTTCATCTTAAGCCTCCTATCTTTCTTCGACCTTTAGCGGAGCCCAACGGGCTCCTTTCGCATTCTTTGCGTGTAGGTCTCGACGTTGCGTTTGTCCACGAAGATCACTCCCGTGTCGATGAACTTCGGGATCGGTCGGCCGTCGACGGCGTCCAGCAGGCGCTCGACGGAAAGCCACCCCATGGCGTAGGTGTTCTGCACGATGCAGAAGGAGATGGTCCCGTCACGGATTCCCGCCAGGGTGTCCGGCAGATCGTCAAACCCGGCGATGACCACGTGTCCTTTCCTGCCGTCCTCCCTGACGACGGTCGCCGCCGCCGGGGCCCCCTCGGCCGACACCGAGAAGATTCCATGGAGATCGTGGGTATCCGCCAGCAGCTCCTCGGTCTTGATCACCGAGGTGGAGAAGTCACCCTTTTCGTCGATGACCCCGATGACCTGAACGGCAGGCGCAACCCGCGCAAGGGCCTCCTTGAAGCCCTCGGTCCGCAGGTTGAGGTTCGTCGCTTCGAGCCCTCCCTGAAGGATCGCGATCTTGCCTCGATAGCCCATCGCCTTGGCCATCCATTCGCCGGCTTCGTAACCGGCGGCCCGGTTGTTGGTCCCGATGTAGGTGAGCGCCTCGGTCGACGGCGCCGGGGCGTCGAAGGTGATCACTTTGATGCCCGCCTGCACCGCTTGGTGTACGACGGCGACGAGCCCTGCGTCATCGTCGGCGGAGATCGCTATCCCGTCGACACCTCGCGCGATAAGGTCCTCGATCACCTTCACCTGCAGGGAGACATCGAAGGTCGGCGGCGCATCCATCTCCACCTGCACGTCGAAATGACGCGCGGCGGCCTTGAATCCCTCGTAGACGGGAATGAAGTAGGGATGAATGCCCTTCGGCACCATGACGAAGAGGAGCTTGTGCTGCGCGGGCGCGGCCGTATTCCGGGCGGCAACCGGCGAGACGGGCCGCAGCGCCCGCTCCCCGCTTCCCATGGCAGGGGCCAGACTTGGAAGGTAGAGCAGCGCTGCAACCGAGAGGCCAAAGGCGAGCGACCGTTTCAACCAGGACTCCTTTTTTCTGACAACTACAATGCAGGAAGCGCGCCAACCCGAGCCCGGGAGGACTCCAGGTAACGATATGCTGTACAAGGAGATAGGAGCGGCGGCGGCCTGCTGCGGGGCGCTCTCGCATCCGGCGCGAAAGAATTGCTCAAAATGGGCAACACCTGAGCAGGGTTGGGAACGCCAACGGCGGATCACATTGTGCACCGCGGGCCGTAGCCGCCGCTGTCGGCAAGCAGCGCTGAATCGGAGAAAGTCTGCAGCTACCGCGACCGGCAGGGGAGCTCAGAGTTGCCGGGCCTACTGGATCCCGTACTTCTTCATCTTGTTGTAGAGGGTTCGCCGGCTCATCCCGAGCGTTCGCGCGGCGTTGGAGCGGTTGAACCCGGTCCTCCCCAGGACCTCGATGATTCCCTCCTTTTCCTGCCGCCACAGCTCCGGCACACTGCCTTCGGTGGAGCCTTCAAGGAGAAAGTCCTGGGGAAGGAGCGCCCGGTCCCCTTCCGACAGCAGCACGGCCGACTCGATTGCGTTCTTGAGCTCGCGAACGTTGCCCGGCCACCCGTAGGAGCGAAGGTGGCGAATGGCTTCGCGCGAGATTTCGACCGACGGCTTCTGGTAGCGCGCCCGGTAGCGGTCAAGGAAGCAGGCGACGAGCGGCTCGATGTCGTCCCGCCGCTCCCGAAGGGGTGGAATCGTCACCGTCACCCCTTTCAGGCGATAGTAGAGATCGAGCCGAAAGCGCTTATCCCGAATCCGCTCCTGAAGGTCGCAGTTGGTGGAGGCGAGAATTCTCGCCCGCAGGGAGACGCTGCGCGTCGATCCGACCGGCTCAAAGGAGCGCTCCTCGAGAGCGCGGAGCAGCTTGGTCTGGAGATGAGGGCTCATGTCGCCGATCTCGTCGAGAAAGATGGTTCCTTCGCCGGCCGCCTCGAACCTTCCGACCCGCGTCGCCTGCGCCCCTGTAAAGGCGCCCTTCTCGTGGCCGAAGAGCTCGCTCTCAAGAAGGTCGGAAGGGATGGCTGCGCAGTTGATCGCCACGAAGGGCTGCTCCCGGCGCCTGCCCTGGCGGTGAATGAGACTCGCGAGCATCTCCTTGCCCGTGCCGCTCTCGCCCTGCAGGAGCACGGGAATTTCCGAGTCTCTGACCTTGGACAGCGTGGCGACGATCTCCTTCATCGATTGGCTTTCGACGACCAGGTCGCCCACCGGAGCGACCGGCCTGACCAGGCGGGCCTCGTGAGCCCCGAGGCAGAGGCGGTCGGCCATCTCGACGATGTCCTGATTGTCGAAGGGTTTCTGGAGATAATCCGCGGCGCCGAGCTTCATCGCGTTCACGGCAGTATCGACCGTCGCGTAGGCGGTGATAACCACGACCGAGGCGTCCCGAGCGCGCAGGGAAGAGACCAGCTCGATGCCGCCGACGTCGGGCAGGCGTAGGTCAACGAAGGCGCAGTGCAGCCGCTCGCGGCGGGAGATGGCGCGCGCCTCCGCTCCCGTCGCAGCGGTAAGTACCCGATAGCCCTCGAGGCTCAGGGCCTTTTCGAGCCCAAGCCGCATCCCCTCCTCGTCGTCCGCGACGAGGATCGTGAAATCGCTTCGCGAAGTCATGACTCTTCCCCTTTGGGAAACCAGAGCGAGACCGTCGTACCTACATTCACCTCGCTATCCACCTCGATGTGTCCCCCGTGCTGCCGCATGATCCTCTGGCTCAACACCAGGCCGAGTCCCGTGCCGTACCCCTGCTTGCGGGTGAAATAGGGCTCGAAGATCCGCGCCTTTGTCGCCGCGTCCATCCCTTCGCCGTTGTCACGTACCTGAACCAGGCAGCCGTCCGCCTTCTGGATTGCAGAGACCTCGATCCGACCCCCCTCGTGGTGGATAGCCTGGAGGGCATTGTAGAAAAGATTGAAGAGCACCTGCTTGACGGCATCCGGATCTCCCTCGATTGTGAGCCCCGCCGGGAAGCGCTCGGAGTCCACGCATGCCCCCTTCAGCCGCAGCTTGGGGGCAAAGAGCTGTCTCACATCCTCCACCACAGGCGAAAGCGCAAAGTCCCGAAATGTCAGGTCGTCGTCGGCGGCGTGATGGAGAAGATTCCGCAGGAGCTTGCTCACCCTCTTGATCTCCACCTCGATGCGCCCGAGGAAGTCCTTGCCCTCCGACTCCGACAGCCTTCCGGAGCGAAGGAGCTGGACATGATTCAGAACGATACCGAGGGGATTGTTGATCTCATGGGCGACCCCGGCCGAGAATTGCCCGAGGGCCGCCATCTTCTCGGTGTAGACGAGCTGACGCTTGTTCTCCTCAAGCCGGATCTCGTTGTCCGCCAGGTTGTGGGCCATCCTCGTGAAGCTTCGGAAAAGCTCGCCGAACTCGTCGGAGCGGCGCACGGGGAGGCGAACCTCATAGTTGCCGCCGGCCACCTGCCCGGATGCCGCAACAAGCTCGCGGATGTGCCTGATGATCTCGCTTCCCCAGAAAAAGAAGAGCACGGTGGCGATCACCACGCAGATGAGGGGGATAAGCGCGAGACGGGCAAAGGCGCTCCACCAGTCGGCGAAGGTCATCGAGGAGGGGCCCCCGACGAAAAGAAAGCCCTTTGCCTCGCTCCCCATCTGGAAGAAGTACCCGACGTACTTGTAGGTCGTGCCGTTGTAGACATAGTCGCCGGTAAAGGGACCGCCTGTCGTCGGATGGTTTCGCGCCCAGAGGACACCGGCATCTTCGATCCCCGGAAGCGAAGAATAGCGGTAAAGCCCCTGGGCGTAGAGCGCGATCCCCAGGTCAAATCGAAGCGAGAGTGTCTCGAAGTAGCTGCGATTGAAGGCTTTCTGGAGCGCAAGGAGTCCGATCTCCCGGCTCTCATAGAAGACCGGCATGTAGAGGGTGGCGTAGATGCCATCGGATTTTTGCAGGTAGGAGGGAGCGGAGGTGAGACTTGAGATCGCGCTTTTGGAAATGATCTCGGGGATGTAAGTCGAGTTACCGACCACGAGGACCGATTTGTATTGGAGAGCATCCTTGCGGTATACCGCAATCGTGTCGATCGATTCGGAGAGGAGCACCTTTTCGAGCTCGTCCTTGAGCACCTCGATGTCCCCCGTGAGCATGTCCGTGCTTATGTAGTTCCAGTATTTCTGATAAACGTAGAGCTTGTGGGTAAGGAAGGCTTCTTGCGCAAGATGCGTGATGCTCGTCCGGTAGCGCCGCTCGGTGTCGGAGATGTCCTGCCGCAGGCGGTTGAGCGCCGAGCGAAAGAACTGCTCCTGAGAACGGCTCCCGTTCTCTACCACCACCGCCGCGGCCACCGCAATGGTTACCAGGACCGGGATCAGGAGGGCAAGGAAGGAGGTAAGCGCAAGTCTCGATCGGAGCTTCACGTCAACTCAAAACCATCGCGTCTACAGTCGATTGGATCTGAGTTATTCTAACACGGCGGCGGTAGACAGGCAACGAATTGCGTTTCGGCGCGCCGCGAGAGGCGGGCGTAGCCAACTGTTGCAGCCGGCGCAGCGGCGCCCGGCCCACTGCCCCTCCCCGGATTCCTACTCTTCGTGAACGTGGACGCCCTGATCGTCGGCTACATAGAGCTTCGCCCGCACCTGATGGAGGTAGGGCTCGTAGGTCTCCAGATAGACCGGCCGGCTCCACAGCTGATAGAGGTACTCGAGAGTCCGGCGGCAGTATTCATCGTCAAGGGGAAGCCCCTCGAACTCGTGCTTCAGGTAGAGCTGGGAGATGCCCTTGTAGTTGCCGTCGGTGACGAGGATTCGGGGGACGCCCCAGTTCATGAGGCTTTGGACAAGGAAGAGCTTGACCCGCTCCCACTCGGTGACCTCGACGACGGATTCGTAGAGGTTGTCGCGCTCGCGCTCGACGTACACGTAGAGATCTAGATCGTCGACCACCTCGCGGTTCAAGAACTCGTCGATGAAAAACCAGTCCATGAGGGTTCGCCGGACCTCGAAGATCTTGTCGCGCCCCTTCATGGCCCGGGTATCCCAGCTTTTCTTCACGCTCGAATCCTGGAGCTCCGCATACTCCGGCCCGAAGCGCCCGGTATCCCATCGATCCTCGATATTCGTAAGCAGCGCTGAGCCCAGGAGATAGGGATTGATCGAGCGGGGATTGTGGGCCTTCACGCGTGCATTGTAGAGGTTGTACAGCCCGTGCTCCTCGGCCGTAAGGAACTTTTCCTGAAAGAGACGCTGCATGATCTTCTCGTGCCAGTAGGTCGCCCACCCCTCGTTCATGATCTTGGTGCGCCGGTAGGGCATGAAGTACTGCGACTGGCTCTTGATGACCGCGAGGACGTCCTTCTCCCACTCGGAAAGCGGTCGCGGTGAGTGCTCGGTGACGTAGCCCAGCAGGTCAACGGTCGGCTCGGGAGGGGTCATTCGCCTGAGCTCGCGCTTCTTCTCGGTCGGCGGCTCGCCGCGGGAGGGCAGGAGATCGTCGTAGGTCCCGCCGATGGGCCTCGTCTTGGCCCATCCGAAGAGCCGCTCGCGCGCAGCCTCTTCGCTCTCGTGGTGCTGGTCCTCGTCGGGGTCGATGTTCCACTGGATTGAAAGCCCTGCGTCGATGACACGCTCGACCGCCTCTATCCCATAGTCGCGCTCATAGGCCCGGAAGCGCGCAGCGGCTTCCGATGCCGAGGTGATCATGTCCCGCCTCGTGCGCTGGAAGTGGCGGCTGTTCTTCATGAAATCATTGTGAGCGTAGACGTGAGCGATGACGAGAACCTGAATCACGAAGGGATTCGTGTCCATCAGATAGGCCCGGGCAGGGTCGCTGTTGAAGACGACCTCGTAGGGAACCCCGTATCCATGCTCGTGGCGGGTTCGCTCGATTTCGTAGTCGCGACCGAAGCTCCAATGGGAGAAGTTCACCGGCAGGCGATAGGCCATGATCTCCAGCATTTTCTCGGCGGGGACAACGTCGAACTCCTGCTGCATGAAGTCCAGCCCCATCTCGCGGGCGATCTCCTGGATAAGCTTGTCCGCCTCGTTCAGTCTTTGCAGCTCGGCTTGATTCATACCTTGACTCGTCGAAAGCGCTAATCCGCGCTCAAGAATACGCGCAGGGCGGGGTAGAGATCCTGTCGCGACCGGATGATCATCCCCATGAGCGGGGCCCCCTCCCACGTTCCCTGGAAGTAGGCGTAACCGTCCCGGTGCACCTCCTCCATAGACAGTCCCTTTTCGAAGGCCTGCATCAGAACCGAGGCGGAGTAATCGGTTTGGATCTCGCCGTAGCCGAAGGCCGCGATTCCTCGGCGGAGAACCGCCTTCAGTGATTGGAGCGTCCGCTCGACGTCCCAGTCCTCGCCGTCTGAGAAATGGAAGGGATAGACGTTCCAGCGGCTGGGAGAGTACTCCGAGTCTATAAGCTCACAGGCGAGGTCGTAGGCGGAGTAGCACTGGGTTCCCCCCGACTCTCCCTTGTGGAAAAACTCATGCTCGTCGACGAGCTTCGCCTCGGTCGTATGGGCGATGAAGCGAATCTCGACGTGCTGGTAGATCGTCCGCAGGAAAGAAAGCATCCAGAAGAAGAAGGAGCGGGCGAAATACTTCTTCATGGTGTCCATGCTCCCGGAAACGTCCATCATGGCGATGACGACCGCGTTCGACTGGCGCTGAATCTCCTCTTGAATGGTGTGATAGCGGAGATCGCTCGTCTCGAGCGTCGGCGCCGGCGGGCCCTCACGCGAGGAGAGATCATCCTGCCCGGCAAGGAGACGCTTCGCGACTTCGACCTCACCGCCGGCAAGCTCCAAAGCGCGTCGGCACTCCTCCTCGCTGCGGCCCGTCTCCTGGACCAGCAGGCCGACCACGATCTCGGTTCGCTTGATCGCCTCTTTGATGCTTCGCTTCTTGTCGAGACGCGGTCGGATTCCGCTCCTCTCGATCGAATCGTAGGTCCAACCGCCCGCGCTCGCGGTCTGCTCGATCTCCTTTTTCTGCAAGTTCGGCAAGCCAAGGTCGTCGAGCATCATCGCAATAAGCTCATCGATGTCGATCTCGGTCTCCAGATAGTCAACCCCAGGCTCGCCTCCCGGCTTGCCCGGCTGACCGCCGCCCGGCCTCGGCCGCTGACCGACGACCTTTCCCTTCTGCGACTCACCGCTGCCGAAGCCGCCGCCCGCCCCGCTCGAATGGCTGTGGACGAAATGGTAGCTCTTCACCCCACGCACCGGCACCCGTACGATCTGGCTCTCCCGGCGAGTGATTATGGCTTCGTTAGAGATGATGTCCGGGAGATTCTGCCGGATTGCCTCTTTGATCTTCTCGCGGTGGCGCGCAGCGTCGGTCCTCCCGCGAGGCGCTGTACCGTAGTCGGGCTGTACAACAGCCACCCGTCCTACTCCTCCTTGCGAAGCATCTCCCCGACGAAGTCGAGAAGCGCCTCGGCACAGACCGGACAGTAGTCACGTTCGATGAGCTTGGAGATCGCCTCCTGCTTGCGCTCGAGAGTCTTCGGATCGCGGCGGGTCTTGTCGGTCAGGGTGAGCGACACGATGTTCTTGAGGTCGGCGATGAGCTTCTTCTCGATGGCATCCTGCAGCGGCGGATAGCTGCGGAAATCGAAGGACTCTTTCCGGTCCATCGCGTCGGACTTGAAGACAAAGAGCCCCTGTCGGAACTCCGCTTTTGCGCCCTCGGAAATTCCTATCATCTCCTCGATCGATCGCATGAGCCGCTCGTCGGGCTCCGACTCTTCCTGCGTAACGGGGTCTACGATCTTGCGCTTCAGGCAGAATGCGGTGGCATTCTTCATGTAGTTGTCGAACAGGGCCTGAGCCTGATCCTCGTAGGCGAAGAGGAAGGCCTTGTTGATCTCCTTTTTCGCCTTTTCCCGGTAGTCGGACAGCACGCTCCCCTTCTCGGCCATGAGGAGATTCATGTAGCGCGCGCGCTCCTCGTCGCTGAAGCCGATGTGATGATCGAACTGATGCTTCAGCGCTCGAATGACATCCACGGGATTGATGCACTTCGCGCCGTCTTTCGCCGAGCCGAGGGCAATGTTGAGGGCGTTCATGATAAAACGCGGGCTGATCCCGGCCATTCCCTCGCCGGACTCTCTCCCCTCGATCCACAGCCTTCGCACGTCGACCGGGTCCTTTTCCTTTTCGATGATGGCTTCGTTGTTGTAGTACTTCGCCTTTTTCAGAAGATCCGGGTCGGCCTTCGAAGGGATGAGCCGTGTGAGAACCGCGAACTCCGCCGCTGCGTACAGGGTAAGCGGAGCGATGTGCACCTTCTCCTTGAACTCGCTAGTTTGAATGAGCTTGCGGTAGATCTCCATCTCGTCGCGGATGCGAAGGTTGTAGGGAACGTAGATGGGGTACATCCGGTCGTGGAGGGCCTCATTCTCCTTGCTCGCCTTGAACTTGTCGAACTCGGTCTGGTTGGTGTGGCTGACGATGACGGTGTCAATATACATCTGGGGGAAGCTCGGAGCCTTGATAAGCTGCTCCTGGGCTACCGTGATAAGCACGTAATGGAATTTGATGTCGCACTTCAGAATCTCGATGTACTCGATAAGCCCGCGGTTGGCGATCTGCAGCTCCCCGTCGAACTTGTAACCGAGGGGATGACCCTCACCGTACTTCGTTATCTGCCCGAGATCGACGTGTCCGATGAGCTCGGAGATATCCTGGTTCTTCGGATCGGAGGGCTGGAACGTGCCGATTCCGACTCTCGAGCGCTCGCTCAAAGAGATGCGGACGACCGGCATCGCCTCCCATTTGTAGTTGCCCTCGGAATCCTTGAAGCGCTCGTCGTTGGTCAGTCGGTACTTGCAGACCGGGCAGAGATCCCCCTCGATCTTCACGCCCAGGAGTTCTTCAAATCTCGGACGCAAAGACCGCGGGATAAGGTGGAGCGGCTCCTCGTGGATAGGGCAACCCTTGATCGCGTAGATGGGTGTGTCCGATTTCTCGAGACCACGACGCAACAGCGAGGCTATCGTCGACTTGCCCGACGAAACCGGACCGACAAGGATCAGGATGCGCTTACCCGTCTCAGTCCGGTTGGCGCCGGCACGGAAGAATCTCACCAGGTCGTGGAGCACCTCCTCGATGCCGAAGATCTCCCCGGAGAAGAAGTTGTATCGGACGAGATCCTCATAGTGCGGCAGCTTGTCGGGTCGTCCCACATCCGAGGTTCCTCCCTGCATGACCATGTCGTAGATGCGCGCCGGGGCCGGTTGAGTGAGCTTGGGATTATCGTGAACCATGGCCATGTAGTCGGTCATGGCACCTTCCCAATTGGCGTCTCTTGATGACTTCGATTCGCTGATCAGAGCATCAAGGGACTCGTGAAATTCCCTCTCTTCTGATGGCATTCTGAAAACCCTCCCGTGGTATTTGACGCAGCCAAAGCGGACTTGTCGCAGGATAGACGAAGTTGAATGGACCGATTCGTTGACAGGCAAGGATGCAGACGCTCGGAGGATATGCGGTCTACGGTGGTGAACGGTCGTCTCGTCACCATGGAAATCACCCCACCGGAAAGAGCGACCACAATAGGCCACTTTTCCGGTAAGAATATAGTGAATTATAGGAGCGAATTCCAGCTGCGATGTCAAGCAGGAGAACTTTCTCTCCGCCTGAGCCGATTGCGGCAGCGGTCGCCAAGCGGGTGCCGCTACGTCGCGGCTTCGGAGGAGCTGCTGCCCGTGAGGAGCTCTTGGAGTATCTGGATAGCGGTCATCCACTTGTAGGCGGAGACTATCCGGCGGCCGGAATGGAAGCGATAGAGGACGTTTCGGAAGTAGAACTCGAGCCGTTCGCGTATTTGGACGTTGATCCCTTCGATCTCCCGAATGGGAAAGACGAGGGTGCCCCGGATGAGGGTCTTGAACTCGATGCGGTCGTGAAAAAGGCTCATGTCGCCGAAGTGGAGTCGCTTCAAGGGGCGCGCGCGGAAGCCCGAGAGGAGCAGCAGGTTCTCGTCGACCATAAGGGCGTCCTCTCGCCCCGATGCGAGCCTCTCGGAGAGGCTTCCTTTGAGCCACTCGAGCTGCCAGAGGTTCCAATCGCGCACCGTTTCGAAGCGCAGCTCGCCGCGCCCCTGTTCGAAGAATCCGAGGTCGTTCATGCGGACCATGTAATGACAGGAGGTGCAGTAGAAGAGCCTCACGGTCGATCTCATGGTACCGATCCTCTCGCATTCCGGACAGATGAAGAGCGCAAGCTCAAGGTGCTCGGCAAGGCGAAGACCGCGATAGGGAATACTCTGCCGACGCTGAAACTCGTACTCGTCGTGCGCTGTCGACTCGACGATCCGGCCGTAAATCTCTTCCACCGAGAGCGCTTTGACCTCGGGCGCCGTGAGGGTTCGCTTGAAATCGATCACGATCTTACCGCGCCGTCGGCGGCGCGACCATCGCGGCAGCGAGAGGTAGGCCCCCTTGAAGATCGGGCTCACGACCGGAATCTTCAGCAGCTTGATGAGCTTCGCCGTGGAGAACAGGATGTGGGACGTGTGCCCGTCCCAGGAGCGGCGACCTTCGGGATAAATCCCTATCACCCCATTGCGATTCTTCACCGCGAGGATATGCTTGACCGTCGCGAGATCGGGAATCACCTTCGACTTTGGGATACTGCCGACAAGACCGAGCAGCATCCGCATGACCGTGCTTCGAAATTGAACATCGGAGGTGACGTTGTAGACCGGCGGGGGAATGAAGTAGCCGAGGATGAAGGGATCCCAGGTTGTATAGTGATTCGGCAGCAGCACATACGGGCCTGACAGTCTCTTCACCACCTCGATGTTCGTCGCGGTCACATTGTACAAGCCGACCAGAAACCTGCCCAGCGTCATCTTGAGAAAGCGGTTGAAGTACCGACTCGCTCGCCGCACGCGGAAAGGCTTTGTGCTCATGCAGGTGCGTGGGCCCTCACGAAGCTCTGCACTGCCGCGCGCGTCGGCATGGCGGCCTGAGCCCCCATCCCGGTGGTCGAAAGTGCGCCGACCGCGTTGGCAAACCCAATAGCCTCCCGTACCCCTCGGCCTTCTGCCAAGGCATAGGCGAAACCGGCGTTGAACGAGTCCCCCGCTGCAGTCGTATCGACGACCGAAACCTCGTAGCCCGCAAGATGCGCGATCCCCTCGGAATCGCCGAGATAGGCTCCGGTCCGACCCGCCTTGACGATCACGGTTGAGGCGCCGCGCTTGCGGAGAACGCGGATTCCATCGCCTATCGCGTCGCTATCGGTAGCGCGCACGCCCGAAAGGGAAGCAAGCTCGTGCTCGTTGGGTGTGAGGTAGTCCACAGTCCGAAGAATCGTCGAAGAGAGCGAAGCGGCGGGCGCGGGATCCAGGATGAGCGTCTTACCCTTGGCACGAAGCAGCGCGCAGGCGGCCTCGACCGAGCGGAGCGGGATCTCAAGCTGGAGCAGGAAGATGTCGCAATCATCCATGAGCGGCCAGAGGGACTCGATGGCCTCGGGAGTCATCGTCGCGTTCGCGCCCGGGATGATCACGATATGGTTCTCGCTCGAGCGATCCACCTCGATCACGGCGACCCCGGTGGAGCTTTCCCCCTCCACTGCCACCCCATCGGTCCGGACCCCTTCTCTCTTGAACACCTCGAGGTACCGGCTGCCGTAGAGGTCGTCGCCGAGGCGCCCGATCATGAGGACATCGGCGCCAAGTCGGGCTGCCGCAACGGCCTGGTTGGCGCCCTTGCCGCCGGGGTAGGTCCCGAACGACTCGCCGACCACCGTCTCACCGGGGTTCGGAAAGCGATCGACCCGAGCGACCAGATCCATGTTGATGCTGCCGATGACACACAGCTTCTTCACCGCGGGAATCCCGGGTGCTCATCGAGCCAGGCCCGCGTTTCGTTCGGTCCTGTTCCCCAGCGTACCGAAGGGAGCCCCTTCTTGTGGTGCACAATGCTGCCTGCTGTCTTCACCGCGTCTGGCCTCGGCCCTTCAGCGCTACAAGGCAGTCTGTCTGCTTACTTGGCGTAGTACTCGATAACGAGCTGCTCGTTGGCGACCGTGGGGATGTCGCTGCGGACGGGAAGGCGCTCGATCTTGCCGCTCACTTCGTCGACCGAAACCGACAGCCACGCCGGCATCGGATGATCGTGTTTCGACAGGCTGGCACGAACCATCATCTTGCTCGCGTTGCGCTCACGCACCGAAATGACGTCGCCGGCCTTCACCACCGCCGAGGGGATGTTCACGCGCCGCCCGCTCACGAGGATGTGACCGTGGCTGACGAGCTGGCGGGCCTGGGGGCGCGTGCTCGCCATTCCCAAACGGTAGACTACGTTGTCGAGCCGGCGCTCCAGGAGGCTCAGCATGTTGTCGCCGGTGACCCCCTTCATGTTCCGCGCCTTAAAGAAGAGGTTCTGGAACTGCCGCTCACTCATCCCATAGCAGAATCTCAGCTTCTGCTTCTCGATCATCTGGCGGCCGTACTCGCTCTCCTTCTTGCGGATCTTGCGCATCTTGTCGGATCCGGGCGGATTGCTCTTGCGTTTGAGCAGGCGATCGTACTTTGGGTTGCCGAAGAGGTTCGTTCCCAGGCGGCGGACTATCTTGCCTCTGGCCTTCGTTGCCATCAAGTCACTCCTTCCAAATCATTCACACAGCGGTGGTATTGCAGAGTACACGCGTATGCACACAAGGTATCGAGCCCCCCCCGCCTTGTCAAGCGCCGGCGAGGCGTGGCAAGAGGGCAGCGGTACCGGCGCGCTTGTTCTTCGCGGACTCAGATCAAGCGCCGGCAGGGCGTGGCAAGGGGGCAGCGGTACCGGCGCCCTACCGATAGCGCGCGACGATCGATCTCACCGATGCGGCGTAGGAGCCTCCGAACAGGTTGAGGTGATTCAGGAGGTGGTAGAGATTGTAGAGGTCCCTTCGTTCCGGGTACCCGAGATCGAGCGGCCAGACCTCATCATAGGCCGCATAGAAAGGGGCTCCAAAGCCTCCGAAAAGCTCGGTCATGGCGAGATCTGCCTCGCGATGGCCGAAGTAGACGGCCGGATCGATCAAGACGACTCCACCATCGGCCCCCACCATGAAGTTCCCTCCCCACAGATCGCCGTGGAGGAGCGAGGCCCGGTCCGGGCGGGCGAGGAGGGACGGGAGCCTCCTCACGATAGCCTCGACGCCGGATAGGAGGGCTGAGTCTGCCCGACCGCTGCGAAAGGCCAGCTCCGCCTGAAAGCGCAGCCGATGCTCGCCGAAAAAAAGGAGCCAGTCCTCCTCCCACCGGTTCACCTGGGGAGAGGCCCCGATGTAGTTGTCGGCCGCGAATCCGTACCGCTTGGCGGTGACATTTCGATGGAGGAGCGCTAGAGCGCGGCCGAACCCCTCCCAGAAATCCGGACGCCGCCTCCCTTCTTCGATGTGCTCCAGAAGGATAAACTGGCCTCCCGCGTCGTCGTGGACCGAGAGCGGCATCGGAACCCGTACCCCCCTGCCTTCCCTTGCCGGGGATACCCATTCGGAGAGCGGGATGGCCTGACCGAACGGGACGCTGACCGCCCGGACCGCATCAAGCGGGGCACGAGCCGAAGGGTCGCCCTCGCCCCGGATCTCTTTCGAGGACATGACCTCGGACGAGGAGTCGGACGGAAAATGACCGGCAAGGGCCGCAAGCCCTTGAGCCTCTGCCCGGAAAAAGCCTGAGTGCGAGCCGGCGTTTTCTTTGAGGAAGAGGCGACTCCCGTCGCTCAAGGCGAGAAGGCTGGTTTGGTTGATGCAGCCTCCGCCAACCGGTGAGCGTCCCACTATCCGAATCTCCGGCCCCCGGAGACTTCTCACCGCCAACAGCAGAGGGTCGTCCGCGTTCACCGACGCAAGCCCCGTCTCATCGGCTCGCGGCGAGCTCGCGGGAAAGCGAGGAGAGAAGCTTCCTGCTCGTCCGCTCTACGATGCGATAGACGTGCTCGAAACCCTCGGCTCCGCCGTAGTACGGGTCAGGCACCTCCGCAGAGGGGCCTCCCTCCGGATCATATTCCCGGTAAACCCTGATCTTTCCTGCGAGCGAGCCTGCAAGGGAGAGCATGGTACGGTAGTTCGACTTGTCCATGGCGAGAAGGAGATCGTATTCGGCGACATCGGAGCGATTCAGCTGGCGGGCGATGTGATCGATCTCGATTCCGTGCGCAGCCGCCACCCTTCGCATTCGCGGATCTGCCTGCTTCCCAACCTCCCACTCGTCGGTGCCCGCCGAGTCGACATGGAAGCGCTCGGCGAGTCCCTCTTTGCGGAGGAGATGCTCGAAGACCGCCTGCGCGAGGGGAGAGCGGCAGATGTTGCCCGTGCAGACGAATAGGATTCGATAAGGTCTTTCCTGTGGCATAGCGCCGCCATCATATCAGAGGGATGGAGAAGCTTCTACGGCGAACACATCCTATAACGAGCGGCTGAAAAGGAGGGACATGAACTCCGAGCCGCGAATCGCCTCGCTGTCGTCGGGCTCGGGAGGGAAGTTGGGGGTAAAGAGCTGGCCGAGGAACATCCCTGCAGCTCCGTAGGCCACTGCCTTCTCGCCGAGAGATGAAAACGAGACCTTGCAGGTTACCTCGGTCGGATAGGACCAGTTTCGCCGAATCTCTTCCACCAGAACCGGCTCGACCTCGTCTCGGTATTTCTCGATATCGCCTCCGATATAGAGCTGATTGAGGTCGAAGGTGTTGACGATCATCGCAAGGTTCTTCGAAAGCTCGCTCACAAACCTCCGCAAAATGGAACGGTCCCGCTCGACGTCGAGCATCTCGCGGTCGGTGAGCGAAAACTGGCCGGCGTTCCCATCCTTCCAGAGCACGCTTCGAAACTCGCCCGCGGAGTGGTCCTGGCCGTAGTAGACCCGCCCGTTTATCATGATCCCGAGTCCTACCGCGATGCCCTTGTATGAATCGTAGGCCGTTCGTCCTTTTCGGAACTCGACAAGGGCGAAGAGGAGATTCCGAAGACGTTCGGTGCGGTGGAAGGCGAGCTCACTCCAGGCGCAGCAGTTCGCGTCATTCTCGACAAGCACCGGCAGGCTCACCCTTCCCGCTATCGACCCGAGAAAGTCGAACTCGCTGAACAGCCCGAGCGGGATGGAATGGAGGATCTTACCCTCCTGCTGGTTTACGACGCCCGACACCCCCACCCCCACTCCGATGACGGGTATGGAGAGGCCTGCAAGCTCGCCGAGCGTCTTTTCAAGTATCTCCAGGAACACCGAAGCGAGATTCTCGCCGCTTGCCAGCTTCGCGCCCGAGTCGGAGTGGAGCACCTCGCCGTGCATGTTCACCCCGACCACCGAGAAGCTCTCAGGCTGGATCTCGATTCCTATCACGCATCCGAAATTCTTGTTCACCGTGAGGAAGACCGGCTTGCGGCCGCCCTGGGGACCCGCTTCGCCTACGGCTACCTCTTCGACCAGCCCCAGCGAGAGCAGCTCGCTCACGATGTTGGTGATAGTCGACTTGTCGAGGTGCAATGAGCGCGCTATCTCGACGCGACTAATGGTTCCACTCAACCAGACGGCGCGCATCACGCGAAAGATGTTGATTTCCTTGGTCCGTTTGAGCACCGCCATCTAGGCCTTCGTCATTCCTTGAGTGCTCCCTCTGCAAAGCCCTGAGCAAGTCTTTCATGAAAGAATATATAGAAGATGATCATCGGTATAGTCCCAATGACGAGGGCGGCGAATTGCAGTCCGTAGTCGACATTGAACACTCCCGCGAAGGCATTGATGCCGACCGGAAGGCTTCGCAGGCCGCTGCGGCTCGTGAGCACAAGGATGAGGACGAACTCGTTCCAGTTGGAAAGAAAGGTTAGAATCGTCATGGTTGCCACAACCGGGCGCGAAACGGGAAGGATGATCGACCAGAATATCTTCAGATAGGACGCACCGTCGATAACCGCCGATTCCTCAAGCGAGTTGGGAACCCCCGCCACATAGCTGGTCGCAAGATAGATCGCGACGGGAAGTCCGAAGGCGACATAGGGGATGATGACGCCCAAGCGCGTATCCGCTATGCGAAAGCGCGTCTCGACGATGAAGAGCGGCGCAAGGACGGACTGCACCGTGATGAGGAGCCCGAGCAGGATGAAAAAGTAGAAGAAGCCGGTTATCCGAAAGTGAAACTTGGCGAAGGCGTAGCCGGTCGAAAGACCGAGAAATACCGTGACTGCGGTCGCGACGCCCGTGTAGATTATGCTGTTGATGAAGAGGATTCCCATCTGGCCAAGCTCCCACGCCCTGACGTAATTGGCGAGGGTGGGGCGGCTCGGCAGCCCGAGGGGGTGCTGCATGATCTCTGGATTGAGCTTGAAGGAAGAATAGAAGAGCCACACGAGAGGACCGATCGTGAGAAGGGTGAACAGAATCATGACGATGTAGGCACCAGTCCTGTTCACGGGGTTCACCGACCCCGTTCCAAATGCCTTCATGATCTTCTCCCCGTCACTCGAACCGTCGCTCGATGCGATTGAATATCGAGCGCACAAGGCTGATAAGACCCATGCTCAACACCACGATAACGACCGACACCGCGCTTCCAAAGCCGTATCGATAGTAGCTGAAGGTGTTGTTGTACATGTAGATAGCTATGACCTCCGTGAAATGCGCGGGGCCGCCCTCCGTCATCGCATAGATAAGCGCGAAGCTCGTAAGGCTTCCGGAGATCGCAAGCACCGAGGTGGTAAAAAGAACACCGACCATTGCGGGAATAATGATGCGACCGAGAATCTGCCCTTCGGTCGCTCCGTCGATGACCGCCGCTTCGATAGTCGATCTCTGAATCTTCTGGAGGTTAGCCAGAAAGATGATCATGTAGAGTCCGGTATACATCCAGAGGATGACGAACAGTATCGGGAAGAAAGCGAGCTCGCGGTTCTGCGAAACCATCATGATGTAGCGAGGCTGGTGCAGGATGTCCCGCATCATTTCGGTGTAAATCCCGACCGGCGAGAAGATGCGATTCCAGAGGATCGCCACGACTATCGCCGAGATGGTGATCGGGAGAAAGATCATCACCTCGAAGAACTTGCCGGCGTGCACAAGCCGGCGATTGATGAAGTAGGCAAGAACGAAGCCGAGGGGTATCTGGCCGAAGAGCGAGACTGCCACGATCAATCCGTTGTTGCGCAGATCGAGAAGGAAGACCGGATCCTTGAACATGTTCACGTAGTTCGCTAGTCCGACGAACTTGGGTGCGCCGAAGCCCCCCCACTCCGTGAAACCGAGAACCACACTTACGACGACCGGCAGAACGATGACCAGACTGTAGACCAGGATCGAGGGTCCCGCGAGTACGGCATAGCTCAGTTTCTTCAGGGATCTCGATGTCATACGCAAGCTCCTTCGCCAAGGAAAAGCACGAAACGCGGCGCCCTCTGACGATACAGGAAACACAGGGTTCAAAGAAGGCGCTGCGACTGCAGCGCCCTTGCGTTCAAGAATTGAAGTCGACTACTTCGACGGGTTCTGTGCGTACCAGGCGACTATTTCCTGGGCAACCTGCGCGGGAGTCTTCTGGCCAAACATCATGACCTGAAGGTCCGGATTCAGGACCCCGATGACCTTCGCGTCCATCAGACCGTCAAGAACGGTGTTCGTTCCTGCAACGTCCGAAAGATAGGCGATCATCTTCTTCGTGAGCGGACCAAGCTCGGCGTCCGAGAGATCGACGTTTTTGTAGCCCGGAATGAGACCGTGAGCGAGGTTGATGGCCGAGCCATCGGGGCCCGCAGCGAACCATATCCACTTCCATGCCGCGTCGGCCTTGGCGCCGGTAAGCTTCGCATTCATTCCGTAGCCGGTGCTCGCTATGTCCGAGACCGTGTCACCGCCGACCTGGCCGGGGATGCTCGGGAAGGTGTTCAGCGCGATGTTAGCCTTCACGTCGGCAGGGAAATCCTTCTCCAGGTTCTGGACTCTCCAGGAGCCGTCGATGAGGTAGACGGCCTTCTGCTGCTCGAAGAGCTGGAGACCTTGGTCGTAGTCCATCTGGTTGATCCCCGGCGGGAAGAGCTGGGCGTCGTTCATCTGCTTGACGATCTTGAGAGTGTCGACGAATTGCGGATCGTTGAATGATGCACCCTTTCCCGCTATCGCATTCGGAAGCCAGCTGTCGCCGCCGAGACGTCCGACGAGGGTGGAGAGCAGGCAGGACTCCATCTCCCAGCCGTCCTTGTTCGCCATGGCAATCGGGACGAGGCCGGCCGCGTTGATCTTGGGCGCCTGCGCAATGAGATCAGCGAGGGTCTTCGGATAGCTCAGGCCGAGCTTCTGGAGAAGGGCATTGTTGGTGTAGACGACCGTGGTGTCGGTTGGAGCGGTGGTCGGAAGCTCCCAAATCTGCCCATCCGGTCCCATCGGCGCGACATCGGCGGCGATGAAATCGTTCTTCTTGTCGCCGAGGTACGGCCGGAGATCCTTTATGAGCCCGTGGCCGGTTACATAGCCGGTTCGCGCGGTCGGCCACAGGTAGACGAGGTCCGGAATCTGTCCGGCTACCGCCATCGCCTGAAGCTTCTGGTGGTAGGGATCGTTGAAGAGGTTCTGTACCGACATCTGGATATCGGGATACTTCGCCTCGAACTTCGACAGCACCTCTTTGAAGGTAGCGTATTCGGGCGTGCTCACGTCGACGTAGTTGTAGAGCGAGAGCGCCATCTTCCCGCTCGAGGCAGACTCGCTTTGGCCGCCTGCGAAGCTGGTCGCTGCTGCTATGAGGAGCAGGCCGGCAACACCCCAGAGAATCTTCTTCATGGGAGACCTCCTAATTGGTTGGTTTCAGAATCAACTAATTATCCCCCTGCTTCTCTCTTCTGTCAAGTGAAATTGTCCGTCGGATGATTCACAGAAGATCGGAGTCAAGCGCACCGGAGGTACTTGGGCGCTACCGTTGCGCTGCCCTCATGTCCCGGCTCTACCGGCGCTTGACTTGAGTCTTCGAAAGCCAAGCGCACCGGCACCGCTACCCCCTTGCTCCCGCCCTACCGGCGCTTGACTTTCGAGCCGCCGGGATTATTCTGTTCAAGGCTCGAGAGGGCTTCTGGAGGTAACCGTGGAACAAATCGATCTGAGCGGCGAGTGGAGGCTTCAAAAGAACTCCGGCGGCGAGTCAATTCCGGCCCTGCTCCCCGGCGACACGGTAAGCGCATTGCTCCGGGCGGGGGCGATACCCGACCCTTATGTCGGCCGGCAGGAGCTCACGGCCCAGTGGATCGGCCGCGAGGACTGGCTTTTCACACGGACGATCCTGCTCTCGGAAGAAGCCGCGCGCAGTCGAATGCTCTACCTGAATCTCGATTCGGTGGACACGTGCGCCGAGGTGCATCTGAACGGCAAACAGATTGGCCGCAGCCGGAACATGTTCGTTCGCCAGCGGTTCGATCTGTCGGCGGCGGCAAAGAGCGGCGAGAATGTGCTTTCCATCCTCATCCGCTCCCCGGAAAGAGAGGCCCAAGCCGAAAGCCGCACCTACCCCTACTCCCTTCCTCATAGCGAGTTCCCCATCCAGTCGCCTCACCGGAACCTCATCCGCAAGGTGCAGTGCCATGCGGGATGGGATTGGGGTCCCTGCCTCATGGTGAGCGGACTCTACGGCGGGCTGTACATCGGAGCCTCCCCCAGCCATCGGATCGAATATGTCCGCACGCGGCAGCTCCACAAGAGCGAGCGCCGATGGGAGGTCCAGGTCTCTGTCGAGCTCTTCGCGGTCACCGACCAAGAGACGACAGTGAGCGCTATTCTCGGCGGGGTCTCGGCGCGCAAGCAGGTTACGCTTGTTCCCGGCGTGCAGACAATCTCCTTGAGCCTGATCCTCGACAACCCGGAGCTGTGGTGGCCGGCAGGCTACGGCGAGCAGCCGCTGTATGACCTGGTCGTATCGACGGATGAAGAGGAGATCCGCAAGCACATCGGATTCCGGGATCTCCAGGTCGTTTCGGTAGAGGACGAGGGGGGCCGAAGCCTCACCTTCCGCGTGAACGGAAGGGAGATCTTCGCCAAGGGAGCGAACTGGATTCCGAGCGACGCACTGCCGGCGCGCCAGAGCCGCGAGCGCTATGAGAGCCTCCTCCAGAGCGCCGTCGAAGCAAACATGAACATGATTCGAGTCTGGGGGGGCGGCCAGTACGAGGCGGATGCCTTTTACGAGCTGTGCGACGTAAAGGGGCTCCTCGTCTGGCATGACTTCATGTTCGCCTGCGGGACCTACCCTGCCACCAAGAAGTTCCTCGAAAACGTCCGCGCGGAGGTCACTCACCAGGTGAAGCGCCTTGCGGACCACGCCTGCATCGCGCTTTGGTGCGGCAACAACGAGAATCTTGGCTCGCTCTGGTGGTACGAGGAGACCCGCAAGAACAGGGATCGCTATCTGGTCGACTATGACCGGCTCTACGAAGGAACCATCGGCGCAATCGTCGAGGAGCTCGACCCCGATCGCACCTTCTGGCCGAGCTCGCCCTCTGCCGGCAGAAACGACTACTCGGACAACTGGCACAGCGACTCCAGGGGCGACATGCATTACTGGAGCGTATGGCACGAGGGCAAGTCCTTTGACGGCTACTACGAAGTGACTCCACGCTTCTGTTCGGAGTTCGGCTTTCAGTCCTTCCCTTCGCCGTCGACGGTTGCAGGCTACGCCGCCCCTGGCGAGTGGAACCTTACCTCGCCTGTCATGGAGCACCATCAGCGCAATCGGCGCGGCAACTCGATCATCATCGAGAGCTTCAGCCGATACTTCCGTTTCCCGGAAGGCTTCGCCAACACCCTTTTCCTCAGCCAGGCTCAGCAGGCACTTGCCATAAAGACCGCCGTTGAGTATTGGCGGTCCCGCAGACCCACTTGCATGGGGGCCCTCTACTGGCAGCTGAACGACAACTGGCCGGTCGCTTCGTGGTCGTCGGTTGAGTACGGAGGAAAGTGGAAGCTGCTCCACTACGCTGCGAGCCGCTTCTTCAGGCCGATTCACATAATGGCCTTTGTGCGGGAGGGGCGCCTGGAGATTTGGGGAAGCAACGATACGGCCGTTCCCCGCAAGGGCCGCTTCTCTTTGAGCCTGCTCACCTTCACCGGCGCGGTGAAAGAGTCGCGTACCCAGGAGGTTGTCCTCAAGGCGGAGGCGGCCACTCCGGTCGCGACTATCGAAATGGGCTCGTTGCCGCTTCCCCCCGAGGAGCTCTTTGCATGGATCGGCTTCGAAAGCGACGGGCTTGCGGTCGAGAACGATGCCTTTCTTGCGCTCCCGAAGAGCTGCGAGCTGGCGGACCCGGAGATCCAACTTCATGTGCGCGAGGCTCGCGAAGCCGCTCCGCGCGGCGGCCGCACGGGAGATAGCGCTTCGACCGCTCCGGCGGACGGTGCCACCGCAACGTCCCCTCCCCTGTTCGAAGTCGAGCTCGTCGCGAAAAATCCCGCGTTCTATGTTTCCCTGGATCCCGGGGAGCTCGCCGGTCGCTTTGACGACAACTGGCTCACCCTGCTTCCGGGCCGCCCGAAGGTTGTGCGTTTCTATCCCTTCCGAGAGCGGGCGGTGAGCGAGGTCGGCGGCCCGACCGCCGGCGCCGACGAGGGCGGGCAGAAGCCGACTCTTGAGCAGATCAGGGACACGATCGCCTTGCACCATCTGCGGGCGACCTACCGATAGCGGCGGGAGAAAAAAAACCCACCGCTCGGGCGGTGGGTTGCAACGCTACTTCGATCTTGCGACGTGCGTCAGCTGGCCGCTTGGCCGGCGTTCGCCCCGCCGAGGAGCTCCTTGTCAATGACCTGCTGCATCGTATTCTTGGGCAGCGCGCCGACAGCCATCTGCGGCTTGTCCGTCATAGGAACAAACAGGATGCTCGGGATGCTCTGGATGCCGAAGGCGCCCGCAAGCTCCTGCTCCTCATCGGTGTTCACCTTATAGAAGTTCACCTTTCCGGCGTACTCCTTGGAAAGCTCGTCCATGATTGGGGCCACCATCTTGCAGGGCCCACACCAGTCGGCATAGAAGTCGATGACACAAGGGAGCTCGCCCGCAAACTTCCACTCGGTGTTCTTTTCGTAGTCAAATACCTTCTCGAAGAAGGTCTCCTTGGTAAGTCGCTCGCTCATGGTCCGCTCCTGTATATAAGAATTTATATATAGAGTATACACGAATGCCCACGGAAAGGCAAGCGAATTCTGCGTTCGGGGATAGGAGACCGCGCCGCGCTTTGCCGGCCGGGTCTGTCATGATAGACTGGAGACGTCCTCGCTATGAGCACGTCTGACGGCTTCCAAGGGTTTGTGGTCCATTCGTTCACTCGCACCGTGAAAGGGACGACTCAGGTTTGTTTGATCGGCCGGCTTTCGGACGGCCGGAGCTTCGCGGCGGTGATCCCCGGAGTGAAGCCCGCCCTCCACGTCCGGGCCTCCGACCAGGCGCGGGCAGCGAGCGTGGCAGAGTCGCTCGGCGCATCGCTCGGGCCGTCGGGGATGCGGACCATGGACGGGGAGCAGTGCCTCTCACTCCGCTGCCCTACCCCTTCCGCCTTGAGCCGGCTCGCCGAGGCTCTCGGGCGGGCAGAGGTCCGCACCTACGAAGCCGACCTTCGCGCCCATGACCTGTTCCTCATGGACCGTGCGGTCCATGGATCGCTCACCCTGACCGGCGAAGTCCAGAGGGGTCGTCGGGTCGATGCCCTATTCATGAACCCGCTCGTAGGTCCTTCCGACTGGGAGCCCAGGCTCTCGCTTCTTTCCCTCGACATAGAGACCAACCCCTTCGGCCAGGAGATCTACGCGATAGCCCTTTCCCAGGTAAGCCCGGATGGGAAAAGGGGCGAGGAGGTCTTCCTCGCACATTCATCCGCAGCCGCCGAGCGGGAGCCCGGGGCGCCGGGCGACCCGCTGCCAAGCGGTCGGGGGCCGACCGGCCAACCAATGGTCGTCGGCGATACGGCGGCTGCTCAGTCGACCGAGCCTCCGATTCGCCGCCATCAAACCGAGCGTGAGATGCTCGCCGCCTTTGCCGCCCGGCTCGTCCAGCTCGATCCCGACATCATCGTGGGTTGGAACGTCATCGACTTCGACTTCGCCCGCATCATCGACCGCTTCAAGCACTACGGGCTCTCGCTGGCGCTCGGCCGAAGCGCAGAGCCCTGCAGCTACCTCCCGGGGGAGCAGCGCAAACCAAGCGCTCTCATCATTCCAGGACGCCAGGTGCTCGACGGAGTCCGGCTCGTGCGGTCCGGGCCGCAGCGCTTTGCGGATCAGAGCCTCGAAGCGGTGGCGCAGGAGGTTCTCGGTTACGGAAAGGAGATCGGCGCGACCCGCGGACGGGCGAAGCTCGAGGAGATCCGGCGGCTCTACCGCGACGATCCGGTCGCGCTCTGCCGTTACTGTCTTGCCGACGCACGGCTTGTGCTGGAGATTCTCGATCGAACGGGCCTGATGAAGCTCACAATCAAGAGATGCCGGCTCATTGGGGTTTCCTTGAGCCGCGCATGGACCAGCATCGCTGCCTTCGACTCCATCTACATCGAGGCGATGCACCGCAGGGGCATCGTGGCTCCCACCCTGGGCGTCGACGCGCTACCCCTGACGGAGGCACCGGGAGGGGCGATCATCACGCCGCTCTCGGGCCTGTACGACAATGTCTTCGTCTTCGACTTCCAGAGCCTCTACCCCTCGATCATCCGAACCTTCAATATCGATCCGGTGAGCTACATTCCCGACTATCTCCCCGAGGAGCGGGCGGGAAACGACGAGCCCATACGCGCTCCAAACGCGGCGCGCTTTCGACGCGAGCCGGGTCTCCTGCCGGAGCTTCTCGGGCAGTTCTTTGAGAGCCGCAGCGACGCGAAGCGCGCAGGCGACCAGGTCGCATCCTACGTTTACAAGATCGTCATGAACTCCTTCTATGGCGTTCTGGGGGCGAGCGGTTGCCGCTTCGCCGGATCGGACCTCGCCGGAGCGATCACGGGCTTCGGCCATCATATCCTCTACTGGTGCCGCGATTTTCTCGCCTCACAGGGCCTGCGGACTCTCTACGGAGACACCGATTCGCTCTTCGTGCAGTCGGGCCTCCCTCCAGGAACGGCGGGAGAGCCTCTGCGCGCGCGCGGCGCCGAGGTGTGCGCGATGGTCAACCTCGAGCTTGCCCGCCACCTCGGCGAGAGCTACCGCGTCGAGCCGCGGCTACTGCTCCAGTTCGAGAAAACCTACAGCCGATTCTTTGTGCCGCCGCTGCGAGTACGAGGCGCTCTTTCCGGCGGTGAGCCGGGAGCCGAATCGCTCCGCGGGCGCTCAAAGGGCTACGCGGGCGCGATCCTCGGGGAGGAGGGCGCGCCGATTCGGATCGAGGTCAAGGGGATGGAAGCAGCACGGCGGGATTGGACCAGGGCGGCCAAAGAGTTTCAGGTTGAGATGCTGCGGCTCGTCTTCGAGCGCGTGCCCGCAGACGAGATCGTGCGGTTCGTGAGGTCCTTCCTCGCCGAAATCGCGGCGGGCCGGATGGATGATGCGCTCGTCTATACCAAGGCCCTGCGCAAGTCGGTCGACGAATATGCGAGCTCACTGCCCGCCCACGTGCGGGCCGCGCGCTATCTCGAAGCGGGGGAGCAGTCCGGGCTCATCAACTACCTTTGGACGAAAGACGGGCCGCAGCCGGCGGGTTCCGCCACCGCCCCGATCGACTACGATCACTATCTCGAAAAGCAGATCAAACCGATCGCGTCAACCTTCTCGGAGGTGATCGGCGTCGATCTCGAGGAGCTCTTCCACCGAGATCGGCAGCTCCCGCTCTTCTGAGGCTACCGTCCGAAGAGCACCGTGACGAAGAGGGCGGGATTGAAGGCGGCCGTGAACAGACCGTTCCACGCGAGCGTGGTCACCGAGGTGACGCGTGCGGTCATGAGCAGCCAGGAAAAGAGACCGAATCCATAGCCGACCCCGGCTTCGAAACCCGTTCCGATGCCTGAAAAAGAGAGGGTGTCCGAGATCGTGAAGCGGCTACGCCCGCGCTGGAAGGTAAGGGTTGAGCCGACCTCGGGCGCGATGAGAAACGCGCCGTTCGGCGGTGCAGCCTGTTGGTCGGACCACGTGAGGTCCGCCCCCAATCGGAAGGTGTAGATTGACCCTTCAGCAACGATCGGTTGGGAAGCGACGGAGTAGGCCATCTCCGCTCGCAATGCCTGGACGTCGGGGAAAAGTGCCCCGCCCGCCGGCTCTCCCTGGTAGCGGAGTTGAAGCCCAACCTTGCGGCCCAGCAGAAAGGGAGGAGTGTGAAGGTCGAAGTAGAGCCCCGGGCCGCCCATCTTGGCGTTCACGATGGTTCCCGCGCTGACGGCAAAACGGTCGATCGAAGAGGCAGCGGTCTCCTGCGCGTGCGCGGCCCCGGCAGTCAGCGCGAAAAGGAGCGGGCCCAACCACCACCGCCGGATAGCTTTCACGTGAGCGCACGGCCTCGCGCCGATTCCAGACTACGCAATAAAGAGGGGCACCCGCATGACATCCGGCTGGAGCCCTCCGTGAAACGCGAGGTGATTCTTCGGCTTCTGGCCGGGCGCCAGATATTCGAGGGCGACAGGCTCGGAGGCAATTCCTATGAAGTTGCCGAGACGCGAGCGCATTACTGGCGAGATTCCGTCCGCCCCGAAGAGCCCGAGGGCCTCAGCGTCGGAGATGGAGACAAGCTGCATGAGGGCGCCGTAGGAGGAGGTGAAGAACTCCTCGAACTTCTTCTCGAGCCCTGGGCGCACATGGAAGATAGGCATGGCGGCTTCGCCTGCGGGCGGCGCGACAAGATAGCGAAGAAGGGGGTCCTCCTCGGAAAGGTGCAACTGTCGCTCCGGGGGAACGTCGACTAGCCCGTGATCGGCGCTCACGACCATGCACACGTCATTGCCGAGCCGTGCTCGGAGGTCAAGGAGGGCCGAATCCAGATTCCGGACAAGCCGCTTTACCCGCGCGCCGCCGGTTCCCTGCTCGTGCTGGGCCGTGTCCGTGTCCGGAATATAGAAGAAGCTGAAAGAGGGCCCCTCCCTCTCCCCTATATAGTCGGCGGCGGCCGTGAGACCGCTTGAAATGGTGCGGTAGCCGATTATCGGCGAGTCACCGTGCGCCCATCGGCTATACTCGCCTCGCTTCAGGTGCTGGGGGAGGAAGGTGCAGACCTCCCGCTCGAGCTGGGGGAAGAGGCTGCGCGCCGTGAGAATCGAGGACATGGTCATGCCCAGCTCGCCGAGCGGCTTCTCGGTGGTACGCTCCACGAAGGGAAGAATGAGCACGGTTCGCTCCCTGTCCGGCAGATAGGTGAACCAGCCCGTGAGCCCGTGCACCCCCGGCCACTCCCCGGTGACGAGGGAGGTCACCGCACATGCGGTCGTGGTGGGGAAGACCGCTCGCAGCTCGCGCGAGAAATAGGTGGTGAAGAATCCCCCCGGCGGGAAGTGGGGCGAAAGATTCATCCCGAGCCCATCGATGAGAATGAACAGAAAGTGTTCCGGCTTCCTGCCGTGGATTGGGCGGGCGAGGAGATCCCGTTTCAGCGACTTGATCCAGTGGGTTTCCTTGAACTCACGATACCCACAGAGGGTCGCCAGGGTCCGAATCAAGTCGATGCTGTTCGGCGAGCGCTCGAGAGGATGGAGGATGATGTCTTCCGCCATCCATTGTCTGACAATCTCAATCCTCTTCATGCTGTGCCAACGGACTCGGCGGGAGTCTACCAGATTTGTTTTGAAGAATGAAGAGCCTGCCCAAGGAACTGGCGCAACGCCGGCTGCCGGCTCCTGTGCTCACCACTCATATTCCAACAACCCGCTACACATCCATCTTGAACAGAGAGCGAAGGACCTCTCGGTTGCGCTCGTTCGAGAAGACGTTGCCTTCCGAGCGGTACATGTACTCGATGAGATCCCGGTGAGCCTCGATAATCTTGTGACGAACCATCTTCATGGTCGAATTGATCATCTGATTGTGCTCGTTGAACGGCTCAGGCACGATCTGGAAGGTGGAGGGAATCCAAACGGCGGGAAAGCGGTTGTGAAATCGCGAGTCCTCTTTGAACGTGTAGAAGGAGGCCCGGATTTCCTTGAGAAGATCGATCGAGCTCATCTTCCGGGTGCGCAGGAGCTGCTCGACCATCGGGATATCGAGAGAAACCAGCGCGGTGGTGTACTTGCGGTGATCATTGTAGACGAGCGCCTGCTCGACGAGATCCGAGGCGCCGACGATAGCCGCCTCGATCTCCTCCGGCGAGTACTTTTCACCATCGTCGGCGATGAGGAGGGCCTTCTCCCGACCCACAACCGTGAGGAAACCGTCCTCATCATAGGAGGCCAAATCGCCGGTGTGGAGCCAGCCGCCCAAGAGGGCCTCGGCGGTTGCTTTTTCGTTGTGAAAGTAGCCCTTCATGACGTTGTTCCCGCGGATGACTACCTCGCCGATCTCTCGGACCGCAGCATAGCTCCCATCGCTCTTCACCACCCGGCATTCGACTGTCGGGGCAATGCGACCGGAGGTGCCGAACTTGTGGGCGGTCGGCGTGTTGGAAGAGATGACCGGAGCGGCCTCGGTGAGACCGTAGCCCTGGTAGATGGGAATCCCCAGCGCGCTGTAGAACTCCTGTTGCCGGACGTCGAGAAAGGCTCCGCCTCCGACGAAGAACTTGAGGTCGGTGCCGAACATCGTTCGCACCCTTCGAAAGATAAGGAGATCCGCTGCCTTGTAGGGAAACCAGTTGGCGACCCGTACGCCAAGGGGCGGGCTGCGATACCCGTCGCCATGGTAGCGAATCCCGCAGGCGAGCCCCCACCGAAAGAGCCCCTCGATAAGCGGCCCTCGTTCGGCGATCCCCGCGCTGATTCGCTTCATGAAGGTCTCCGAAAGGGCGGGGACCGTGAGCAGGAAGTCGGGGTTCGCTTCGAGTAGGCCCGCCGGTATGTTCCGAATAAGCGAGAGATTCCCTCCCCTTCCATCGACGAAGTAGAGCGAGATGCCTCGGAGCAATGCAGCGTAGATCCCAACCGTATGGGCGAAGGAGTGGTCGCACGGTAGAATGAGGAGCGTCTTCCACCCGCGAGGAACGTTGAACATCGTGATTGAATCGACGCAGTTTGCCCAGTAGTTCAGGTGGGTGAGCATGATCCCCTTCGGGTTGCCTGTCGTTCCCGAGGTGTAGCTTATCGTGACCACGTCGTCCTCTCGAATGGACCTTTCGATTTCCTCCAGCTCCAGACGAGTCTCCTCGAGGGCCCTCCGGCCCTCGTCGATAAGCTCGTCCATGAAGAGGAGGTTCTTTCGATAGGAAAGACCCCAGTGGCGCGCTAGCCCCTCCCGATCCCCGCCATCCCCGTCGAGACAGATAAGGACAAAGTCCTTCCGGGTGATCTTGTCGAGGACCGAAGCCACCCGATCGATGGTATTGCGCGAAACGACAACGGCCCGTGACTGGGAATGGTTGATGCGAAAGGGCACCTCCTCGGGAAGAAGCTTGATCGACAGGGGAACCGAGCAGCAGGCTGCGAGGAGCATGCCGAGCTCTCCGACTACCCAGCCCGGGCGCCCCTCGGAGAGGACGGCAATCGAGGTGTTCTTCCGGAAGCCGTGCTTGACAAGGTAGGAGGCAAACGCGGTCGCTTCCTCCTCGACCTGCCGGTAGCTTCGCGAGACCCAGCCCCTCTCCTGTCTTTCCCACAGATAGGGGGTGTTCGGATAGTTCGATGCCGCCTCGCGCAACATCTGGACAACGGTTCTTGCCATTCTTATCTGCCTAGGAATCCCGTCATACTATCGCAGCAGGGAAGCGTTTTCAAGCATTTCTTTCCTCTGCGGCAACGGGCGTCCGCCGGTTGGTCACGTAGTAGACCGGCTCATCCCGGTAATAGCGCTCGCGCCGCTCGATCATGACCCCGATGAGCTTCCGCACAGTCTCCTGGATCTCCGCATTCTCGGCAAAGGTCGGCACAACATACTCTTCGATGAGCTTCGGCCGCTCCTCCGGCGGCGCAAGGCTCACGTTCCACGAGAAAACGCCGAGGGCAATCGCGGCGCGCAGCTCCTTGACCACCTCCAGAAGCGGTCCAGAGTATTCGAGCAGCATGTCGGAGGCAGACCTGCTGGCCTTAAGCGGAAAGGTGTCTCCCCGGTAGACGAAGGAGTATTCTTGGAGCACGCGGCTGATCTGCCGCCGCCGTTTCTTTTCGGTCGCGCCCATGCTTGCCTCCCATGCCGCCGCATCGTAGCAGAAAGGCGAAAGACTTTACAACCTGCCGAACTGGATTGGGGCACGGAACGCACGGTCGCGTCGGTGGAATACACCGCGCGCTTCATACCCGCATCGGCAGGCGACGGGAGCGCAACCGTGCGGATTCTTCTTCCGACGGTCGACGGCTAGCCCTTCGAGCGCTCGCGCTGCGCTTCCTTTTGCTTGAAGTCTTCGAGAAGACGGTCCGCCACCTCCCTCTCGCGGTGGCCCATGGCGGGCATTCGTTCCAGCTCGGCGTAGCTCGCCCCGAGATCCTCGAGGCGCTCGGAGAGCTCGTGCGTTCGTCGTCTCACGGTCTCAACCTTCAGCGGCTCTCGCGCTTGGGCCATACCCGCCATGCGAGCAATGTCGAGCTGCATCTGCTTCAGCGAATTCACGGAATTGGATATCTTGAGGTCCATGAGCTCCTTCTGGCCTTTGAGCTCTTCGAAGGAACGATTCTGCCGCTCGATCTGCTCGATCGACTTCTCATACTCCGCCTTGAGCGTGGGATTCCTCGCCTCCTCGTGGCGGAGACGCAAGGTCGCAAGATCCCGATCGAGCTCGACGCGGGGAATCGTCGCCATGATCTCGTCGACCTCCCTGCTCTTCCTCGCAAGCTTGCGAACCTGGCCGATGTAGCTTTCGAGGAGCGGCTTCATGTCCTCGCCCAGGTACGACTGGCTGGGATCGAGGTCCTTTGCCTGAACCAGGAGGGCGTCGGCAAGCTGGATCGCCTGTTTCACGATCGGAGGGTCATCCTCGACACCGGCCCTCGTAATGCGATCGGCGTCGATGCTCTTCTTGTTCCGCATGAGCTCCCGAAGACGCTTCAGGAATCCTCCGCGCCGGGCGAGGTAGGTGACGGTCGAGCTGATGAGCCCGATGGCGAGCCCCGCGAGCGGGAAGATAGCCCAGGGGAACTGCGGAGAGGTGAGCAGGTTGATCGTCACGAGCAACGCGGCTACCATGACAAGAGAGGCTCCCGCGCTGCGGGCGCCCGAACGGGCGTGATGAAAGCGGCGAAGGAGCTTGTAGTCCGCCTCCTCAAGCTGCTCGGGCAGTGCCTCCACCTCCCGCTTCTCGGTCTGGCGCGTGACGACCCCCACGAGATGGCTCACGATTCCGATCCCCCATCCGAGGAGCGGGATGAGAAACCAATGGAAGGCGGAGCTCGTCGTGAGGTTGATGTAGGCGAGACCGGCGTTCACCGCAAGGAAGGTAAAAAGGTGAGCGGCAAGTCCCCCGCGCGCCTTGGCGGCACGCTCGATAACCCGGGTGCGATACTCCTCGTAGCTCACCGGAAAATCCCAGTCGTGTTCGCCGAGCTCGTCTGCGACGCCGGCGCGCGCCGCGCGGCGAGCGGCGTGGCGCGCACCGTGTGCGGCGTGCCTCCACTCCTCCCGCGCAGCCCTGAAGGCCTCCCGATCAAAGCTTGAGGGACCGCGCCACCCGCTTGCGCCCTCCAGCCACGCACCGGAGGGTGGCCTCGGAGCTGGAGAGGGACTCGGGCCGCCCGACGCTCCCCCGGCCTCGCGCGTCAGAAAGCCCATGTCGGCAAGACGTTCGACCGCTTCGTCGAACTCCGGCCCGGGATTCGGAAAAATCGACCGGATGCGCTCTACCGAAATCCGCCGCCCCACCTTCCTTATCTGCTCGACAACGAAGCTCTTCAGCTCGTCGAACTCCTGCGCTTTCGCCCTACGCCCGGGCGGCTCGGCCGGTTCTCGATACGAAGGTAGTCTCGCCGACCTACCTTCGTCGGGCCCCGCCGGGGCAGCGGAAGCTTCTGCTCGGCTGTAACCGACGGCGGCGGCCGTGACGATTTCGTAGGCACGAATCTCCTTGGTGATATTCTTCAGTTTCACCCGGCCGAGGTCCCGAAAGTCCGCTTCGATCTTGTTGACGACGTTGTTGTAGACATCCTGCGAGACGCAGATGCAGCCGGGAAAGGCAACCGTCTGAAGCTGCGAGGCTATGTTGATTCCCTCGCCTATCGCGTCATTCTCGTAGAAATAGATGTCGCCGAGATGAATGCCGATTCGGAGCCGCAAGGGCTCCTTTCCGCTCGTTCTATTGAACCCACCCAGGCTGTTTTGGATCGCGATGGCGCAACCGACCGCGTCGAGCGTCGTGTTGAACTCGACGAGGACGACATCGCCGACGGTCTTGATCACTCGGCCCTTGTGCTCAAGCGAGAGCCGCGAGATCAGCTCGTTCTGGTAGTCGAGGAGCTCGAGTGTGCCGCGCTCGTCCTTCTCCAACATCCGGCTGAAGCCCTGGATGTCGGTGAACATCACGACGGCGAGTCGATATTCCTTGTGTTGCATGACACTCCAATCATAATCTCGGCCAGTCAAAAGCACAAGTCCGGGCGAGCACCGCGGCCATCTCCTCCGGCGTCGCCATCCGCACGAGGAGCCCGGAATCGACGGTTATGACATCACCGGGCAACGTGAGCGCATTGACCGTCGCGGAGGCGACCACGATCACCTGCACGTCGCGCGGGATGATCGCGCCGGAGTCTCGAAGCCGTTCGAGCAGCGCGCGAAAGGCGTCGCACACCACGGGCGCGCTGACGCCTTCCTCCTGGAGGCGAAGCTGCCGCACCGGCAGCGTTCCGAGCATCCGCTCGATCGGCCGCGACGCTCCGGAAGCGGCGAGGAGGAGAATCACCGCCGCCAGCACGAGCGTCGCTTCCCGAAACGCGGGAAAACACTTCGCTAGAGACCCTGCGGCGGTAGGTTGTCGTGGGAGGCTTTCCGCGTCCGCCGCGCGGCGTGGGGACCGTAGTAGGTTTGGAAGGCGATTCGACCGAAAAGCGGCATGTAGTAGAAGCGGCCACGATGTGCCCAGAGGAGGGCGATGATAGAGAGGACTATGTAGAGGATGTTCACCATGGCCACGAATACGAGATAGATCAGGAAAAAGCCGATCGCATGGAAGCCGGACGCAAGCAGGACGATGAGCCAGGCGACGGCCCCGGTGTTCAGGCAGACGACAGGAATGTGAAACATGAGCGACTGGAGCGCATGGAAAGCCACGAATTTCGAGGTCCGGCGGTTTATGAAAAAGTAAACCAGGGATGCGACAAGATTGATGAGCGGGAGGGGAAGTCCGATGGCCCACGAGGCGAACATCATGAGATAGGCAGCCATTGCATCGTCCTTTTCGCGCTCGGAAAGCTCGTGCGGCTGCGGAAGCACGACCGGTCCGTGCTCGTACTCGGACGACTCAAGGCGATCGGGCGCGTCCATCCCCCCCTCCCGCGAAAATCGGCTTAGTCCGGCTTTCCTGAAAAGGCCGGGTAGACGTCGGTGAAGTAGCCCATGTAGAGACCGACCCGCGTTGTCCAACGCTCGGTCCCCACGTTGAAGGCATGCCATCGCTCAGGATAGTGTCCCGTGAAAAGGACCGCCCACCACGCAAGGAACACCAGCACGCCGCTCGCAATCCGGCGGAAAAGGAGACAGACGAGATGCGGAATATACACGTATGCCCAGCCGAGCAGGAGCCTGAGGATGACCAATCCGCGGTTGACCCGCTCGGGTCGCGGGACGTCCAGAACCACATTGTCGCTCGATCCGCCCGGCAGGAAAGCCGGGTAGCCGTCGACCAGGTTGGTCAGGGTGGACTGCACCCGCAGCTGCCAAGCCATGAACCTCACCTGGAAATCGAAAATGCTCTCGGGAAACCGACCGGTGAAAAGGACCACCCAGAAGGTGACGAATACAAGAATCGCGGACCAGATTCCCACGAAGATCATGAGGAAGACATGGGGGATCGCGATGTAGATCAAACCAAACAGCGTTCGCAGGATAAGCTGGCCTCGCGAGTAACGATCCTGATGGCTGATGGACAGGGTCATACAACCTCCTTTCGTTTCGTGATGACGGCAAGTATACCATGACATCGGAGAATCCGGGCGGGTTTTTCGCGGGTGGAGCGACGGGAGCAACGCCGGTTCCGTGAAAGACGAGCAGCCGCTCGGCATCGCCTCCGAGGGAGCGCGGCGCTCAGCGTGCTCGGTCAAAGCGACGGAGGCACAGGGAGAAGTAGTTTGCGCCGGCCCTTCTATCCAATGCGGTAGAGGTAAATGTCGTTGCGCGCGCTTTCCGGCGCCAGCGCGGGAAAGCGCCAGTGGTGCGAAACGATCCGCGCGCCCCCGCGCAGCTCGCGTTTCACCTTGGCCTCCAGGCGCCCCATGATGAACCCCACTTGGAAGACCGTTATGAGGTCGTAACGCGAAAGGTCAGCTCGCCAGAAGCTTCCCCAGTGAATGAACGCCCTTCCCTCAAGGCCGGCAAGGCGGATGGAGCGACGGGCACGCAGGACCAGAAACGGGTTGACCTCGTAGCCGTGGGCCTCCGCCCCCTCCTTCGCAAGCGCGATCACGACGCGTCCGTCCCCCGAGCCGAGGTCCGCCGATCGCTCGCGCGGGGCCACCTTCGCGATCTCGGCCATCAGTCGAGTCTTTTCCGGGCTGCTCGGCTCATAGATCGCTCCGCGACCCAAGGGATAGAACACATAGAAAAGCAGGTAAAGCGCCACTGCAACAGCGGCAAGCACGAGAATCCCCATCATCATCCCATCATAGCAGGAGGAGCGCCATCGAGCCTATCCGAGCGGCCTCGCCACAACGCCGCCGAAAAAGAGACTTGCGAGGAGCAGCCCGAGGATGAGATTCACGACCACCACCGCCGTGAAAGCGACGATCGGCTTTGGGCCGAGCGCCCGTATCTCGCCGAGCCGGGTGCTCAGCCCGATGCACAGGAAGGTGAGCGTGAACAGCCACGTCCTGACCGCGTTCAAGACCGCAATCACGTGGGCGTCCACCTGCGGTTTGCCGAGACGCGCGACCAGGTAGGTCACTACAAGCGAAGACACGAGAAAGGCGAGGACGAACTTTGGAAAGCGCTCCCAGATGATCCGCGCGCTCGGCCGTTTCTCGCGCCGACCACGCTCCCAGCGCGCCACCGAGACGACAGCGAACACGAAGGCAAGCAGGCCGATCATCACGTCGCGATTGAGCTTCACGAGCGAGAAGGCGCTGACTGCCCGCTCCCCGACCATTGCGGCGGCCGCTAGCCCGGCTGCATCGGCGAGCTCGGAGCCGCCGATCCAAGCCCCGATCACCACCTCGGCAAGCCCCAGGAGCCTACCGAGAAGGGGAATGATGAAGATCAAGACAAGCGCGTACAGCACGACCAGGGAGACGACGTAGCCGACCTGCTTCTCCTCGGCGCGGACGCTCGTGCCTATCGCGATGGCCGCTGAGACCCCGCATACAGAGCTGCCGGCGCCGAGGACCGCCGCAAATCGATTGTCAAACCCGAAAGCCTTCGAGATTGCAAATGCGACGGTGAACCCGACGGCAACTATGATAAGCGCCTCGAGGAACCCCCACACTCCGCCGCGGATAATAATAGTAAAGGGGAGGCTCGCACCGAGAAGGACAATTCCGATCTTGATGTAGAGCTCGGTTCGCTTGGCCGCGGCCTGGAACCACACCGGCAGAGGGAGGCTGTTCCCGATGAGAAGGCCTACAACAAGCGCCCAGAACGGATACTCGAGGCCATAGAGCTTCAGGGTCGTTTGGCTTCCGAGCACCAGAACGAGGAAGGAGCCGATGAAAAGCACGGTGAAGGCCGGGAGGTACTCCCGAAGGCGTCCCCCCATCACCTTGGTCGCGATTCCGGTGATTGTGGCAAGAAAAAGGTAAACTGCGAAATAGGAGCCCCAGCTTCGCGTAAGACCCGCCAGGAGGGGCTTCTGCGGCCATACCGCAGGAACGGCACCCTTCGCAAAGTCGAGCGGAAGTCCGACAAGGAAACCGGCGATCACTACCACGACAAGAAACAATCCCAGGTAGACCGACCACCAGTCCTCACTCGCACGCAACCAACCCTTCGTCCGCATGAGCTCCCCCTATTCCCGTTCGTTCACGCAGTCTTGAACTTCGCAAGGTCGTGATTCAGGGAGTCGCTCAGCTCACCGAGGTGCTCCGCGATGGAAAGCACGTTGCCTACCGCGGTGGAAATCTCGCGGATCCCGTGAGCAATCTCCGCCATTCCGCTGCGCACTTGCGAAGAAACCTGCTGCACCGCGGCCATCGAAGACCGTATCTCGGTGGAGCTTCTGTTTATGGTGGTCGAGCCGCCCTTCACATTCGTCGAGACCTCCTGGAGCACCGTCATCGCCTCGAGTATCTGACTTCCGCCTGAGCGCAGCTCGCTCATGCTCGAGAAGATCTCGGCGAGCGATGCCGAGAGATCCTTCACCTCACGCTCGATCTCCTTGAAGGCACCGTCCATCGTAGCTCCGGCGGAGGTCGCCTCGGAGACGCGATCCACGATTATCTTCAGGATCTTCGCTATCTCCTGACTGTTGCTGGAGCTCGCCTCGGCAAGCTTGCGGATCTCGTCGGCAACCACGGAAAATCCCCGTCCCGCGTCGCCGGCGTGGGCGGCCTCGATGGCAGCATTCATGGCAAGCAGATTCGTTTGGGAGCTGATGCCCTCGATGATCGAGGTGATGTCCTTGATGCTCCCCACGCTTTCATTGATTTGGTTGACGATCCCGAAGGTGGCGCGCATCTTCTGGCCGCCGCTCGCAACCGTCGCCACCAGCCGATCGGTGGCCTCGCGCCTTTTGTCGGCGGTCGTCGTGACGTGGTCGATCGAAGCAATCATCTCCGTCACCGAGGCCGTGGATTCCTCGACCATGGCCATCTGCTCCTGAATCTGCTCGTTCAGGATTCTTATGCTCTCGCCGATGCTCTCGACCGCCTTGGTGGAGCTCGCCAGATTCGAATCGAGGGCGGAGATTTGATGGTTTATCGACTCGGTGTTGGCGGTTATCTGGGTAGTGGAGGCGGAGGTCTGTTCGGTGGTGACTATGAGGCTCTCCTTCATCCGAACGTTTTCGGCCGATGCGCTCTGCACATTGCTGATCGAGCTCTTGAGCGAAAGTAGGAACTCGTTCAGGTTGTTCGCAAGCCGTCCTATCTCGTCGCGGGTCGCTACCGTGAACTCGTGGGTAAGGTCGCCCTCGCGCATGAAAGCGATGCCGCCCGCGATTGATTTCACCGAGCGCACGATCTGGCGCGCGAGGAGGAGCGTAAGCAACGCGGTCCCGGCAAGCAAGATGAGCATGGTCACGAGCGCAATGGCGTCGCTGCGAGAGGAAACCCGCTGGATCTCGCCGGTGATAACCGAGTCCTGGTTGTCAATTATCGTGATCGCCTGCTGGAGATCGGCAGCGAGGATCCCGATCTGGTTCATGAGCGATTGGACGTGGTAAACGGTAAGCTCCACGAGCGGGCTGTGATGAAGCTGCTCGTCTGCGAGTAGCTGATAGACACTGTAGTAGGAGTTTGGGGAGCTTGCATAGAATCTCTTGGCATCGGATCTGACGTCGGTTACCGAGCTCAAAAGGTTTTGCGTCGCGCCGGCGAGGAGCTGGTCTAGCTGTTGAATCGTGGTAAGAGCGCTCGCAATCAGCTTGCTCACTCGAGGAAGCACCTTGAGCTCCTGCACTTGCTGGAAAGAGGTGCTCGTTTGCTTCAGCGTTTGGTTAAAGACTCCGATCTGATCTTCGAGCTGCCCCGACGCGAGGCCGTTCGCCTGGAATCCCTCATTCAGGAGCGCCGTTCGAAGGGCCTTCAAGGTGGACTGCTCGGCCAAAATCTTTCCCGTCTGAGAGCTGAGAAGGAGGTAGGTCGTACCCGCAAGGCCGAAGGCGACCACCAAGACAGCAATCAACACGAAAAGCTTTGCTCGGATGTTCACGTGAGAGACCTCCTGATGACAAAATGGGCACATCCTTCCCGACTCAATCGCCGCCCACGCTGCTGGCGCC